>JBKHKD010000006.1:0-121377 GCA_046537785.1 Actinomycetota bacterium
CTCAAGACCCCGAGTTCGATTCCCGTCACCCGCTCCACGAACAAACAGCCCAACGGCTTCCGTGGGCCACAGACGTCGCCTAGCGACGTCTACAACCCTGGGTTCACCGACCGCCACCACCCCGGCTCCACCGGCCTCTGAGTCCCTACCAGCACTGACGCTTCTTTAGGCTGCCGGTGTGCCCAAGCGCAGACTTCGATTCGTCGCACCCGACGAGGTCGTCACTCGTGGGTTGGCAGAGATCCGGGAACGTCTCAACATCCCGGAGGACTTTCCCGAGGACGTTCTGGGGGAGGCGCGCTCGGTCAAGCCGGTCATGCCCGCCGGGGATCTAACACAGATTCCCTTCGTGACGATCGATCCTCCCGGGGCCAAAGACCTCGATCAGGCACTCCATATCGAAACCAGGGATGAGGGGTATCGGGTTTGGTATGCCATCGCCGACGTCGCCGCCTTCGTATCACCGGGCGGGCCCATGGACCTCGAGGCAATGGAGCGGGGCTTGACCATGTACGGCCCCGACCGCCAATCCCTCCTCTACCCCGATCCCGTCTCGGAGGGCATGGCCAGTCTCCTTCCCCACCAGGAACGCCCGGCAGCGGTATGGACCCTCGACCTCGATGGCGACGGTCGCCTGGTGGAGACCGACGTGCGCCGAGCCCGGATACACAGCCGACAACAACTCGACTACGCGACGGTGCAGCACCAGCTGGACTCCGGCTCGGCCCCACCGTCTTTGCGTCTGCTCGCCGAGGTGGGGAGGCTGCGACAGTTGCTCGAGATCGAGAGAGGCGCAGTGTCTCTTCCCATCCCCGACCAGGTGGTGACTCGAGTCGATGGAGGCTGGAAGCTGGAGTTCCAAACCCCGCTTCCCGTCGAGGGGTGGAACGCCCAGATCTCACTGCTGGCCGGTATGGCCGCAGCCGATCTCATGATCACAGAGAAAACGGGGCTCCTGCGAACTCTTCCGCCGCCCAGACCCGAGGAGCTGAAGTGGATACGCCGTGTGGCGAAGGCGCTGGAAGTCAGCTGGCCCGAAGGGGTGGAGTATCCCGAGCTGATAAGAAGTCTCGACCCGCGCATTCCGGCGCACGCCGCCCTGCTCGCCGAGTCAACAACCCTGTTCTCGGGAGCCAGCTATCAGGTGCTGGCTCCGGGGGTCGAGCCCTACCAACACTCAGCTCTCACCACCCACTACGCACATGCGACCGCTCCGCTGCGACGTCTCGTGGATCGATTCGTCAGCGAAGCGTGTCTCGTCATAAGCGGTGGACAGGAGGTCCCCGACTGGGTCAGGGCCACCCTTCCCGACCTTCCTGACATCATGGCCAGGGCCGACTCGATCTCCGGCAACTACGAAGCGTTGTGCCTCAACCTCGTCGAAGCCGCCGTGCTCTCCGGACGGGAGGGAGAGTCTTTCGCAGGAGTGGTGGTCGAGGTCGACAGCGACGACCCCCACGGCGACATCCAGCTACGTGACCCCGCTGTCCACGCCCGCATCGACGACGCCGATCTGGCGCTGGGAGAGGAGATCGAGGTCAAGCTCGTGGAGGCGTCCGTCGCCGACCGCCGCGTGGCATTCGAGAGGGCGTGAGGATCAGCCTTCGGGAAGTGTCCCGTCCGGGGCTTGTACCATCGCCGGCGCATGATCTTCTCTGACCGATCGATACGCGAAGCCATCGACTCCGGGGCGATACAGATCGACCCCTACGAACCGTCACACGTCCAACCGTCATCGGTCGACCTGCGCGTCGGCGACGGCTTCCGGGTGTTTGTCAACCACAAGTACTCCGAAATCGATCCACGGGCACCACAGGACGACCTGACCCAACTCGTAGAAGTGGGCACCGACGCCTTCATGCTTCACCCGGGGGAGTTCGTCCTCGGATCGACGCTCGAACGGGTGAAGCTAGGCAACGACATCGTCGCCCGGCTGGAGGGAAAGTCGTCACTCGGTCGCCTCGGGTTACTGATCCACAGCACCGCGGGATTCGTGGACCCGGGCTTCGAGGGGCACATCACTCTTGAGCTGTCGAACGTGGCGACCCTACCGATTGCCATCTATCCCGGAATGAAAATCGGCCAGATCAGCTTCTACCAGATGACCACGGAGGCGGACTTCCCTTATGGATCACCGGAGCTTGGATCCAAGTACCAGGGACAGTCGGGGCCGACGGCCAGCCGTTCCCATCGGGATTTTGACGGCTAGCTAGCGCGAACGCGCCTTATCGCGATTAGTCACACCTGAAGCGTCTCGTCGCTACTGATACGGGCAGACTGGGTTTCGTTGGTCCTGCCCTGAGTCCCCACTCGGAGCCTCCACAGGCTCCACCGGGCAAGCGACGAACCCCTCCGCGGCAGCCACTCGGCTGCCGCTCGCCATTCTGTAGCTCAGGTGACGTCGCGACCCAGGTTGGCGAAACGGGTGAACTCCGGCTGGAACGTCATTTCCACCGGACCTGTGGAACCGGCGCGGTGCTTGGCCACGATCACCTCGGCGATGCCCTTCTTGTCCTGATCCTCGGGGTGGTAGTACTCATGACGGTAGACGAACATGACGACGTCGGAGTCCTGCTCGATCGACCCGGACTCTCTCAGGTCCGACAGCCGGGGACGTTTGTCCTCTCTCGACTCCAGGGAGCGGTTGAGCTGGGAGACGGCGATGATCGGGACTTCCAGCTCACGAGCCAGGTTCTTCATGCTCCGTGAAATCTGGGCAATCTCCTGCTGACGGTTCTCATGCCCATGTGCCTCCATCAGCTGGAGGTAATCGACCACGACCAGGGACAGCCCCCGCTTCCTCTTCAGACGGCGACATTTCGCCCTGATGTCGGTCACCGTCACCACCGGAGAGTCGTCGATGTAGATCGGCGCCTTGTACATCCGACCGGCGGCGTCGACCACCCGCTGCCAGAGGGGGCCGAGCTGTCCCGACCGCAGCTTCATCGAGTCGACCTTCCCCACCGAGGAGAGGATCCGCTGGACGATTTCCTCCTTGGACATCTCCAGGGAGAAGATCGCCACCGGCTCGCCGGCGGCGGCGGCATTGGTGGCGATGTTCATTGTGAGGCTCGACTTCCCCATGGCAGGTCGGCCAGCAATCACCACCAGGTTGGCTGGTTGAAGACCGGCCAGCTTCTTGTCGAGGTCGACGAACCCCGTGGCCAGCCCGGTGATCTCGCTGCCCTGCTGCTCCAGCATCTCAATGTGCTCCAGCACGTCCTGGAACATGGGGCCAACCTCGAGGAGGGTCTGAGACGACCGCCGCTCGGCGACTCCCAACACGGCCTGCTCGGCGCGGTCGAGGACCTCGGAGATCTCATCGTCAATGTCGAAGGCGTAGTCGGTGACAGAGGCGCCGGCCCGGATGAGCTCGCGGCGCTTGGCATGCTCCTCGACGATGCCGGCGTAGTAGGCAACGTTGGAGGTGGAAGGGACGATGTCGACCAGACGGGTCAGGTACTGAACTCCACCGATCTTCTCCAGCTCGCCGCGGCGGCGGAGCGCCTCGGACACGGTGACCGCGTCGATGGCCTGAGTGGTGTCGAACAGCTCCCGCATCGCTTCGAAGATGGCCTGGTGGGCGGGGACGTAGAAGTCCTCGGGGTGGATGCGGTCCATGACCTCGCTGGCGGCCTCCTCTGACAGAAGCAAGGCGCCAATCACCGACTCCTCCGCCTCCCGGGAATGGGGCGGGTTCCGGTAGCCGGGCCGCATCTGAGTGTGTTCACCAGTTGTGGTCATCTATGTCCTCGTCCTCCATTGGAGCATCCGCCACCGACAGATTCTTGGTCCCTGACATACAAAGACCCCGCCGGAGGCGGACAAGCGCCGGACCGTCAGCAGCGGGGAAGTGGTGACAACTTAGGCAGGGGGCAGGCCAGGGCCAAGGTCAATCGCTGGTTGTTTTTCGCACCCTGCTGTTTCTTTTTCGCGATGGCCGAGAGCGCGAAAAGCGATGGTAGGCCGCGAAAAGCATGACCATTTCCAGGTCTCAGGAAGGCGGAAGCAAGCCCCCTCCGTCGCCTTCGGCGACACCTCCCCCCACATCGCTTCGCTCCTGGGGGAGGAAACGGGGAGGAAACCGGCGTGCTACCGCCCGCCTATGCGGGGATGATGTCGACGGTCAGTGGGAACTCGACCTCTTCGTGCGCCTTCACGTGGATCTCGTGCAGACCGATGGCCTTGATGGGAGCCGCCAGCTCGACCTGCTCCTTCTTGAGTTCGACTCCGGTGAACCGCTTGATTCCCTCGACGATGTCTGCGGTGCCGACGGATCCGTAGAGCTGGCCCTCGTCTCCGGCCTGGGCGGCCAGGACTATGCGGCTGCCGACGAGCTGAGTGGCGATGTTCTCGGCTTCCTCCTTGGCCCTGCGCTCGGCCTCGAGGCGAGCCTCGCGAACCGCCTCGGCCTGCCGCAGCGCTCCTTCGTTGGCTTTGATGGCCTTCTGTTTGGGCAGGAGGTAGTTGCGGGCGTAGCCGTCGGCCACATCGACTACATCACCACGCTTGCCGAGCGGATCGACGTCGGCGGTGAGGATGAGCTTCATTACTTGCCACCCACGTACGGCAGCAGCGCCATCTCACGTGCGTTTTTCACAGCAACCGCTACCTCGCGCTGGTGCTGCGGACAGAGGTTGGTGACGCGGCTTCCCCGGATCTTGCCCCGGTCAGACACGTACTTGCGCAGCGCGCCACTGTCCTTCCAGTCCACGACACCATCGGGGCACAGCGGGCATGGTTTCGGCTTGCCGCGGCGGAAGTCCTGGCGACGGCTCCGTGTCGCCGTCTTGGGATTTCGTTTGTTCTTGCGACCCATACAGATCTCTCCTCGTGTCCTCTAAAACGGGGCCTCGTCGGGCCCGTAGTCATCCCGGGCGGTTGGTGCGCTGGCACCTGCGGCCGGCTGGTTTTCGGACCAGTTGTCCTGGCGGCTGGTCTTATTCACGGTTGCGGTCGCCCAGCGCAGCGACGGGCCGATCTCGTCGACCTGAATCTCCACTACCGAGCGCTTCTCGCCCTGCTCGTTCTCCCAGCTGCGCTGCTCCAGACGCCCGGTGACGATCACCCGCGCTCCCTTCTGGAGCGATTCGGCGGCCTGCTCGGCCTGCTCACGCCAGATGGTCCCGGTGAAGAAGCTGGTGCTCTCCTGCCACTCACCGTCCTGGCCACGCCAGCGCCGGTTCACGGCAATTCGAATCTTGGCCAGAGCCACACCGGAAGGGGTGAAGCGAAGCTCCGGATCGTCGACCAGATTGCCGACCAAAGTGATATTGCTTGACATCGAGTTCTCCTCTACTCAGTCCCACCACCGACTATGCCGGGTGACAGGTACAGAATCAATGTGGTCACTCCCACAGGCGCCATCCGGGTGCCTGCGAGCCGCCCTTCAATCGCCCAGCCGGACGATCTTGTGACGGAGTACCTCGTCTGTGAGCGACATCAGCCGATCGACCCCGGCAACGGCTTCTGGCGTCGCCTTGAAAGAGATTACGGAGTAGTAGCCCTCGTTGAGATGGTCGATCTCATATGCGAAGCGACGCTTCCCCCACATGTCCCTGGCGCCGAGCTCTGCCTCGCTGTTGGACAGGTAGGTCTCGACCTCGCTGAGTTTGGCCGCGACGTCATCCTCGGCCAATTCGGGCCGATGGATAGTCATGAGTTCGTATTCGCGCATCACACCTCCTGTGGACATCCAGTTGCGGAAGGCCCCACCAACCCGGTGGAGCAGGGGTTCCGGCGGCGCGTGTCGCCGGTCGCATCCAGATGATAAACCGGACACCGTCCTTTCCACAGTCGAGAAGAACTACGACCGTCCACCCAGCAACGAAGGACCATCGTTCCAGTCAGGAACCGCTGCCGACTCTCAGACTGTCACCGGGTGCGAGCTCCACCTGCCCGGCCGGCGTCTCCAGCGCCCATGCCACCTCACCGGGGGAGCCGTAGCCCGGGCAGGGTTCGGATGGGCATGGCTCCATTTCGGTCGAGCCAAGCAATCCCCCGCTCGCATCGAACCACCAGAGGTCGAGCGGGATGAGGGTGTCCCTCATCCCGAACGTCGCCGGGCGCGGCTGGTCGAAAACGAAGAGCATGCCGTCGAGCCCTTCGGGAAGCTCCTCGACGCGCCGCAAGCCCTGGCTGCGCTGTTGTTGAGTCTCTGCCAACGCCACCGTGAGGCTCTCACCTCCGACCTCGATGTGAGTCGTCTCGAAGCCGTCCAGAGACGGGGCGGTCTGTGCGCAGGCCGCCAGGATGACGAGGAGCGCAGCGAGGAGTCTCAGATGCCCTTGAGCAGCTCGCTGACCACCTCGTCCGGTGCGTGATAGCTCTCCTCCTCGCCCGGGAACGAGCCGGACTGGACATCGGCCTTGAAGCTCTCCAGGGCGGCCACTGCATCGTCGGCGAGACTCGCATAGGGCCTGACGAACTTCGGATAGCTGCCGGACCCGAGACCGAGGACGTCGTGGAAGACGAGCACCTGGCCATCGGTGCTTGGTCCCGCCCCGATGCCGATAGTTGGAGCGTCGACCTCCTTGGTGATTATTTCCCCGAGAACGTCGGGAACACCCTCGAGCACAATCGAAAAACACCCAGCGTCCGATAGCGCCTTGGCGTCAGCGATCATCTCCCGGGCCGCGTCGACGACCTTGCCCTGTACCTTGAACCCGCCCATGGCATGGACCGACTGCGGGGTCAGCCCGACGTGGCCCATGACGGGTATCTCCGCGTCGAGGATCGCCTCGATCACGGGAAGACGTTTGCGGCCACCTTCGAGCTTGACCGCCTCGGCACCGCCCTCGCGCACCAATCGACCCGCGTTGCGCACCGCGTCCTCCTCGCCGAGGTGGAAGGTGAGCCACGGCATGTCGGCGACGACGAGGGCGTCGGGTTTGGCCCGTTTCACCGCCCTCGTGTGCGTGACGATCTCGTCTAGACCGATCTCGAGGGTGGTTTCCATCCCGTGAACGACATTCGCCACCGAGTCTCCGATGAGGATGATGTCGATCCCGGCCCGGTCGGCTATCACCGCTCCCGGGTAGTCATATGCGGTCACCATGGCGATCTTGGGGCCACCCTTTCGGGCCAGGATCCCTGGTGCGGTTACTTTGGGCATTTGACCCAAGGCTACCCGTTGGTCGACTTACGACGGACGAGACGACGTCACTCGTCGGAGCGGGCTCCATCGGCGGCCACCCGCACGTCACGCCAGTCGGCGAGAGCCAGTCTCGTCCATCGGATCAGGTGCCGGAGACTTCCTTCACTCAAGAGGAGTATGTCGTCGACCACTTCTTCGGGAGGGGTGATGTCCCCGTATGCGTCGTGCCAGGCCATCTCCAGGATCTCGAGGAGGTCGAGAGCGCGGTCGGTCCGGTCGGCGAAAAGAACTGCGACCTTGGTCCGGCGCTCGGCGCGCCGCTCGGCTCTGCTGACTGCCATGATCAGGTGTCGAGCGCCCTGACCCACTCGATGTCGGCGGCCTGCTCCTCCGAACTGCCCGGAGTCTCAACCACCACGGGAGCGTCGGCAGCGCGAATCACCGTCGCCAGAAGCTCCTCGGGGATCTCGCCATGACCGAGGTTTTGGTGACGGTCGCGGCGAGAGTCGAAGGGGTCCTTGGAGTCGTTGGCATGGAGAAGGTCGATCCGTCCGGTAGCGCCGAGCACCCTCTCGACCAGACCGTCGAAGGGCTCTCCGCCGGCCCAGGCATGACAGGTGTCGAGTACGAAGCCGACGTCATAGGAGCCGATTTCCTCCCAAAGCCTCTTGATCCAGTCAACCCGTCTGGCCACCGCTTTGTCCCCACCGGCCGTGTTCTCGATGAGAACCTGCATGTTGCTGTCCAGTGAGTCGAGGGCTTTCCTCCACCGGTCGATCCCCTCCTCCTGCGGCCCGTCTCCCGTGACGTGACCGCCGTGGACCACCACCGCTTGGGCCTCGATCTCACTGGCAGCGTCACAGGTGTCCTGGAGGATCTTCCGGCTGGGGATCCGCACCCGATTGTTGTCGGCGCACAGGTTGATCAGATAGGGGGCATGGACGTAAATGGGGACGGGCGATTTCCTCAACTCCCCAACGTCTTCGCGAGGACTGGGCTTTTTCCAACTCTGAGGGTTGGAGAGGAAGATCTGGACCAGGTCGGCGGAGCGATCCTCTGCCTCAGCGAGCGGATGCTGGGAGGGAGTATGGGCACCTACGAGCATCAGTCTTCCTGCCAGAGCCTGGCGGTGGTGGCTCGGCTCTCCCGCTCCACGGCGTCGACCGCGTAGTCGGCAATCCTCTCCGCGGCCCGTTGGGGATCCTCCTCCCAGTCCTGGGCCATGATCCCCAGCTCGCGCTCGGTCACCCACCGCGCTCCCCACGGGTTTCGGGGCAGGTCAGCGCGATCGAACACCGACACGACGAGCAGCGGGATGAGGTCTCCGTCATCGTCAACTTCGGTGGCGCCCACGTCGCGGATGTTGTTCCAAGGGATCAGAGACGGTCCCCGGAAAGGACCGTTTAGCTTGATGGCCAGACCTTCGTCGCGACATTCGATCACCTTCGTCGGGAGGAACAGCTCCTTGAGACCCCACACGACGAGCACTGTTCCGAACAGAAACATCACCCAGGCGAAAATGACGTCACGAGGCTCGTAGATCTGGACATCCTCGGGACGAAATATCAGGTCGGTGAGCCAACGGGTGATCCGTCGCTCCGTGAGGACATCGAGGGAGATCACCAGGAGGGGAATGCCTCCCATGGCCATAAGCCACATCTTGAGCGCCGACCTGCGTACGACAACGTTCATGGCCCTACTCCGAGGTCTGCCGGAGTGACCAGGGCGATGTGCTCGATGCCCAGGGACTCGAAGTTTTCCCGGGCTCTCCCGTCCGACCGGTCGACCAGGGCGATGGCCTGCACGATGTGGAATCCCTCGCCGAGTAGATATCTGGCGGCCTCCACGGCGGCACCTCCGGTCGTGGTCGTGTCCTCCAGCACAGCAAGGGGCATGGATCCGTCGATGGGCCCGACAATACGGCCACCGGTTCCGTGGTCTTTGGCCTCCTTGCGAATGGAGAAGGCCTTGAGCCTGCGGCCGGTGTCGGCGGCGCACATGGCGGTGGCAATAGCGATCGGGTCGGCGCCCATGGTCATGCCCCCGACGGCGGCCACGTCCGGTTTGAGGACCGAGAGCACGGCCTCGCCGACGACGCGCGCTCCGGCTCCGTCGAAGGTGGTCTGACGGGCATCAACGTACCAGTCGGACACCGCTCCGCTCCTGAGCGTGAACGGTCCGTCGGTGCGGAGCGCGTTGGATGCGAGATGGTCGATCAAGGGTTGCCGGGCCACGGCCCCATCGTATTGGCGAAGATCGCCGAATCTGCAACGGTTGACCCGAATGGATCTATTTTTGGTCAGACACGGCCAACCCGATTTGGCACCCGACCGGATCGCCCGAAACGATCCCGTGCTGACCGAGTTGGGTCGGGAGCAAGCGAGACGGGTGGGTCACAGGTTCGCGACCGTCGAGGAAGTCGACGAACTGTGGAGCTCCCCGATGAACCGGGCCGTGGAGACGTCGGCGCCGGTCTCAGAAGGGCTGCGGCTCGAACGCGAAATGTACGACTGGCTAAAAGAGATACAGAACCCACCCGAGTGGGAGGGCTCCCCCGCCGACGAGGTCGAGCGGGCGCTCGAACACGCCACCTTCCGCACAATCGACGAGCTATGGGACGGGTTGCCTACGGGCGAATCATTCCGGGATTTCCACCAGAGAGTGGTCACCGGTCTGGTGGAAACATTCGACGCCCATGGAGTTCACCCCCACGAATCGCACGGCCCCCGACTCTGGAACGTCGAGAACCCCGACCGTCGGGTTGTGATCGTCGCCCACGCCGGCACGAACGCGGTGATCCTCGGCCATCTCCTCGGACTGGATCCGGTCCCATGGGAGTGGGACCGCTTCCGCCAGCCGCACACCGGGGTTTCCCGGCTCACGACCTTCAGAGTGAGCACGGGCTGGGCGTTCTCGCTACGTCAATTGGGCGACGTGACCCATCTGCACCCGGGAATGGTGACGACGTAGGCTCGCTTCGCTCGCGGTATCAGGTATCGGTCGCTTCGCTCCCTCAAGTATTTGGTATCAGGACTGCCGGGTTCGACGCCTGCAATCCGTCAGGGGAAAACCGTGGTAAGGGCAAGGTCTGACCTGGGTACTTCCCTGCGGAGCTCCTCGCCACGAACCGGGCAGTCCAGATACCAAATACCAGATACCTCATTGCCCAAACCGGCGGCTGCGGCCTTCGTAATCGCGCAAGGCACGCAGGAAGTCGACACGGCGGAATGCGGGCCAGTTGACGTCGACGAAGACGAACTCCGAGTAGGCCGACTGCCAGAGGAGGAAGCCCGACAGTCTGGATTCCCCTGAGGTCCGGATGATCAGGTCAGCGTCGGGAAGATCCGCCGAGTACATGTGCTGAGCCAGCGCTTCCGCATCGATGCGCTCGGCGATCTGGTCGGCGGGGACACCCTCCGACGCGAGACTCGCCACGAGGTCCTTGGTGGCGTCGACGATCTCCTGACGTCCTCCGTATCCCATGGCGACATTGAGACGGCGCGACCCGTTGGGATGCTGTTCCTCGGCGTTCTTGGCGGCCTCGACCAACCGCGCCGGCAGCAGGTCGAGACTGCCGATGAACCTGAGCGCCATGTCGTACTCGGCGCAGTGAGCGGGAAGCCGCCCAAAGAGGTCAATGAGCACGTCAAAGTAGGGATCCAGCTCCTCCGCAGGACGGGACAGGTTCTCTGGGGAAAGGACCCAGGCCGTGACCGCCGGGATCTTGAGATCGTCCGCCCAACCCAGGAAGTCCTCGAACCTCTCCATGCCCGCCTTGTAGGAGTGGGTGTAGCTGGGCATGCCCTCCGCCCGGGCATGACGGCGGTGTCCGTCGAGGACGACGCCGATGTGGTTCGGAAGCCGATTCGGGTCGAGACCGTTGAGGAGCTTGCGCTCGTATATGCGATAGAGGAGACCAAGGGCCATATCCGACAATTAATGGTACCCGGAGCCGGTCACATCCCGGTGGGCCAAATGTCTCAGTAGGGGCCACAGGGGCCATATGCTCACCACCAGTGGAACGAGTGACCCTGGGGCGGATGCAGAACCCGGTACGCGGGTTTCTCCATGGAACGGCCGCAGTCGCCGCTCTGGCGGGGACCATCTACCTCGTCGACCGGGCCGGGAGCAACACCGGGATTCTGATTGGCTCGCTGGTCTTCGGCCTGGCGCTGCTGGTCATGTACACGACATCCTCGCTGTATCACTCAGTCCCCTGGCGACCTGAATGGAAGCGTCGCCTCCAGCGGTTCGACCACTCGACGATCTATCTGGTGGTGGCCGGGACCTTCACCCCCATAGCCTTGGCCGGGCTGCGGGGTACCGACGTCTGGTGGTGCCTCGGTTTGGTCTGGTCGATCGCGGTGATGGGTATCGTGCTGAAGCTGGTCCTGCCAAGCGTCTCCACAGGCCTCTCAGTCACACTCCAACTCGGCATGGGATGGACGGTCATCTTCTGGATCCCCCAGATTTGGAACTCTCTCGGACTGGGAGCGATATCCCTCATCGTCGTCGGTGGCATCCTCTACATCGTGGGGACGGTGATCTTCATGACGAAACGGCCCAGGCTGTTCCCCCGAACATTCTCCCACCACGAGCTGTTTCACGTCTTCGTGGTCCTCGCCAGTTTCTCCCATTTTCTGGCGGTCGCCCTCTACGCCATCCCGGCAGCCACACCTCCTGTCTGAGACGGATTGAGCCGGGTCTGCTGACCGGTACACTTCCCCGGTCCGGTCGGGCCAGGTCCGGCCGCAAACCAATTTGGAGGAGAGAGATGACCCCCCGGTGGCCGACTACCTCCGGGAGGACCGCCGCATCGCGGTAGGCACCATTGGGTGGGGCCAGCGCCCTCGGGCTGGAGGACGTCGTCGGTTCGCTTGAGCCAGGCAAGCTTTCAAGCTCGTCCCGTAGCCGACCCCGAGCATGAAGGCCTTTGCCCCTAGCCAAAGGTGAAGCGATTGTGCCGCGCCAAGGTGGAGATGGGTCCCGCCGAGGATCAGCTCGACTTCGAGCGCACCGTGGAGGACGACTGGGTGATCCTGGTGCCGGCGGGGTCATGGCACAACATCACCAACGTCGGACGAGCCTCTCAAGCTCTACGTGCTTTACGCACCGCCCGAACACGATCGGGGCACCGTGCATCCCGACAAGGCAGCCGCCGAGGCCGACGAGCACCACTGACAACCACCCGATCAACGGGCAGGTAGCACCGACTCCTCAGCGCACAGGGACACGACATCCTCGATTTCCTTGGGGACGGTGTCTGTCATGTTCTCGTGGCCCTCTTCGGTGATGAGGATGTCGTCCTCAATGCGAACCCCGATCCCGAGGAACTCGGAGGGCACGTCATGGGTGATCTTCTCGGCATTCTCCTTCTCCTCCGACTCCTTGGCCGCGGCAGCCTTTCGACCGAGACGGATACGGCGCTCGTTCCACTCCTCGGGGTCGTACTCGAGCAGAGTGAGCTCGATCCGGGACTTGTCCGGGGCGACGTAGAGGCCGGGCTCGACGGTGAAACACATCCCCGGTTCCAACGGCCGGGGCTCCCCGTTGATGCGATAGGAGCCGCGGTCGTGGACGTCGAGACCGAGCCAGTGGCTGGTGCCGTGCATGAAGAACTGCTGGTAATGGTGCATTGCCAGCGATTCCTCGAGTGACCTTGGAAGCAAACCGAGATCGACCATCCCCTCGGTGAGGACCCGGGTGACCTCGTCGTGGATCGTCTTCAGATTCGAGCCGGGGACCGATAGCCCCACACCCTTCTTCTGGGCGCTGAGCACCACGTCGTAGATGGCGCGCTGGGGTCCGCTGAACCCACCGCTGACGGGGAAGGTCCGGGTGATGTCAGCTGAATATCCGTCGATCTCGGCGCCGGCGTCAATGAGAATTAATTCCCCTTCGTCGATCTGATCGTCGTTGTCGATGTAGTGGAGGACACAGGCGTTGGCCCCCGCGGCCACGATCGAGTCATAGCCGTTGCGGGGGGAGCCCTTGACACGCCAGAAGTACTCGAGGGCCGCCTGCACCTGGTACTCCCACATGCCCGGCTGGGCGAAGCGCATCGCCTCCATGTGACCCTCGGCACTCAGCTCACAGGCCTCCCGCAGGCTGGCAGCCTCATCGGGGCTCTTGAAGAGCATCATCTCCCCAATCGGTACCGATATGTCCCGCACGGTCGACGGGACGATCCCACCCATCCGCTCCCGATGCGACCTCGCCGTCCGGACGATTCTGGCGATGCGGTCGTCGTAGTGCTCGTTGCCGGTCGCATACCAGAGGACCTCCCGGCCATGCATCATCCGCTCCAGCACGTCGTCGAATTCGCTCAGCTCGTACGCCACGTCGGCGCCGTAGTCGAGTTCGGCCCCCTCAGTGCCCGCCCTGATCCCGGTCCAGACCTCCATGCTCGGGTCCTTGGGGCGGACGAAGAGCGTGTAGTCACCGTCGTCATGGCCAGGGGCGACGACTGCCACGGCCTCGGGCTCGGGGAACCCGGTCAGATACCAGAACCCGGAGTCCTGGCGGAACGGATGATGCACGTCGTTGTTGCGGACGGCGTCATGCGCTGCGGGGATGACGGCCAGCCCGTCTTCTCCGACCACCTCTGCGAGACGGCGGCGCGCCTCGACAAATCGATTTGTCATGTCCCGGATCGTAACTGCGCCTCTCACCGTCCTCGTAAGCAGCCGACAACAGGGTCAGCCCGCCAGTTGCAGGTCGACGATGAGCGGAAAGTGATCGGACCCCAGGCGCGGCCCCAGTTGGCGGTCGGCCACCTCGAGGGCCGGGGAGTGGAACAGATGGTCGATAGGGACCCGGAGCAGCAGATTCGTGTCGGCCGAGAAGGACGGTTGGAGACCGAATCCGATCTGGCTGTTGACAAGGTCGGTCGAGCTGAGAAGTCGGCGAATCGACCACGACCACGGAGTCGAGTTGAAATCACCAGCTACGAAGTATGCCCCGGTCTGGCCCGACGTCCACTGCCCGACGAAGGCTACCTGGGCGTCCCGGAGACCCGCCCTCTCCTCGTCGGTGGGAGCCAACGCATGAGTGCCGAGAGCAGCAACCGGTGTGGGCCAGCCGTCGGGGGTGAAGGTCAGCTCCACGGCCCTCGGACTTGTGGCCGAGAAGCCGAAGGAGACCGCATCGACGTCCTGGCTACGAACGAGTACCAGAGTGCCGAAGATCAAGTCCTCAGAGCGCGGTCGGACTATCTCGTAGTCGAGTCCCGCCGACTCCATGGCCACCTCCCACGGACGACTCGCCTCGTGGAGCAGGACCAGGTCCGGCTCGATTGTGGAGATGTACTCGATGACCTCGGAGTAGCTCTCGTTGGTCGAAAGCAGGTTGAACGACATCACCCGCATCGAAGGGCCATCGAGAGAAGGCTCCGCCGGTGACCCGACGTAGAGCGGCAATACCACGATCAGGTTGATCGCCGCAACACCGAGAACCACATAGCCGGTCTTGCGCCACCTGGACATCATGATGATCAATCCGAGCAGGGCCAGAACCACGACGTATTGTGCCCGGAAGTTGGCGAGCACATCGAGCCACCAAACCCACCTCCCCAGAAACGCCGCCAATGAGACGGCCGCCAGGCCGACGGCCGGTATGGCTACAACGATCACTGGCCGAAGATTAGGAGTTCGCCGGGAGCTGCGTTGACGTCACAAATCGCGGAGCCATTCCGCGATCGCCTGCCCAATCTCTGGCCCGGAGTCCTCCTGGATGAAGTGAACCCCGGGGACCGTGACCTCGGTCTGGTTGGGCCAGGAGCGGACTCTCTCCCGCACCCGACCTCCCATGATCGAGCCCGGCTCGGCATTGACGAAGAGCTTGGGTACTTCCTCACCCGACAACCACGCCTCGTTCGCGTCGATGACTCGCACCATGTCCTCAGGCTCCCCGTCGATGGGGATCTCCCGGGGCCACGTAAGGGTGGGTCGTCTCGACTCTCCCGGCTGGAGATAGGGCTTGCGGTAGACCTCCATCACCTCGTCCGGCAACGGCTCGAGGACAGAGGCGGGGAGGATCCTCTCGACGAACACATTCTTTTCGAGCACCATCTCCTCACCCGCCTCCGACCGCATCCCCTGGAAGACACGACGTGACGACTCTGGCCAGTCGTCCCAGGTCACAGGGGTGACAATCGTCTCCATGTAGACCACCCCCTTAACGGCCTCCGGGTTGTTTCTCCCCCATTCGAAGAGAAGCGGGCCGCCCCAGTCGTGTCCGACGAGGGTCACCGAATCATCGATGCCGAGGACCTCGAACAACGCCTCGATGTAGTTGGCGTGGGTGTCGAAGCGATAGGCACCCGGACCCGAGTCGATCCGGGCAGAGTCTCCCATCCCAATCAGGTCAGGGGCGATGCAGCGGCCCAAACGCGACAGCTCCGGTATCACGTCGCGCCAGAGATAAGAAGACGTCGGGTTGCCATGCAGGAGGACGATCGGATCGCCTGAGCCGTGCTCCACGTAGGCCATCTCGGAGCCGAGCACCTCAACCGTCTTCTTTTTCCGGGGGTCGAACTTCTTGAGGAACATTTCTCGATTGTCGCGTTCCCGCTACTCCTCCTCGGAGACCGGAGCCGGACCCGGATCGTCCATGCCCTGCTCGATTGCCCAATCCCTGGCGATCTCGTACGCCTCGCGGGCCGGATAAGGGCCATCCTCGATCCGCTTCTCCAAGAGGATATCCATTATCTCTCCGACCGCCGGTCCGGGCTCCATCCCCACATAGGACATCACCTGGTTCCCGTCGATGGGCGGTCTCAGCTTCGCCAGCTCCTCACGAGCCGAGAGGTCGGCGATGCGTTCCTCCAGTTCGTCGATTCTCCTCTGGATGGTCTGCTCTCGCCTCTTGTTCGCCGTGGTCACGTCGCAGCGAACCAACTCGTTCAGCCGGTCGAGCAGATGTCCGGCATCCCGCACGTAGCGGCGGACCGCCGAGTCGGTCCAGCCGAGCTTCAAGGTGTGGGGCCGAAGATGCATGAAGACCAACTGCGAAACGTCGCGGACGACCTCCTTCGGGTACTTCAACTCGCGGAGGCGATGTCTGGCCATCCGGGCACCGACGACCTCGTGATGATGGAAAGTCACCCCATCCGGCCCGAACTCCCTGGTCTCCGGTTTGCCGATGTCGTGGAGCAGGGCGGCAAGCCGCAGGGTGAGCTCAGGTGACGCCTTGTCCACGACCGCGAAGGTGTGGGCCAGGACGTCCTTGTGATGCTGGAACGGGTCCTGCTCCATGGCCAGCCCGGGCAACTCGGGCAGGAAGTGATCGGCCAGCCCGGACTCGACAATGAGACGCAGGGCTTCTCCGGGTGCCGGCGCCACCAGGAGCTTGCTCAGCTCGTCGCGTATCCGCTCGGCGGAGATGATCCTGAGCCGGGGCGCCATCTCCTTGACAGCAGCCACGGCTTCCTCGTCAGGCGAAAAACCGAGCGTGGCCTGGAAGCGGAAGAGGCGCAGCATGCGAAGGGGGTCGTCGCCAAACGACACGGCGGGCTCGAGCGGCGTGCGCAGGATCTCACGGGCCATGTCCGCCAGCCCGCCGTATGGATCCACGGCCTCGAGCTCGGGGAGTGAGAGCGCCACCGCATTGACCGTGAAGTCGCGCCGTCCCAGATCCGTAGTGATGTCGTCGGAGTAGGTCACGTGTGGCTTACGGGAGTCGTCCCTGTAGACCTCCCTCCGATACGTGGTGACCTCGACCGTGCGCCCGTCCTTCTGCGCGGCCACCGTCCCGAACGCAGCCCCCACCTCGTAGACCACGTCGGCCCACGGCTTCAACAATTCGACGACACGGTCGGGTCGGGCGCCGGTGGCGAAGTCGAAGTCCTCCAGCGGACGCTCGAGAAAGGCGTCGCGGACGGATCCCCCGACGAGATAGATCTCCTCCCCCGCGTCCGCGAACAACCTGGCGAGTTGCGCAGGAGGTAGATCGGGCTGCGTCAGGAACTCGAGCCTCTCAGGAATCACAGCCCGAGAGGTTATCGGCACGAGGCGGGATGCCTCGCGTCATCAGATCTGGATGCCGGCCGCCTGCGCTTTGGCTTTCACCTCATGGACGTTTCGCACGTGAGGAAGCACCGCACCGAGTTCCACCTCGCCCTCGACCACGAGATCGAGCAGAGCCTGGTCGAAAGTCTGCATCCCATGGAACCCGCCCTCCTTCATGACATCGAAGAGGAAGGACGCATCTTCCCGACCAAGGATCCACTCCCGGGTGCGCTCATTGGATGTCATTATCTCGCAGGCCAGCACCAGGCGAGCAGCCTCACCGGCATCGAAGAGGATCTGGCTGACTATGGCTCTGACCTGAGCGGCGAGCTGGTTTCGGACCACCCCACGCTGTGACTCGGGGAACATGGAAATCAAACGCTGGATAGTGTCGGCAGGATCGCTGGTCCGCATCGAGGAGACCACCAGATGGCCGGTCTCTGCGGCATCGACGGCCGCTCCCGCCACATCCGGGTCGGAGATCTCCGAAATCAAGATGACATCCGTGTCGTGACGCATAGCGGACCTGACAGCCCCGGCCATGTCAGTGGTGTCGACGCCCACCTCTCGCTGGACGACCACCGACCTCTTGTCGGGGTGAAGGACCTCGATCGGGTCCTCGATCGTGATCACGGCCCGCCCTTGATTGGAGTTGATCCAGTCGACTATCGAGGCCATCGTCGTCGTCTTCCCGGAGCCGGAGGGCCCGGTGACCAGGACGAGGCCCTGGTCGCCCGCGGCAACCTTCTCCAAAGTCTTGGGGAGACCCAGCTCGGAGAACGACTTGGACCCGGGCACCACTCTGCGCAAGACCAGTGACACCGACCCGCGCTGACGGAAGGCTGTCGCCCGGAAGCGACCCAGCTCGTGCCGCCCGTAGGCGAAGTCGGTCGAGCCGCTATCGCTGAAGTCCTTGGCTGCCTTCTCGGTGAACATCGCCTCGGCGTAGGCCTCGGTGTCCGCGGGACGCAGCGGCTCGTATCCGTCAAGTCTTCGCAGTTCACCTTCGATTCGCACGATCGGCGCCGAGCCCACCTTGAGATGGACATCGGACGCGCCATGATCAACGGCCTTCTTCAACAGGATGTCGATGTTGTTATCCACTTGGTCGATCACCTCACCTAGCTCCGACAGCCTGTATCGGCGGATTGTTCTGTCAGGTTGAGCGATTGGGGGGCTCGGCTCCCGCCCCGGTATTCGGTACTTGGTACTCGGTATCCGGACGACCTAGCGAATGCGGGTACGAGGGGTCTACACCCGCCAGTGTCGGCCGATTGCCTCCGCGGCCCGGCTGAGGGCATAGACAGCCCCGTCGGGCGAGTGATACGACACCGGTTCGAAGTCCTCGCCGCTCATCCCTCGCAGGACGGCGCTAGCCGAGTCCCGGAGGGCAGTGAGGTCATAACCACCTTCGAGGGCAAAGAGTGTCCGGTTGACCGGGTGAACGTCGGCGAGTCGCCGTGCCATCCAGCCGTAGTCCGAAGCATGAAGGTTCAACCCGGCGAGCTCGTCACTGGCATGTGCGTCAAAGCCGGCGCTCACGAGCACCCAATCGGGCTCGAACTGGTCGAGCACAGGAAGAACCAGCTCCGACCACACCCGGAGATAGACGTCGCCGCCGGTAGCGGCAGGAAGGGGAACATTGATGGTGGTGCCCTTGGCTTCCATCTCGATGTCTTCCAGGTGGCCCTCGAACGGGTAGAAGTGATCCTGGTGGATCGAGGCATAGAGGCTCCCCGGGTCGCCCAGAAGCATCTCCTGTGTCCCGTTTCCATGGTGAACATCCCAATCGAGGATTGCTACGCGCTCGCCTCTCGACCGCAAATAGGCGGCGGTCACCGCGACATTGTTGAAGAGACAGAACCCCATCGCGCGGTCGGGCATGGCGTGATGCCCCGGAGGGCGGGTCACCGCGAAGCCCGTGGTGTCCTCTCGTTCTCTCAGCTCGTCGACGACTGCCCTGACGCCCCCCGCTGCCGTGAGAGCGGCCTCCCAAGAGGCGTGGCCGGCGAAGGTGTCCATGTCGAGGGCCCCACCGCCCAGCTCGCAGAACTTCTCGATCATCTCGACGTAGGAGGGGTCGTGAACAAGGGCGAGCTCGCTGCGCTCGATGGGCGGAGATGTGATCTCGATCAGGGGCAAACCAGACACGCGTATTCCGTCCAACACTGCGCCAACACGATCGCTCCTCTCCGGGTGCCGTGGCCCCGTGTCGTGGAGAACCGCCGAAGGGTGGCTCGCAACTACAACCTCCATGGTCTTACTCTCGCACAAGTGCCGAGTCTTCTCCGCGTCGAGGGCAGTTGGCCGGGATCCCTCACCGTGCGCGCCGGTTGGTTCCGGGCCCGAGCGAGGCCCTGGAACGAGGTGATTTCCGACCCAATGCTCCGCCTTGACAGAGGCGGGACGGAGTTTCTGATCGCGGCTGTAAGACGACTCGGCGACCTCGGCGTGGAGGCGGTCTTCTCTCCCGCCCTCTACCCCGGATCCTCCGGTGTGTGGAGACGATCCGGATTCGAGGACTACGCCCGGCTCGACGTGATGGAGAGGGCCGTCGACACTGGCACTTCCGACAACATAAGAGAAGATGTGAGACGTGATCCGGATCCGGACTGGGACCGCGTTCTCGACGTCGACCGGTCCGCTTTCGAGGGATTCTGGGGGATGAGCCGTCTGGGTCTCGAAGAGGCCGTGAATGTGAGCCGATCGAATGCCGTGTTGGTCAGCGGCTCCAACGACAACCTGTCCGGATATGCGATCGTCGGATCACAATGGGGCACGGTGTACCTCCATAGGATCGCGGTCCGTCCAGAAGATTCCGGTCATGGTGTGGGCTCGGCCCTTCTCAATGCCGCCATTGCCTGGGGAAGACGGTCGGGAGCAAGGTCCATCGTGCTCAACGTCCGCCCTGACAACGAGCGGGCCAAGGGGTTCTATGCCCGCCATGGCTTCATCGAGACCCATACTGCCCTCGAAGTTCTTCGACACGACCGTTCTTAGTGGTCTACTAACCCGGTGCCGGCTTCGATACCAGATCGCTATTCACTCGAGGTTCGTCTCGGAAGAGACGGCGACATCGACGAGTGGCTCGCCACCGACACTTCACTCGACCGGCCGGTACTGGTCAGAGTCCTCGGTCCAGAGTCATCCATGGAGCGAAGACGCCAGTTCGTCGAGTCGGTGGCCGCGGCGGCAAAGACTTCTCACTCACATCTCGTTCGCGTCTTCACGGTGAGCCTCGTGGATGGAGGCGCCTACTCCGTTTCCGAGTGGACAGGAGGCGCCACCGTCGCCGACCGCGTCGCCGCCGACCAGCCCATCGACCTGCCCGACTTCCTACCCAATGCCTCCGGGCTTGCCGGAGCCCTCGCCACGCTCCACGAAAGCAAGTCAGCGCACGGCGACATCGACCCCTCCGCTATCGCCTATTCAGGTGCCCACCCCGCCAAGCTGGGAGCGTTCGGCCGGCAGCCGGTCACCGACATGGAAGGCGATGTCAAGGCACTCGCCGCAACCCTCGAAACCGCACTCACGGGATCGCCGCCCGGCGGGCCACCACCGTCGGAACGGGTCGACGGGGTACCCAGATCGATCGACGGGATACTGCGGTCGGGTCAATCGGGAAAGCTGACCGCTGCCGCCCTGGAAGAGGCGCTGCTCGCCGCGCCTACGCCGCGACCACCACAGCCGGAGACCAGCAACATCCCCCGCCGTCTTCTCATGGCTGCGATCGGCCTTGTTGTGGTGGCGATGGCCCTGGTGGCAGTGGGCTTCGTCCTCTCCGGCGGGAGCGCCCCCGTCGTTCCACCGCCGACATCGGCGCCCTCCACCTCGACCACGTCGACCTCTTTGGTCACGACCACGCTCGCACGAGGAGACGTTGCCGCCTCCGCCCCGGACACGCTCGACCCTTTCGGGGAGGGAGGCGAGAACGACGAGCTCGTGGTCAATCTCCTCGACGATGACCCCACCACCGAGTGGATTACCGAGTCCTACTTCGATCCTCTCCCTCTCCTCAAGCCCGGGGTGGGGGTGACGGTCAGGATGACGGGTATCCCAGCACGCCTCCGGATCGAGGGAATGACCGAGTCGACCTCGTTCGAGGTCTATTGGTCCAACCAGTTGGTCGACGACATCGAGTCCTGGGAACGTGTGCTCATCGCCGACGCATCACCATCCGCGATGTCGTTCGATTTGCCCGCCCGCGAGGATGGGTTCTGGCTGATCTGGCTCACGGATCTGCCGTTGGCCGACGATGGAAACTACCGCGCTGCGATCGCGGAGTTACGCTTCTCCCCGTGACCACCGCAGCCCAGGACGCCCGGTTGCTGGAGCGGGTAATCGACGGTGACCACGAAGCCTTCAACCAGATCATGCGTAATCACGAGGATCGTGTGTTCTCCGTGTGTCTCCGCATCATGGGCAGCCGGGAACAGGCCCTCGACGCCGTCCAGGAGACGTTCCTGACCGCATTCCGCAAAGCGGACCAGTTCAAGGGGGATTCGGCTCTCGGCACCTGGATTTACAGGATCGCGGTCAACACTTGCTACGACCTGCTCCGCAAGCAGAAAAGGCGGGCGGCCGACCCGATTCCTGATCATCTGGACCCAGTCGACCACTCCGCAGCGGATGCGATGGACTCCGCCGCCCTCCGTCCCGAGCTCCAGCGGGCCCTGGGGGCGCTGCCCGAGGATTTCCGCAGCGTGGTCGTCCTCGCCGACATCGAAGGGTTGGGGCTCAACGTGGTCGCCGACATCGTGGGGGTTCCGGTGGGAACCGTGAAGTCGCGGGTGTTCAGAGGCCGCCGCTTGCTCGCGGACATGCTCCGGGAGAGTTGAGATGATGACACCAGGAACCAAACCGCTGTTCAGAGCATCCAAGGAAGAGAATGCGTGAACACGAACTCGAACTGATAGCCGCCCTCGTCGAGGGACGACTCGAGGACGAGTCGGAGGCGCGCGCTCTTATCGACTCCTCCCCGGAGCTGCGGGAGGAATACGAGGCGCAGAAGCTCGCCTACGAGGCTTTGCAAAACGCGGGAACCGCGTCGTTGCGAGAGACCGAGCGGGCTGAACTGCATCGTGACATCTGGACTCAACTGCGGTCAGGGCCCGCACAACCCGTCTCGAAGACCCCCTGGTACTACCGGTGGGCGCCGGTGGCGGCCGCTCTCCTCGTGGTGGTCGGCCTGGTGTCGGTGCTCGGCCAGGGTGGCGACGACGCCGGCGAGGAGGCGGTCAGTCTCGCCGACGCCGCCGCGACAACCACAACCGCGGGCGCGGCAGGAGATGAGAGCGACGATGGGGCGGCCCCGGAGGATGACCAACAAATGGAAAGCACAGGCGATGACGACAGCGCTGCGGACGCAGGCATCCTTTCTGCGGACACCCTCGATATCTACCAGAGGGAGGCCGACCTGCTACGGCAGGGTGTATACGGGGAGCGCCTGCGGCCATACGACTCAGCGGATGCGACCACCGAGGCATGTGTGGAGGAGTCGGGTCTCGACGGTCATCGGATCCTCGCCACGCTTGGCGCACCGCTGGAAGAAACCGGTGCGCCTGAGGATGAAAGGCGTGTCGCCGTCGCCTACCCCGGGGGGACGCAACTCGAAGCCGCTCCTATCTCATTCGTAGATCTCGATGTCTGCGAAGTCGTCTATACAGACAAATAACCGCCCTACTTAGGGCATTCCTCACCCGACAACTAACCTCCCCGGGCATGCAGGAATACGCCGCCAGGTTCGCCGATCTACTCGAGCAGGTCGCCACCAGGGTGCGGGAGATGACCGTCGACCGCATCGCCCGTGCGATCAAGCTCACCGGTCTGGGAATCCTCGCGGCCGCTCTCGCGTTGACAGCAGTGGTGTTCCTGGTGTGGACCATTTTCGGAATCCTGGAGATTCCGCTCACCACGGCAGGGGCCTTTGCAGTTTTTGGTGTCGTACTGGCTGTGGCCGGCGGCATCATGTGGTTCCGCAGATCGAGAGACGAATCGACACATGACACATGAGAAATTGATCATCATCGGATCCGGCCCGGCCGGTCTGACCGCTGCCCTATATGCAGCCCGGGCGGATCTAGATCCGCTCGTATTTGAAGGGGTGGCTGCCGGTGGCCAGTTGATGATCACCACAGATGTGGAGAATTACCCGGGATTCCCCGACGGGGTCCTTGGTCCCGAGTTGATGGACAAGTTTCGCAAGCAGGCGGAGCGGTTCGGAGCGCGGATGCGTCAGGTCGACGTGACCGCGGTCGATCTTTCCCAGCGTCCATTCAAAGTCGAAGTCGGCGGAGATGAGTACAGCGCCGACGCCCTGATCATTGCCACGGGTGCCGAGGCCAAATGGCTTGGCATACCAGGTGAGCAGACCCTCACCGGCAAGGGCGTGTCCGCCTGTGCCACCTGTGACGGGTTCTTTTTCCGCGACCAGGAGCTCGTCGTCGTCGGCGGCGGCGACACCGCCATGGAAGAGGCCCTGTTCCTCACCAAGTTCGCCTCGAAGGTCACCATCGTCCATCGCCGCGATGAGTTCAGGGCATCGAAGATCATGGCTCAACGGGCCCTCGACCACGAGAAGATCGAGGTGCTCTGGAACACCATCGTCACCGAGATCCACGGAGAGGACACCGTCACCGGTGTCACCCTCGAAGACACCGTCACCGGTGAATCCCGAGAGTTCGAAACCGATGGCGTGTTCGTCGCCATCGGGCACAAACCCACCACTGACCTCTTCGTCGACCAGCTCGACATGGACGAGACCGGCTACATCATCGCGGGCAAGCAAGGCGGCACCAGGACCTCGGTGGAGGGTGTGTTCGCCGCCGGAGATGTCGCCGACCACATCTATCGACAGGCGGTAACCGCCGCCGGGACTGGCAGCATGGCCGCGATCGATGCCGAGCGTTGGCTCGCGGAGCAAGAATGACACGACCCATTCGCGGGTTCTAAGAGATAAGCGAAGGAGAACCAGAACATGGCCGAGATCAAGACACTCGACGACAGTGGCTTCAACGACGCCATTAGCGATGAGAGGCCGGTTCTCGTCGACTTCTGGGCTGAGTGGTGCGGTCCCTGCCGCGTGATCGCGCCGGTCCTGGAGGAACTCGCCGAAGAGCAGGACAGCTTCGATATCGGGAAGCTGAACGTGGATCACAACCCGCAGACGGCCGCCGCTCATGACGTGATGAGCATCCCCACCCTCATCCTCTTCAAAGACGGGGTCGAGAAAAAGCGCATCGTCGGCGCCGCCCCCAAGCACAAGCTCTTGAACGAACTCAGCGAGTTCGTTAAGTAGCAAGTAGGCGCTCGGCTGACGCCGAGCTTGTATTGAGTATCAGGACTTCACGGTTTCTGTAAAACGCGATTCGAGGGGAGATCAGCTCCCGTTCTCGAACTCACCACGACACCTTGATACGCGATACCTCATACTTCATACCTGATACTTCAGCCCTCGATCGTAAGATCGAGGGTTCATGCGTCTCTATCGGGTCGGTGACGAAGGACCCGCTGTCCGCGATATCCAGGATCGGCTAGCCGCACTCGGCTTCGAGCCCGGCGCAGACAAGCGCTCAGAGTTCGGTGAAGGCACCGCCGCAGCCGTCACCGAGTTCCAGAAGGCCAAGGGTCTCGATGTCGACGGCATCGTCGGTCCTGACACCTGGCGGTCTCTCTACGAGGCCGGCTATCGGCTCGGCGACCGTCTCATCTTCATGCGACGGCCGATGATCAGGGGCGAGGACGTCGCCGAGTTGCAATCCCGTCTCAACTCGCTCGGCTTCGACTCAGGGAAGGTCGACGGCATCTTCGGGCCCAATACCGAGGCCGCAGTGGTCGACTTTCAACACAACCGCCACCTGGCAGAAGATGGAAAAGTAGGTCCTGAGGTGGTCACTGAGATCCATCTTGTGACCCGGGGAGAGATGCGGGAGAGCCGACAGACGATCCGGGAGCAGGAGTGGCTTCGCCTCCTCCCCGAGACCGTGGCCGGGGCGCGCATCTTCCTCGACGCCGACTGCCGCGACCCTGAGGAGTCCAAGCTCGCCTGGGAGGCGGCCTCAGCAGCGGCCCTCGCCATACAGGACTCCGGTGGTTTGCCCATGATGTCGCGCAGCAACGACATAACGCTTCCAGAGAGAGTTCGGGCGCGACGTGCCAACCGGATGGGGTCCGACCTCATCGTGGTCTTTCGTCTCAATCGCGAGGGTGAGGATTGCGTCTTCTTCTTTGCCTCCGAACACAGCTCATCCCGGGCCGGTGAGGCACTGGCAAATGCGATCGCGCTATCGGTGGGGGCCAGAGTCGAAGGGCGCGCCAGTGCGATGCTCAAGGAGACCAGGGCCCCGGCCGCGGTCGTTGCCCTTCGCTCCCTCGACGAGAAGACGGGACAAGCCGTGGCCGAGGGTCTGAATCGCTTCTTCGCCGAGGCGGGTTGAGACCGACGGCGTCGTCAGGAAAGACTGCGGTAGATTCGCTCCAGATCCTCGAGGGAGCCGAACCTGATCTCTACCTTCCCCTTCTGATTGCGGTAGCTGATCTTCACCTTGGAGCCGAGCCGGTCGGAAAGACGCTTCTCGAGTTCGATGATCTCGACGGGCCGGACCTCGCGAACAGTCTTTGACGCCTTTGGCTTTCCCATCTCGCGGCGATCGCGCACGGCATCCTCGAGTTGGCGGACACTCCACCCGTCCTTGACAACCTTCTCGGCCAGGTAGACCGCGTACTTCTCGTCATCGAGGCCCAGGAGTGCCCGGGCATGACCTGCGCTCAATGACCCTGCATCGATCATGCGTTGCACGGCGCCGGGGAGTTGGAGAAGCCGGAGCGCGTTAGACACCGCCGGACGGGACTTACCGACCCGCTCCGCCACCCAATCCTGGTTCATTCCAGTTTCTTCCAGGAGTTGTCGGTAGGCGTGTGCCTCCTCGAGAGGAGTGAGGTCCTGCCGTTGCAGGTTCTCAACCAGGGCCTCGATAAGGGTAGTCTCACCGCTGGCCCCTCTCACCACTGCCGGAATGGTCGTCAGCCCGGCTCTGCGGGCGGCACGCCAACGACGCTCGCCGGCAACCAGGTAGAGGGCACCATCGTCACCGCGCGTCAGCACCACCGGCTGGAGGACCCCGACCTCCTCGATCGACGCCGCCAGTTCGGCCAGTGCCTCGTCATCGAACCTGCTCCGCGGCTGGTCCGGGTTGGGTTTGATTCCGTCTACCGGTACCTCAAGATACGTCGCCTGGTCCGACCCTTCGCTGTCCGTCGGTATCAATGCCTCCAGTCCTCGCCCCAGCCCGGCCCTGCGCTTCGCGGTCACTTCGTCTCCTTGTCGTGGCGCTCGAGGAACTCCCGTCCCAGTTGTCGATAGGCGATGGCACCCCTGCTCATGGGGTCGAAAGCCTCGATGGGCTCGCCATAGGAGGGTGCCTCGGAAAGCCGCACCGATCTGGGTATGACTGTGCTGAAGGCTACGTCACCAAAGTAGTCACGCACCTGCTCGGCCACCTCGCGGGAGAGCTTGGTGCGACCGTCGTACATCGTCAGCACCACCCCGGTCACCTTCAACTCCGGGTTGAGATTGGAGGCAACCAGCTCCACGTTGCGTAGAAGCTGACTTAGACCTTCCAGGGCGTAGTACTCGCACTGGATGGGAATCACCACCTCCTGGGCGGCCGTCAGTGCATTTACCGTCAGAAGGCCCAGTGACGGGGGGCAGTCGATGAGAACGATATCGTAGTCCTCACCGTCGATCTCTTCGATGGCTCCACTCAGACGTGTTTCACGTGAAAACATCGATACCAGTTCGATCTCCGCCCCGGCGAGATCGATGGTTGCGGGAACTACGAACAGATTCCGCACAGAGGTAGGTTCGATGGCGTCCTCCAGCGGAGACTCCTTTAAGAGGACGTCATAGATGGAGATCTCGATGGCTCCCCGATCGATGCCAAGGCCACTGGAGGCATTGCCCTGCGGATCCAGGTCGATAAGAAGCACCCGCTGATCTTGAAAGGCCAGCGCTGCCGCAAGATTGATGGCGGTGGTCGATTTCCCTACGCCGCCTTTCTGGTTGGCGAGGGCCACCACGATGGGCTTGCTCATTCCCGGCGCATGATAAGAAGCCAGACCGTCTGGTCAAGCACATCTTCAGGTATTTCTACAGTATCCCATCCTCTCACCTCGGGACGTTCCCGCCAGGAGCCACCTGTGACCGCCACTCCTCCCGGGGACAGATGTCGCGTGACGATTCCTCCCAGTTGCTCCGCAGGCATGCTGGCACGGCTGACAATGGCCTCCACCGGTCCCTCCAGATCATTGATATCCCCCCGCAATGGCTGGCAATTCTGCAGACCAAGCACCCGTATCACCCGCCGTAGGAGGTCTATCCGTCGACCGGAGCGATCTACCAGGGTGAACTGGGTCTCGGGAATGGCTATGGCAAGGGGAATCCCCGGCAGCCCGGCCCCACTACCAAGATCCCAGATTTCTCTGCAGTCCCTGGGCAGGCCGATGGCAAACAACAACGAGTCGGCAAGATGCCGTCGATCGATGCGTCCTATCTCCGCCGGGCCGATGGCGCCGGAACGATGGCCCTCGGTTGCCAGCCACTTTCCGTATTGCTCGAGCAGATCAGATTGACTCCTGTCCAGATCCAGCTGCGCGTATGAGGCGGCCCGTTTCCAATATGGTTTCACGTGGAACAAAAAATAGCCCGGGCCGGACCCGGGCTATCGTGAATTACGCTGATGTAGCTCTACTCTTCCTCGGAGGTGTCGTCCGCCTTGGAGAGCACCACATACCGCTTGGGTGGCTCGCCCTCGGAATAGGAGGTCACACCGCCGTGTTCGGCGGCGGCGTCGTGGATGACCTTTCGATCAGACGGGCTCATCGGCTCCAGCATGATCTCGCCGCCCTCCTCCATGAGCTGGTCGATGAGTTGCTCCGCATAGATAGCCAGGGCCTTTCGCCGTCGCTCGGCATACCCGGCGATATCGAGACGGATACGCGCCGTGTCCTGGGAATACCGTTGCACCACCGTTCTGGTCAGTTCATGGATCGCGGAGCGCACCGAACCACGGACACCGACCATCGCTTCGGTTTGATCGCCTTTGACATCGGCGATGATCACGTCGTCTTCGATACTGGTCGAGACACATCCTTCCAGGCCGTAGGCCTCGACAAGACCTTCGAGAAACTCCCGGGCCACATCTGCCTGCTCCTCGATTGACAAGCTCGGCCGATCATCGGACACTTTTGACTCCGTTCTAGCTTTGCTTCCGCCGGATTTACCCCTGGATTTGGTCTTCGCGGGCTTCTGTTCCGGACGCTTCCCCCCATTCTTACCGTCCTTGGGGCCGTCGTGCCGTCGATTCTTGACGTTCTTGGTCTTTGTCTTCTGAGAACGGTCGTTCCTGCCCCGCCCCCGGCCACCCTTCTTGCCGGCTGGCTGACGCTTTACACGGACCACCGCGTCCTGGCCACCCATCCCGAGAAAACCCTTCACCGGCTCGGTGATCACCTCGACCTCTACCTCTTCAAGATCAGTGACCTCCAGCTCCTGCATGGCTGCCTCAACGGCCAGATCGACTGACTTTGCCCGAACTTCGACGTACTCCACGTCATCTCCTCCTGCGCCTGCGGCGCTTGTTTGCGGCGCCCGGCTGTGGCTTCTTTTCGGGTTCGCCGTCGGAGGGGTCGTCGTTCTTCGGGCCGTTCTTCGGCTCATCAGACTCCTTCGACGCTGACCCCGGCGAGGGTGGGCGCCCATCTATCCTGAAAATCAAAACTTGCTGGCCGAGACGAAAGATGTTGGCGGTGGACCAGTAGAGAACCAGACCTGCGGGAAAATTCCATGAGATGAAGCCGATGAACAGAGGCATGATCTTGGTCACGGCCTGCTGGGCTCCCGCACCCGGCTGATTCGGATCACGGTCCTGGCCGGAGGTGGCGTGCCATTGCTGGACGTACTGGGTGGCCACCATCAGGACGATCATGATGAGATAGGGGATGGCCCCACCCACACCTTCGCTGAAGGCACCACCCGGGGTCTGACCCAGCATCATCCCCAAGAACGGCTCGCCACCGGCCTGCAGCGCCTGGCCCAGGGCCGTCTCAACCATACCGAACGCCGGCGTCAGAGGGTCTCTGAGCAACCGGAACAACGAGATCCAGATGGGCATCTGCACCAACAGAGGGAGAAGGCAACCTCCCGGTGTAGCCCCGGCTTCCTTCTGGGCCGCCATGAGACGCTTCTGCATCTCCTGGGGGTCGTCCTTGTATTCGGCCTGGATCTTCTTTATCTCTGGCTGGAGGGAACTGAATGCCCTGGTGGCCCGGGTCTGTTTCAGGGTCAGCGGGAAGACGAGGATGTTGATGGCGATCGTCAACAGAATGATCGACAGCCCATAGGCGACCCCGATGCTGAAGAACTCGTGAAGGAAGTCGTAGAAGAAGGACAGCGCAGCCCCCATCAGGGCGACTATCCGGTCGAACCAGGCAAACATCTAGGAAGCCCTCCAGGTTTCAGGCACGGGGTCGTAGCCACCTGACCGGAGCGGGTGACAGCGGCCAATCCGTCGTAATGCCAGCCAGCCACCGCGCAGAACACCGAATCTCGCTACCGATCCGACCGCGTAGGAGGAGCACGTCGGCTGATACCGGCAATTCGGGCTCATACCCGGACTTACCAGTTTCTGGTAAATGCGGATTATGCCGACCATCCAGGTTCTGGGGCGCAGGATCTCAGGCATCGGTCGGCCCCATGAGAGCGCGGTCCAGCCACGATGTGAGTTGGTCGAATGGCACTTCGGCCACCTGGCTGGTCGCGATGATCACGTAGTCAATTCCTGGTTGCAGTTCGGCGCCCTCCGCTGCGGCGCGCAATCGTCTCTTGATGCGGTTGCGTCTGACAGCAGAGCCGCAACTCCGCGAAACCAAGAGCCCAACTCGGGGCATCTCGGCCGGCCCTGGCGAGCTGACCATGACGATACCGCCCTCGCGGTGACGTCTGCCCTCGGTAAGGACTCTTCGAAAGTCTCGAGAGTTCTTGAGAGACTCGTAGCTAGGCAGCGAGTCGCTTTCGGCCCTTCTTGCGACGATTCTTGATCGTCGCTCGCCCCGCACGCGTCCGCTGACGATTACGGAATCCGTGGCGACGCTTTCTGCGGCGAACCTTGGGTTGGTATGTCCTTTTCATGGCAAATCCAAAGAGGTAGGAGGGAACCCACACAGGTTACGGGTGAACGGATTGCTCCGCAATCCGGGTATCAGGTATGAAGTATGAAGTATGAAGACTTCACGGTTTCCTGACAGCGCTCCACCAGGGGTACCACCTCACACATGGAAGGCCTTACCTCGAGCAGCCTGAAACCTGTCCGAGTGCTCAAGGCTCGATACCTCATACCTCATACTCAATACCGCGAGCGGAGCGAGCACCCCAGCTCGCGAAGAAAGAAAGATGCTCGGTCGCGAAAATTGGATCAGGGGGGTTTTGGTCGGTTCTCCGGCTGTTTGCGGTCCACCATCTTCTGGAAAAGGACCGTGCTAGCAGGGAGATCATTGTGGAAACACCACCTGGGATCCATCCACAACCGCGATTCTCGCGTTCTTGACTCGATCATTCCGGCATCTAATACTCGCTCGACTTACCCGGGAGTGACCAACTTCCCCGTCGTTGCCGAAAGCAACAGCGTCCGCCCGGGACGACAAGTTAGCAATCTGGCCGGAGGATGTGCACAGACCTTTCCACAGATGTGGATCCTTCTGTGGACAAATCTGGCGTTCCGGAGGAGTGGCGATCAAGTGACGCAACCAGAACGAGCAAATGATCTGTGGGCCGACTTCCGTGAAACTTTGAAACAGGGGGTTTCCGAAGGGAACTGGGATACCTGGCTCTCTCGCTTGGAGCCCGACGCTGATGGTGACCGCATTGTGTTGGTTGCTCCCTCGGAACTTCACCTCCGCTGGGTCCAGGAAAAGCATGGTGACCTCGTCGAGAGTGCATACCGCTCGGTGTTCGGCACTGACGACAAACCCAGCTACCGGGTGAGCGATGTGACTCCCGCTGAGCAGCCGCTGCCTCTCGATGAAGACGAGGACGTTGTCGAAGACGAACCGTCACAACCGTCGACAACCACCCGCGCCACCAACCTCATCAACCGGTACCGGTTCGAGAGTTTCGTTGTCGGTCAATCGAATCGCTTCGCATGGGCCGCGGCGATGGCGGTAGCCGAGCAGCCCGGAGCCCATTACAACCCCCTCTTCATCTACGGCGGCGCCGGCCTGGGCAAGACTCACCTCCTCAACGCTGTGGGACATCAAGCGCTCGAGATGTACCCCGAGTTGGTCGTTCGCTACGTGTCCTCGGAGAACTTCCTCAACGATTTCATCGAGACGATCCGCCGCAAGCGGCCGGACGATTTTAAGGCCCGCTACCGGGGAGTTGACATCCTCCTGCTCGACGATGTCCAGTTCTTCGAAGGCAAGGAGCAGATCCTCGAGGAGTTCTTTCACACCTTCAACTCTCTCTACGAGTCGGGCAAACAGATGGTCATCAGCTCCGACCGGCATCCCCGCAACCTTTCGTCCCTCGAAGACCGCCTGCGCAGCCGTTTCGAGTGGGGTCTACTCACCGATATCCAGCCTCCGGATATGGAGACCCGCCTCGCCATTCTTCGGCGCAACGCAGAGTTCGCACCGCGCCCGGTTCCGGTCGAGGTGCTCGAGCACATTGCCGGTCTGGTGTCCGACAACATTCGGGAGCTTGAAGGCGCCCTGACCCGGGTCACCGCCTGGTCGGCTCTCAATCGTCGCGACATCGACCTCGAGACCGCCGAGCGCGTGCTCAAGGACATGTTGACCACGGACGAGCCGGTCCCGTTGGGCCCCGAGACGATTATCCGTACCACCGGGCAGGCATACGGCTTCTCCATCGACGATGTCTTGAGTTCGAGTCGACGTCAGCCGTTGGTCCTGTGCCGTCAGATATCGATGTATCTGTGCAGGGAGCTCACCGACCTTTCCTTGCCCAAAATCGGGGAGCACTTCAACCGGGATCACACCACTGTGCTTCACTCGGTTGAGAAGGTGAAGCGAATCCTACGCTCGGATCGCGCCGTCTTCGACCGTGTGAACCAACTTACACAGGAGCTGAGGAAAGGTGGTGGTGTTTCCACAGGCTCCTGAGTTATCCATCGTCCATCCAAAGGTCGCGAAGAATCGTCGACAGGGTCATCCACAGGCGAATCACCAGCTATCGATTGACCCGAAGATCATTATCCACACTTCCACAACCCCCTACTACAACTAATACAGTTTCAATGAAGATCAATAACAACAGAAGAAGGGAAACCCACCTGTGAGAATTCGAGCCCAGCGAGATGACCTCGCCGATGTGCTCGCCAGAGCAAACCGTGCCGTAGGAACACGGACTGCCTTGCCGGTATTGCAGGGTCTCCTCTGTGAGGTCTCCGGGAATACCTTGAAGGTAACGGGCACAGATCTCGATATGACGGTCAGGACCCAGGCAGAGGTCGAGGTCATGGAAGAGGGTCGAGCGGTGATCCCGGGCCGGCTGCTTTCGGAGGCGGTCAGAAAGATGCCGGCCGGACAGGTGACGATCGGTGTCAGCGATACCGACATCGAGATCCAGGGCAACGGTCCCCGTTTTACCCTGCGCCCCCTGTCGGTGGAGGACTTTCCGACCCAGGAGGATGTCGTCTCCGACGGTGTCGAGGTCGATGGTGAGGCCTTCGCGGAGGCGATCAACCAGGTGACCATCGCTGCCTCCGGTGACGGGGCGCGGCCGATTCTCACCGGCGTGTTGTTCGAAACCTCAGACGAGGGGTTGCGCATGGTCGCCACGGACTCTTACCGGCTCTCCAAACGCGACCTCGTCGGGTTCGGGCTTGAAGGGAGTGGTCTGGTTCCTGCCCGGGGTTTGCGGGAGTTACCCCGGACGATCGGGGCTCCGAAGGTGACCGCGCAGCTACGGGAGAGGGAGGCGGTCTTTTCCTCTGAACGTGGTCTGCTCCGGCTCCGGCTCATCGACGGGAACTTCCCGAAATACCAGTCGTTGCTCCCCGAGTCGTATCCCAACCAGATGATCCTCGACAAAGAGGAGCTCCTGGACGCTTTGGGGAGGGTGACTCTCGTGGCAGAGGATCACATTCCGGTGCGTCTGAAGTTGCTCGAGGGCGGTGTCGAGGTGACCGTCAGCCGTCAGGACGTCGGGGGCGAGGCGGAACACCTTGCTGGCGAGTACACCGGTGAGGACGAGGAGGTGTCGATCGCCTTCAATCCCCGTTATCTGCAGGACGGCGTCACCGCCATCCTGGGCGACAAGGTGAGGATTCGGGTCATCGACTCGTTCAAGCCCGGAGTGCTCGATTCTGGTGAGGGTTCTGACTTCCTCTACCTGTTGATGCCAGTCCGCGTTTGAGGGTCGACTGGGTTTCTCTCCTCGACTTCCGGTCTTATTCCCGTCTGGATTGGCGACCGGATCCGGGGGTCAACCTCCTCATTGGTCCCAACGGAGCAGGCAAGACGAATCTCCTCGAGAGCATCGCTTACCTGGCGACGCTGAAATCGTTTCGCTCGGTCCCCGACAATGGTCTCATTGCCGACGACGCCGATAGCGCGGTAATACGGGCCGGTCTCCATGGAGAGGAGCGGGAACGCCTCATCGAGATCGAGATTCCACGACACGGCTCCCGGACCACACAGGTCGACAAGACACGTCTTCGCCGCACCTCGGATCTGCTCGGTGTGCTGCGTGTCGTTGCCTTTCTGCCCGAAGACCTAGACCTGATCAAGAGGGGTCCCGCCTATCGAAGGGACCTGCTCGACGACATTGCAGTGCAACTATGGCCGGCGGCTCATCTCGATCAGTCTGAGTACGAACGAGCGCTGCGCCAGAGAAACGCCTTCCTCAAACAGGGTAGGCCGGACGAGTCGACCCTGGCTGTGTGGGACTCGAGGCTCTCTCAGGCGGGGGGACGGGTCCTGGCCCGACGGGCCCGGGTGATCGAGCTTCTCTCGGGGATGCTCGCCGAGGCATACGCGGAAATCGCCCATGCTGAGACCCGGGCGGGATTCACCTATTCACCATCGTGGTCAGGCGAGATCGATGACGCCTCCGCAGCCGACTTCGGGGAGAGGATCGCCGACTCCCTTGTAGACAGTCGTCGTATCGACTACGAACGAAGAATGACAACCGTCGGGCCACACCGAGACGAACCCGGGTTCTCGATCGACGGCCATGAGGCGAGAGTCCATGGAAGTCAGGGAGAGCAGAGGACCATGGCTCTGGCTGTGAAGCTGGCCGCCCATCGAGCGGTGTCCTCCTCCGTAGGAGAGTCGCCTGTGCTCTTGTTGGACGACGTCTTCTCCGAGCTTGATCCTGACAGGGCGAACGCCCTTGCCGGCGCCTTGCCGGGAGAGACCCAGACGATGATCACCTCGGCGCGTCCCGAGGATGTGCCGGTCTCCGGGTCGGTGTGGCAGGTCGACGAAGGTCGGGTGGGTCGATGAGCGGAGAGCGCGAACTGGAACATTTCTCCGAATCGGTAGACGACATGTTTGCCCGTCTCGGACTGCCCGACCCTGTCGTCATGGCTGGCATCAGCTCCGAGTGGGACGAGCTCGCCGGCGCACCCTGGGCGGGACGGTCACGCCCCCTGTACATCAGAGGCAAGACCCTCGTTGTGGAGGCCTCGAGTCCTTCCATGGTCGCCTTCTTGCGTTACGGAGAGACCAGCCTCCTCGACCGTCTGGAGGAGAGATTTGGCAAGGGTGTCGTCCAGAAGGTTGACATCAGGCTTCCAGGTCGTTCCTGACCAGGAGAAATGCCAGGTAGTGACAGGAAAATGACCTGGAATGAATTGGGTTTGAGGGGGACAGGCCGACTAGAATGACACATGTGAAAGTTGCCGCGGATTCGGCACACTTCCGTCCACCAGGTCCGCCCCGAAAAGAGTCATCGCTGCACATCAACCTAGGAGGATCGTGACGACCACTCGCGACAACTATCAGGCCAAAGACATCACTGTCCTCGAAGGGCTCGAGGCAGTCCGGCGGAGACCCGGCATGTATATCGGCTCCACCGGGCCGAGGGGTCTGCACCACCTCATCTGGGAGGTGGTCGACAATGCGGTCGACGAGGCGATGGCGGGCTATTGCTCGAAGATCAACGTCACACTCCTCGCCGACGGTGGGGTGGAGGTCGTCGACGACGGCCGGGGCATCCCCATCGACAATGTCTCCAAGACCAAGAAGTCGGCGCTCACCACGGTCCTGACCACGTTGCATTCAGGCGGCAAGTTCGAGCAGGGCGCCTATCAGGTGTCCGGTGGCCTCCATGGTGTGGGTGTTTCGGTGGTCAACGCCCTGTCCACGAAACTCGAAGCGGAAGTCCGCCGCGACGGACACGTATATACCCAGGAATTCCACATCGGTCAGCCCAAGACCAAGGCCCCGAAGAAGGACCGCCCGATAAAGAGCACCGGAACCACGATCCGGTTCTGGCCTGATCCTGACATCTTCCCTGAAAGCGTCGACTTCGACTACGACACGGTTGTCTCCCGCCTTCGTGAGACTGCTTTCCTCAACCGGGGTCTCCAGATCACTCTCGAGGACCAGCGAGATGACGAGATCAAGAAGGAGACCTTCCACTACAAGGGCGGTCTGGTCGACTTCGTCAACCACCTCAATGCCAAGCGTGACCCGCTTCACGCACACATTGTCGACATCTTCGACGAGGCCGAAGACGCCGAGCTCGAGGTGGCTCTTCAGTGGACCAACACCTACACCGAGTCGATCCTGTCGTTCGCCAACAACATCAACACTCATGAGGGCGGCACCCATGAGGAAGGATTCCGAAAGGCTCTCACCAAGGCCATCAACGACTTCGCCCGGTCGAGGAATTTGCTCAAGGAGAAGGACCCCAATCTGACGGGTGAGGACGTGCGTGAGGGGCTCACCGGCATCATTTCCGTTCGGGTCAAGGAACCCCAGTTCGAGGGTCAGACCAAGACCAAGCTGGGCAATACCGAGATCAGGTCATACGTCGAGCGAACCCTCAACCGGAGGCTCCCCGAGTGGCTGGAGAAGTACTCGCCCGAGGCGCGGCGCATCATCGACAAGTGCATCAACGCCGCCAAGGCCCGGGATGCCGCACGCAAGGCCCGGGAGCTCACCCGACGCAAATCGGGACTCGAGTCGGGTGGACTCCCCGACAAGCTCGCCGATTGTTCCACCAGGGATCCGGGTGAGTCCGAACTCTTCATCGTCGAGGGGAAGTCTGCGGCCGGCCCCGCCAAGTCGGCGCGTGACTCCGAGACCCAGGCCATCCTCCCGATCCGGGGAAAGATCCTCAACGTGGAGAAGGCACGGTTGGCCAAGGCACTCCAGAACGCCGAGGTCCAGGACATCATCACCGCCATTGGAACCGGCATCGGCGACGAGTTCGAGTTGGAGAAGGCCCGCTATCACAAGATCGTCCTTCTTGCCGACGCCGACGTCGACGGCGCCCACATCCGGACCCTGCTGTTGACCCTGCTCTTCCGTCATCTCCGGCCCCTCATCGAGGCCGGCTATGTCTACGTGGCCCAGCCACCCCTCTACCGGGTGAAGGTTGGATCCAAGATCCATTACCTGCACGACGACCGGGACTACCAGGAATTCCAGAAGGAGCACCCCAAGGTGAAGCCGACCCGGTTCAAGGGTCTCGGTGAGATGAACCCCCGGGAGCTATGGGAGACCACCATGAATCCGGAGACGAGGACGCTGCTCCAGGTCGAAATGGCCGACGCGGCACGCGCGGAGGAGGTCTTCGAGACGCTCATGGGAGACGACGTGGCGAGCCGCAAGACGTTCATCCAGGAAAACGCCGACGACGTCCGCTTCCTCGATATCTGAACCGACACAGGGACTGAAAGATGACTGACGAACCAAGAGCCATGGACGATCTGCCCGAGATCGAGATCACCAACGAGATGGAGGCCAGCTTCATCGACTATGCGATGTCGGTCATCGTCTCGCGGGCGCTGCCCGACGTCCGCGACGGTCTCAAGCCGGTGCAGCGACGGATCATCTACTCGATGTTCGAGAACAACATCGGTCCGGGCTCCGCACACAGAAAGTGCTCGAAGGTGGTCGGGGACGTGATGGGTAACTATCACCCCCATGGAGATCAGGCCATCTATGACGCGCTGGTGCGAATGGGTCAGGACTTCTCGATGCGACACCTGCTCATTGACCCGCAGGGAAATTTCGGAACCATCGACGACCCGCCCGGCGCTCCCCGTTACACCGAGTGCAGGCTCACGAAGCTCTCAACCCACCTTCTCGAGGGGATCAACGAGAACACCGTCGACTTCGTCGAGAACTACTCCGGTGAGCTCCAGCAGCCGGAGGTCCTCCCGGCGCGGTTCCCCAACCTCCTCGTCAACGGTTCACAGGGCATCGCTGTTGGGATGGCCACTCACATCCCCCCGCACAACCTCAACGAGGTAATCGATGCGGCGCTGCACATGATCGACAACCCTGATGCGACTTCCGAGGAGCTGCTCGAGTTCGTCAAGGGTCCAGACTTCCCCACCGGCGGGTTCCTCGTCGGCAATGCCGGAGTCCGGGAGGCGCTCACGACGGGCCGGGGCTCGGTGAAGATCCGCGCCGTCTGCGACGTCCAGGAAGTTCGCAAAGGGCGCACCGCCATCGTGGTGACCGAGTTGCCCTATCAAGTCTCCATCGAACGCATCGTCGCCAAGATCAAGGACCTGGTCGATTCGAAGAAGATGTCCGGCATCGCCGAGATCCGCAATGAGTCATCCGACAGGGTCGGCATGCGGCTGGTCATCGAGCTTAAACAGAACGCTGTCCCCCAGGTCGTGCTCAACCAGCTGTACAAGAACACCCCACTCCAGGACAGCTTCTCCTACAACATGGTGTCTCTGGTTGAGGGTGTCCCCCGTACCCTCAACCTGGCCCAAATGCTCGGCTACTACCTCGATCATCAGATGGAGGTCATCGAGCGGCGGACCCGGTTCCGTCTCGACCAGGCTCAGGCCAGGGCACACATTCTCGAGGGATTGATCATCGCGGTCGACAACATCGACGAGGTGATCAAGATCATCCGCGGCTCCGAGGACACCGCAGCGGCGCGGTCGAATCTCATGGAGCGCTTCGAGCTCACCGAGATCCAGGCCAACGCCATCCTCGACATGCCGTTGCGTCGTCTCACCGCCCTGGAGGTGGACAAGCTCCGCAGCGAGCTGGCCGCTCTCGAAGCCACCATCGCCGATCTCGAGGCGATCATGGCCGATCCGAAACGTCGCTGGACGATCATCAAGGACGAGCTGACGGCGATCCAGGAGCAGTTCGGCGACGAGCGCCGGAGCCGGCTGGTCCCCGATGAGGGTGACCTCAGTCTCGAGGACCTGATAGCCGACGATGAGCTGATCATCACCGTCTCCTCGACCGGGTACATCAAGTCCGTGCCCGCCTCTACGTACCGCACCCAGGGCCGGGGCGGGCGTGGAGTCAAGGCGGCGGAGGTGAGCGGGGACGACGTGGTCCGTCATCTCGTCCACACCACCGCCCACGCCTATCTCCTGTTCTTCACCAACAAGGGGTTGGTCCACCGCATCAAGGCTCATGAGATCCCCAGACAGTCCCGCACCGCGAAGGGAGTTCTGGCCCAATCGGTGTTGCCCATTGAACATGACGAAACGATCCAGGCGATCGTCGACACCAGGAGTTACGAGACCGGTCGGTACCTGGTCATGGTGACCAAGAAGGGCCAGGCGAAGAAGACCGAGTTCAAGGAGTACGACTCCCGCAACCAGACACTGGTGGCCATAAACCTCAACGGAGACGACGAACTGGTCACCGTCCGCACTTCGAGTGGCTTCAACGACATTCTCATCTTCACCAAGAAGGGCATGGGAATCAGATTCAAGGAGTCAGATCTCCGCAGCATGGGTCGGGGCACACAGGGTGTGCGCGGAATCAAGCTGAAGGAAGGCGACGAAGTGGTGAGCGCGGTCTCCAACATCGACGGAGACGAGGTCTTGCTGCTCACCTCGGGTGGCTACGGGAAGCGGACCGCCATGGATGAATTTCGCGAGCAGACCCGTGGCGGCATCGGAGTGAAGGCCTTCAAAATCACCAAGGCCCGAGGCGAACTGGTCGACGCCCGCGCGGTGAGAAAAGAGAACGAAGTCTTTCTGATCTCCTCGTCGGGAGTCGGTGTCCGTCAGCCTGTGGGCAAGATCAGCCGGCAAAAACGTGATTCGACAGGAGTGAAGGTCATCAGCCTCGACGAGGGGAACCGCCTCACCGCGGCAGCCAAGATCTCGGAGGAGATCGCCCAGGAACTGTGAGCAGTCCGGTGACGTTGAACTGTTCTGTGCCCGCTAGCACTTAGACTCTTTTAGAACCAGGAACCCCATGACAACTGTCCGTCGTGTCAGACGAATAATCAGAAAGATCGATCCGTGGACCACCTTGAAGGTGTCCGCCCTGATCTGGGCCGTCCTCGGCCTTGCTTTCGTGCTGGGTGCGGTCATCTTTTGGTCGGTTCTGGACCGTGCCGGGGTACCCGATCAACTGGTCGACTTCATGGTGGAGATCACCCTCATCGAAGATGGAAGCGACCCGTTCGCCAACACCGAGCAGTTCCTCCGGTTCCTCATCTTCAGCTCGGTGGTCGGCTGGGTCACTCTCACCGGGATGACGGTCGCCATCGCGGTCATCTACAACCTCGTCTCCGATGTGGTAGGTGGTCTCGAAATCGTCGTGCTGGAAGAGACGCTCAACCCCGTGGTCGCCCCTTCTCACCAGACTCTGCACCCTCCGGATGACTACCGGGCCCCAAACGGCGTTATCACCCCACCAGAGGACCACGCCGACCTACCCACCGAAGAAGTCCAGAGAACTGAACGCACCGGTTAGGAGTACCGCATCTGGTGGGCGCGGTGGCCGTATCTATGGTCGGCCGACTTCGAGCGATGCCTCCAAGACGGTGAGCTGATCGCGACTTGGGGGGTTAACCCTCCCCTTTCGAACTGCTAGGGGTGACTGCCGCTCGAACAGACGCCGGTCGGCCGACAGCTACCGCGCCCGCCAGAAGCACTCCACACCGAATCACTCACTCTCCGCCATGACGAGGCCCATTTCGGTGGCGGCCTCGAGGTAGGCGAGGGCTTCGTCCCACACCGAGCGGTTGGTGCCGTTGGCGGCGGCTACTGCGGCCGCTAGGGCCACACCCGCCATGAAGCCGCCGTGGTCCACGACCGTGACCCGCCGGCTGGCGCCCACCGCAAGACACGCGGCGAACTCGTTAGGGGAGGTGGCCAGGGCTACGGGCTGGCCGCCGAGGGTGGCGTCGAATACCCCTACACGCCCGACCGGATCGGGAAAGCGGGTGCTCCGGGTGGTGTCCGACCCCGGGATGTCCGGGTGGGCGACGGCGACGAGACGCGGGTCTGACTCTCTTGAGGCGAGGGCGATGGCCAGACCGGTGGGGGAGGCCCCCCAGACGGCAACACCGTCTTCGTCGGGGCCCTCTCCATCCCAGATCAACGGAACATCGTGTTTTCGGGCAAGACGCGGAGCTTTCTCGCCATGGCCGACCAGGTAGTCGCAGCCCTCGGCGGACTCCACGACCTCAAAGCTCTTCGACTGGGCCGGGCCGACCACCACTATCTCGTCGACACCGGGGTGAGCCTGAAGTGCGTGCGCCGACCGGACGGCAGTGTCGCCGGTTACGAGGAGTCCGACCCTCACGAAGGTCGGACCGGCTTCCACTCCTCGGCTGGCTCGGGCTCTTCGCTACTGCGGAAGATGGCCAGGGCGGCGGCGGCAGCCACCGCGATCAGGATCAGTGGGGAGGTTCTCTTCACAGGGCCAGTCTACGGACCTGTCCGTCAGACACGAAGGCCCTCAGCTCGTGCGCGTGATTTTCACTAGGCACCGATAGCGGTCACCATTAACAGCATGGTGGTAAGCCGTCCCGATTTTCGCCGCCTCACTCCGGTCTTCCTCCTGTTGACCCTGGCTCTGATCCCTGCTGCCTGCCGCGCTCCGGTCACGTCCGATGAGCTGCAGGGTGTCGTCGTTGATCCACCGAAGGAAAAGGCCTCGTTCACCCTTACCGACACCTCCGGAGACGTCTACGAATTTGCGGCTGAGACAGAGGGCAAGCTCACGCTCCTCTACTTCGGCTACGTCAACTGTCCCGACATCTGCCCCGTTCATCTCGCCCAGATCGCAGAGGTGTTCGACCGGGTCCCCGACGTTGCCCGCCAGACGGAGGTCGTATTCGTCTCGGTCGACCCGGGACGGGACTCCCCGGCTGAGATCAGAGAATTTCTCGACGGCTTCGACAGCCGTTTCGTGGGCCTTACCGGCACCGAGGAGGAGTTGGAAGCTGCCCAGGAGGCTGCGGGCGTCCCCCCGGCCGTGATGGTCGAGAACGAGGATGACGGGGGATACACCGTCGACCATGCCGGATGGGTCATCGCCTATGCCCCCGACAGTCTGAATCACAGCATCTATCCGTTCGGCACCCGCCAGAGCGAGTGGACCAACGACCTTCAGGTCCTGGCCGCCATGGACGGAGAGACCGGATGAGACAGTGGTGGTTCGCTGGAGTGATCGTTCTCGCGACGGCGGTGTCCTGCAGTGGTGGCGATGAGACGATTGAGGTCGTCGACGCGCGCCTGGGGGAGCCGACCGGGCCCAACGCGGCCCTCTACTTCACTGCGTCGGGGGGTGACAGGCCAGATCGACTGCTCGGAGCCCGGGCGGCCGTCGCCACCGAGGTGCAGATTCACGAGACGACCACCGACGAGGACGGGACGATGAGCATGAGGCCGATCGATGGTATCGACATACCCGCCGATGGGGAGCTCGTTCTGGAACCGGGGGGATACCACCTGATGTTGGTGGACGTGGAGCGAGTCGAGGCCGGTGACGAGATCGACGTCACTCTCATCTGGGAGAATTCCGAAGAGATGACTATCCCGGTAGATGTAGTGGCCCCCGCCGACACCAGGAGTGATGATGCGTAGAACAGTCCTTGCCCTTGCCTTCCTGGTCGCCGCCTGTGGTGGAGCAGGCGATGGGTCCGATCCCACCCCAACCGGGGAAGATCTCGCGGCCGAAGTGGGTTGTCTGGCGTGTCACCAGGAGACCGACTCCGCCACCGCCCCGTCGCTACACGGCATATGGAGCACGGAGGTGACCCTGGAGGACGGAAGTAGCGTGACCGTTGACGAGGAATACGTGAGAAGGTCGATCACCGATCCGGGAGCCGAATTGGTGGAGGGTTACGGGGCGACGATGCCCACCTTCCCTCTGGACGATGCCGAGGTCGATCGTCTCGTCGAGTGGGTAGAGAGCCTCGGATGATCTCCTGGTGGTGCACGGCGCTCGCCCGCCCGTGGAGTTGGCAGTGGATTCCCTATCCCGGGATCTGGGTTGCATCCATCCTGCCGATGGTGCTCTACGGCCGTTCGGTGCGACGCCACGAAGGGGGGACGAACTGGAAGAAATTCGCCCAGTTCATCGGCGGTATGCTGGTCTTCTGGGCAGCCTCCGACTGGCCGCTGGGCACCCTCGGAGCCGGCTATCTGGCATCGGCCCACATGACCCAGTTTCTCCTCTACACGCTGGCAGCCGCTCCTCTCATCCTCCTCGGCATCCCGGAATGGATGGCGAGACGGCTGACCAGAAAGCTGCGGATCGAGAGGCTCACCGTCTGGTTCGGCCGTTCGCTCGTGGCAACCAGTCTCACTTATAACGCGATTCTGGTCTCGACTCACGCCCCGGGGTCCGTCGAACTGCTGCGCAACAGTCAACTGGGGTCGTTCGCCATGGACGTAGCGTGGATGGTGGCCGGGTTCCTGCTCTGGCTGCCCGTCATATCTCCCCTTCCCGAGGGTCGAGCCTCCTCGAGTTGGGCGAAGATGGCATATCTCTTCGTCACCACGAGCGTCGTGGCCGTTATCCCCGCGAGCTTCCTGACCTTCACCTCCACCCCGATCTACGGGATCTATGAACTCGCTCCCAGGATCGGCTCGATAACCGCCCTCGAAGACCAACAGCTCGCCGGGATCATCATGAAGATCGCCACGATCCCGATCGTGTGGTCAACCATCGGGGTTATTTGGTTTCGCTGGTCGGCAAGGGAGACACAACTCGCATGATCTACTCAGTCCTGGCTTCGATTCCCTCACCGCCCGTCAACGACTTCCACATCGGGCCGCTGCGGGTGACGTTCTATGGCATATTCGTTATGACCGGCGTGGTGATCGCGTGGCTGGTAACCAGCAGGCGTTTCGCCGAGCGCGGCGGCGATATCGAGATTGCCGAACGCATCATCATCAGGGTCGTCATCTTTGGGTTCCTCGGCGCCCGGGCTGCATACGTGTCCACTCACCTCTCCCGGTTCGAGGGGGAGTGGTGGAAAGTGATCGCCATATGGGAGGGCGGGCTAGCCATGTACGGCGGTCTCACCGTCGGAGCGATTGTCATGTACCTCTATGCCAAGCAGTGGGGGGTCCGCTTCCCCGACTTCCTCGACTCGGTGGCACCGGCGGTTCCCTTGGCCCAGGCGCTGGGACGGTGGGGTAACTATTTCAACCAAGAGCTGTTCGGCACACCCACGGATCTGCCATGGGGTCTTGAGATCGACCCCGTATTCCGTCCAGAGGAGTACTCCCAGTTTGAGACGTTCCACCCCACGTTTCTATACGAGTCGGTAATGAACGTAGGGCTGGCCTTTTTCATCATGTGGATCGGTAACCGATACCCCTCGGCGAGGGGTCGTCTCGTCGGCATCTACTTTCTGGGCTATGGGCTCATCCGCTTCCTCATGGAATTGATCCGAACCGACACCAGCTTCCGCCTCCTCGGTCTCTCCCGCAACGGTTGGGTGTCAGTGGGGGCCATGATCCTGGGCGCCCTCGTGCTCTGGTGGCGGAGGCTCCGGGTCGAGGAGGATCGCTACACACTCGCCGGCACCTCTAGTTAGCCTTACGCTTCAATGGCGTCGCTGACCCGAGCTAGGGGCCTCTCTCCGAGTGTTGTCCTGTTCTTGAGTCTGTTTGCGGCACAGGCCGCGATCTTGGTCCTGTCTCCAATCCTTCCCCAGGTCGCGGCCGAGTTTGGTGTGACCACCTCCACCGCCGCCCAGCTACGTGCGGTTTCGGGGGTCACGGCGGGGTTGGTGGCGCTGCTGGTCGCGGCCAGGGGTGGCCGATTTCCACTGATCCGGCTCCTCAACTGGGGTCTCGGGCTTCTCGCGATCGGTGCTTTGGCCAGTGCAGCCGCTCCAACCTTTGTGATCCTGCTCGTGGCACAGGTCCCGGTTGGTCTGGGACTGGCGTTGGTTCTATCCAGTGGTCTGGCCGCGGCCGACGCATGGTCGGATCCGGGCGAAGGAGCGAAGACGCTCTCGTGGGCCCTGGTGGGCCAACCTGTGGCCTGGATTGTCGGCCAGCCCATGGTGGGAGCGGTGGCATCGGTGGATTGGCGCTGGACCTGGGTGGTGGTTCCTTTGACCTCCGCCATCGTGGCAATGGTCGCTGTAGCGATGCGCCAGCGCAGCACCACTGGCGAGCTCGAAGGCTGTGACCCTGTAGGTCTCATCCGGCTTCCCCACGTCAAGAACTGGGTGGTCGGCGAGTTGATGGCCTTCTCCGCATGGGCAGGCACCCTCGTGTTTGCAGGTGCGTTCTTCATCGAGACCTATGACCCGAGTGTGGGAGCCACCGGAGTCATCCTGGGTGTCGTGGCGGCCGTGTACGTACCCGGGAACTTCCTGGGAAGGCGCTTGCTGCAAAGAGGGCCGGGTCGCGGGGTGTTGTTGGTCTCCGCCCTCTCCCTGGCAGTAGGGGCGGTGGTTCTCGCCGGGTTACAGATAGGCCTCGTCTTCAGCGTCGTGATCCTCTCGGTTCTCGGTTTCCTTGCCGGGATGCGCACCATCGCCGGAGCCTCGGTGGGGCTCCGACTCGCCGATGGTCGCCGTCTCGCTTCCATGAGCGTACGTAGCTCGACCCTCCAGTTCGGCTATCTCATCGGCACCCTCGTGGGGGGCCTGGTCCTTCCGATCTGGGGTTACGCGGGTGTCTGGCTGGTGTACGCCGCCCTGTTCGCCGGAGCGGGCATCGTCCACATGCGCCGCCACCCCGTTCTGGCCGACGATCTGGTTGCCCAGAGCTCTGGCGATGGCTAGCCAGGCTCAGCTCTAACCGAGCTGTTCGGTCTCCTCGTCAAGGATGGTGCCGGGCCTGAGGTCGCGTCCCGTCCGGAAGGCGGCCCGGCCCACGAGATGGGCGCCGATGGGAGCGGTGGTGAATTGGAGCAGCACGACCAGAGCGAGTTTCACAACCGCTCCGGGGAGTGGCAGGACGATGCCGGCGCCGGTGAGGATGAGCAGCAATCCGAGTGTCGCTGGCTTGGTCGCCGAATGCATGCGGGCAAAGACGTCGCTGAATCTCTGGAGGCCGATGGCGGCGATGAGGGCGAGAAGCGATCCCAGGATCAGAAGAGCGGAGGCGATGATCTCCATCGTCATCCCCTCCTGCGCTCGATGAACTTGGCGATTAGTCCGGTGCCGGTGAACCCGAGGAGCGCAGCCACCACCATGGCGTCGAGGTAGGTGTCCTCTCCGGTGATCGCCGCTTGCACGGCTAGTCCAGTGACCACCATCAGGAGGAGGGCGTCGAGGGCGACTATGCGATTCGCCAGAGAGGGTCCCTTGATCAGGCGGATGAGGCAGAGCACGCCGGCGAGCATCAGCACTCCGAGAGCAATGGAGGCGGCAGTCGTGATCAAGGCGTGGCCTCCCCGGCGCCCGGGCCGACCCGCGGGGGGAAGGCGGCGAGTGTCAAGGTCTCTAGCTTGCTGACCGATCTCCGGGTCTCCTCGAAGTTATCCAGGTGCAGCACGTGGATATAAATGGTTCTTGTGTCATGGTCGACGTCGAGGCTCAATGTCCCGGGAGTCAGCGAAACCATGTTGGCCACGGCAGTGATGTGTCCGGGCACGGTGCTTCTGGTCCGCACGGAGACGACGGCAGGCGTGGTGTGGTCGTGGGGGGTGATGATTTCCCAAATCACCTGCGACGACGCCACCAGGAGCTCCCACAAGAAGTAGAAAAGCAGCCTGGCTGCGGCCAGAGGGCGGAATCCAACCGAGGTCGGTGTCTCCCTGGGCGGCAAGAGATAGAGGGCTGCTACCGCCACCACCAACCCGCTGGCGACGTTGGCCCAGGTGAGGGCCTCCCAGAGGGTCACCCAAACCACGGTGAGCCAGACGACGATGGCGATACGTCTCATGGGCCTAGCACCGCTGAGATGTACGTCGACGTGTCGATCAGCCCCGCGGCAGCCTGCTCGCCCAGCTCATAGATGGGCGCCGCCGCCACCACGTAGAGGAGTCCCAATAGCACCATTGCCGCCGTAGACCCCACCATGAGACCGGGGAAGGTGAGCCGGGACTCCTCCAGAGCGCCCGGAACCGGCGGCGACTCCTCAGCCTGGCCCCAAAAGACTCCTGCCCATATCTTCGTCATCGAGAACAAGGTCAGGAGGCTGACTGCGATGGCCACTCCGACTATCAAGTGGGTGCCGATGGCGAAGCCTGCCTCGATCAGCGCCAGTTTGGCCACAAAGCCCGAGAAAGGAGGGATCCCGGCGAGACTTAGCGCCGGGAGGAGGAATAGTGCGGCCAGCACCGGGCTGGAGTGGAGCAGACCTCCGATGCGGCGGAGAGAGGCCGTCCCCGTGGCCTCCTCGATCATGCCGCCGACGAGGAAGAGAGTCGTCTTGATGATGATGTGGTGGACGATGTAGAAGACGGCCGCCGCGAACCCCGCCACCGTGTAGAGGCCCAGGCCAAGGATCATGTAGCCGATCTGGCTGATGATGTGGAAGCTGAGGATGCGCTTGACGTCGTCCTGGCTAATGGCACCAAGCACGCCTGTGATCATGGTCAGCCCGGCGACCGCGAGTATCAGTACCGAGGGTTCGCTTTCGGCGAAGAGCAAGGTGTGGCTGCGGATGATCGCGTAGACACCGACCTTGGTGAGCAGTCCGGCGAAGATCGCCGTGACCGGAGACACCGCGGCGGGGTAGGCGTCGGGAAGCCAGAAGAACAGCGGGAAGATGGCCGCCTTGATCCCGAAAACCACGAGAAACAACAGACCCAAAGCGGTACGCAGGGCGGGGTCGATCTCACCAAGCTTGCCGGCCAGGTCGGCCATGTTGACCGTCCCCGTGCTGGCGTAAATGAGCCCCACCGCGGTGATGAACAGCGTCGAGGCGAAGAGGCTGATGACCACGTAGGTCATCCCGTGGCGGATCTGGGTTCGGCTACCCCCAAACGTGATGAGGACGTAGCTGGCGGTGAGGGTGACCTCGAAGGCGACGAAGAGATTGAAGAGATCTCCTGTCAGAAATGATGCCGACACGCCCGCGGCCAGAATCAGGTAGACCGGGTGGAAAAAGGCGCTGGTCTCGTCGGTCTTCGGGCTTCCGATGGCGTAGACCAGCACAGCAAACAGCATCACCGACGAAACAGTCAGCATGATTGCTGAGAAGGTGTCGACCACCAGGGTGATGCCGAGCGGTGCCTCCCATGCTCCGACGTAGCCCACGAGCACATCGCCGTCGGCAACTTCGACCAACAGGGCGATACAGGCAGCGATGGTGACCGCGAGGGCTGCCAGGCCAAGAAGACGGCGGGCCCGGGGCCATCGGCTCATACCGATGGACACCGCAGCGGCGCCGAGAGGGACAGCGAGAGGGAGGATCTGGAGGCCGCTCACTCGTCTTCCTCCGCCTCGTCCTCGCTGCCGGCGAGGGCCGCCCGTGCCGCGGTCATCTCGGCGATGCGCCGGTCTTCGACATCGTCTTCGACCTCGTCGGATTGATTCATCATCCAACTGCGGTATGCCATAGCGAGGAGGTAGGCGCTCACGCCGAAGGTGATCACAATGGCCGTCAGGGCCAGGGCCTGAGGTAGTGGGTCGGCGAATCGCATTCCGTCCTCCCCGACGATGGGAGCCTGGCCGGCCCTCCCGCCAGCAGTGAGGAGCATCAGGTTTGCCCCATGGCCCAATAGACCCAACCCGATGACGATCCGGCTCAGGTTGCGCTGAAGAAGCAGATAGGCCCCGGTCCCGTAGAGGACGGCGATCACGATGACCATGACGATGATCATCTCTCTTCCTCCTCGGGAGTGAGGTTGAGGATCAACAGCCCGGCAAGCCCGACGACGACGCCGAACACGCCGATGTCGAAAAAGAGAGCGGAAGTGAGTTTCATAACTCCGAGCAGGGGGATGTCGATCTCGATGTAGGTGCTCTCGAGGAAGGCGTCGCCCCAGAGAAACCCGGCCACTCCTGTCATGAGGGCGATGAAGAGCCCGGCAGCCAGGATCGTCTCCGCGCTGATCGGGAGCAGCTCTCTCAGCTTCTCATGACCTCCGGCCACGTAGAGGAGGAGGAGCGAGATCCCGAACACGAGCCCGGCCACGAATCCACCGCCGGGTGAGTTGTGTCCGGAGAAGAGCAGAAACGCCGAGAAGACCAGTGCGGTCCTGACGATCAGGTCGATGAGAACGTCGAGGATGTAAGACCGGTGGATCATCGCTCCGTCTCCAGCGCCGCCGAGATGGTGGTAGTCGACGTCGGCTCCTCTGTCTCTTCATCGACAGGCTTGATCGGGGCTCTGACCAGCGCGACGACTCCGAGCGCCGCCACCACCAGGACGGTGATCTCGCCCAGCGTGTCGAGTCCGCGGAAGTCAGTGAGGATCACGTTGACAACGTTGCGACCACCGGCCTCGGGCTCGGCGCGCGTCATGAACTCGTTCACCAGAGTCGTCCTTTCGGGCACGGCTGCCCAGAGGGCGAAGGCGCCGGCGAACAAGCCCACCCCCGTCGAGATGATGATTCGCGTGACGCGACGGATGCGCGACTGAAGTACCCCGAACCGTTGGGGGAGCATCCTCAGCACCAGGATGAACAGGGCGAGCATCAGTGTCTCAATCAGCAGCTGGGTCAACGCCAGGTCTGGAGCCCCCTGGATCACGAAGAGGACGGCGACTCCATATCCGACCGCCCCCAACAAGAGGACGGCTGTCATGCGGCGTTTGGCGACGATCGCAGTCAGAGCAGCGACGATGACCACAGCCACAGTGGCAGCCTGCAAGGGAGACTCGGCGAATGTGAGTCCGGAGGGGGGTACCCAGTTCTGGATCATCAGCAGACCCGGGGCGACAACCGTCACGGTCATGATGACGCCGAGATACACGGGGAGGGAGCCTCCCTGGAGCAAGGTCGTGGAACGGTCAGCTAGCCGGTTGATGTCGCCGAGGACGTTCGTGTAGACGTTGGTGGCGTCTGGCAGGCGGGTGGTCAGCGCCCTCAGCGCAGGCAAGGGCCGCCGCCAGATGGCCAAGCCGAGCGCCAGGGCGAGAGCCGAGAGCCCCAGCGGCAGTCCGAACCCGTGCCAGGCCGCCAGGTGATAGGTGTCGGTTCCGACGGATACCGCCGACGCCGCCGCTCCAGCCATACCGTCTACGAGTGGCCCGGGGGCGATGCCTGCCAGAACCGTGAACACGACCAGGAGGAGTGGAGCAGCCAGGAAGCTGAACCGTGGTGGGGAGACCCCCGGTCCGATGAGGTCCTTGTCGACACCGTGCTCTGGCTTGCGGGAGAAGGCACCGACGAGGAAGCGAAGCCCGTATGCCATGGTCAGCGCCGATCCCACCACCACTACGGCGGTCACTACCCACATCTGCTCGTGGACCAGTCCTTCGAGGGCTGCCTCCTTGCTGACGAAGCCGAGCAAAGCCGGTATGCCCACCATCGACGCAGTGGCGACAATGGCCGTAGCGAACGTGGCGGGCATCGCAGTCCCGAGACCGCTGAGCAGCCTGATGTCCCGGGTGTGTGCTTGATGGTCGATGATCCCCGCCACCATGAACAGGGCGCCTTTGAAGACCGCGTGGGCGACGATCATCGCCATTCCGGCGAAGGTGAGCTCGGGTATCCCGACACCCACCAGCACCACAATGAACCCGAGTTGGGAAACCGTCCCCTGGGCGAGGAGGAGCTTCACGTCTCGCTGGGCGAGCGCCCGCCAGCCGCCGACGAGCATGGTGATGAGGCCTACGACCACCAGGGTCGGGCGCCACCAGGCAACCAGTACCGCATACACCGGTGCCAGACGGGCGATCAGGTAGATGCCTGCCTTCACCATCGTGGCCGAGTGGAGGTAGGCGCTCACCGGGGTGGGCGCGCTCATCGCCCCGGGTAGCCAGAAGTGGAACGGGAACTGTGCCGACTTGGTGAAGGCGCCGAGCAGGACGAGGGCAAGGCCCACGAGGGCGGTGGTAGTGGTCGGCGGGTCGGCCAGCAGTGCCGCCAGCGAGAAGCTGTCGCCGGCCTGGGCCATGAGCACGAGACCACCGAGCATGGCGAGACCGCCGGTTGCCGTCACCAGGAGCGCCTGGAGGGCTCCCGCCCTCGCCGCCGCACTCTCGTCGTCGAACCCGATGAGGAGGTAGGACATGATCGACGTGAGTTCCCAGAAGATGAACAGGAGGAGGATGTTGTCGGCGACGACCAGGCCGAACATCGACCCGGCAAACAGCACCAGGTAGGAGGAGAAGCGACCCAGCCCCTCCCGGTCGCCGAAGTAGCGCCACGCGTAGATGAAGACGAGGACGCCGATCCCCCCGATGAGAGCCACCATGAGGGTGCTCAGGCCATCCAATCGGAAGTTCAGGTCGAGTCCGAGGGCGGGCACCCACTCGACCGACTCTGTGACCTCGTCTGACGGGTCGGAGATGGCTCCCAACAGCCAGGCCACAGCCGCCCCAGGGGCGAGGGCGCCTATGAGAAACACGTTTCTGCCCAGCCGCTTTGCCAGGAAGACACAGGCGAGGGCGACCGCCGCGTTGATTGCAAGGACGAGGATCACTGGAGGCTGGTGTGGAGGCCGGGCGCCATCGTGTCAGTTGTCACGTCAGCGACGCAGTCGAGGAGGAGACGTTTCGGTATGTCCGGTTGGAGTGAACTTGTAAAGAAGAATCGTTGATCGAGTCATGACCGTCTCCCCGGCACTCCATGGCTATCTCGGGTCAATTTACCGTAGTCAGGTTCTGGCACGGCTCCATGTTCCCCGTATCGAGACGGAGTCACCTATCACGGCGTCTCCAGGACTGTGTCAGTCCTTCTCCTTCATGACTATGTCGACGGCCAGGGCCGCGGCCAACGCCAGGCTGCGCATGGGTTCGGTAGAGACGACGAGGTCGACTACGTAGGTGTCGGCGTCGGTGAACGCCTCGGTTACGAGGCCCCGCCACTGCTTGGTGACCCGCGCCAGTTCCTGGCCCTGAGAGTCGACGATCGCGAAGTCCTTGGCCCGCCAGTTCTGTGCCCGGACCTCTCCCAACTCGGTTCCGTCCGGTGCGTTTATTCCGAAGCGGGCTTTACCCAGCCGAAACTGCTTCGCAATGGTACCGATGGGTGTTCCATCGGGACGGCTCACCTCGATCGTCCAGCGAATCCACGGTTTGTGGAGTCGGAGCACATGAGAGCCTGAAGCGTCCTCGACGGCAAGGGTGGTCGGGAGCATGACATCTAGGTCACTGATGAGGCGGGCGAGGAAGTGGAGACTGCTCTGCTCTATCTGCTCTATCTGCCCGATCCGCTCACCCTCGACTGAGAAGAGTCCGTATTGGTTGCGCAACTCGAAGAACTTCCGTACTTGTTCGACGACGATCTGTTGATGCTCGAGCAATTGTCTGGTGGACATAGTCCCTTCCTGAAGCGTGTCTGTGAAAAAGGTAACAACGGCCGGACCTGTCACTAAGTGAGATGGTCGACAGTGAGTTTGGCCAAGCACGTCGTTGCGCTCGCCGAGAACGGAGGAACCGCTTATCCATCAGTTCTCTACGTCAGCGACGAAAACTTCGATCGGTTCTGAGACCCCCTTCAGGGTCACCGGCCCTATCGAATCGAAGACGAGGTCAGGCTCGGCCGCGACTTTCGTAACCTCGGTGGTAGTGAGGACTTCACGTGGTCGGGCGTAGTCCAAGAGCCGGGCGGCGACATTCACGGTTCGACCAAAGAAGTCGGTGTCTCTCAAGATCAGTGGTCCGGCGTTGATCCCTACTCGCGCCGGAGGCAATCCGGCGGCGGGTATCGCGGAAACCAGGGAAAGACTGCACCTGACTGCATCCGTCGGGTCCGGAAAATGGAGCATGGCGCCATCACCAAGCCTCTTGACCAGTCGTCCATCGTGCGTTGCTAGGTGTGGGCGAATGAGGTCCACGAACTCCCGAGCATGGCCGGCTGCCACCTCATCGCCCTGACGCTTCGGTCATGCTCGTGTAGCCGCTGAGATCGAGAAAAGCCACCGCAGCCGGCCGCCGCTCGTGTGAAGGCGTCACCCCAGCTTCCTCGAGCGCCCTCTCGAGGTGCGAGACAGCCGCCTGAAAGCTTTCCTGTTCGATGAAGCGGCTCCACAGGATCTGGGCGATCTCTTCTCCATCGCGAGGGACTCGGCGGCGGGCTCTGCTTCCGTTTCGAGGAGTTCGGCGTGGGTGATCCCGGTCGCGAGCAGCGGTTGCTCAAAGCCATCTACCCACAGCTCTCTGCCTGCCTGAGCCACACGACGCATGTTGTCCACCGCCGTCTGGACAAAGCGCAGCATCACGCCTTCATCGACACCGAACCTGACCAACCCGCTGAGGAGCTCCAGCAGCCTTGCCTCGTCCGCCCGGGCCGGATTGATCGTCTACCTGCTCATATCACTGCTCGGGGTTCCTCGTCGATCCTCGACGTTTCCCCGGCTTCGTATCCGTTCCCAACGCGCCGGCGCCGGCTCCTTCTGTCAGTGACGGCAGCGCATCCGCTTCACAGAAATGTGACTCGTGTCAACGGAGACGATGACCGGCCCCGGGTCTCCTCCTGGACGTTGGCTTTGGCGTTCGCCTGGTGACGGTCGACCTGGTTGCTCTCCTATCGACCGATGTGTTCACAGCCCCGGAGCGAGCACTGGCCAGCCCGTCTGGGAGCCACCGCGACCGCACCGCCCTGCTTCCACAGCGAACATCTGACGGGGCAGCGCGATAGTGCGCGAGCGCCTTCAGGCAGCCCCGAGGAAACCGATCACCTCTATCGCCACGGCCTCGGGGCGCAACAATGGGCCGCAGTGGCCCGCCCCCGGCACCTCCTTCATCGTTGCGTCGGGAAGATGGCGCTCGACGTGGCGTGCTCCATCTTCAAACCATTGGAGTGCGCTCTCCGAGCCTCGAAGCACCTGAACCGGCACGGTGACATCTGCCAGTATCTCGGGAGAGCTCGGACTGGCCGATCCGGAGTCGCTCATCTGTTTCAGGTCTTCGAGCAGAGCGGGCGCGACCGGTGCCGCCGCGGTCATATAGTCCCGTTCCCTCATCTCGGTCATCTCGTCCTCGGTGCTGACCAGTTCTACGAAGATGCCGATGGCGTCGGCAGCTCGACCCTCTTCGATGGCTTCGATGATTGACCCCATCGCTTGCTGCACCTGGGCCAGCTCATCCTGGTTGGCTGCCTCGTGGACGAGTGCCGGCTCGTAGGCGGCGACTCGAGTGAACACGTCGCTCCGCGCGGCCGCACCCAGCGACACCAGCGCTCCTGAGGACAGTCCCATCAGGGCCACGGGTTCGCCGATGCTCTCGGCGAAGGCGGTCACGTCGCGGATCCTGCCGTCACGAGTGTGATCAGGCCCGTCTCCGCTGAGGCCCCGACCCCGATTGCTCATCAGATAACAGGTGAAGTCGTTCTTGAGGAACGGGAGGATCGACTCCCAGCAGACATCACCGTCGTCGGTGACACCGTGCACCAGGACAAGTGGGGGCCCTTCGCCATGCACCCGTCCGGCGATCTCCACCCCGTCGCTGGTGGTCGCTCGTTGGATTCTTTCGGTGGCCATGGCGCTCCTCCCTGGCCAAATAGCGTCCATTGCATTGATCCGACGACCGTAGCAACCGCGAGAAACAACCAACCGACCAAGTATCTGACGAAAAAAAGCCGGTGATCCACAGGTGGTGACGGCACCCGGGCTCGCCTGCCCTCGGGCCTCTTGTGGTGAAGGATTCCACACCGAACCGATCCGATACGCCCACTCCGTAGGGGCCAGGCTGGACTACCAGGTGTCCGGAGACGGCCCGAACCTGGTGTCGATCCCGCCCGCGGCGCAGCACATCGAGATGGCGCGTGGGAGTGGCCCGATATCCGGTCGATGCTGGAGCAGGTGAGTGATTGTGGGCCCACGTGGACTTGAACCACGGACCTCATCCTTATCAGGGATTGTCCAGCGTCGCGGCCTGGTAGCGGATCGGCGGATTTTCCCCTGTATTACCTGGTTTTCGGCTCGCGTCAGTTCGCACTGACCCTGGCCGATTCTCGTTCTCGCGCTGACGCACCGCTGACGCGAGACGCCACCTCAGAAATGGTCTTAGGACTTCCCAATACACTTGAGATGATCACGCAGCTAGCAACAAGCCCCATGCGGCATCTAGAGAACTTCAACGTGTATCTCCCGTGACGGCCGCCCGAGCGTCTTCATCCTCAGCCTGGCGTTCGTAGTCGTCTGCGAGTCTTCGGAGGACGCGCGAGGTCCTGGGCCATTGACTAGCCGTCGCTTTTGCCCATCGACGGTATCGGTCGGCGAGTTCTCGTTCCTTTTGTCCACCGTCGAAGACGCCGCGTGATGTGACTCCTCGACGGTTAACGACACCTATGTGGAATCCTGCCTCCATGCTTGGGCTCCCAATGGTCTCTATGAGTTCCCGTACTGGTTCGGCTGGCCAAATGTCATCGGCTCCAGTGGGGCTTGCGGCGAGTACGTGTCCGATCTGTTCGTCACCGATGTCGGCGCGATCAGTTTCGGAGAAAGCGAGACGTGCGTTGCGGACCCAAGCCTGGAGGTGGTCCGAATCAACTTTTCCATCGTCATGTTGCCCAGGAAGATGTCGCCATTCCTGTAGAACCCGCCAAGCTTGTCGGGCAAGCCCTTGCTCTTGTTCGCTCAGTTCACGCTGAGGCTCGTTCTTACCTCGGTAAACCCTCGAGACCAGATTCACGAAGCTGGCGGCATCGTCGCACAGGGTCGCGAATAGCGCCTTGGGTTCGCGATGGTGTTCGAGGATCCGAAAGAAGACGAACTCGTATCGAGCGATGGTTGTCAGATCGCCGCCTCGCTCCACCAAGTAATCAAGTAGGAGTCCGAGCTCATAGCCCGACATCTGAGTAAGTGATTGACCCGGGTCGACGTTCATGGCTCGGTCCAGAACCTCGGTAAGAAGGTTCGGATCGATTACATCTGAGTCTGCCTGCCCGCGATCGGTGTTCATTGCCAGCATATGAATGGCAACCCAGGGACGATTGTGTGAGATCAATAAATTGACGGCTCTCTCGAGATCTTGCGGATCGACGTTCCAAGCATTCATTTGCTGCCAGTACTCATCGTTCAGTTCGCTATCAATTTCAGCTAGCGCGTCCCAGAGTGGCCCATTCGGAGGTGCCGCCAGCGCCAGTGCAAGACGGCGGCTACGTACTTCTGCCATAGGGTGGCGGAGTGCATCTCTAAACCACTCAATGCCCCCTTCTCGCAGAGTCCTTTCTGCCCATCCGTTCGCCAGGTCGCGAAGTGCCTCCTCGTCAGAATCGAGCCACGCCAAGAGGTCGCCTGTCATCTCTTCTGGAGCAATGCCGCTCAGAGACCAGCCGACGTGGCGGGCCACCTTGGATCTACGGGCCAACCTCTGAATTGCATCGGTCGATCCGCTGTCCAACGTTTGCTGAACTGCGTCGGTTCGAAGTAGCTGCAGCTTCTCTTCGTATGCCTTGTGATCTGTTGAGTCGATTCCGGGAAGGTCGGGATGCCAATCGAACAGATAGGCGAATCGCTCGACGTTTGATTTCGGTTCGATTCTGGCGGCGATCGATTCCAGCGCCGTCAGGTACTCATCGTCTAGCGACCAATCAGCGTCAGGAAACCTTCGGTGACGGGCCGCTTCCCTGTCGAGCGTTTCCCAAAGAAGTAACCGGTCCTCAGATTGAAGGATTTCGGGTTGTGCTACACGATCAATTCCGTCCAAGACCCGTTCGCGATCGTCCGGAGGTAGGCCGCTCAACTGTTGGCTTAGGTTGGCCCATCTCGCAGGGTCGGTGCCCGCGAGCTGACATGCGAGTTCTGTCAGACGATGGATGTACTCGATCCACTCACGTACCGGTACGTTTTGAGTGTCTGGTTTCCAGTCTCGGAAACGGGGCGTACTCGGTGGCAAAGCTGTGTCGTGACCGCTCGGCAGTAGTGACAGGATCAGCTCCCACCCAACCTTCGGGTGCCGGTCACATATCTGCTTCACCGCTTGAGCTCGGACCTCAACTCCAACGGCATTGTGTTTGACCCACCCAACCAAAATGTTGTGCAAGCTCGACTGCGGACGATTGGCCAATCTGCCCCCCGGATCGATATCTGCGAGTCGTGCAAGGGCGCGTGTCGCATCGAGGAATTCGTCCTGGGACCACGAGATGGCTTCCAGCGCCCAAAGAAGTCCGGTATGCGGGGATGAGCCGAAGAGCACAGAAGCTTGATCATGATCTTGGAACATTGTCTCCAGGATTGGATTCTCACGATCAAGGTCCTCGTGGACAGCGTCCAAGAACACCCCAGGTGCGGCCTCAGCCAGTAATGGCAAGACGTCTTCGAGTGAGTGCCAAACGGATCCCGACAGGTCATCAGAGGCCCGGCCGAGGATCTCGCGGACTAGTCGATTTGCATGCTCCCGACCTGTTACGTTGTCGCTTAGCTTCTTGTCGTCCAACGAGCCGATCAGCGCTATACCCTCTGCGAGCCCGCGGCGCAGCACCGGCGAATGGACCCGAGAAATGCCGTGCAATCCTGCCACGTGGCGTTCCTCTTGAGGAAGACTCAATCTCGGGTCGACTTCCGTTAGAACCTCCACCGCGATCTCACGCCAGCGTTCTAGATCAGTAGTCGTGAGAACATCGCAAAGCGTAAGGAACGCTTCTTCCGGTGACGCTAGGTGCCATTGGGTGGCCGATCTGACGAAGGGTGGATCATCCGTGTTAACCCAATGCAGGAGTTCACGTTCAACAGTTGGCCAGGCTTGATTGGCTATTCGACTGACAATCTCTTTGTCCGCGTCTTCCAGCGTCCACGCTCCCACAAGCATGATCGGTGCGAGAATGTCGGCCGCGGGCTGTCGCGCCCACGGTGGGCGCGAGAAGTGCGGATCGCGCGCAAGCTGTCGAACGAATGACGGCATGCTGCGACGAGCTAGAGCAGCGAGGCGATATGCGTTATCGAAGCCAATCCCGGCTTCCTGCAACACCTCGTGAGCAAGTTGGCGATGCGGCTTGGGGAGTTCGATCATCGTGCCCCGGGCAATGGCATCTCGGCCAATCGGGATAACGACGAGATGCCCCCGGTCAGTAGCAGTTGAAAGGTTGGGATCCTCGAACAGTGGGATCAGGATGCCATGGCCTGGTTGCTCGACTACACGGTCCCAAACCGATTCCGATTCAATGACGAGAGGGACAGGTATCGGCTTGTCTCGATCCTGCTCAAGGCGCTCTATTGTCGCACTGCAGAATGCGAGTGCTTCGTCACGCCATTCGGTTTGAACGGAGATCGCAACCGGCTTCCCATCGTCTGTGGGCTTCTGAAAGTACTTGACAAGCTGCTGGTACTCACGATCTCGGCCGGCAAGGAACAATTCGGAGGGCAACGGAGGCGCTGTCCGCTGTTGAAATCGAGACCACCATCGCTCGAGCGTTTCGGCTTCAGCGGGCTGATGTCCCAGACGTTCAGATATCCAATAGTGGACCGTAGGCGTCGCCTGGAGCCATCCTTCGAGATCGTCTGCGTCCAAGACCTTTACGTCAGCAAAAACGCCTTCTTCTCGACGAGTTGCAACCCACGCCTCAGCGTCCGACCAGCGCCTCGGGGTTACGAAGACAAAGGTCTCGCCACCACGAGAGCTACCGACTGCGTCTCGACGCTTCTCGTAGTCTGCAGTCGCTTTCCGCTTCGCCGCTTTTCCTACTCCCAGCTCGAACCGGAGCGAACCGGCAGGCAAGAATGCGGTTCCCTCGGACTCGGCACTCCCATCCCATCCAGGAGCTGCTACCCCTTCACCTGCGCGAATTGACACATTTGTGATGCCCGGCGTGGCGACGAGCAATCGGCGTACGAGTTCAGGGAGTGTGCTTTGCGCCTCGCGATGATTCGCCCACTGATTGAGTTGAGTCGCGTTGACAAGTTCAGGGCCTACGACACGTCGTTCCTCTTCCACGGAGTCAACAGGCGCTCCGCGAGTTCGGCGGAGTCGCTCCACATCTTCTGCGTCGAAGCGATGGAAGCTGGATCCGGGTATCCGCGCGGTGGGAAGGATTCCTTTCTTGGCCCAGTTGCGAACAGTGTTTTCGTGGACGCCGAGCCGCAGAGCCGTTTCTCTGACACCGAGGTAGGTCTTGTCGCGCGCGTCTTCTGTCATGCGCCCACTTTACCACAATTCTCCTGTTCGTTGTGGACTTTGTGTACTACGCTCTGAGCATGATCCTCCTCAGAGGCGGGTCCTTGCCGATCCATAGCGGCGATGCGCTCAACACCTTCGGGTGCAATTGGCGTGTGATCAAGGTAAGTTGATGGCAAGGAACCCGGCCGTCTTAGTAACAGCCCATCGGCATGGGATCCGAGATGACGACATGCTGCACGCTTATCGAAATCCGATTCGAGTCTTCCAATTCGATGACCTCGTCATGCTCATCGGCGCCGACCGGACGGGACGGCTTCTTGAGGTTGGAGTCGCACCAGCCGAAGACATCGAGTTCATAGTTCACGCAATGCCTGCCCGGTCGAAGTTCCTCAAGGGACTCTGAATGCCACGGTCTATACAAGAGATCCTCGACCATGCGGAGGATCTGGCGAAACACTTCGAAGACTACGAACCAGATGAGGCGGACGAAAGATCTATAGAGGATTATCTGTTGCAGCGCGCCGTGATTGACCGCGCCCAGAGCGAGCGCCAACTAATCGCCGCGATCGCAGCCGCGCGCACCGCAGGTATCACGTGGGGAAGAATTGGTGGACTCTTGGGAACTTCCGCTCAAGGCGCGCAACAGCGGTATGGGCCTCTAATCGAGTACCGAATGGGAACAACAGACCCGAAAGGCGAATAGCAACATGATGATGCCTCAACGGATTTCTCGTGCTCTCGCTGATCCGTGGGCCGGTCGCCGCGTCGGCTAGCTATTTGTCGGGTTTCACTTCGTATCCGCTGAGGTTGCCTGAGCCCTGAAGCTCAACTGAAGTTGAGCCGCCGTTGTCCTCCACCTTCTGTGGGTAAACCTGGCCGCTCATCTCTAGGCCGTCGCTGGTCTGCGCTCGCATCGTTAAGGCTCGGTCGGCCGGGAGAAAGCGATGGGCTTGCGAGCCATTGAGAACCCCCATGACAATCCACGCTTGAAGGCCCGGAACATCCGTGTCTACGTACTGCACGTTGACGGTGAGCTCAGCGTGGCCGATCAACTCAATGGGCTCCCCATTGAGTTCAAGTTCTGAGAGGGTAAAGGCCTCGACGTTCATGTCCCAACCAACCTAGTGAAGGGATCGGTTCGAGACAGGATGACTCGCGAGGCGTCCCCCGGCGTCCTGTCGCTCATGCGAAGAGTATTCGACGGCGGCAAAGGCGCTCGATCACTGCAAGGAGTTCCTGCCTCAGCTCAAGGCTATTCCATATCACTACAACATTGAGTAACGTTCCGAGAGATGAACGAGTCAGACCCGATCGCAGAGCTCCGGCGCCTATATCCCCCAATCCTGACAACGGCGCATGTTGCTGAGATGATGCATTGCACCATCGGAGACGTGCGAGACAAGGTTCACAACAAACAGTTGAAGGCAATGAGGTGGGGTCAGCAATTCCGGTTCTTTCGCGATGAGGTCATCGCCGCTATGCAGCGAGTTGACGATGAGCCCGACAATGAAGTCGAGCGTGATAAGGAGTGACGGAGGGAACCATCGACTACGACCGATGGTATCCAGAGGTGCCGGCGGTGATGGACACGAAGCAGCTCGCTGAACTCCTCAACACCAACGAGCAGATCGTGAGAGCTTGGGTCCGTGAGGGCGTCATACCTGCCCATCGGAAGCCCGGGGGGCGAAAGTTCACGTTTCTCCGCCACGAGATCTTCGAGTGGCTCTTGTCCAACCGCTATGACCCGGACGAGTAGGTCTTTGGCGGCATTAGATGGCTCGGTGAGCCATCTCTGGAACAATGCGCTCCATGGCCACTGCCCTGCCCGACTATACCGGAGCTGTTCAGGACGCCGTCGTTGAGTACTGGAACGTGCGCGCCGAACAAGCTGTTCGGTCGCGCGATGCCGGAGTGCTGAATACCGGGCTGCGAGCGGAGGTCACCGGGGGCCAACATCTAAACGGACTGCAGACTCTCCTCGTTCAGGTGTTCGCCGATGCTGGGATCCCAACGGATCTGATGGAGGTGCGGCGGCGGCCAATCCCTGGCTACTTCAGGAGAGACAAGAGCTGGGACGTGGTCGTGACGGCGAAGAATCGCGTGATCGGGATCATCGAGCTCAAGTCCATCGTCGGAAAGAGCCCCGGTCAGAACTTCAACAACCGGACCGACGAGGCCCTTGGCCAAGCGATGGATGTATGGACCGCCGTCGAACGAGGCCTTATCGATACGCCGCTTCGGCCATGGCTCGGATACTTCATGCTGATCGAGGACAACGAGGCGTTCAATCATCCAGTCAAGCCTCGAAACCCGGTGTGGCCGGCCGATCCCGAGTTCGATTCGTCTAGTTACGCGAAGAGGTTTGAGATCTTCTTTGATCGAATGGTGAGAGAACGTCTCCTCGATGCAGCATGTCTCGTGGTCGGCGAGAAGGACAGCGGTGCTATCCGCTTCCCAAGCGAGACCCTGTCATTTCAGTCCTTTGCGGCCAACATCCATGGCCGGTGTCTCCAATTCAGGGCGACGAACCCGGATCTTCCCTGGGAAGACTAGCGAGCTACGGGTTAGCGAAACGAGGGAGATCGCTGATCCCGCACAGCCTTAACGCAGTAGCGGTTGCTGCCTCCACGTCTCGTTCCTGAAACGCCAGCGCGAGGGCCTTTCGATCAGCATCGCCGATGCTGTTTATGGGTGGCACTCTGACACGTCGGAGATACTGCGCTTGGAAGCGGTAGCAGCCACCGCGCATCTTGACGCAGTACGCACCGACGAACAGATTCGTGAGGTCGGAGAGCATGAGGCCGCCAAGAACCTCGAGGTCCCACTCCGTCGACGTGATGTGGTACAGGTTGTGGTGGGGGTAGTAGTTGCCCTCGTCGAGTACGGGATGCGCCGAAGCCTTCATCTCAGGAAGGAGGAGCTTGGGCCGCTCGAGAAGGCCAGGGGTCATTCGGTCGATGGTCTTGTGCCAACGGCTGGGGGTCTTCCTCGCCGTGTGCCGCGCTCGGACTTGGTCACCATGGCTCTCGAGATACGAGCGAAGTCGAGGCCATTCGTCGAGGTCTACGAGTCCGTTGTCATCCCATGGGTTGACTAAGTAGGTGCCGGACCATCTGATATTGCCCTCGGTCAGGTCGCCGGCCATCACGAATGGCAGCAGACGCTCGGTCTCCACCAGGTTTGGATCGTTCGTCAAGTAGACGTCATCTGCGCCGGTGGCAAGACCAATGCCAACGCGAGTGCCTGTCTCAGAATCCTGAAGTGGAGGGAGGCGCTCTTCGAGGTCGGCTAACAATGCGAGATGTTCCGGAGTTCCCCACGGCCAAGACTCCTGTCCTGCGAACCATTGGGGAAGCCAGGCGGCATTGACGGACGAAGTCTGCAGAGCTCCATTCGGCGGGTGCATAGCCCAGTCACGTAGATCTGTGGCACTTGACGCTCCGAACTCCTTGGTGGTTGACGCGACTAGCACCTTGTCCTGCTCGGATCGTCTGATGACGGTGATCGCTGGATAGGCCGAAACCTCCTCCTCAAATGCTTCCACATCGTGCATCTCGATGACGGCCTCGACAGAGAACTCGCTAGCGACAAGTTCTCTCAAGCTGGCGCCGTACTGGTTTCGCATCCAACGATCGGCCACGATGAATCCGAGGACCCCTCCTGGTCGAAGGATTCGTAGCCCGAGCTCTATGAAGCCAACGAAGATGTCGCTTCGGCCGCGCATCGTCGGACACGCTTGCCGATAGGCGGCATTGCGCTCTGGCGATAGATTCTCGAGTCTGATGTAAGGCGGGTTTCCGATCACGAAGTCTGCTTCCGTCGCACTGTGGTCCGTTAGGAGGAAGTCCCCCTGTCGCACCCAGGCGTTGGCCAGGTCACGAGCAGTAGCCCGTTCGACGCCATGTGCTTCGAGACGGCGGGAGACAAGCTGCCGGGTCGTTGCCACGTTCTCCGATAGCAGGTCGAAGGCGTGGATCGCGTCTGAAGTATCGGCTAGGTCGCGACCAGTGTGTTCACAGGACTCGACGAGCCGATCGACTATCGCACCCAGAAATGCTCCGCCTCCACACGCGGGCTCGACGACCTGCAGAGCCCCGAGATCCTGATCGGTCGTGTAGCCACAGAGATCGAGAATGAGGTTGACCACCCACCGCTGGGTGAATACCTCACCATTCTCTGCGTCCGGCTCGAGAACGAGATCGGGCTCGACCAAACCGAACGTCATCTGTAGTCCACCCGGACTTCCCATATCGTCCAGCATAGAACGTATGTTCGATAGCTGTCTAGGTCCTTGGCGAAAAGACCGGAAGCGTGCACGCAAGGCACGATAGAGCTGACCACTGGCTCGAGACGTGCAATCAAGGAGGCCAGAGTCATCCTCGATCTGGGCGAGCAGCGAGTCTCATACGGGCCCCTCACCTCAGTCGTCGACCTGACAGTCACCTGCCTCCCGTCGCAAAGGCGTTGCAACCGTACACAGTTGCATCATGCCATGATGCAGTAAACATGTTTACACTAACGCTACGCTGATTGTGGAACGCCGATGAGTCTGCCACCGAGGATCCTGGCGAAGGTCGACAGCCGTCTCCGCACCGAGCTCAGGAAGCGCGATAAGGGATTGACGGCTCGGGTCCCCATGTCGAAAGAGCAGTGGGCGGTGTGGAAGCGCTACTGCGACATGATCGGTGTCTCTGTCGGCGGTGGCGTAGCGGTCTTGGTCGATCACGAGCTGGGCTCGATCGTCGACGAAGAAGTCGAGACGCTCACGGACTCAGTCAAGGCTCGAGAGGGCACCATGAAGCCCGAGAGAAAGAGCTTGCCGATCGCGAGGAGGCCGTGGCCAATCGGGAGCGGTTCTGTGAATTCCAGGAACGCCAGCTCGAATCCAAGCGACGTCGACTCGATGAGAGAGAACAGGAGCTGGACTCAAGACTGGGGGCCCTCGAAGTCCTCGCTACAGCATCCCAGCCACGCACACCGGTCAGAGCCAAACCCAGACCCGGACGCAACCAACTCTGCTGGTGTGATTCGGGTAAGAAGTACAAGAACTGTCACCTCGACTGGGATCAGAGCCATTCTAGTTAGTTAACGATTGAATAATGGCTAATGACTAGGTATGCTAGCGAGGGCTATGGATGCCTGGCCAGACCAGCCTTCGCTGCCGTTTGGTGATTCACCTGCTCGATCTGAGCGCTCCGAGCAGCTGATGTCGGTCCAAGAGCTCGCCGCCTTTCTGGACGTTCCGGTGAAGACGATCTACGCCTGGCGCTATCACGGCCATGGTCCCCGGGGATTCCGAGTTGGCCGGCACGTGCGCTTCCGCTGGCGGGATGTCCAGGTTTGGTTGTCCGAACAGATTTCGGCAGAAGGTTGATCTTGTGGGGAAACGTGTCGCTCTTGGTCTGTATGTTCGCTGCAAGAGAGGAGGTGACTCATGGGATGGGTACACAAGGTCACACACCGATCAGGACGTTTCACATGGCAGGCTCGGTGGCGCGATCCGGCGGGTGTCGAGCGGGCCAAGAACTTCGACCGCAAGACCGACGCTGAGCGCTACCTGGTTGGGCTCGAGGCAGACAAGCTTCGAGGTCGCTACGCAGACCCGAGACTCGGTCGGACGAGACTCGCTGATTGGCTGGCTGAGTGGCAGCCGACTCGGACCAATATCAGTACTCCGACTCAGATCCGTGATGAGGCGTCGATCAGAAACCATGTGATTCCAGAGTTGGGTGATCTTCCGATAGGGCAGCTCCAGCCCGTTCACATTTCTCAGTGGGTGGTGGCTTTGGCTGATAAGGGTCTGGCGCCTGCTACCACAAGGAAGGCGTACCAGCTGCTTGCCGCTGCTCTGGCGTCGGCGGTCGACAACGGTCTGATTCCGATCTCGCCGTGTCGGAAGGTGAAGCTGCCGAACCTTGTCACGCCGGAGATGAGAACCCTCGAGCCTGAGGAGATCGACAATCTCGCCGAGGCTATCGACGACCAATACCGTGCGATGGTGCTCGCTGCGGCGTATACCGGGCTTCGGTTCGGTGAGCTTTGTGCTTTACGTACCGACCGTCTCGACTTCCTTCGCAAGACCGTGCGAGTCGAGGAGAGCCTCTCTGAGGTGAAGGGCGAATTTGTGTTCAAGGCACCGAAGTCGGGAGCCTCTCGGCGTACCGTGTCCGCGCCCGGGTTTCTGGTCGAAGGGATTGCTCAACATCTTGCGACGTATCCCGATGGTTCCGGACTCGTTTTTACAGCCCAGATGGGCGGGCCGATTCGGCGCACCAACTTTCGACGCCGGATCTGGAAGCCGGCGGTGAAGGCCTCGGTCGGAGAGCCGTGCACGTTTCACGACCTCCGCCATAGCCACGCGGCGATTCTGATTGCTCAGGGAGAGCACCCAAAGGTCATCCAGGAGAGACTCGGGCACGCCTCGATCAAGACCACGATGGACACCTACGGGCATCTATTCGATGGCCTCGATGAGGCTGCCGCCGATCGAATGGACTCCGCGTGGCGAGCCCGGAGACAGGCTCCATCCGTTTCCCAACAAGCTGAAATCGCGGACATCCGATCATGGAGCTAGGTCCATCAGGGGTGTTGGCTCGAGTCCGTCTAGTCACCGACGGCGGCTCTCGTGTCTACCTGGACCTACGGAACGGCAACCGTCGACGAGTGCGACTTAGACCTCGTTCCGGGTGACGTGGTGCTTATCGAAGATGCTGACAGTCAACCGAACCTTGCGCAGGTCCACCGGGACGTCTGGCCCGATGAGCCTTGGGTCGGCGTTGTGAGATTGCGGCTACCTGACGTGACGGTGATCGACATCGGCGGCCGCCCGAGAAGGGTTCCCACCAACGACCTTGTGGAGTACCGCGAGGGCAACACCGTGGAAGCCGGCGACTTTGTCGGGGTAATCCGCGTGCTCTCTGATGAGCCAATCAAGTACATCGACCTCCCAGCGGTCGACGACGTAGCGATCAGAAGATTCCATACGGCTCCGGAGACTGCGGGAGGGCTTTCTTTTGACGACTTTGGTGGATTGACAGACGTGGTCGACAGAGCCCGGACTCTCGTTGAACTCCCTCTCCTTCGTCATGATTCCCTGTCAAAGATCGGAGCGCGTCCAATCAAGGGCGTCCTGTTCACCGGGCCGCCGGGAACCGGCAAGACATTGTTGGCTCGCATCATCGCCGCCGAGTCAAAGTCGGACTACTACGAGATCTCGGGCCCTGAGTTCTTCAGCAAATGGTACGGACAGAGCGAGGAGGTACTTCGAAGGATCTTCGAGTCGGCGGCTAATCACCCTCGCGCAATCCTGTTCTTCGATGAGATCGACAGCGTCGCATCCAAGCGCGGCGATGACTCTCACGAAGCGTCGCGTCGAATCGTTGCGCAACTCCTCACCCTTATGGATGGATTCGCCAAAGCGGACGCCAACGTGGTTGTAATAGCGACGACCAACCGGCCCCAGGATCTCGATCCGGCATTGCTTCGCCCCGGAAGGTTTGATTGGGAGATCAGGTTCCCGATGCCCGATCAGGCTGATCGACTCGACATCCTCCTGAAGTCGGCAAGAGATCTCAGCATCGAGCAGCACCTACCTCATGCTCTCATCGCGGATAAGACGGAAGGATGGTCCGCAGCCGAACTCGCACTCATTTGGAGTGAGGCGGCGCTGCTTGCGGTGCAAGACGAACGCGAGCAGATCATGGTCGAGGACTATGTGGGCGGGTTTGAGCGCGTCAAGGAACGGAAGCAACAGGCGACGGGCTCGTCCTGGGGTGTGGAGGCCCAATGAAACTACGAGATCGAGTACGCGGTTGGCGTCGCCGACGACGGTTTAGGAAGAGCGCACGGAGGGACCCGTCGCCGCTGCGCGAGTTCATTTACCTCGATGAGGTGTCTGTTTACAGCCTCCTCGCCTCTCGACGCGGTCCGATCGCGACCGAGTACACCGAATCGGAGATGGCTTCGCTCAACAGCGAACTTGAAGCCTCGGCAGGTGGCAGCTTCGGGATCGGACGCGGAGACGTGAAGTCCCGCGTTGAGGCGGGGCAGACCCGTGGCTCACAGGTGCTCCGGAAGTCGATCATTCAGACGACCTTTAAGGAACTTCACGACCAAGAACGCGATTCACTCGTTCTCCGGCCCGTTGATAGACGGGAAGCACCGGCACTGAAGGCTGTCGCTCAATTGCAGGAGGCAGCGCGTTCGCGAAGCCAGTGGCTCATCGATCCCGCGGTGCTCCGACGGGGCGACTTGATGGAAGCCGAAATCGAGCTCGAGACCGAGTCGATTTTCCGCGTAAGCGCCGTGGTTACGACGATCCTCGAGATAATGCAGGAGAACCTGCAGCTCTTTGGCTCAGAGGGTGCCTCTCATCTTCCTCAGGTGCGTGCCGTCGGTCGTGTGCTTGAAAGCCTCCTCGCCGGATTGGTTCCTATACGTGGCCGGCTCGTCGACTATGAGGCCGTTGAACTCGATAATGGCCGGGAAATTCTTGTACACCGCGCCGTGCTAGATCAGCTTGACGAGAAGGATGGACTTGATACCCGTCCAGTGCACGTGGTAGGCGTGGCGGAACGCAACCTGTTCTGGAAGGACATTCGCCGAGTGCTTTTCGCGCGTTCGAGATTCCGGGTCTTCTGCAGAGTGGCGGTTGATGGGCTTGCCGATGAGTGGAAGCCCGTGAAGCTCGTAGATGTGCTGAACGAGATCGATCCGCTCCTTGGACAGCAGGTCTCTGACATTGGCGACGTCGCTCTCGAAGTGATGGAAGGAGCCGTATCAGGGAGAAGGATCACCTCACGTGAGCAACACGAGCAGCGACTCGCCGTGGCTGAGAGATTCGCGACGCTCCTTGCCGAGCATCATGGACATGATCTTGAGGAGTCATCGGTCGTGGACCTCGTGTCTGAGCTGGTCCCCGAACGAGACTGGCTCCGGACGGTCGACGAGCGCAGATCTGTTTTTGCCTCCATCGCTGATCGTATGGACGAAGTCCTAGCCGTCGAAACGAGCAAGGAGTCTGCAGCTCACTATCGGGTCACCGCATTGGTAGACATGGGTCTTGGGCTTGGTCCCGCCTTGGAGTCCGCAAAAGCCGTCCAATCCGGACTGAGTCCGCGCCGTGGCGAAGAACGGTTTCTGGACACAGAGATTGTCGCCATTTACTGGTAGCTCAGTGTGCGGGCAACGAGAGGTCGTGGTCAGGCTCACTGAAACCCGAATCCCTGACGATGACTTTCCACTGCTTCTCATCACTTTGCCTTGGTGCCCGTTCCCAACACTCAAGACTGCGTGGACGCGGGCTGAGACGCTTTCCGGGCTGACGCACGGCTGACGCGAACCAAATCCAACGTAGTCAGACTCTCTGTGCGATAAGCAAAAACCCCCAGCACGCTGGGGGTTCGGGAGTGGGCCCACGTGGACTTGAACCACGGACCTCATCCTTATCAGGGATGCGCTCTAACCGGACTGAGCTATGGGCCCCAACTGGTAGTCAAGGGACGCCGAATTGTATCGGCTTCACGGGGAGACGTGAAGTGGGGTACAGACTCCGTCTTGGCTGAAGCCTTCGCCCGGGACGCCGGTCGGACTTCGCCGTTCCTCGAAATGGCCCCCAAGAGCCCTGGCAGCCTCGCCGAGCTGAAGGGTCTCCCAGCACGCGCAGATGGGCCACAACGATCTCGTCTGCTGCGAGGGCGTCAGGGCAGGGCAAGCTCATTCCATGGATCTATCAGGTAGACGAGTCCCATGCCGTCTTCCAACAACGCCGTCACTCGGAATAGAAAATATGAGTGTGCCGTTATCAAGGTTGGATCAGACATTTGAAGTTTCACCGAAAGGAGGATCAGACGTGACACTTCCGGTACGCAGGACGCGAACCAACGATTTGGATCGCTTCGGGCCTCAATGGGACCCATTCGAGGAGTTGAAGACGGTCAGCCAGCAACTCTCGGAGCTGATCGACCGTCCGTGGTGGCCGATGTCCGGCAGCGGATTCGTGCCTGCCGCGGATCTCGAGGAGACCGACGACGCCTTCCTCGTCGAGATCGAGCTACCCGGAGTGAAGCGGGACGACATCGACGTGGAGCTGACAGGTCGCCGTCTCACCGTGCGTGGAGAACGCAAGGAACGTGAGCGTGTCGGTGTCTTGCGTCGGCGGACTCGCCGGGTTGGCCAGTTCCACTACGAGGTGACGCTTCCCGACGAGGTGTCCGGCGACGACATCGAAGCCAGCTTCGCCGACGGCTTGCTGACCATCCGCGCTCCCAAAGCCGCGGGCCTCGAGACCAAGCGAATCAAGGTCAGTTGAGGCAAACGGCGGACCACTCGTTGATCGACGAACCAGTCTTGAAAGGAGGTTGAGATGATGATGAATCGAGAGCCGAACCTTCTTCGGGACATCGAGCGTTTCCTCGGAGGCTTCCGGAACGAGATACCAGCTGACGCCTACAGGGAGGACGGCGCGTACGTCCTTCTGTTCGACCTGCCGGGATGCGATCCCGACGGGATCGACGTGACCATCGAGTCCGGTGTGCTCACGGTCACCGCGCAACGTGATGTCGAAGAGTCCGACGACGTGGTGTGGGTCATGCGTGAGCGCCTGTCCGGACAGGTCACGCGACGGGTGTCTCTCGACGACGAGCTCGACCCCGATGGAGTGGAGGCCATCTACGAATCCGGAGTGCTCCAGGTGAGGATCCCGGTCGAGGATGCGGCCCGTCCCCGTCGTATCGAGGTCGGCGGGCCGATGACGAGCATCGGCTCGGGCACCGCCGCCTGAGACTACCTGTGGGTCCGGTGGTCCCGGGGTCGGCCGATTCCGGGACCACCGGCACATGAACGACGGTGAGTTCGGATGAGCAAATACACGGTCGTCTTCAGAAATCGAAGCCGTCCGCGCTCGATCGAGGCGGACTGGTACAAGCAGTTGGGCAAGTTCGTACACTTCTTCAGACGTCGCCCCGACGGTGGCGGACAGACGGTCTGGCGACTGCCGGCTTCGGAGGTCGCCGAGATCCGCGGAGAGAGCCAATGACGGTGACCACCGGCAGGAGCACAGCTCATTCGGTCGACGTCGACAGTCAGCTCGTCGACCTGTCATCGCCGTCTTTGCGGATCGACGTCGTCGGCACCTATCCGCCCACCCGGTGCGGAATCGCAACTTACACCGAGTCTCTCCGCCGGTCCCTCGCCAGCGGAGAGACAGACGTCGAGGTGGTGCGCGTCCTCCAGGAAGGCGATGAGGACACCGACTCGTCAGCGTCGGATCTGATGGACCGGTCAGACCGGGACCAGAGCATCGAGTAGATCGTCGACATCGGCGACTGCAACTCCCACGTTCCAATCCGAGAACCCGTAGGGAATGACCAGCTTCCCTTCATGTGCCAGTCCGCCGCACGAATAGACGACGTTGGGCACATATCCGTTTCGTTCGCTTTCGTCGGGTTCGAGCAGGGGCTCTTCCAGCCGTCCGATCACGTGCTCGGGTCGCTCGAGATCTAGGAGGATCGCCCCCATGGCGTAGGTCCGCATCGGCCCGACGCCGTGGGTGAGCACCAGCCAGCCTTCCTCCGTTTCGATCGGTGGACCGCAGTTTCCCACCTGGACCAATTCCCAGTCGGCCGTGGGTGGGTACACCAGTTCGGCCCTCTCCCATGATCTCAACCGATCGCTGCGCATGACGAACAGGCTCTCCCTGTCGATCCGACCGAGGGCGACGTAGTCACCCGAGATACGGCGCGGGAAGAGCGCCATTCCCTTGTTGCGCGCAGCCGAGCCGCTCATAGTGGAGATGCGGAAGGTGTGAAAGTCGGTGGTTTCGATCAGTTGGGGGAGGATTGTGAAACCGTCGAACGCGGTATAGGTGCCCAGGTATCTGACTGCGCCATCTTCATCCTCGAAGCGGACAAGCCGTACGTCTTCGATGCCTCGGCTGTCCGCCGGCCCCGCTGGCACGAGGACCCGCCCCGAGAGGGCTCCGAAAGCGAAGGTGACCTCGTAGTTGGAGGTGGCGACCCAATGCGCCAAGCGCACGGTCTCGAACATCGCCGCTTCTGATATTCCCCGCTCCCGTCTCGTTCGAGAGATGGCGGTGTCGAGATCTTCGAGGGAGAAGGTGCTGTCGAGGTGCTCGAACACGTAGGCAACGAGCTCGGGGTCAGGGTCGAACTCTCTCAGCCGGGCGAGGAAAGGCTCCCGTTCGTAGGTGGGTGACCGCCTCGCCCCGGGGCTCACCCGGGCCGTCGGCTCGTCGAGAGTCACCCTGTCGCCGGTGATCGAGCCGGTCCGGAACTCCACAGAAGAGATGTGACCCTCCCCAATTGCCCTAAGCGTCATGATGAACCGCCCTTGTCCCTCCGGCGCCGGGGCCATGGACGGGTTGCAGATCGCCGCCGACTCGAGGGCGTATTCGAGTGTGAAGTAGGAACCAAGGAGGAGGAGGTGGTCGCCGGATAGGACGTCGTCGGCTATCCCGGCAGCACCGAGGGCTTCCCGGGCATGGGACTCCCACAGCGAGTCGAGGTTCTCGTGGCGGCGCTCAAAGCGAGGTCGGGTAGCGGCCAGCCTGCGTTGGACTTGCTCAGCGGTGAGTGCGAGGACCCGCTCGACGATCAGGTGCAGTCTTGACTCGCCGTCTCCGAACGCAGGGCTGCCGGGGAGAAACGGACGGGCGATGACACGTGAAGGATCCGGTGATATGCGGACATCGGTGCGGATAGCGGCGACCACTGCCGATGATTCTCGCTCGATTTACATCATTGCCGGCGTCATTCCGAAGTTCGAGTCCGACTCAGCCCAGGAGACGGTTCTCCATCGCATATACCGCTGCCCCAGCCCGGGTGGATACTCCGATCTTGGTGTAGATGTTCTCGACGTGGCGTCCCACAGTCTTCGGTGATATGTAGAGCTCATCTGCCACCTCCCGCCGCCGCTGATCAGCTTCAACACCTCCACCTCGCGTTTGATGAGCCCGTCGGGATTGGTCCACCGCGTGGCCTCGCCGCCGGCGGGGGCGATCTCCCCGGATGACGTCCGCAGCAGCGTCGACGCTCATGGCGCCGCGGTGGGGTCGGGACGCGGTCAACGCTGCCATGACATCGGCGGCTGCCAGCAGCTTCGCCTCGAACGGCAGTCGCTCGCCCACCGCACCGGTGTGGTATCCCGACCCGTTCGTACGCTCGTGATGACTGGACGCCATGGTGCTGCGCCGGGCTAGCCCGGCGCATCGGGAGAGGATCCGCTGAGTCAGGTAGGGGTGCAGCTTCACCTTCTCCCACTCGTCGGTGGCCAGCGGGCCTGGTTTGTCCCAGTCCCGGGTCGATTGACCTTCAACTTGGGGTACGGTCGGAGGTCATGAAGACCAACGAGGAAATCCACGACAGCCCGGCAGGTTGGGTCGCCCAGCACATCGAGCAATACGTGAGCACCGATGGGGAAGAGGGTCACCGCTGGCGCGGGACCAACACGCTGCTGTTGACCACCAGGGGACGCAAGACGGGAAAGCTTCGCCGCACCGCCCTCATCTACGGCAAGGACGGGGAGGACTACGTGGTGGTGGCGTCGAAGGGCGGCGCGCCCGATCACCCTTCCTGGTACTACAACCTTGTCGACGAGCCCCGTGTTGTGATCCAGGTCGGCGCCGATGTGATGGAGGGCACGGCTCGCACGGCCACCGGGGAGGAGCGGGAGCGACTATGGAAGACCATGACCGCCGAGTGGCCCGACTACGACGACTATCAGGAGAAGACCGACCGTGAGATCCCGGTGGTGGTCATCGAGATCGACTGATCGCGGGTCTCGCCCTACCGATGTGTTTTCGCTGACATTCGGTGCGGCGATTCGATAGGTTGATTCCGTCGAGAGCCCGATACCGGACAACTCCGTCGTCATGAGAACACGTTCTCGGTGGAGGCGGGGCGGAATATGAGAGACCAGGGGCCCGGTTGAGAATCGGTACAGCTCAGGAGGCAACTCGGGGAGATGACAGAAGCTGAAATGATGGACGCCGGCCAACTGACAGACGTCTTGAGCGAATCAGCCCGGGATGAAGGCCCCGTACTCGTTCTCGTCGAGTCCGACGATGGTCTTGCTGGCGAGGTTTCGGACCTCATCCCGGACGAGATGGGGCCTGTCGAGCGGGTCGCTGGCGCGGTTGCCACCCGGGGCAAGGTGGGTTGCGTAGCCGATTCGATAGAACTCGATGACCTGTCCGGGCGTGCTCTGATCGTCGAGAACGCACAGTGGATCGACCCTACGTCCATGGGCCGTATCGAGAGGATCATCGCCTCGGCCGACTCGAATTTGTTGGTCGTCGTTGCTCACCGGCCTTTGGAGCACCGGGATAGTTGGTGGCTCGACGATCTCGTCACCGTTGCCGACCGTCATGGGCGTGTGATCACCGCGGAGCGTCAGTCTTCGAGTACCGAGCCCCCGGCCCTTCCCGAGGACGACCGGCAGCGAGACCTGGTCCTGGCGACCCGGTTGGTGTCCGACCCGATACCGGTTGCTGTCGTGGCCGGCTTCCTCGGGGTGACCGAGCCGGAGGCGCTCGAGTTGGCCGAGAGGCTGGTAGAACAGGATTTGCTTGCTGAGGCGCGCTCCGGTTTCAGGGCCACAGCATCCGGTCTGGCCGTGGAGGCAGGGGAGGCCCGCCTGGGCCACGTGGCGGGACGACTGGCGGCGGCATTCGAGAACGTCGGCGGCGACAAGTCCGTGATCGGGAGCCTTCTCATAGCGGCCGGCGACGGTGCGGCGGCGTATCCGCTCCTGCGAGACGCAGCACGTGAGGCCCAAGCAAGGTCGGCAGCGGGAGAGGCTCACTATCTCGCAGAGGCGGCACTCGATGCAGCCGACGACGCCGCGGTGGGAACCGAAAGTGAGATCGGGGAACTGCATCTCATCTCCGGCCGGCATTTGCGGGCAGCGGGAAGGTCGGAGGCTGCCGCCGACCACCTCGAGGAGGCTGTCGCCCTACTCGAAGGAAACGCCAGGATCGACGCTCTTGGATTTGCCGCTGCGGTGGCCGACGACCGGCAGCATCCCCAGGAGTCGGAGCGGAGGCTCGCCGTGGCCGAATGGGAGGCGGCACGCCAGGGCGAGCACGCCAAGCTCGGTTCACTCGGTACCTTCCGGGCCAGGGCGCTCAACCGAATTGGTTTCGCCGCAGAGGCGGATGCAGTCATGGACAAGTCCATGACGCTTCTCGAACAACATGGCACGGCGACTCAGAGATTCTACGCCGAGACAAACAGGGCGTGGATCGACTTCGACCGTGGTCTCGTGGCCAAGGCCGAAGCCGGGTTTACCCATCTCCGGGACCTGACCGACGCTCATGACCTCGCTGGCCTCGCGGACAAGGAGGCATGGCGGGCTCGTGCCCTCTTCGCTGCCGGCCATCCTTCGGAGGCGGTGGAGGCCGTGGAGCGTGCCCGGGATTTGGCGACTAGAGCAGACGTGGAGGCGCCGCTATTTCTCGCCGACCTGGCCCTCGCCGAAGGAAACCTTCTCTACGGAAGGTTTGAGGAGGCGCTCGCGGCCGCGGATCGAGTATGGGACCTGGTCGCGAGACAGCTGTTCGCCTGGGAGAACGTGGCCCGTCTCAACAGGGCTCTCGCCCTGCTCAGGTTGGGGCGGGTCGCCGAGGCCGAATTCGAGACAGTCGCGGCCCTGGAAGCCACGCCCGCCGGAGCCGACGGTTGGCGTTGGCGGTCCCGGTGCCGGGCAGTGCAGATCGAGGTGGCGGCAGCCGCAGGCAAGCCCTTCCCGCAACGACAGGCAGAGGAACTCGCTGATCTCTTTCTCCAATCCGAGCTGTGGGGCTGGGCGGCCGAGCTCATGTGCGTGATCGCTGAGCAAACTAGAGGTGACGAGGTCGCCCGAGAAGCGATGGCCCTCGCCATTCAGATCGGCAACCCGATGCTGGCGGTGCGCGCTGCCAAGGCGGGAAGTCTGTGGCGCGACCCCGTCGCGGCACCCATGATCCGTGCCGCTAAGGCTGTGGAGGGCCGTCTGCCCGACGGCTGGGCCGACACCTGGAGAGAGGTCCCCGGGGTCACAGATGCTCTCGCAGCCCCGGAGCCCGAAGAAGGTGATACCGGTGCCGAAGCCTCCGAGGTCTTGGAGGAGGCTCTGGAGAGAGCAGGTCTCGCCTCACCGGATGGGGTACTCAGCCCGGCTCAGCGACGCTCACGCGGCCTTGTCCGCCATCGCCGGCGTCGTAGGGGGCCGCTGACCCTCGCCGCGGCTGCTCTCGGTGTGATAGTCCTCGCCGTTGGAACATCCCTCGCTGTTGCCCAGTTCAGTCAGCCCGACCCCACGCCCCCCACCGCGGCAGCGGCCGAGACACCGGACACGACCGCTCCGCCCCCTCCCTCTCTGGAAGAGACCCAGGTCGAGCTGCCGGTCGAGCAGCTCTTCGGAGTAGCCCAGGATCGAGGCGACAACGGCCGGTCGGGCTACGTAGACGTCTCCGGCCCTCGCACCGTCGATGGGTATTACTGGGTGTTCCAGGCGGCAGATTCCATCACCGCGACGCCACTCGCATACGGGAACAATCTGCTGGTAGGCAGTGCTGACGGGACTTTCCAGGCGATCAACCTGACCGACGGCGGGGGCGAGTGGAGCCTGGCAACCGACGATCAGATAGATGCATCCGGTGCCTTCAGCACCGTTCAGGCGAGCACAGATGGAGACGGCGCCGCTCCGGTCGGCGAAGGAGCGACCGCGGACGGGGGAGGCACGGCGGTGATCGTTGGCGATGACGGTTTCGTCAGGGCAAGGGATGCCCTCACAGTCAACGAGACACAGATCTGGGCCACGCCTCTGGGAGCCAGGATCAAGTCCTCTCCGATCGTTGACAACGGGGTGGTCTACGTGGCCACCGTCGACGGATTCGTCCACGCTCTCGATCTCGCCAATGGTCAGGAATTGTGGCGCTATCCCGTCGAAGGTGACGAGCCCCTGAGCCGGGTCACCGCCGACCTCACGCTGGCGGACGGGATCCTCTACGTAGGCGATGAGTCTGGCCGACTCACTCTTCTCGATAGGGACGGAACGCTCGTCTGCGAGTCGCCGCTGGACGCGCCCATCGTGGTGAATCCGGTGGTGGTCGATGGGCTTGCCTACATCTCCTACGGACGGGTGATTCGCATCGTGGATGCCGGCACTTGCCCCGCTCAGACGCTGACGGACAGTGTGCAGTTCCTTAGCGAGTCCGTGGTCGACGTGGCTCCAGCCGTCGTGGGGGACCTCATGTACATACCGAACGCACAGTTCCTCAACGCTGTCGACCGGCTGGCCGTCGAGCAGGGTGTCTCCAGCCCCGAAGAAGCACATCACTGGAGTGAGGGCAAGGTGCGTGCGGACGGCAAGATCGCCTCCCCGCCGGTGGTGACCAACGACGCCGTCTACTTTGGGACCGAGACGGGCTCGGTCTACGCAGTCGACTCGGACACCGGAGATCCCCTTTGGGAGGAGCCGTGGAAGACAGGAAACTACGTCCGCGCCTCACCGGTGGTCATCGAAGGAGCCGTCTACGTCGCCAGCGGAGATGGGAATGTGTATGCGCTCGGACCTGGTGGTTGATCGGGAGACGGGCGGATATCGTCACTCACGTGGCCGCGAGGGCAGCTGCCTGTATCCGCGCTACCGCATCTTCGACTCCGCCGTCCCAGGGGTAGCCGTGTCCGGGGAGAACCCAGCGGGCATCTACTCCGCGCCACCTGTCCAATGAAGCGAGGGCAGTCTCCGGATCGTGGGTGAACGGGGCCGGCTGGGGGCCCTCGGGCCGCCCGCCGCTGACGGCGTGGGCGCATGGATTCATGACGATAAAACTGGCGGGGCCTTCCGGATGGAAGGTGACCTCGAAGATGCCTTTGCCTTCGGCTTGGACCGTATCGGTCGTGCTCTCGCCGCCGATTGAGCTTCTCCTATTCCCTCAGGGCAGGATCAGCAGCTCGTCTCCGAACTCGTGCCACAGGTAGCCGGAGACGACGGCCTCCCCATAGATGTCCTCCAGCAAGTCACGGCCTAGGAATGCCTCGAGCAGCATCAAGTGTGAAGATCGGGGCTCGTGCCAGCCGGTGAGCAGTCCGTCAATGACGCGGGGACCTCGTTCCGGACCGATGACCAGCTGGGTGGTACCCGCTCCCGGGTGGACCACCCCGTTGGTATCGGTGACCGTCTCGAGGGCTCTCACGACGGTGGTACCCACGGCGATTACCCGGCCGCCCAACCCGGCGAGCGTGTTGATCATGGCCGCGGTAGTAGCCGAGACTTCGTAACGCTCCTCTCCCGGAGTCTCACCTTCCTCATACGAGGAGACGCCAGAGTGGAGGAGTATCGGGACCATCGCTACGCCACGGGTGATGAGCCGGGTGACCGTCGAAGTCGTAAAGGGGCGTCCCGCGCTGGGCATCTCGGCCGACCCGGGGGTGACCGAAAACACGGTCTGATAGGAGTCGAGACTCATCCGCGGTCCGGGGACATAGCGAATCGGCTCGCCGTGGGCAGCAAGGAAACTGTTGAGGTCCTCACAGCCCTCCACCGCGGAGATCCAGAGCCGTGGAGTTCTCGGATCTTTAGCCAGCAGGTGGACTTTCACGTCGTCGGGGAGATAGAGGGTCTGCGGGCGGAGGTCGGGCCCCGGGGTGGTGCCGCCGTCCTCGGCCATGCCGCGCACCTCGATGGCCCAGAGACCTCCCGACGCTGGCCCGGCAAAGTGCACTTTCAGTCTCGTGTCGTCCCCGGTCGCCGCCTCCACCGCAGCCGGCATCGTCGCCGACGTATTAACCACGAGGACATCTCCCGTTTCGAGGAAGCGGTCCAGGTGATCGAAGACGTCGTGTTCCACGGAACCGGACGCTCGTCTGGTCACCATGAGCCGGATGTCGTCTCGCCCTGCGCCTCTCAGCTCCGCCGGCTTGGTGGCGAGGCTGGAGTCGGGCAGAGTGAAGTCGAGCGGGCTCTTGAGTTTCATCCCGCGAAAACAGCGTCGCTTGCGCGGTAGAAGCCGGAGGCCGCCTGTCGCTCGATCAAATCCATGAGCGAAGGGACACTCCGCTCCGGGGCCGGGCGATCGGAGATGTCCTCGCCCGGGAACGCCTCCTGATGCATCCGGGTGTTCATGTCGCCGGGGTCGAACCGGTAGACACGGATGTCGGGTTCCTCGGCGGCGAGGATGTTGGAGAACTGATCCAGAGCTGCCTTCGACGACCCGTAGCCAGCCCAACCCTCATAAGGCTCTGTCCCCGCGTCTGATGTGACGTTCACGAGCGCACCCCGCCGCTGCCGGAGCATGGGGAGCGCAGCCTGGGTGAGGGCGAAGGGAGCCAGGACATTCACCTCGTAGACACACCGCAGGGTGTCGAGCGGGTAGTTGTCGATCCTTGGTTGGGGGCTCGGCCCCAGGAACGAGGCGTTGTTCATGAGCAGGTCGAGGCCACCTGCGACGGTTGCGGCTTGGATCAGCTGCTGGCGGAGTTCCGGGTCGGCGACGTCGCCGGTGACGGCGCGAGCCCCTTGGACTTGCTCGGCCGCCGCCTGGAGTGGGTCGGGGTCGCGGGCGTTCATGATCACGGTCCACCCCCGAGATGCCAGCGCCCGGGACGTGGCCAGACCGAGACCACGTGAGGCTCCGGTGACGATTGCGATGTGGTCGTTGTAAGTACTCATGATTAGCAACCTACAACTTTGAGTTAACTTGAAGTCAAGAGGAAATGTCTAGGCTGCCTCCTGATTCGCTCGGAGAAAGGCGGAAAATGGAGACCTGGGAAGCCATCCGGTCACGGCGAAACGTGAGGGCATACACGGACGAACCGATCGAGGACGAGCACCTCGTCCGGATCCTAGAGGCGGCGCGTCGGACACCATCATCGAAGAACGAGCAGAGATGGGATTTCGTCCTCGTCCGTGACAAGGACCGGCTGGAGCGTTTGTCCCGTGTGTGGCAAGCAGCACGGCACATCCCGAGCTCGGCGGCGACTATCGCGCTGGTGGGCCCTGATCCCGACGAGCCACGGATCCGTGAATCGATCGCCTACGACATGGGACAGGTGACGATGAGCATCATGCTGGCCGCCGCCGACCTTGGGATCGGGTCCGGGCACTCTTCGGCACATGATGTGGAACTTGGACGTGAGATCCTCGAACTTCCCGCGACACACCGAATCTGGTGGCTCATCGGGCTGGGTTATCCCGCCGACCGCCCGCTGCGGCCGATCGAGAATCCGAAGAGGCGGTCCTTCGACGACGTTGTCCACTACGAGACCTGGTGAGCGTCATCCGGGTGGGCTCGTAGCGTCTCGTCACGATGTCTGAGGACACACCAGAAGCCGGCACCGTCGCCCTCGACTCGAGGGATGGCCGTTTCGTCATCGGGACCACCGTCTCCGGCACCGCCGTCGCCATGCTCACCGCCACGGTGGTCAACGTCGCACTGCCGTCGCTCGCCTCGGATCTCGGCGCCTCATCTGGCGAGCAGCAGTGGGTGATCAACGCCTACATGCTGCCTCTCGCCGCCTTGATCCTCATCGGGGGCTCGCTGGGAGACCGGTTCGGGCGGGTCAGGCTCTATCGCCTGGGCGTCGCCTGGTTCGCGGTCGCGTCGTTGCTCTGTGCGGTTGCTCCCAACGTGGAGATCCTTCTCGGGGCCAGGTTCCTCCAGGGGGTCGGTGGTGCCTTGCTGACACCGGGAAGCCTCTCGATCATCGAGGCCACGCTGCGACGGGCGGACCGCGGTCGGGGAGTGGGCCAGTGGTCGGGTATCACCGGCATAGCCGCAGCCGTGGGACCGCTCGTGGGGGGTCTTCTCGTTGACGCCTCGTGGCGTTGGGTCTTCGTCCTCAACATTCCGATCGCCACCGCGGTTCTGGTGACTTCGCGTCGTGTCCCCGAGTCGTTCGACGAAGAGGCGTTGGGTACGAGGCTCGACGTTCCCGGTGCTCTGCTCGCGACCGTGGCCTTGGGCGGCATCTCCTATGCCATGATCCAGGGTCCCGCTGGTGGCTGGAGCACATCGGAGATGGCGGCAGCAGCATTGGCGGTGGTCGCCTCCGTAGCGCTCTACTTCTACGAGCCGCGCCGGGACCATCCGATGGTGCCCCTCGACCTGTTCGCCAATCGCTGGTTCGTCGCCGCCAACATGATCACACTCCTCGTCTACGGAGGTATGGGAGTCGTGTTCTTCCTGCTGTCGATCCAACTCCAGGTGACCTCGGGATGGAGCGCCCTCGAAGCAGGAACCGCGCTGGTTCCCGTGACCATCCTCATGCTCGCTCTGTCGTCGCGTGCCGGCGACCTGGCACGACGAATCGGCCCGAGGTGGCCTCTCACCATCGGGCCGATTCTCATTGCCGTGGGGATGGTGATGTATACGCGGATCGGCCCGGACGCTTCCTATCTGACCGACGTGCTTCCGGCCGTGACCGTATTCGGTTTGGGCCTCTCTGCTGCCGTTGCCCCGGTCACTGCCACCGCCATCGGCTCGGTCCCCGACGGCCGCTCGGGTGCGGCATCGGGCACCAACAACGCCATCGCCAGGACGGGACAGCTCGTGGCGGTCGCTGCCGTGCCGTCGCTGGTTGGTCTCACTGGCGATGCGCTATCAAACCCGGCTGAGCTGAACGCAGGTTTCCCGGGAGCGATGTACGCCGGGGCGGTCTTCGTGGTTCTCGGGGCGGTGGCCGCCTTCTTCATGTTCCGTGGCGAGCTTCCCGACGAGCTCGCCGGCGAGGAAGAAGAGGGCCTGCACTATCCGCAATGCGCTGTCGACGGGCCCCATCCCAGCCCGGTGATGGCAGGGGAAAACCCGACAGGATGAACGACCCGATCCCCGTGCCCGAGCAGTGGGTTGGCACGCGACCCTGACCGTTTTCCTAGATTGAAGTCGGTTAACGAAGGCGCAGCTGACGTTATTTGAGGGTATCGCAGTTGCGGTAATCGCCGTGATCCTCGTTCGTTCTATCGATCGGATCACAGAACCGTTTCGCCGCTCCCCCTTCTACGCCTACGTCGGTGGGGCAATGTTGGGTTCGGTATTGGTCTTGTTGCTGACCGGCCGCATTCTTTTGTCGACAACAGGGTGGATCAGCCTTGGTGCCTGGCCGCGGTGATCGCAGTTGGATCGTTTGGAATCCGGGTGTTGGTGAATCTGATCCAAGATCGGGCGATCGCCGTCGCATCCCGATCGCGGCAGATTGAGGTCGACTGACCCCGGAGCTCGTGTTGATGTGGCTGCGGGCGGAGACGGAGGCGGAGATGTTCGCGGAGGAGACCTCGTTTATTACCCTGCATCGAGACCACTTCGTGGCGGTCGGGGCCGCCCGGGAGGCCGGCTTGGGAAAGGGCCTGTCGCCTTCGGATTCCTAGCGCGGCTATTGGGACCCCTACCTCCCTGTTCCGGTGCGAGCCCTTGCGTACGATTCCTGGTGTGTCCGACACCGAGACTCGACCAGACGAGCAACTCGCCAGGGCTCGCGATGCCTTCGAGAGAATGGCCTGGGAGGATGCGTTCCAGGCGTTCTCAGAAGCCGACCTGACATCTTCCCTGGCGCCGGCGGATCTAGAGACCTGGGCATCCACGAGCTACCTGCTGGGTCGCATCGACGTGGCTCTGGATGCGCTTGCCCGGTCCTATCAGGCCTATCTCGATGCGGGAGATCCCGAAGACGCCGCCCGGACAGGGTTCTGGATCGTGTTCATGCTCATGGAGCAGGGGGACATCGCCCAGGCCAGTGGCTGGCTCTCGCGCAGCAATCGACTCTTGGAGGGAATTCCACCGCAGAGCGCGGCCCATGGTTACATGCTGGCCCTGGATGCTTACCGGCTGGTGGCCGTCGAAGGGAATTATGCAGAAGGAGAGGCTGCAGCCGAGCAGGTGATCCAGATCGGGCGAGGGGCGGGCGACCACGACATCGAGGCACTCGCCCTCAACCTGAAAGGACGAGCCCTGATCCGGGCCGGACAGATCGAGGACGGCATGCCGGTTCTCGACGAGGCGATGGTCTCAGTGACCTCAGGTCGGCTGTCTCCGGTCGTCGTAGGAACCATCTACTGCTCTCTCATCGAGGCATGTGAGGAGATAGGGGCCATGCGACGCTCCCACGAGTGGACCGGGGCGCTCACGAAGTGGTGTGAACAGCAGGAAGGGGAGATGCCGTTCACCGCACAGTGCCGGATCCATCGCGCCACGATCTTTCAGCGCGACGGCAAGTTGAAGGAGGCCGAGGAGGAGGCGAGACAGGCTTACGAGCGCTACGCGAGAACGCCTTACGAGCGGGCTACGGGAGGTGCCCTCTACCAGCTCGCCGAAATACAGCGGCTTCGTGGTGACCTCGTCCGAGCGGAGGAGTCCTATCGGGAGGCATCGGGATGGGGTTTCGATCCCCAGCCGGGTCTGGCCCTGTTACGTGTCGTCCAGGGGAAGCCAGAGAGGGCGGCGGCCAATATGCGCCGGGTCGTAGAGGAGGCTGAGGACCCTATCGAGCGCCTCCGGGTACTGCCCGCTCACGTTGAAGTGATGCTCGCGGTCGGAGACGTCGAGACTGCCAGGAAGGCTGCCGCCGAGCTTGCCGACCACACCTCCATCTACGCGACCGATGCCACCCGGGCGAGACTTGCCTACTCGGAAGGTTCGCTGAGTCTCGCCAGCGACGACCCGCGTCTCGCCCTGATGCGACTGCGTGAGGCCGCGGAGCTGTGGAGTTCGCTGAACATCCCCTATGAAGTGGCCCGCTCCCGTCTGCTCATCGGCGAGGCATGTCGCCGGCTGGGGGATGACGACACGGCACGCCTCGAGTCCAGTGCCGCACGGCGGATATTCGAGGACCTCGGAGTTGCGCACGTCACGTCATCCCTCGTGCAGGAAGAGTCGGCTGAACACGACCTGACAGTCCGGGAGCTCGATGTTCTCGGGCTGCTTGCCACGGGGGCGACCAATCAGGAGATCGCCGAGGAGCTCTATCTGTCGGTTCGAACTGTCGACCGTCATGTCGGCAACATCCTCACCAAGCTGGGCGTGCGGACCAGAACGGCAGCGGCGTCCTACGCCTATGAACATGACCTCGCCTGAACGCCGGTCCAGGGTGGTCGAACTGGGTTGATTCGCCCACGCCGGCCTGCCGAAATGGGTAATTCTCCCGAAGACGGACCGAACCACCTGTCTTAGATTCGAAATCATCGGAAGCTCGACACCGATGAAAGGACAATCGATGGCCGGAGATGAAGCCAGCTTTGGTGATGCCAAACCGGAGCAACGAACCGTCGTGATCGGCGGTGGCCAGGCGGGTCTGGCCACCGGGTATCACCTGATGAAGCAGGGCCTGCCATTCGTGATCCTCGATGCCCATCTCCGGGTGGGCGATGCCTGGCGCAACCGTTGGGATTCGCTCCAAGTTTTCACCCCTGCCCGTTACAGCTCGTTGCCGGGTCTGCCATTCCCTTCGGAGCCTTTTCACTACCCGACCAAGGACGAACTGGCGGATTATTTCGAGGACTACGCCGCCACGTTCGAGCTTCCGATCCGTCTCGGTGTGAGGGCCGAGGGGCTCACGCGGACGGGGAACGGCTTCGAGATCGCCACCTCACAGGGTCCGTTGCTGGCTGGCAACGTCGTGGTGGCCACCGGCCCGTACCATCGACCATGGATTCCCGACTTCGCCACCGACCTGGATGACAGCATTCTCCAACTCCATTCCAAGGAGTACCGCAATCCCGGCCAACTCCAGGAGGGACCGGTACTGGTCGTCGGCGCAGCCAACTCCGGAGCCGAGATCGCTCGGGAAGTAGCCCGCGACCACGAGACCTGGCTCTCGGGTCGGCACCCGGGAAACGAGCCGACCCGGGCGGGATCGAGACCCGACCGCTTGTTTGCACCAATCATGTGGTTCGCCGCAACCCGCGTCATCAAGGTCGACAACCCCATAGGTCGCAAGGTCCGGGACCAATTCCTCGACCCCCCGCGGGGGATACCTCTCGGCTCGGTCAAGCCCAAAGACCTCGATGCCGCAGGAATCGAGAGGGTGCCGCGGACCAAGGAGGTACGGGACGGCTATCCGGTCCTCGACGACGGGCGCGTTCTCGACGTGTCGAACGTCATCTGGTGCACCGGCTTCGCACCGGACTTCGACTGGATCGATATACCCCTCGAGATGCGCAACGGTCTCCCCGTCCAGAACCGGGGTGTTGTGGAATCGTGCCCCGGGCTCTACTTCATGGGGCTGCTTTTTCAGTACTCGCTCAGCTCGGCGCTCATTGGTGGGGTGGGCCGGGATGCCGGGTACATCGTCCACCACATCGTTTCCACCACAGACAGTCGGGTTGACGACCTCGCCGGGTCCGCGGGCTAGCGCCGGAGCCAGCTTTCCGTCTAGGCCGCCAAGGAAAAGCAGGCCAAGGCGGGCTGACGCCCGCCTGCCGTTGTGAAACCGCGAACCTCAGGTTGTGTGGCTCATATCCGGAACCGAGAGCCTCGAGTAATACTCGAGGCTCTCCGTTCCATCATTCTCGAGACTGTGGGTTCCAAATGTGAGCCGTAGAACCTGAGGTTCGCAGCATCGGCTTTAGAGTTTCGGCGTGACCTTGTACGGCGCCGTCGAAATGGGTGGGACGAAGACCGACGTCATCGTGGGCACATCCCTCGACGACATGGCCGAACCGACGCGGATTCCCACCACCGACCCCGACGGCATCGGCGTCCCCATCTTCCTCGACACCGACGTCAACGGTTGCCAAAACATCCCTCGACGCCCGTTATGTTTGGTCCAGGAACCGAGTCACGGGAGCCATGCCCGAGAAGACCCCCGCAAGCAGTGACGTGCTCAACAAGCATTACCGGAATCTCGCCGACGAATACGACGAGTTCCTCCACTACTCCGACGACTTTGTGCGGACTCTCACCGCGAAGATGATCGATCACCTCGATCTGGGTGAGGAAGACCGTCTCGCCGACATCGGATGCGGCACCGGGATCTACAGCCTCGACATCCTCGAGCAAGTCGATCTCAAGCAGCCGATTCTCGGGGTGGATCCCTACCCGGAGATGCTTGCTGCCATCCCCGACGAGGCCAACATCGAGCCGATAGCCACCACGGCACTCGAGTTCTCCCGGGAGGGCCGCGCCTACGACAAGGTCCTGATCAAGGAGGGAATCCACCACGTCCGGGAGCGGGAGAAGTTCTTCGCCAACGTATATGCCACTCTTCCCGACGACGGGCGGATGCTTCTGGTCCATGTCCCTCCCGACGTCGACTACCCGCTTTTCGAAGCGGCTCTGGAACGTTGTCTGGAGTGGCACGCCGACCCCGATGTGTTGGAGGAACAACTAGCCGATACCGGTTTTTCCGTGGAGCGCGACGCCATCGACATCCAGCACGAGATTCCCACCGCTCACTACCTCAGGATGGTGGAGAACTGCTACATGTCGGTGCTGACCAGTTTCGAGGAAGAGGAGCTGGAGGCGGGTTTTGAGGAGATGAGAGCCCGGTACGGGCATCTGGACATGCTGCGGTTCGTCGACCACTTCGACTACCTCACCGCGATCAAGAACCGCCCTGCGCGCTAGGCCGGCTGACGAACGGAAGACTTCGACCGGAGAGCGACCAAGGTCCACGATGCTCCGAGGAAGTCAATGACCCCGAACAGCACCAGCTGCCAGGGACCGGTGGTGAAGGCCAGGACCACAAAGGCGGCCGCGGCGAAATAGCGCTCGTAAACGGTGGCGAGCATCCCAGGGCTGTCATCTCGCTGGACCATGGACCAGTAGAGAACACCGAGGGCGATCACCACTACCCCAACCACTCGGATCCACACTTCGTCGGTTTCAGGAATCCGGAAGAGCCCGAGTATCACGTTCGGGACCAGCAGCAAGCTGATCCCGATGGCGAAGACATAGACCGTCCAAACTTGTAGCGAACGCACTGCTGACACTTCTCACCTCCGCCGGAGATACTCGACTCTCCACGTCACGATCAAGCTCTCGGGTTTTCCGAGCTCTCGGGTTTTCCGTGCCCCTCAAGGCAGTTCGATCTGTCTAATCGTCGGCTTGACCTTTTCGCCAGGCGTTGCAAGATCGGGCACATCGTTGTTCTCCAACAGCCACAGGTTGCCCTGCTTGTCGAAGGTGATGGCACTGGGGAACTCGAGCTTCGACTTCACGACTTCTATGAGATCACCGCTCGCGGGGTCGTACTTGCTGATGGTCCCGCCTTCTGGCGGCAGTGCCTCTGGGTCGAAGGCGGCGAAGAAGCTCGTTTCGTCGTACTCCACCACATACAGGTTTCCGTCTGGCCCGAAAGCGACGTCGATCACCGACGTCAGACCATCGATGAGAACCTCGCAATCGTCCGATGGATCTGTTTCCGAGCAGACAGCGTGGCGGGCGTTGCTGTCGATCCTCCACACCCGGGAGAGACCCACCGGCAATGTGCCCAACTCGGTGGCACCGGTCAGCTCCCCTACGAAATAGTCACCGTTCGGGCCTATGGCGACAGAGGTGGGAACCGGCTGCACATAGCAGGGAATGGGATCGATAGGCGTGTTCTCATCGGCCATGGTCTGTTCGAAGGCGATCAGCCAGTCACCCTCCTCGTCAGTCGGAGGGGTGAAGATGGCTATCCAATCGATGACGCCGTTGGTCTTTGCCGAGAGCAGCGTGTTGCCTGCCGCATCGGCGACGAGGGCAGTACTCCCGGAGAGAGTGGTGACATGGAACGGGTTGTTCTGTGGGCCGGCAGTGAACAAGTCAGGCACGAACTCGCAGCGCTGGTCTTTCCACATTGGCCCCTCGAACGCATCCGGGTCGTTTTCTCTCTCAAACGCGGCCAGGTCGGCGACCATCCGAGTCGAACCGGGAGACACCCGCCACAAGGCTCCGTCTTGAGCCAGATCGCTGCCACCGGTGGTCAGGAAGAAGTTTCCCCGTCCGATGGCATCCAACCCATTGATTACGGTGGGCAGGTCGAGCTCGGTCAAGACATCTACCCCACCACGACGGATCTCTTTGACCGTCACATCGCCGGGGTCGACGCCCAAGACCGCACCGGCATTCTCACCGACCAGGATGCTCCCACTAGGGGTGGCGGCGAGGTCATACACCATGGGCTCGAACTCGAACCGCTCATCGGCACCCGCTGATGGCATGAGCATGAGTGCCATGGCCAGTGCCGCCATCAGCACGATCGCTCTCCGGTTCATCATCCACTCCTCTCCGTATGTGGTGCCAGGTCTTGCCTGGCCCACACCTGCCTTCGCCCTTTCCCCATAGAAGCTACGGGCTGGTTCGGCTGGCTCGTCACTCATTCTTCAGTTCGAGACCACTCATTTGGCAGGGTTTGGACGGCCGGTAGTTCCGTCCAGATTTGGCATATCTCCACCGCCGACGGGCCTCCGCAGGCCCATTCGCGTATGTTTGACGCGTGGCGTGGCCGTTCATTGGACGGGAAGCTGAGAGCCGGGCATTCAGAACGGCTCTCCGATCGGGGAAGGCCGGTGCCGTCCTGATAGGCGGGGCCGGGGTGGGGAAGTCGCGGCTGGCGTCGGAGTTGACCATAGACCTCGGTGGGCCCCCATCGGTTCTCATTGGCGCCAGTGCCTCCTCTTCTCGAATCCCTATGGGAGCCTTCGTCACCCATCTGGAGTCGCTTGGCCACAGCTATGAATCCGAGGCCACGTTGCTCGCCGCAGCCTCGAGAGAGTTGTCCGCTCTGGACGCGATCCTGATCGTGGATGATGCCCACCACCTGGATCCGCTTTCGGCAACTCTCCTACACCAGGCACTCCCCGACCGAGCTACTCCGACAGTCGTTACGGCTCGCACGGGCGAGGAAACGCCCCCGGCGGTCACCGCTCTGTGGAAGGAAGGTCTACTGAGCCGCATCGACGTAGGGCCACTCACTGAGGAGTCGACACGACATCTGGTCGAGTCGGTGCTCGAAGGCGGCATCGATCCGCTGCTTCTCGATGCGCTTTGGGATCTCTCACGAGGCAACGTCCTCTATCTCCGTCATCTCCTGGAGGGAGCTACGGCTGATGGCGTGATTCGGCGAGCAGCAGGTGTCTGGACTCTCACGGCGGAGTTGTCCCCACCGGAGCGCCTCGTCGATCTTCTCTGGCAGGAAATCGAGCGGACGGAGACCGCTCTCGTTCTCAAGGCGGTGGCAGTGATGGAGCCGCTGGAGTTCGACCTGCTCACCTCTCTAGGCGGTACGGACGCGGTGGCCACGGCTGAAGAGGCCACGATGATCCAGGTCCACCGGGAGGACCAGAGGGTCTTTGTGTCTGCAGCGCATCCTCTGTTCCCTGAGATTGCCAAGAAGAAGGCCACAGAAGTAGCGATGAGGGCGGTCTGCCGTGATGTGGCCGCCTTCATCGAGACCTCGGGAATGCGGCGGGAATCAGACATCCTACGGGTGGCGCGTTTGCGTCTCGACGCCGGGGCGGGCGTTCCCCTCGATATTGGCCTCAATGCGGCCAGGACATTGCTTCGGCTCTTCGACTTCGAGTTCGCGGAGCGAGTACTCGCCGTGGCGAGGCAGTCCAGGGACTCTCATGAGGCCCGGGTTCTTCATGCCAGGTCCTTGCGGTTCCTGGGACGCACAGACCAGGCATTGGCGACTCTCGAAGCGGATCTGCTCTTGGGCTCTGAGGACGAAGCCGCTGGCGCGGCGACGCTGGCGATCGACACCCTCCTGTTCAGTGGTCGTGTCGACGAGGCCAAGAGACTTGCGGACTGGGTCCTCTCCAAGCTCGCCGATCCGATCGCCCGGGGCAAGGTGGCCAGCGAAGCGTCCCTGCTCTCGGCTGTGACAGGCAACGTCGATGCTGCAGTGGACATCGGTGAACCCGTGTTGGTCATATCCGACCTGCCCGACTTGGTCAGGCTGGGTGTGCTCATAACCGTCACTGTTGGCCAATGTCTGGCAGGAAGACTTCACGAAGTCCATGAGCGAATCGACGTCGGATTGGAGCTGGCCAAACTCGAGGACGCCCCACCGTTGGCCGTCCATCAGCTCACGTTGAACCGGCAATTCGCCTATCAGTGCGAGGGCCGGATGAGCGAGGCGGCCGAGGTGGGCATAGGTCACTGGAGGGAAGTAGCGGAGTCGACAGGTCCGATCGCGGTTGTGGGAATGGTGACAATCGACACTCTGTTTGAGCGAGCGGAGTTCGATGAGATGCTCGGCCTGTCTGAAGTCGCACTGGCCGATGTCGAGAGGTTTGACCCCTTCGCAAATCGGCCTCATATCCATCTCTGGGCGGCCAGCCTCGCGCTGCAGATCGACCGTGACGATCTTGCCGCGGATTGGGAACGGCACGCCTTCGAAGCAGGTACCGACATCCGTTGGCTGGTCCGACGTCACCGGGTTGATGCCTGGCGAGCGGCATCCGAGGAGGATCTCGAGACCGCCGGACACCACTACGAACGGGCCGCGGACGCCGCCGGGAAAGGTGGCAACCGGATGTGGCTGCTGTACGGCTTGGGCGATGCCATTCGGCTCGGTGAGCCTCAGCTCGTCATCGGGCATCTCGACAGGCTGGCGGAGGTCATGGACGGAGAGGCGGTCGAACTGTTCAGCCGCCATGCTCATGCTCTCCAAGAAGGCGACGGTGCCACCCTCGACCAACTCTCTGTCCGTTATCGAGAGCTGGGTTGGATCCTGAGGTCGGCCGAAGCCGCAGCCGACGCGGCCCGGGCTCATTCCAGGTCCGGTGACGAGGTGGCTTCGAGGCGCTCGGCAGTTAGAGCCACCGTCATCTCACAGGGTTTCACCGCGACGACTCCTCCACTGAGAGACATCCCCGACGGTCTGACCGATCGCGAGCTGGAGGTCGCACTTCTTGCTGCGTTTGGCCTCTCCAACCAGGAGATCGCCGACCGGGTCTATGTCTCCTATCGCACCGTCGAGAACCACCTATCCCACGTCTATCACAAGCTAGAAATCCCTGACCGGTCTCATCTCGGAGAGGTCATACCCGACCCGGGCGAGTAGTCGGATCCAACTAGAGCCTTGCCGCAAATGAGTGGTGTCAGTCAGCACTTTGTGTGGTGACGTCCCGCGATTCCTCGCGATGATCGACGGGCACGTCGAATCGAGTATCCAAGGGGAGCTGGCTGGCCAGAGACATTCGGAGGTCGAGCGTTCCTTGAGCGCAACCATGCCGAACTGTCCGAAGAGAGCAGAGAGGGGAAGGTTATGGGGAGCAACTATCGAATTGGAGTGCTGGGGGCAATGCTCGTGGCGACGCTTCTGCTGATGCCTTCGATCCACACTCAAGCCACGCCGACGACGACCTACACGGTCACAGGGACGGTCGATTCAGTCAGGGAGCCGCCTGATGGGCTTGCGGAACTGTCGGAAGAGTTTCAGCTCGGGGCACCGGTCACGGTGACCTACACGGTTGTTCCAGTTGATGACGTTGATCCCTCTAGCTCGGATCATGGGTTCTATCCACGGTCAGTGGTGGCCATGGACGTGACTGCGGGCACTTACGGCGCTTCGTTCGCCAGCTCGGCCGCGGGCACAACCTTTTCCAACGCAGTACAGGTGCGCGACGGGATCTCCACTGACGGCGCCGACGGCTATTCAGCTCGCGCGGACGTCCCGGAGGACTGGTCGGCCACACCGATAGGTACGTTTGCCCTGACAGAGACCAGGCTTTTCCTCTCCGATACCGACGGCTTGTCGATTCAGACCGATAGTCAGTTCCCCCCGATCGAAGCCTTGCAACGGATGGTGGCGGACGATCATGCAGATGGGCTCTTCTCCGACATCGGCTTTTTGATCTTCTCCGATGGAACCGACGCAGCCACCGTACGGTTCAGCATCGATTCGATCGATGTTGGAACGTCGGATTTGGAGATCCAGGTCACAGGGCCGGAAACAGGTGAAGTAGGGGTCACTGAGAACTACAAGTTTCTTGTCTCCAACCTGGGGCCTGATGACAACCGAGGCACAGTCGTCGAGGTTGTCTTTCAGTCCGAAGATCTGAGTCTCGAGGCCGCGCCGCCGGAGTGTTCGGCATCGGCGGGGGCGACGACGATCGTCTCGTGCGCAATAGGCGATCTCGCGGTGGACACAGCGCATGAGGTCGAACTCTCGTTATCGGGGAGTGGGTACGGGATGACCCAGATCGTCGCCGACGCTACTGGGCAGATCCATGACAACAACCTGGCCAACAACACAGACACGTACGAGGTTGCGGTCGGGATCACCATCCTTGCTGATCAGATGACACCCGGTGCATTTCTGAGCGATGAGTCCGACCCATTCGATCCTGGGCTCTACATCCTTGGCGCCAGGATCGACGGGGAGCTGATAGGCAAAGACCTGTCTGATCTGTTCTTGCCCGGCGACGAGTTCTTGCCTGGCGACGAGTTCTTGCCTGGCGACGAGTTCCTACCTGGGCATCAGTTCTTGCCTGGCGACGAGTTCCTACCTGGGGATGAGTTCATCCCTGGTGACCAGTTCATCCCCGGGGATCAGTTGTCACCTGGTGATTTGTTCTTGCCCGGGGACCGGTTTCTGAGTGGGGATGCGGTGCTCGCCGATGGTGCGAACCTACCAGGAGAGCTTTGGTTTGGAGATGTCCACAGCGGCGGTGACACGCTCAGCCTGATCGAGCCCGGCCCGGTACTGGCGTCGCTACGTCTCACGGACGCAGAAGCACCGACGGACGGAATAAGGGTTGAGGCGCTCGCTGAGACTTCGACGGGCGATGTCGCCTTTCACATGTGCGGACAGGGGATAACAGGCGGATCAAATTGGACGACATCGACAGTGGCCCTCATCGGCGGGGGAGACATCGCCGAACTCACCTGCGGCTCGACGCACCTGAAGGTTATTCAGGGCGAGGTGAGGCTTCTGCTAGGCGACTCAGTAGAGGTCGAAGCTCCGCAGGACAGCGAGGTAGTGGCTGATCAAACGACCGATGGGCAGTTCACGCTCGAGGTGGTTGAGCATGAAGTCACGGTCATCGAAGGTGGGTTCCGCATCGTTCTGCGGCGGGGCGAGAGGCTTCTCAACCCGGCGGGCGATTTCGACAACGACGGCCTCACCAATCTGGCAGAGCGCGAAGTCGGCACAGATCCGACCAACCCCGATACGGACGGTGACGGACTGTTGGACGGCCGAGACGTTGACTGGATCCAGCGATATGTCGAGAACATGGCTCCGTCGTCGTTCGACTCGGAGGGTCATCGCTCCGCCATCATCTCGATACTCGACGACATCGAGTCGTTCCTTCTTGACGACGAGGTAGAGGAAGCTCGTGCGCTCGTGGACAACCTGGCAAGAAAGCTGTCCGGTTGCGGCGACGAACCAAACAAGAACGACTGGGTGCAGTCATGCAGCGATCAGTTCAAGCTGCGGAGCTATCTCGAGGTGTTGCGGGAGAACATCTAACAGAAATCATCAACCAGTGGGAGAGGGAGGAATGAAAATGAGTACGAGAGTCGGATCGCTGTCGCGGTCTGCGGTGACACTGTGTTTGAGTGTCGTGATGTCAGCTGCGGCGGCGATGCCAGCCGTCGCCGACGAGCAGGGTGTGGTCAACGCGACGGTGACCGTGACCGCACCGGCGGAGGCATGCATCCTCGTCGGCGTCTCGAGCATCGACTTCGGAACCCTGGATTTCGGTGATGCGGCTCCCGGTGAGAGCTACACAATCCAGAAGTGTGCCGAGGCATCTCAGGACCTGTTTGTGCAGGGGACGAACGCCACCACCACTAGCGGGTTTGCGTGGCAGCTCGTTGACACCCTCCCAGGTGTCAACGAATACAGGCTTGAGGTTTTCGACGTAGCCATCGGCACAGAATCAGTATTTCTCTCGCCTGATGAGTCGAGGTTGGTCGATGCGGAGATGTCCGACTCTCTCACGGTCAACCACGTCCTAAATATGCCGGCTGAGGGGAGCGATGGTGCGGGTGAGACGGCGAGCTTCCAGATCATCTGGACAGCCGTGCTGTCCGCAGGGACTGTCGGCGACGGCATCATCGATCAGGGCGAGGAGTGCGACGACGGCAACCTCGCCGATGGTGACGGTTGTAGCTCCACCGGCCAGATCGAACCCGGCTGGACTTGCGAAGGAGAACCGTCGGTTTGCACCGAGAGCTGAGCCGGCAGAATCACGGACTCTCGACATCCTGGAGTTAGACACGTGGGTTTCGGTGACACTGCGGTGAGCGACGAGGATGAGATCATGGGCTGCTCTGGGGTAGCTCGGGATCTGGTGGCGAGAGGCACTGACGCTTTCGGTGGTCCGACATTGGGCTTTTCGACGCTGGGCGCGAGGATCTTGGTTTGAACGTGTTCGCTGTCGACGCTCACACGAAATGGCCGAACGAGCCCGCTCGGGTGCGTGAACCGTTGCGGTCGGATGCAGCGACGCCAGTGGTCCAGGCGACGCCCGAGGACGCGCGGGTGCGTTATCGCGGATGCCGGTATCGGGCTCTACCGGAGTTGGTGCCACGGTGAACTTCGACATCATCTGGACCGCGACTCTCTCCGGCTGATGGCAGCCGTGATGGTGAAACGACGGGTGGATTCGACGGCCCGGAGGACACCCCCTCGGTTTGTGGTGAGGGGAGCCGTTCCTCTGCTTGTCGCAGCCGTGGTCGGGATCGTGTCCGCCCCGGCGACTGCCACCGAAGACGACAGCAACGAGGAGCGCCAGTGGCGTGGAGTTGCCGTCGATGTCGGTCGTATCGATGTCGATGAACCCCTCCAGCCGGAAGAAACCTACGTCCTGCCGACGATCGACGTCCGCAATCCAGGCAACCTGGCATCGGGTTATCGCATGGCCGTCCAAGCTATAGAATCTGACCGCGAGAGACCCCCAGCTGATTGGTTCAGCTTCGATCCCGCGACATTTCACCTCGAACCAGAAGAACGAATCAATGTCGAAATGAGAATCAGCGTTCCCCGCGGCAGCGAACCCGGCGATTACGAAGCCTTGGTCGCCGCCCAACTCGTCTCTGACACCGAAGGCGCCTCCGTCGGGGGCGCCGCCGCATCCCGCCTCACGTTTGCTGTTGCCCCAGGGCCCGTCCTCTCAGAGATACCCTCCGCGATCTTCGGAATCGTGCTCGCCGTCGTCATCGTCCTACTAGTCGCCCGCCTGGCTCGACGCTACAGGTTCCACATCGAACGCCGACCTACGGCCTGACTTGAAGACGCCCTGCCTTCTCCAGCCGGGAGATCGCGCCATCTATGTCTCCTACCGGCTACCGAGAACCACCGATCCCATGTCTATCACGAACTCGACATCCCTGACCGGTCTCCTCTCGGAGAGGTCATCCCGAAACCGAGCAACCAAGCGTCCAACAGGTCCCTTCCGTTCCTTCACCGTGAAATGAGTGGTGCCGGTGGCCACTTTGTGTGGTGAACTCCGTCGATTCTCCGCGATGATCGACAGGTACACAGGATGACCAAAGGGCAGTCGTCTCTGAATTGGGTGAACCCCCGGAATAGAGCGTTGCTTGAGCGTAGTGATGTCGAATTCGAAGCTAGGGAGGAAATCGAGGGCGGCAACATCATCATCCACGACAAAAGGGAAGGGAAACAGAGGGGAGAACAGACATGAGAACACTACGGAAGACGGCGGTCCTGGTGACCGCGGTCGCCCTGGCAATGAGCCTGGCGTTGCCGGCGATGGCGCAAGGACCGAAGCACGGTTCGTGCGAGCGCTTCGGTCAGGCATTCGCTGTTTGGGCCCGTGGCGAGCTCGTCGAACTCGGTTTCGGCACGCCTGGCACGGTTATGCCTGTACTGGCACAGACTGCGCCGGGACACGCGGCCGAGATCCTGCACGCCGAGATGACCATGGAACTTGAAGACATTCCGGGCACGCCGTTCTGCGACCCACATCCGGTGCACTAGGAGCCTCTGCCAAGCCTTGCTCTGAAACTAGGGGGAACGGGCAGAGCATCGTCGTAGGGTGGAGCCGGTGGGGAGTAGTCGCTGCATCGAAGCGACTAGGGGACCGGCCCACCCTTGGCGATCACGCCGTCTTCACCCGGTAGTGCCACCATCCGGGACACGAGTTGCACTCTTCGAAGAACGACTCGACCCTGCCTTCGAGCGCATCCTGACCTGCCTTCGCCGTGAGGACCCCGACCAGGCGCCCTTCGGGGTCGGTGACGATGACCGACTCCACGTCTTTCCTCTCCATCCGTCCTACGAGCGGCTCCAGATGTGATCCCGGACGCACGGTGCCCGGCCCGAGTCGCATGGCTTCGCCGACGGGAACATCGTCGGACTCGTCCCAGCTCTCTTTACGCATGACGCCCACGACGACGTTCTCTTCGTTGTTCACGATGACCTGGGTGTCACTGTCGAGGCGCTGACGAGCAGTGCCGACGGTCTCGTCGACCTTGGCCGTGGGCGGGTCGTGAGTAGTTGCGTCGGCGACGACGGGCCTTCGGACGTCGATTCCCTCCATGGGCAGGCCCGCCGTCTCCCAGTCGGTGCGACCGAGGCTGTAGTCGTAGACGTCGGTGAACCCGAGTTGTTCGAGCCGCCACGCGGCTCGTTCGCTCATGTCTCAGGGGTAGTTGTGGCAGTAGACGACGATGGGTTCGCTCTTCGAGAATCGGGTAACCGAGTCGGCGTCGAGTTTCTTGAGCCAGATCCCGATCGAACCGGCGATTCGAAGCTCTTCGTGTTCTTCTGGAGGCAGGACGTCGATGACGGGCACGCCAGCTTCCAGCATGTCGCCTAGCTGACCCCGTTCGATGTTTTGAGGCATGTAACGAGCCTACGCAGGTCGACTCTCGCCGGTCTGAACGAGCGCCCTGGCCGCACAGTGAGTCACGGCCGCCGCAGCTAAGCCAGCAGCGACCGCCCACAGCCATGTGGCGGCGTTGGCCCCCGAGCGCCCGGTTGATATTTCCGTGACCCGTCCAGCGAACTCCTCGCTCCGAAGACACGACCGTCGGTGATGGCCACCGAGGAGGGAGAGACGAGTCCCTCGGCGACGACCGTCATCTCGCCATTGCGCCAGCGAACCAGACGCCCGGAAATGCGTTGAGCCTCACGGATGTCGTCTTCGGCCAGGGACCGCATGTCGGTGCTGTACTCGGTGGCCGCGGTGAACCCCTCGGCGAACACCGTGAATTCGCACCCACGGTGGTTTCCCCCGCCCCGGTGACATCCTCGACCCGGTAGATCCGGGCTGCGCCCTCCGGATAGGGAAAACCGGTGTTGCAACGTACACGGCCCCATCCGGGCCACGATCGAGCCCAGTCGGGACCACCTCGAATTCGGCGGGTCCGTCGGCGGGTTGCGGATTCTCCCGTCTGGGGAAGTGCAGATACTCGGAGATCTCTCCGCTCTCGGAGACGTGCAGTATGGCGTTGATGCCGGAGCCGCTAACCAGGAACCCACCATCGGAGGCAGGCACCAGGTCGTACGGATTGGTGACGTCGTTGCTGCCGAACCGGTTGCGGGTCTCCTGTCCGGTCAGGGGCTCCGGAGTGCCGCCGGGATTGAGGCGGTAGAGCTCGGAAAAGCCCTGCTCGATGTACCCGCTGACCACGTAGAAGTACTGGTCATCTCTCTGGATCACAGCGGCGCATCCCGTATCCGTGGCTCGGCGTGACTAGGACCTTGGAGCGGCGGCCGGTTGGTCGGTGCGCCGCAGTTGCAGTGAGACGATCAGTAACCAGATCGTCACCAGGAATGAGGAAGGGCGAAAGAGAAACGGCTCGGAGAGGGTCGTGAGCTGGCCCTCCAGGGCGGTCACGATCGCCGACGCCAGTCCGAGGGCGGCAGCCAGAACCAGCATCCAGCCCAACCATTGCGGCTGGTCGGGCTCTAGCAGTGTGGCCAGCCCCAGAAACAGCGACGCTCCGACCCAGGCGACGATCAGCCACGCCATGAACGTGGTCAGGTGCACCCGGAGAAGGGCGGCCGCTGCCGTTTCGGCTCCGCCGTTGGAGCCTTCGAGCACAGTTCCAAAGGAAGGTAGTGCGACACCGTCGATGCCCCCGACGTGGAGGACGCCGATGGCAGTGCCGATCAGCATCGTCATCCATCCCAGCCGTCCCCACAGCTGGGCTCGTCCATCCTGCAAGGTCTGCACCCAGGCCCAGGTGACCCAAGGGAAAAACAGAAACACGAACGCCAGAGCTAGGTGGTCGATCACCCACCAGGTATCCATCTTCGAGATGAACAAGACGGCATCGCCATACATCTCGGTGGTGCCGTCGAAGGGATGGGCGAGATTGAGGATGACGAGGGCGATCGCCGCGGCCAATCCGACATTGCCCACCGGTCGCAGAGTCCGTGTCACGATTCTCCTCCAGTCCGGATCGCTCGAGACGATCCACGAGATCAGGGACTGAACCACCCAACTCCGGTTCGGGCGATTCGGTATCTGGCATCTCTACCGAGCAGGCCTCAACATCCGCTCAAGCGAGGGAAGACGGATGGGACTGAATCGGAGTCACTCGCCCCAGTCGGGGAATGCGTCTCTTGCCGGATCGTCGGTGAGCCGGCTCACCGTCCCGTCGGTCATCGACAGGATGTAGATGTCGGGCTCGTCTCCGTCGCGGTCACTGTCGAAGGCTATCCACTCCCCGTCCGGTGACCACGTGGCATAGCGGTCGCTGGCCGGTCCGCTGGTGAGTTGGGTGATTTCTTCGGTATCGAGGTCGTATGAATAGAGATTGTCGGCCTCCCCATCCTGGTCGGAGTGGAAGACGATCCGGGTTCCGTCGGGTGACCACGCGGGGGACGAGGAATCCGCCTCGTCCTCGATCAGGGGACGACGGTCGCTGCCGTCGGCGTTCATGATCCAGATGTCCCAACTGTCGCCAGAGTGGCTGCTGTATACGATTTGGGTCCCGTCCGGAGACCACTCCGGTCCACTGTTCGTAGCGTTCTCGTCTGTGATCTGTTCCGGGGACGACGCGTCGGGCCCTGCCAGATAGATGTGTGTTGAGCCGCTGGCGTCGCTTGAGAAGGCCATGGTGGAGCCGTCCGGCGAGAGCACTGCACCTGAGTTGTAGGTTCGGCTTCCCAGGAGGTGAGTCTCCTCACCAGTGGCGATGTCTACCTGGTAGAGATCGAAACGACGGAGGCCGGTTGGCGAGTCGGGCCCACCTGCCCTGTCGGTGGAGAAGATCACTGCCTCCCCATCGTTCGTGAGTGTGCCGACACGGTCGCTCCCCGAATCCTCGGTGAGCTGAATCGGCTCGGTGGATCCTTCCTCCAAGAGCCATAGGTCGAGGTTTCCGGATCGATCGGAATCAAACACGAGCTTGCCGACTGGCAGCGGAATCAGCGACGTTGCCTCGCCGTTGTCTTCGAGAGGAGCAGTCGTAGAAGTGGTTTCAGGGGGCGACGAGGTATCGGGATTCGACGAAGCCGTAACCTCACCGGCGACCGAAGTCGCTGGCTCCTCTGGCGACCCTCCGTCTCCGCAAGCCGCAACGGTTAGCACCAATACGAGCAGCCACAGCGTCGCCGCTTGTCTATTGCCGATGCGTCCTCCAACCCACGTGAAGGTCGACTCTAGACCATTCATCTGATCTCCCACGTGCTGGCGAGCAGTCTTATACACGGATTTTCGACAGGTGCCGACGGAGCCGACTTGGCTATCCACTGTCAGGATTTCGCGTACAAGGCGTAGAATTGGCTGCTGGCGGGGACGTAGCTCAGTTGGAAGAGCACCGGCTTTGCAAGCCGGGGGTCGTGGGTTCGAGTCCCATCGTCTCCACCGATTCGGGGTCTGTCCGGTCCTACAGATTCTCGCCGTAGCGGAATGAGCGTCCTGTCGGTACCGTTTCCCATGGCAGACGAAGAGGGAGTCACATGAGAAACGCAGTCATCGTCGATGCGGCCCGAACCCCGGTGGGTCGCCGCAACGGAGTCTTCAAGGACGTCCACCCGGTTGATCTGGCCTCGATCCCGCTCCAGGCCATCGTCGAGCGGAACGGGCTCGACCCCGAACTGATCGACGACGTGATCATGGGCAACGTCTCCCAGACCGGAGAGCAGGCGTACAACGTCGGACGCAACGCCGCTCTTGCCGCGGGATTCCCCGAGTCGGTTCCCGGTGTGACCATCGACCGGCAGTGCGGCTCGTCCCAGCAGTCGGCCCACTTCGCCGCCCAGGCGATCATGGCCGGAGCACAGGACATCGTGATCGCCGCCGGTGTGGAGAACATGACAAGAGTGCCCATGGGCATCACCGCCCAGCAGGGCCCCGGGCTCCCCTTCGGTACCCGCATGTTGGAGCGTTACGCCAACGGCCTGGTGCCCCAGGGCATCTCGGCCGAGATGATCGCCGAGAAGTGGGCCATCTCCCGTGAAGAGCTCGACCAACTCGCTCTCGAGTCGCACCGGCGCGCCGCCCAGGCCACCGAGGAGGGCCGCTTCGAGGGCCAGATCGTGCCCGTGGATGTCACCCTCGAGGATGGATCTACCGAGACCGTCACCCGGGATGAAGGGATCCGCTGGGACACCTCCCTCGAGAAGCTCGCCTCACTCCAGCCCGCCTTCCAGGCAGACGGCAAGGTGACCGCAGGAAACTCATCGCAGATCTCCGACGGCGCCGTCGCCGTGCTCATCATGGCCGAGGAAAAGGCCGAGGAGCTCGGCCTCACCCCGAAGGCTCGTTTCTACTCGTTCGCCATGGCCGGGGTCGACCCGGTGATCATGCTGACCGGCCCTATACCGGCCACCAGCAAGGTGCTCGACCGGGCCGGGCTGACCATCGACGACATCGACCTGTTCGAGGTCAACGAGGCGTTCGCGTCGGTGATCGCCGCCTGGCGGATGGAGCACGGTGGCAGCGACCCCATGGCCCTATGGGAGCGCACCAACGTCAACGGTGGAGCCATCGCGCTGGGCCACCCGCTTGGAGCATCCGGCGCCCGTCTACTCACCACCCTCGTCTGGGAGCTGGAGCGCACCGGCGGCCGTTACGGCCTCCAGACCATGTGTGAGGGCGGTGGCATGGCCAACGGCCTGATTATCGAAAGGCTCTAGCGCCCTGGGAAGCCCCCCTCCCCGACTTCGGCGGTACTTCCCCCAATCGGGCCTTCGGCCCTTACCTCCTCCGTCGCCTTCGGCGACACCTCCCCCACCGCTCGCTGGGGGAGGAAACGGGTCGCTCCGCTCCCTGGGGGGAGAAACGTGACTGGTCTGATCTGGTTTGACGTCTTGTTGGCCCTGGCCATGGGGCTGCTGATCTGGCGCGCCTCGGTCTACATAATTCGGATGCTGTCGACACCACCGCCGGAGGTCGATCCGACCGATGTCGTCACCGTCGATCAAGACTACAAGTGCTCGGTCTGCGGAGCGGAGCTCACTATGAAGGCGGTCAATCCCGCCGAGGACAAGCCGCCCAAGCACTGTCGGGAGGAGATGGACCCGGTGTGGCGACCCTGAACCGGGTGCTTTCCGTTCTCCTGAGAGCCGGATATTCGGCTCCAGAGCATTAGGAACGGGTTGCAAGTTACAACGTTGTAGTTATCCCAAGGGTTTTCCACAGCCTGTGAAGAATTACACCGGTGTAACCACGGTTTTGGCTGTCACACGTGGTCGATCGAGCGACTAGCCTCGCCAATGGAGATGCCCGAATCGAAGAGACGCAAACCGAAGAACCCGCCGAAGTCGCAGAAGGCGATCGAAGAAGCGAGGAAGGCCAAAGAGCCCAGCCCCACCTGGTACGTGGCATTGATGGCCGGTCTCATGGTGGTCGGTGTGCTTCTCGTTCTGCTCCGGTTCATCCTCGACCTGGATCAGACGCTGCTGCTGCTCGGGTTGGCTGCCATCGCCGGCGGCTTTTTAATGACGACGAATTACCGGTAGGCGGTACTCGGTATCCGTACCCGGACTAGTCGCCTTCGTCGGGCTCGGTCGTGGTTGTGGTCGTCGGCGGGGTTGTCGTCGTAGTGGTGGTCGTGGGGGGTGGGGTGTATTCGCCCAGGGTCACCGTCACCGTGTCGCCCTGGTCGGCCTCGATGCCCGGTTCCGGGATCTGGTCCACCACCACACCGTCCTGTTCCGGGTCGGCCACCGGCTGGGTGGTGTTGGAGACGTTGATGACCAGGTTGCGCTCCTCAAGGGCCTGCCGTGCCTCGGCCTCGCTCAAGCCTGTGAGCTCGGGAACGGTCACCGGGGCGGGACCCCGGGAAACCACCAGCAGCACGGTGTCGCCTACGGTCGCCTCATCGCCGGACACCGGATCCTGGCGGATCACGGTGCCCTCCGGCACATCGTCGTCGTACTCCTCGTTGACCGTGAACAGGAGGTCGACGGCGGTCAGTTCCAATATCGCCTCCCGCTCGGACAGGTCGGTGACTTCGGGGACCGTCACTATCTCCGGGCCTGACGAGACGACCAGCTCGACGGGGAGGGATGGGCTGATCTCCACCCCGGCGACCGGATTCGACTCCAGGACGACGCCCTCGGCGTAGTCCGGGTCCGGGCGCTCCTCGACGTCGCCAACCGAGAGGCCCTCCGCCTCGATAGCGGCCCGTGCCGCCTCCTCGGTAAGCCCGACCACGGCGGGTACCGCGATCTGCTCGGATCCGGCGGAGATGAACAGATCGACTTCCGAGCCTTCCTCGGCCGTCTCCCCGGCGGGCGGGTCGGTCCTTATCGCCGTCTGCGGCTCAAACTCTTCGCTGTTCTCGAATTCGAGGTTGACGATGAAACCGTCCGCTTCGAGACGCTCCTGGGCGTCATCCATTTGCATGCCCTCGACGTTGGGAATGGGTATGAGCTCGGCCCCCGCATCGTCGTTGCCGAGGTTGAACATGACGAAGAAGAGGATTCCGAGGGTCACGAGCAGGGCGAAGGCGGTGAGGATGAAGGGGAGTTGGGATCTCGGCTCCTCCTCGATCTCCCGGTAGACCTCATCGGGAGGCACCGTGGCGGGAGGAACAGTGCCCGTCATCACACGGGTGGCAGCCTCGCCGTTGTCGTCTCCGTTCGTTCCAGGAGCCACCGGGGGGATCATCACGCTCTCGCCCTGGAGGACCGAGAGAAGATCCTGGCGCATCTCCTCGGCCGACTGATAGCGGGCGTTGGGATCCTTGCGCAGGGCTTTCATCACCACCGAGTTCAGCGAGTCGGGGACGTCGCCATTCAGCGACACCGGCGGTAGTGCCTCGGTGGAAACGTGCTGGAAGGCGACCGACATTGGCGAGTCACCCATGAACGGGGGACGTCCGGTGAGCATCTCATAGAGAACGACGCCGAGGGAGTAGACGTCACTGCGTGCGTCTGCGGAGGCCCCTTGCGCCTGTTCGGGGCTGAAGTAGGTGGCGGTCCCGATCACGGCACCGGTGCGGGTGAGCTCCTGGCTGTCATCCCACGCCCGGGCGATGCCGAAATCGGTGACCTTGACCGTCCCGTCCTTGGCCAGAAGGACGTTGCCGGGCTTGACGTCGCGGTGCACCAATCCCGCCTGATGGGCAACCGACAAAGCAGCCGCAGTCTCGGCTGCGATCTCGGTGGCACGACGGGGAAGCAGGGCTCCCTCCGACTTGAGGACGTCGCGAAGCGAACGTCCGTCGACGATCTCCATAACGATGAAGTAAGTGCCGCTGGACTGGCCCCAGTCGTAGATGCCGACGATGTTGGGGTGGCTGAGGTTGGCTGCGGCCTGGGCTTCGCGCCGGAACCTCTTCACGAACGCCTCGTCGGCGGAGTACTGGGAGTGGAGGACCTTGATGGCCACCCGGCGGTTCAACTCTGTGTCCCTGCCCTCGTAGACGTCGGCCATCCCGCCCCGGGCGATGTGGGACGTGATCTCGTAGCGCTCGTTGAGAACGGACGGAGTTTCCATCGAATTAGCGGTTCATCGGGGGGACCGGCGGATTGTAGGAGTCGACCTGTCGCAACAAGGTGTCACGAACCCAGCCAGACGTCGAAGAGCTCTGCGGCGATGGGGGCAGCCAGTGACCCTCCTGAGGCCGATTCACCCGACGCCGGGCTTCCCTCGATGAACACCGCTAGGGCGATGGTCGGATTGTCCACGGGAGCGAACCCGATGAACCATGGGTTGGAGAAGCCACCCTGTCCGGTGGCGGTTCCGGTCTTTCCCGCCACCCGCACCCCCGGGACCGCGGCCTGCCGCCCGGTTCCCTCGGTCACGACCCGTTCCATCATCTGGGTGAGTGTCTGGGCAGTCTCCGATGTCATGGCACGGCCTAACTCGGACATCTCCCGCTCCTCCAACGTGACACCGTCGGCGTCGAAGATTCGTCTCACCGAGAACGGACTCACGGCCACACCGTCGTTGGCCACTGCTGCGGCAACCATTGCCATGTGCAACGGTGTGACCCGCACATCGCGTTCCCCGATGCCGCTCTGGCCCAGGGCGGCGGGATCGTCCGCCAGGGTGGGGGTGTCCCACACAGCCTCTGGGACCGCCCACTCGTAGTCGATCTCCTGGTTGAAGCCCAGCGCCTCGGCGGTGATCCCGATGTCCACGGCTCCGACCTGAATCGCCAGGTCGGCGAAGATCGTGTTGCAGCTGCGAACGAACGCCTGGAGGAGAGTTGCGTTCTCACCGTTGTTGCAGGGGCGGTTGTTAGCGTTCGAGACCGTTGCGTCCGATCCCGGTAGGTCGAATTCCGCCGGGTCGGCAAAGGTGGTGCCCGCCATAGCGGTCCCGGTGTCCAGAGCAGCAGCGGCAACCACCGTCTTGAAGGTGGATCCCGGGGCATAGAGTTCCTGTGTCGCCCGGTCCCGGATCGGCTCTCCGTCGGTGGCCAACAGGCTCTCCCACTGTTCGGCGGCGTCGTCTCCGATGAGGCGCTCGGGGTCGAAGCTCGGGGTCGATACGGAGGCCAGCACCGCGCCGGTGGCCGGGTCGAGGGCGACCACCGCGCCCTGATTGTCCCCCAGCGCCTCCAGAGCCGCCCTTTGGAGTGCGGCATGGGCGGTGATCTCGAGACTCTGTGGGCGAAGGTCCCGGCCGAGTATCGCTGCCACGATGTCGCTGATTGTCAGATCGCGTCTCGATCTCAGCTCGGACGAGTAGGCATCCTCGAGGGCGGTGTTGCCGAGGATGAACGACGAATACCCGACGAGGTGGGCAAAGGCCTCCTCCTCGGGATACTCCCGGACGAACGAGCGTGGGTCCTCGGGGTCTTCGACCGAGCGGGCTAACACCGTGCCGTCCCGGGTCACGATCAGCCCCCGCTCCTTGCCCCGCTCCGCCAGTGCGGGCCTCGGGTTACGCGGGTCGTCTCTCAGCTCATCGGCTCGCACCACCTGATACCAGGTGACACCGACCAGCAGAGCGAATAGAGAGACGAAGACCCCGAAAGCGATGCGGCGGATGGGACCGTTCACGTCGCCTCCTCATGGCTGATTCGCAACAGGAGTGCCACGAGCACCATGTTTCCTACCAGCGCCGATCCACCGTAGGACATGAATGGAAGCGTGATCCCGGTGAGCGGCACGATACGCAACACGCCACCGATGATCAGGAACACCTGGACGGCGAGGGTGAATGTGAGGCCAGCGGCGAGGAGCTTGCGGAAAGTGTCCCTGCTCCGGAACGAGATCCCCACCCCGACGCTGATGGCCAGGGCGAAGAGAGCGAGGACCGCGACGCTACCGGCGAAGCCGATCTCCTCTCCGATGGCTGCAAAGAGGAAGTCAGTCGATGCATTGGGGATCAGGTCAGGGCGTCCCAGCCCTGGCCCCGCCCCCGAAAGGCTCCCGGTGCCGAGAGCGAAGATCCCCTGGACTATCTGAAACCCCTCGTCCTGATAGTGCTCGAAAGGCTGGAGCCAGGAGACAATGCGGCGTTGCACATGATCGAACATGAACGCCGCGGCTGCGGTCCCGCTGATGGTCATCACGCCCCCTGCGGCGAGGTATCCGGTCGACCCCGTCGCCGCGTACAGAAGCAGGACGAAACCGGCGAACATGAGGAGCGACGCGCCCAGGTCGCGTTGCCAGACCAGGACGAGAAGACTCCCGCCCCAGGCGAGGAGGAGGGGTATGAGCTGGCGGGGCTCGGGAAGCCGGACGGGACCGATGCGCCGGTGGGCCTCGCGCAGGGCCTTCTGGTGGTCGGCGAGATAGGCGGCGAAGAAGATGACCAGCCCCAGCTTCGCCAACTCGGCGGGCTGGAACTGGAGCAGTCGGCTCTCGCCGACGTGGAGGACGATCCACAGACGGGAGCCGTTGACCTCGAGCCCTCGCAGCGGGAACGCCCAGTCAGACGGCAGATTGGGGAGCAGCAGCAGCCCGATCGAGGCGATCAGGATCACGTTCCGGTAGAGGCGGAGGGACGATGTGCCCCGCTGTGACAGGAGAAACAGCACGAGACAGGCCACCGCGGCTGCGATCAACATCCACCAGCGTTGCAGGCCGGCACGGGCGGGATCGAGCCGGTAGATCTCGAAAAACCCCAGACCGACCAGGGCTACCAGCGGGGACAGGAGGAGCGGAGTGGCTCTGGGGGCGAAGGCCCTCACACCGAAATAGATAGAGCCAAACGCGATGAGGAAAACGAGGAAGGTGAGACCGATCTGGGCGTCGACACCCAATCCGTTGGCGAAGTTCACCAGGGCGACGGCGAAGGCGGCCAGCAGGGAGGCGGCGACGATGGTGACGCCTTCGGAGGTGCGGCCCATGGAGGTCAGTCGACGGCTTCGACGACGGCGACACTGATGTTGTCGACGCCGCCGGCCTTGTTGGCCATCTCGACGAGAGCCCAGACGACCTCGTCAGGAGTGTCATCGCCGAGTGTCCTTGCGATCTGCTCCTCGGTGACCATCTCGGTGAGTCCGTCGGAGCAGAGGAGGATGCGGTCTCCAGGAGCGAGGTCGGTCTTCACCTCGTCGACGTTGACGAACCGGGTCAATCCGAGTGTCCGCACCAGCATGTGACGCTGCGGGTGGCTGGCCGCCTCCTCGGCGCTCAACTGGCCCTGGGCCATGTACTCGGCGGCAACGGTGTGGTCCTCGGTGAGCTGCCTCAGCTCCCCGTCGCGCAGCAGATAGGCCCTGCTGTCCCCGACGTGGGCGATCGTGGCGACGTCGTCTTCGATCTCGAGCAGGGTCATGGTCGTACCCATCCCCTCGAGCCCCGGTTCCCGAGCCACCTCCTCCCGGATGGCCCGATTCCCCGCGGCCACCCGGTCGGTGGCAGGGAGATCGTTCGACGCGGCGGCATTGACCGCCAGTCGCGAAGCCACCTCACCAGCGACATGGCCGCCCATGCCGTCGGCGACGATTACCAGCACCCCGTCATCCGACTCTCCCGACGACTTCGGGTACACCGTGTCCTCGTTCTGGTCACGCACCATGCCCTGGTGGGTGGCTGTCGCCCACAGATACCTCATGCCCAACTCCGGTCGAGGTCGGCCGGTATCGCAAGCGCGCTTTCGACATCACCGTTCTCAGGCAGCGAGACGGCTGCGGCCAGGCGGTCTTCGAAGTGGAGTGTGCTCATCGGATCTCCATCACCGTCTTACCCACCTGGATGGTGTCACCACGCTTCAGTTCGGTCGGCGCAGATACACGCCGCCCGTTGACATAGGTCCCGTTGGTGCTCCCCAGGTCGTGGAGCATCATGCCGCTCTCCTGTGAGACGAGCCTAAGGTGGAAATCGGAAGCGTAGGGGTCGTCGAGGACAACGTCCGTCTCGTTCGAGCGCCCCATCACAACGACATCACCGACTTCGAACTCCTGGCCTTGCTGGCTTTCCGATCTGACGAAGAGAACACGGCTGCCCTCCTTGCGCCTCCTACGAACCGAGATCCCCAAGTGTGAGCCTATCGCCCGCGCCACCTGCCACACGAAGAGATAGACCAGCCCGAGAAAGATGATCCTGAGCAGGGCGAGGATCACATCAGGCATCAGCAGTCTCCACGAAGCGGAAGCGGTGACCGCCAATTCCCACGAAAGAGCCCTGCTGGATCTGTGTCGGCTCGGCGCCCACAGCGACTCCGTCGACGGTCGTCCCGTTCGCCGAGCCAAGATCCCGGATCCAGTTCTGACCGTGCTCGCGGTAGATCAGGGCGTGGCGTCGGCTGACGTCGTCGTGAGGCACGACCGTGTCTGCCTCCGGCGAGCGGCCGACGACAGCCCGGTTGCGGCCGATGTCGAAGGAGTCCTCTTTCGACTTGAGTCGCGCCCAGGTGACCGGCGGCCCCGGAGCCACCTCCACGTGGCACTCGGCCCTCCCTGAGGGGGCTTCGTCGCTGGTCTCGAGCCTCACCTGGACCGGGCCTTCCAGCCGCAGGCCTTCCAGGGCGGTGTAGGCCGTCATCTCCGCGGCGAGCATGCGCTCGAGTTTCGACGGGTCGACGGTCAGGTCGTCGGTGTTAACCCGGATGACGAAGAGGTTGGCCGTTGCCGGGCCTGTGGGATGATCGAACCGTGCAAAGTCGGCTTCTCTGGCCAGCTTCCCGGCCAGTTCTGATGGGTGGAGCCGTCCGGAGAAGAACCGGCCGGCGAAACCCTCGATGAGTCTCTCCAGCCGGCGCTCCAGGCTCCTGGCAACGCTCACGAGTGGAGAGATTAGGGACGTCCGGGCAATTGGACGTGTCGACCTTGCGGTCGTGGGTTTTCGAGTCTGGGCTGCAGTGCGTCGCGTCTCCCGTCACGTGGTGCAGCGCGGTGGAGTTGCGATCGCTCGCCTCTCGACTGTGCTGCGTTCCGTCGCGTTTTCCGCAACGTGGTACAGCGCAGAGGAGGTAGCGGCCTCGGGTCGTTCCCGGACTATCGAAACCGGGCCGCTGCCAGTACGATTTGTCGTCCTCGGGCGAGTGGCGGAATTGGCAGACGCGCAGGATTCAGGTTCCTGTGATCGCAAGATCGTGGGGGTTCAAGTCCCCCCTCGCCCACCAGGGCTTTCGACCTCCAAGGGTTTTCTGACCGGAGTCATGAAACCCCCGATTGCAACCCAATTGCAACCCTTTCAATCGCACGAGTGTTCGATCAGGCTCGTCTGAACCCTTCAGTCGAGGGTGAGGAGGGACGCGGTTTCGTCCTCGAGGAATGCCATGATCGTGTCGTGGCCGTTTTGGATCGCCTGCTCGATGTCGCTCGTCGTGCAGTTGCCCAATCGGACCCAGATCACTTTGGGTGGGGGCCCGGACACCAATGCCCTCTGGTGGAAGTCTTCGTCCTTCGACACGATGGCGAATCCGTGATCGAGCGCATATCCCCAAATCTCGTCGTCGGTCGCATCGCCAAGATCGAGCAAAGCCACATGGGACGAGTCGGGAAAGGTTCCAGAGAGTCGCGGTATCAGCCGACGCGAGATGTTCGCATCGAGGAGCAGCTTCACGCGCCGGAGACAAGCTTGCGTTCGCGATCAGCAGCGAACGCCAGACATGCCCGGATGTCCTCCTGCTCGAGCTCGGGGAAGTCGCTGAGGATCTCCTCTTCGCTCATCCCGGACGCGAGGTAGTCGAGGATGTCATAGACCGTGATGCGCAGCCCTCGAATGATGGGCTTGCCTCCCCGCTTGCCCGGTTCGGTCGTAATGCGGTCCTGATAGTTCACAATCTCACCCGATTCTAGGTGTCCTGGTCGCGGATCAAGGCCCGAGAGGAAGAAGTGCGTCGCTCATGCCTCAACCGGACGACTGTTCGATGAGCGCGGCGACAGCTTCGGCCGCTGCGCGGTCCATCCCTTCGATCACGTGGCTGTAGCGGTCCATCGTGATCGAGATCGAGGAGTGTCCGAGGCGCTCCTGCACCACCTTCGGAGGTACACCAGCGGTCAACGCCAGCGTCGCCCAGCCATGGCGCGCGGCATCGTGCGGTGTCAACGGCGGCACCCCGGCATGCGTAGCTTGCTGTTTCGTCCACCGGGTGAAGGTGGCCGGGTTGACCGGTTCGCCGATCGCGTTCGTGAACACGAGATCGAGGTTGGCCCATGCGTCCCCCGCCATCAAGCGCTCCTCGTTCTGTCGCCGGCGGTGCTCCCTCAATGCGTCGATGGTTCCGGTGTCGAGGGCGATGACCCGCCGGGAACCTCGGTTCTTCGTTTCGCCGGTTCGGAGCACCGGTTTGCCTTTGATCGGGACGAGGGTGTCCACGATGGCGAGTCGTCCCTCCTCGAGGTCGACGCTCCGCCATCGGAGACCGAGCACTTCGCTTCGTCTCATCCCGGTTAGACATACCAGTCGCCACGCCACCCCGAGCCGATGCGCGGCGACATGGTCGAGGAACCTGGACAGCTCGTCGGCGGTCCAAGTGTTCGCCTCCGGAGGCTCCGGTCTTGGAAGCTCGACATGCTCGGCCGGGTTCCTTGCCAAGATGCCCTGCCTCACCGCGTCCTTGAGGGCCTTGTGCACCACGGCGTGGGTGTTCTTGACCGTTGCCGGCGCCAAGGTCTCCCCGAGTTCGCGGTACAGGCTGTTGAGAGTGGCAGTGGAAACGTTGCTTCGCCGCAGTTGCCCGATCCGGTCGGCGACCCGAGCGGCATCTCGTTGGTAGCCCTCGTGGTGGTTTCGGCGAGTCCTACGCGACCTTCCAGCCAGTCGCGAAGCCACTGCGCCACTGTCAATTTGTGGGGAGCCACGTAGAGCCCGGTCAGCACACGTGACAGGATCTCGATTCGAGCCTGCTCGGCCTTCCGTTTCGTCCGGTAACCGGAGTGCCATTTCCGGATGCGCTTCCCGTCGAGATCCCGGCCGAGGTCGATGACCACGCTCCAACGGCTCCCTCGTTTGATGACTGTGCCCTTCATCGCTTCTCCTCGTCTATCAGCCGAGTGGTGCCCCTCGGCTTACTCAATCCGGTTCGTCGCACCTTCCTCTCGCATTTCTGTGATCTTGGCTCGGGCCTCGGGTGGGTAGGTGAAGTCTTCGTCGTGGGTGTGTTCGGCGATGAAGCCTCTGATGCCGACGGCGCGGAGGTGGTCAAAGAATTGACCGTATTGGTCGGCGAGTTGGTCGAGGTTGTCGGAGTAGTCGTCGAGGAGGGCGGTGAGGAGTCGTTTGCGGTGTTCGCGGTAGGTGGTGCGGGTGGGTGGTTTCTCTCCGGTGATGGCTTCCATGGTTCGTTCTCGTTCGGTGGGTTCTCGGATACCGAGGTCGCTGTGATGCCCTCGGAGGTGAACTCGACGGGTTGCCGGGACACGGGTTGTCTCATATGTCGGTGGTGGCGTTGGCGATGACACCACCTTCGAGCGTCCAGATGGTGTGGACGATTCTCCACCCTTCCGGGAACCGGATCAGATGAAGGAGATCGGTCATACCCTTCAAAACCACTTTCACGCTCGCCAGATGGTGCTTGGCCGTCAGCACTGTGATTTCGATGGTCCGATCTTCAGGGTTTGCCACACCGGCTCCGGTGCCTGTCAGCTGCACCTGTTGGGAATGAGTCAGGTGCTCGGTGTCGATGTACTGGGTCCTGGTGTCAACGACCCGGTTGACCAGGCCGAGGTTGTCCCATTCCCGATGCAGGCAGCGTGCCATTCTCTCGGCGTCACCGGTGTACCAGGATTCGCAGTAGTCCCTCGCCACGGACTCGATCGCCTCGATCTCGCCGGAATCGACTTCAGCGTTAGGTGCATAAACGTATCCGGCCATCACACAACCTCCTCAGATGCTGTCCGCCACGGAGACTCGGGATCTCAGAGGAATCTATGGGCGACGCATCTCTCCGGCATCCGTAGTGGACGCCAATTTTCGGGAGCTGACCGTGCTCACTACCCATCCCGGCTACAGCGAATGAAAGCGCGAAGCTGCCGCGGCGCGTGCGGTTCGGCCGGACAGACCGAGCTTGCGGTAGATGTTGGACAAGTGGCGCTCAACAGTGCGGCTGCTGACCGCAAGGCGCTCACCGATACCTTGGTTGGAGAGTCCTTCCGCCACCAGTGCAAGGACCTCATACTCCCTTTCGCTCAACGATGGAGCCGGGCCACCATCGTGGACGTGGGATGGGCTCGCTCCGACAAACCGGACAGTCTCGGAGACAAACTGGTTCCAAGCAGGCTCATCCAGCAGGAGGTGATTGCTGCTGTCAAGTGGCAACAGAGATGCGTTCGGCAGCAAAGCAGCGAGCTCCAAGCCTCTCTCAAAGGGCACCATCCGGTCTCTCTCGGCGTGTGCCACCAGGACCGGAGACTCCACCTGAGACGCCAGCTGGCGGACATCCATCCGGTCGCGCACCTCGAAGATCGTGGCAGCCACATCGCCGCTCACCGAACGACGCATCAACTCTTCTATCGCCGCCACATCCTCCGGGCCACCATCCGGCACAAGTGTCATCGACCAAGAGCGTCGCAGCATCTCATCCGGGTCGTCCCAAAAAACTCGCACCGCCTCAGCAAACACACGGGAGAGCTCCACCGACTCCGGAGCCCGGTCCGAGGCGCTGCCCCCCGGCGGCATATCCCCCTAAACAGATGACATGCGACACGCGATCCGGATAACGGGCCGCGAACTCGACCGCCAGCGCCGCCGCATGGCTCACCCCCAACAGAGCCACCCGATCGAACCCCGACGCGTCGACGACCCCTCGGAGATCGTCCAACCATGCCTCCACCGAGAACTCGGGTGGATTGCGGCTAGACAATCCACAACCCCGCTCGTCATACCTGAACATAAGTGAACCGGTTCCCGAGATCTCGCAGCCAGTGCCTCCAAACCAGAGACTCCCAGTCATAGAGCAGATGAGTCATGAAGGTCCCAACACGTACAAGGGGATAGCCGGCACCATGGACCGACCAAGCGATCCGAGTGCCGTCCTCCACCGTCGAAAATCGGATCTCCGGCTGCCTCACCTCCAGAAGAGTCTACGCCGGCTCCGAGTCGCCACTTTGGGTGACTCGGGCTAGCCCTAACCCCTTAATCCCGGCGAGACCCCCTGACAAACGCCCCGTCGCCGAACAACAGCTCTGGGTGGATAACGCACATTTCAGAAGGAACGCGCTATCCCCTCCTGAGCGGGCCGGCGCCGCTTGGGGTGCCCCTAATTGCGGCAGTGTTTCACCATCTGGTAGTGATGTTCTGTCTCAGTTTCAACGATGAAGCCCAGCTTCTCGTAGAACCATCTGGCAGGATTTGACTTAAGGACTTGTAACCGCACGTCTGAACCCGAAGCGCTCGCCTCATTGGTGATTGATCGCATGATCTTGGTGCCTATTCCACGACGTTGAAATGGGGGAAGGAGCACGAGGCCCGAGACATAGATGTGGTCGTCTCGTCTTTCGTGGGCTAAGTATCCGGCGTCTTCGCCCTCGACGACAATGATCTGGAGGTTCTGACTGAGCCTGAAGTGTTCGTCGAAGAAGTCCCGGTGCTGGCGCGCGGACACGTTGAACTCTTCACGGACCACCTTCCCGAGTCCGGCGGAATTGATACGCCAGAGAAGCTCCCAGTCGTGATCCGTGGGAGAGCGATAGACCAACCCCATCGACACAACATTACGAACTTTCGGGTAACCGGTTCATCCGCAACAGGTCAGCGAACACGTGGTCAACACTCTCCTCGACAGGATCACCTACATGATCAGGCTGCGGTTCACCAGTGGGTAGATTTGATCATTCCTGCCGTATGGGCATGAGGGTATGGGAGGCTTGCTCGCTCCATCCAATCCCACAGGGGATGTAGGAGTTCGATGGGTCAAGGGCCTTTCGCTTGCGTGTCCACACCGCTTGAGTCGTAGAAGTCGCAAAAGCTCTTAAAGGTCGATTTCACAAGCGCTCGCGCGACCTTAGGGTTCGAGAAGGTTGCTAGCGTGCCCAGCAGGGGTGCACAGGAAATGATGCAGGCAAGACTCTTTGAGTTAGGGATCATTGGCCTCAACGCGCTAATCATCGTGCTGGCCTGGACAGTGGGTGTGCAGGTCTCCATATGGCTTGGTCTTCTCGTATTGGGGCTCATGGCCTTCGGGTTCATGTTCCTGATCTACAACTTCGACTATTGGCTTGTGCGCCGACTGACAACTGCCGACGACGCTTTCATGCTCAATCTGTGCCAATCTGGATTTATAGGCCGGTTAAGGCGGATGATTGGTCGCCTGCCCGCGAACCCGCGATGTCGCTTTTGTCTGGTGCCCTTTGGCGGCATAGGAAAGCTAATACGCATTAAGCCATCTGCTAAGAATCCAAACTACTGCCGCAGTTGTTTCGAGGCATTGCCAACAAAAAGTCACGAGTCCGAGGTTGGTGTGCTCTTTGCTGACATCCGCGGGTTTACGCCTTGGACGGAGAGACACTCACCAGGGGAGGCAGCGGACGCACTTACCCGATTTTACGCCACTGCAAATCGAGTTCTCACCGCAGATGATGCGTTGGTCGATTTTGTTGGCGACCAGGTGATGGCCCTTTACCCCACGGTGATGCCAACTCTCGGCGACCGTACAGCTGAGGTAATGCTCGCTGGCGCAAGGCGTTTGGTGGCAATGATTCGCCAGGAGGATGACGCCCTTCCAGTGGGGGTTGGCTTGAACCTGGGCGTATGCCACGTTGGTACGCCAAAGGTGAGGCCAAGGACTTCACGGCGGTTGGCGATGTCGTCAACACGGCAGCACGCCTCCAGAGCAGTGCCAAGGAGTATGAGATTGTGCTTTCCGAGACTATCTATACCGCTACGCCTCAACCAGCGGTTGATGCACAGCCCATTACGCTGACCCTCAAGGGCAAGGCGGAACCGCTAAGCGCGTATGTCATCCCCGCTGCCGCTTAGCGAGTCTGCAGAAGAAGCATTCAAAGAGTCCCTTTCGAGTGGTTTCTGGAGCCGTGCAGGCCCTCGGCACAGCGGAACTGGCTGACTTTCGTGGAATGCGACTGGACGGTCTGGGACCAGGCAGTTGGAACGGGTGGTTTGGCCGATCTCAACGGGTGGCAAGGTTGCCCTATCGCTGCTCAACTGCATAAAGCAGGTCAGTCGGAATTGGTTCGCCTTGTGGCCGCCAGCCTGGCGGGCTGATGTACAGGTGGTGGTCGGAGATGAGGACGACTCGGTCACCTGCCATGACGGCTCTTTCTCCCCATTGATCGAACGAAGAGAAGTCCCATCCGAGTGGTGATACGCCTTCGTATGTCCAGCTGTCGGTAGCCGGGTGGTAGGCGATGAGGACTGGTTCGCTGGTTTCGGCATCGCGACTGAGATGACTGGTCGAGATCAGCAGAGAGTCTCCGGTCCAGACCATTGCCTGTCCTCCTCGGAGACGACACTCGCAAGCCGTTGAGTTGACCGGTAATTCGGGAAGTTCGATCCACGCGCCTGTTTCCAGATCGAGCATTGCCCCGACGGCCTCAACGGGTTCTGGCGGAGACGAATGACTGGATGCTCCCCAAACGATCAACTCAGTTCCCGTGTATACAACGTCGTCGTGGGTGAAAGCGTCAGTAATGGTGTCCGGTGGTTCGGGGAGAATGCGCCAGGCACGAGTCTCCGGATCGAGCGCTACACCCAGCTCGTTGACGGTCCACACGACGAGCTCAGATTCGGTCCAGGAGACCTCGTAGGAGGGCCCAAACCCAATGGCAAGATCTCTTGGAGGCTCGCCAAGGAGCTCCCAGTGGTCGGATTCGGGGTTGTATGACGCCACGCCCGCGCCTTCAGAGACGACCAGCATGAGATCCCCGGTCCAGACCGCCTCGGAAGGAAGATCGAGGTGGAAGGGCGCATTGCTCGTCTTGTGAAACGTGTCCAGGCCATGGACCGCGGCCGATCCCGTAAATCCGCAGCAGAAGATTGTTTCGGACCCCGTCCAAACCCCGGTGGTTGCTCCGAAGGGAGCCAGATCAGCTAGCGATGGGAGTTCTCGCCATGAGCGATTATCCGGTGTGTAGGCGTATCCGTGCGAGAAGATGAATTCGGCCCCCGTCCAGATTGCGCCCATTGGTCCCGGCTCAGCCAAGTCGGGGATGGCGACCGTCTCCCAGCCCAGAGCGTCCGCTATCGAACCCACTGGAACCGATCGGCGGTGGGTAACGACGCCCTGATCATCGGTCACCTCGATCTCGACAGAATCGGGCCGGGCCGCCCGGAGAATGGAACCAAACGCGGATTCGTCCCGACCCGGTATCGGAGTGAGCTCGACAGAGCGTCGCCTCCCATCTGCATAAATGACAGCGACCTCGGCCGACGACCCCGGGACGAAACCAGCCACCGTTAGGTCCCGATAGGCTTGAAAGCCAACCGCAGCGAAGCCTTCTCTCCCGCAAACGAGCTCACTTTGAGTGGCAGATCCCGCCTGAGCGCACAATTCTCCGTCGGCATTGAACCCGACAGCGAAACGGGCGGGACCTTCAACCGAAGAGAGCACTTCGTCGGCAATGAGCCGCTCCGCTGGTCGGCTCAATAGAGGCACCAGAGCAGCGAAGGCCACCAACACTGCGGCCGCCACCGCTACCAGCGGGCCACGCCTGACATTGGGAGCGGGCTTCCCGTCTTCGGAGACCGATGTGATGGCGATGTGATCGGCCGCGGTCAGGTCTTCCCATGTAGGAGGTTCTTCCATCTGCTCGATAAGAGCCTCGAAAGCCTCCCTGACCCGGTCACTCATCGAGAGCCTCTTTCAGCTTCCTGCGAGCGATATGCAGGTATCTGCGGACGGTTCCCGGACGGCAACGCATGAGCTCGGCGATCTCCGCCGGCGTATACTGCTCGTAATAAGCGAGGAAGACCGCGGCGCGTTGGCGGGCCGGCAGGTCCATCACCACATCCAACACTTCGTCGTACTGAGGGTCCACGTGCCCACCACCGAGAACAGCCACGACACGTTTCTGGCGGGTTTTGGAACGGTGACGCATCCGAGCCTCGTTAAGGACTGCCTTCATCAGATACGGTTTTGGATCCTCCAGGACTCTCAGCCCACCACGCTGTTCCAACACACGTGTGACCACATTCGAAACCAGGTCTCCAGCGTCTGCCACGCCCACCAGCGCCGTCGCATACCGCATGAGATCAGATCGGACCTCCGCATAGATCTCGGCGTCGTTCACACGAGAACCATGCCGCAAACCGTCTCAGCGTTGCACGCGATCATCGACAGAACCCACGAACCAGAACCAGACGCCGTCCCAGAACGACAATTCTCAGCGGGTCACGATCATTTCAAGAGGCGCGCCAGATCGGCGTTCCTGAGCGGCGTGGTTCCTTCAGGAGTTGGATCGGGTCTAGCCCCCTCAGCACCTCTCAGCGAACCTGGCCGGTCTCGCGTTCAGGATCGGTGTGTCCGTCTCGATCCAACCGCCCTATCGGCAGATGAGCTCATCGGCCTGACCGTGAAACTCACTATGCTCGACGGCGAGTTTGTTCTGCTGCTCCGCCGCAGACTCCATGTACTGCAGCCGCGTCTCTTCGGGACCCCCTACCAAGGCGGTCACAGATCACCAGTCCTGCGCTAGACGCACACTGAAGAGCAACCAGCGCATAGCGTCCTGAGCGGGTCGCCGAAGAACTCCTGGTCCGTCATCAGCGGCGTTCTTCCCGTTTCCCAATCCGGTGTTCCTTCCGACACTTGCCCTATACACGCGCGGAAGGTCTGGTTCCGTCGATTCTGCGGCGCCGTCCAGGTCGATTGCAGCGACTCTCTCGAGAAGCACCTTCGGATGAACAACCGAACGCCGACCAAGACAACAAGCGGCCCGGCGGCCTATTCAGCCAGTCATGCCGAGGTTGCGCGGAACTATTTCAATACCCGGTCGGTGACGTTCCAGATCGGCCGTTTTACGGTCTTAGCCGAACGCGCTTTCACCAGGTCAGGACAGTTTTCGCGCAGTCCCAGGGACCCGGGGGAGCGCGAAAACCCTCAAGAAAACGCGCGAGAAAAGGATACCGTTCCCGATACTCGAGGCTGAATGTGGCTCGAGCGGGCCGGAGCGCAATCGAAGACTCGTGAAATTTGATCGATGGGCCGGTCCGAAGGCCTCGCGGTGTTTGAGCGGACGTCATCGCAGGCGCCATCCTCAATTTCGCGGCAGCCTCGAGCTGAGAATCTGGAGCACTCAGGACTGCCGGTTCGAGGGAGGTTCGATTCTCTCCTTTGGGCCGTGCGGCGTGAGCGTTATGTGCGGGCCAGCATTGCCGGGTCGAGCCTGATCCATCTCGAATACGTGAGCCTTTTGGCTCGTTTTCTGAAGTGTCGACCCCGTAGGGCCCGCTCAAGCGGTTCCAGCCGGGGCCGGTGGAGACAATAGGGTTGTGTGCATGGACCCGACAGCGGATTCTTCTCGAGTCACGGGGACAGAGTCATTGGTCTATGAAGCATTTGAGGTCTCGAATCTCAGGTCACTGCCTGAGGGGACCAAGGATCGCCTCGTCGCCACGGGCAATGTCCTCAGCGTCCCGGCGGGGTCGACCCTCCATCGTGAGGGCGATGAGGCGGCTCATCTGGAATTGGTTGTCGCGGGCCTGCTGCGCGTATATGTGACTGCTATTGATGGTCGCACAATGACAGTGCGTTACTGCCGGCCAGGATCGATCCTCGGGGCGGTATCCCTGTTTGCTTCGCCCTTCTCGATGCCGGCTTCGGTGAAGGCTCTCACTGACGCCGAGATTCTCTCCATGTCCGCACCGGCGATCCGACAGGCCGCCGATCGAGATGTGGTTCTTGCTCGTGGTCTCATCGACGAGTTGTCCGACCGTGTGATGTCTTTCATCGCAGAAATACCGGGCAGTGCTTTTGCCACTGTGAGACAACGTGTTGCCCGTCATCTCCTCGATCTGGCTTCGGTGACACAGTTGGGGTCCAGGCTCAGGGTCACGATCAGCCAACAGGAGCTGGCAGACGCGGTGGGGAGTGTGAGGGAGGTTGTCGTTCGCGTTCTCCGAGAGCTCCGGGAGGAGGGCTATGTCGACACGGGCCACGATGGCATCGTCTTACTCGACCCACAGCAGCTCTCCGCCGAGGCATATCCCGGTCCGGGTGGAACCAAAGTTCCAGAGTGATGAAACTCAAGTCGCTGACAGGCGTTGGTGGGTTCGCGACGGTCCCAGCATGAGCAACATTGTTGAATCAGCGTCACTCCCCTCGGCATCGGTCGATACCCTCGATGCTTCAGTCAGCGGTCAGGTCGTTCGCCCCCGCGACCGCGCCTATGAGGAGCATCGGCGAGTCTGGAACGGGTCTATTGACCGGAGTCCGGCGATCATTGTCAGATGTTCCGAAGCGGCTGACGTCAGCGCCGCCGTATCGTTCGCTCAAGAGCACGGGCTTCTCACAGCTGTTCGAGGGGGAGGCCACAGCTTCCCCGGCCACTCCACATGTGATGGAGGCATCGTCATAGACATGCGTCCGATGAATGGGATCCGAGCGAATCCAGACGCGCGGACTGCCCGCGTCGAGGCAGGTGTCTTGCTTGGAGAATTGGACCTGGAGACTCAGCGTTTTGGGCTCGCAGTCCCCGCCGGAATCGTTTCCCACACCGGAATCGCCGGTCTCACCCTTGGCGGAGGGGCAGGGTGGCAGCAGCGAAAGTATGGACTCTCCATCGACAACCTCCTATCAGTCGACCTGGTGACCGCGGACGGTGACCAGGTCACGGCCAGCCAAGACGAGAACGCCGATTTGTTCTGGGGTGTCCGTGGCGGGGGCGGCAACTTTGGCATCGTCACTTCCTTCCAGTTCCAAATGAACCCGATCGGCCCCCAGGTCATGGCAGGGCCGGTCTTTTGGTCGATGGAGGACACGGCTCGCGTCCTCCGTTTCTACCGGGATTGGATAGCCGAGTGCCCAGACGAACTGACCACGATCGTCTTCCAACGGAAGCTCCCTGACCTCGCCACCGTTCCACGGGATCTGGTCGGAGAACGGGCCGTAGGTGTAGCTGCCTGCTATACGGGCCCTGTCGAGACCGGTAAGGAGGTGCTTGGCCCTCTCAAGGCTTTCGGTTCACCCTTACTCGATCTGTGTGAGCCGAAACCCTTCGTTGTTCATCAGACCATGTTCGATCAGTCGTATCGACACGGTTGCTGGTATTACGTCCGATCCTGCGATGTTGCCGAACTGAGCGACGAAGTGATCGACATTGTGGTCGAGTACGGAAACCAGATCGACTCCCCAATGTCCAGCCTCGCCCTGTGGCAGATGGGAGGCGCAGTCGCCCGCGTCGGTGAGAATGAGACAGCATTCCACGGGCGCCAGGCCGGCTTCACCTTCAACATCAGCGGCATCACCGAGACCGCGGAGGGATTCGATCGGGAGCGTGAGTGGGCGCGCTCTTACTGGTCGGCTCTTGCCCCCTACCACACCAGTGTTTACGTCAATTTCCTCATGGACGAAGGTGAGGACCGTGTCAGAGACGCATACGGACCAGAAAAGTACGACAGGTTGAAAGCACTCAAGCGCCGTTACGACCCCACCAACCTCTTCCGTCTCAATCAGAACATCACTCCTGATTGAGTTCCAGTGACGGCCTGGCTACACGAGATGAAGCACCAAAGGTCGAATGTGGAGAGTGCTGAACACTGCGCCAGAAGGCAAGACACCCGACCGCAACTTCATACTCTTCGTACGACCCGACTCACCACAGATCGACAATTCTGGGTGAATAACAACCGTCCTGTTTGTCAAGGTCGTGGTGTGGGCGCGTCCCAGTGAACGTCGCAGATGGACGATTTCTGATCGTCTGTTCGTGTCGCTCGGGGCGGGGGCTGCCGGGTGTGGGGAGGTGCTTTCGACGCTCGTTGACGTATGGCGTGCTCAACCGGGGTTGGCGCTGACAACTACGTCCGCGTTCGGTGTGGGCGGCCGGACCCGGCGTCTTGTTATCGGCGAGATCCTCACCCCGATGGCGGGTCTCTTAACGCACGCGACGTCGTCCCGGGTCCGGTCCCCATCTGTTGGCGCCCATCGTTTCGGGCGCACGGTCTTGTGATCTCAGCTGGGACTGGTAATCGTTGCTGGTGGTGGGCGGGTCACGTCGTGCCGGCTGCGTTCTGCGGCCGTGACGGGCCCGCCTGCCACTGAGTGGTCCCAGCGGTCTGGGTCGAAGGGTGTCTGGCTGCGCATCATGGCGAACGCCAGCCGGTGGGCCCGGTGGGCCACCGCCACCGAGGCGATGGTCTTCTTCTTTCCCTGGGCGATCTTGGAACGCTTGTACGCCTTGAATTCGGGATGATGATCCGACAGGCCTTTGCCGATTTCGAGGATCGTCTCTCTGAGGGTGACCGACCCTTCCCGGCTGATCCTCATGCCGGGTCGTCGGGTTCCTGCCGACTCGTATTCGACGGGCACCAACCCCGAGTATCGCCATGCGGATGCTTCGGAACTGAACTTCCACGGATCACCCAAAGCTGCGCCGTAGGCGGATGCTCGAGCGACTCCGACACCGGGAAGAGAGGTGAGCACACCGGCGGGAGTGTCATCGATCACCGCCGCCAGTTCGGTTTCGGCTCTGGTGATCTCGGCACGGATCTTGTCGTAAACCACCAGGTCAGCCTGCAATGCCCGCCTCCGGGCTTTCCGCTCCGCATCCGGGAGGAGCAGAGCTCTTTCGGCTGTGGCGACGATCAGAGCCGCTTTCGGTCGGGCTAGCCGGATGCCCTTGGTTTTCATCAGAGCCCGCAGTCCTTCGGGTCCCATCCGAGCGACCCGGGGAGGGTCGGGACAGTAACGGAGAACCCCATGTCCGCTCTTCGCTGTCAGCACATCTTTGAAACAGTCACCCAACCCTGCGAACACCAAATCCAACTGGGCCAACAACTGGACTTGGAGAACCACCCGCGCCCGGACCTTGCGGCGGCGATGCGCCGACCAGACCGCCTGCACCGCCATCGGACCATCCTCCCAACGAGACTCTCTGCCGGCTCCCCGAGCCATCACCTCGACCATCGCCGCCAGATCCCGAAGGTCGGACTTCAAACGAAGCTGACCCATCCCCACGAGCCCGATGAACCGCAGTCGGATGCAGCTCCACCACCTCGACGCTCTCGGCTCGGAGTGTCTCACCAGAGTCCGGTGATAGTGCCCTGCCGACTCCACCCCGAAACGGACCACCACCGCATCAGCCGACTCCTCCGCGGCGGTGACCCGATCCAACAGGTCCACTACGCCGGGACGATCCAACGAGAATTCGAAGGCGTCGACGACCACCTCGCCCAACTGGTTGGCCACCATTGCCATCCCAGTCCGCTTCCCCACATCAACCGGAACCAGTAGCACCCGGTCAGCGGCAACAACCCCTCATTCGAGAGACGTACTCGGCCTGACCCACACCACGAACAAAGACCACAACCATCACCTCCACAACTAGCGGTCACCCCAAGACCACCACCTGGAAGGTGTATATCAACGCGCATTGCGGACGGTGCGCGCTATCGGCATTACGCGCTCAGCTAACCCATGCGTCGCGTGCTCGGCTCGCGTACTCCTCGATACGTTCAGGATCGGGGGGATCGTCGAGGTCGAACATCGCAGCTTGGAGCTTGGGCCCATGAGCATCGTGCCGAGTCATCGTCTGCTGGTCGACAGGCTGGACCACGTAGTGGATGTGCCCGGGTCGGCGCCCCGCGTGCGACCACAGGCTCACGTAGACCTGATCCGGCCTACTTAGCTTGGTCACCACACTCGCCGCCCGATGCAGAAGTGTCCCCATCGCGGCCGCCTCGCTTTCAGTGAGGCCGGCCACGTGCACAACGTGACGCTCCGGCTTGACAATGAACGTGCCCACACCGAGCGGACCCACGCAATATTCCACAACCCAGCCCAATTCTCGGGCAATGGTTCCGCCAGGCAACACAGAGCGCCCGGTGGCGAGATCGCAAGCAAGGCACGTAAGCGTCCCAGGGAGTGGTGTAACTAGGGCGGGGTCCGTGACTTGATTGGG
>JBKHKD010000028.1:0-38635 GCA_046537785.1 Actinomycetota bacterium
GACCTCGACCTGGCCGAGAAGGCCGACGCCCTGGCCTGAGCCCGCGTACCTCAGGTTCTGTGGCTCATATCCGGAACTCAGCGCCTCGAGAATGATGGAACCCACAGCCTCGAGTCTTTCTCGAGGCTGTGGGTTCCAGATATGAGCCACAGAACCTGAGGTTCCGGGTTCCACCGTCCGTCACGTCGCCGGTTCCTAACGGCCGAACTCTGGGGGGCGCTTCTCCTTGGCGGCGGATAGGCCCTCCCGGGCGTCGGAGCCGGTGAATCCGAGGAACTCATAGGCGACTGACGCGTCGAAGATCGGGTAGGCCAAGCGGAGCCAGTGATTGAGGGTGTGCTTCGTCCAGCCAAGAGCCTCCGGAGAGCGCGCCGCCAGCTGAGAAGCCAGGTCCCGGGTGAAGCGATCCAGTTCATCGTCCTCGACCACCTTGGCCACCAGCCCGATCCTCTCGGCTTCCTCGCCGCTCATCGGCTCGTTGGTCATGAGGTAATACTTCGATTTGGCCATCCCGATCAGCAATGGCCAGATGACCGCGGCGTGGTCACCGGCTGTGACACCGATGTTGGTGTGCCCGTCGATGATTCGGGCCGAGCGCGCCGCCACCGGGATGTCGGCCATCAGCGCCGCGGCAAGTCCTGCACCGACGGCCGGACCGTTGATCGCAGAGACGATGGGTTTGGAGCACTCGATGATGTTTCTGACCAGCTCCCGGGCCTCTTTGAGCACTCTCCTGTGGGTTGCCTGATCCTCGACGATGTGGTCGATCATCTCGTAATCGCCCCCGGCAGAGAAGGCTCGTCCCTCGGCACGAAGCAAAACGACCCTCACGTCGTCGCTGCTGTCGACCTCCCGCCACAACTCGACCAGCTCGGTGTGCCCAGTTTCGGTGATGGCGTTGAGCCGATCGGGGTCGGTGAGGGTCGCCACGAGCACGCCATCGCTGCCCAAGTCCAGTTTCAAAAAGTTGTAGCCAGCAGGGTCCATAGGCGCCGACGCTACTGGAGTTCCTCGAAGCCCAGTCTGTCCAGCAGTTCGGGGGTGCGCTGCCAGTCTTTTTCCACCTCCACGTGCAGAACGAGATTCACCCGGTCGCCCAGCAATGCTTCGAGCTCGGTGCGTGCTTCGGTGCCGGCGGCCTTCAAAAGCGATCCGCCCTGGCCAATGACGATGCCCTTCTGGCTGCTGCGTTCGACAATCACGTCGGCGGAGACATCGATCAGACCGTCCTCGCGCTGTTCGATGTCTTCCACCCGGACGGCGACAGAATGGGGTAGCTCCTCATGCAGCCGGTCCAGGAACTTCTCCCTGATGATCTCAGCGATTACGAGCGACTCTGGCTGGTCCGTCGGCATGTCCTCCGGGTAGTACTGGGGTCCTTCGGGTAGCACCTCGACTACTCCTTGCACCAGCTCAGCAACACCGTCACCCGTCAGCGCCGATATCGGGTGATAGTGCTCAAAGGGCCACTCGGCCGCCTCGACGAGCTGGCTCACCGTCTGTGGCTTGCTTGCCTTGTCCACCTTGTTGACGGCCACGAACACATCCGCCCCGCTCTCGATGAGGCGTTCAGCGATCAACCGGTCGCCAGGCCCAACAGGCATGGTGGCATCCACGAGGAAGATGATGGCGTCCGACTCGGCGAGTGTGCCGTATACGAGGCCGTTGAGTCGGCTGCCCAGCTCGGTCTTCGGCTTGTGGAGTCCGGGCGTGTCGACCAGGACGATCTGGTAGTCCTCGTCATTGACCACTCCCCTGATGGCGTTCCGTGTCGTCTGCGGTTTCGATGACGTGATCGCCACCTTGGTTCCCACAATCCGGTTCACGAGGGTCGACTTGCCCACGTTTGGCCGACCAACGACGGCCACGAACCCGGATTTCACTGGTGTTCCGGCACGCTGCGCTCCGATAGTCTGACCAGGACTTCGGCTACCCGTCTCCCCTGCATACGGGTGACGGTCAATGCGAGCCGTTCGAACATAAAGGTCTCGCCCTCATCGGGTACCCGTTCTGCAATGCCGAGCACCAGACCGCCGACAGTGTTGCCTTCGTAGTCATCTGGCGGCACCACCCCGGTCACTTTGCAGAGATCGTCGACGTCAAGACGGGCATCGACCCACCATCCGTCTCCCTGGGCGACGATCAACGCTTCCTCAGGGTCTGTTTCGTCTGCTATCTCACCGACCAGTTCCTCGAGGAGGTCCTCGATCGTCACCAGACCAACAACGTCTCCGTACTCGTCGACGACGATGACCTGATGAATATGAGAGTCCTGCATCTCGGCCAAGAGCGCCGAGGCCAGTTTCGTCTCCGGAACGAAGTCGACCGGACGCATGATCTCGGCGACCGTGTCGGGACGTCTTCCCTCGTCGGTCAGCATCGCAAGTAGGTCTTTGACGATCACCATTCCCACGACGTCGCCATTGGAGACGACCGGGAGTCTCGAATAGCCCTCGCTGCTGGACAACTCGATCAGGTGCTGGATCGAATCGGTGTCCGAGATGGTGACCATGTCAGGCCGTGGAGTCATCACCTCGCGGACGATCGTCTCGCCGAATTCCAGAACGGAGTCGATTAGCTCTCGCTCATGCTCGTCCGCCTCGTCTTCGTCCTCCTCGTCGCCTTCTTCCGGACCATTGTCGACATCGGGGATCAGTTCGTTGGCCCAGCCGCCGAGCCGCACAGACCAGCGCAGCACCACATGCGACCGATAGGCCAGTCCGGGAGGATTGAGCCGTCCAAGTCGGCGCGGGATCAGGTCGCCGGCCAAGAAGGCCACGAGACCCGTCATCAGAGCGAGCAGTAGCGCACCTGCGCCTTCGAGTTCGCTGGCCAGGGACCCGGTGGCGATAACGGCACCGACCACGAGAAAGGCAGATGCCACAACACCGACGGCAGGAACGATTATCTCCCGCTGATCCAACAATTCGGCGACCGTCCCAGCGCCGCGCACCTCTTCGGAGGCATGGCGGAGTGCATCCGCCCTGGGTATACGGGTGATCGCCGTGCCCGCTGCCCGCAGCCACGCTGAGAGCACGATGAAGATCGCCGCAATGGTCAGACCGAGCCCCATCACCGCCTTCTCCTCCCCACCAGGGCCAACAGCTCTCGCTCTCTACTCTCCATCCGTTCGGCATCGGTGTCCTCGATGTGGTCGTAACCGAGGAGATGAAGGATCCCGTGAGTGATCATCAACGCCATCTCGTCCTCATATGAAACGCCGTATTTCGAAGCCTGCCGACGCACGTATGCGGGAGCCACGACCACATCCCCGAGCATCAGTGGTGGTCCCTGTGGATCGGTCTCGGGCACGACGCCGGGCAGCAACTCCTCCACTGGAAAAGCGAGAACGTCGGTCGGGCCCTCCCTGTTGAGGAACCGCTCGTTGTAGGAGGCCATCTCCCCCTCACTGATGAAGAGGAGCGTCACCTCGGCATCGTCGGGGTAGCCCTCCTCCCGGAGCACCAATCCGGCGAGAGAGTGCAGGTCGTCCACTCCTACCTGCTCGGTCTGCTCGTCAGCAAGGAAGATGCTCACGAGTGTTCTGGTGTGTGGGGGCCGAGCCCCTTCGTACTAGACGGGTCGTCCATCAGCTACCGGGGAAGTTCGGATACGCGATGCGTTGATGGTAGTGGCCGATCAGGGAGTCGAGGAAGGCCCGGCGGATCTTAGTTATCTGGCCCAGGGTCAAGGGTGACTCGGAAAGTTGGCCGTCCTCCAACTTCTCGTTCATGACCCGGTCGACAACCTTCTCGATGGCGTCCGGCGTTGGCTCCTCGGACTGGAACACCGCCCGGCAGGCCGCCTCGAGGGAGTCGGCCAGCATCAAGATGGCTGACTCCGCGGTGCGCGGCTTGTGCCCAACGTGGCGGAAGTCGTCGATATCGACGTCGTCGCCATGGAGTTGGCGCGCCTTTTCGTAGAAGAACCGCATGACACCGTCACCGTGGTGGCTGACGATCCCCTCGGTGACCTCTGTCGGAATCTTGTAGTCGCGGGCGAGAGCAACGCCCCTGGAAACATGCTCCCTGATGATCTGCGCCGACTCTTTGGGGTCGATCTCGTCGTGGGGGTTGGTCATACCGAACTGATTCTCGATGAAGAAGGTGGGTCGCTCGGTCTTGCCGAGGTCGTGGTAATAGGCCATGGCACGGGCGAGCAGGGCGTTGGCTCCTATCGCACGCGCCGCGGCATCTGCCAGCGTGCCCACCATCAGGGAGTGGTTGAAGGTGCCGAAGGCCTCCTCCTGGAGCATCTGGAGCGCTTCGTGGTTGCGGTCGGTGAGATCGAGCAGCCCGAGGGTCGTGGTGATATCGAACGCCGACTCGAAGAACTGGAGTGCAGCCAGACCCAGCAGAGAGGCAAGGATCGAGACACCGAAGGCCCATGCAACCGCGATGGGAACCACTTCCATGGCCACCTCGGTCGGCGGCACGTGAAAGAACCAGGCGGTGGCCGCAGCCACGGTTGCCGCCACCACCGAGGAGAGTACGACCGCGTTGCGGAAGGCTCCTCTCGCGCTGACCGCCGACACGAACGGGATCGGCGCCAGGGCAGCGAGGATTCCGTAGACCGTCGCGCCAGTGTCCAGTGTGCCCACAGCCGTCAGCACGCCGACGGTGAGGGCCATGAGGATCGCCATCCGCTGGTCGAAGAGGACGGCGGTCACGAACCCGAAGGCTACAGCTGGCAGCACATACCACCCAAAGGTCGGTTCCAGGGCGAGGGTCGCCCGCACCGCCCCTGCGGCAAGGACGATAAGGATCCCCAAGAGGGCCACCATGCGGGGACGAGCCCAGAGCTCAGGACGGAATGTGGAGAGATAGACCCCGAGGAGCCCGACCAAGACCACGATGACGGCCATCAGCCCCACGGAGGGCTGTTCGACGATCGTGGTGATGGTGGTCGCCTCGATTGCATCTATGTGAACACGCGTTAGTGACACACCTTCGGAGACGATCAGCTCGCCTTCCTCAAAGCTCTCCTCCACCGGATCGACGGCATTCGCGGCCTGCTCCTGTTGCTCCTCCCAGAGGTCCCGATTGATCCGGTAGTTGGCCTGGAGGTTGATGGCAGCCACCTCGGCTGCTGCCTTGGTCCCTTCCTCGTCCTCCCCCGTGTCGGTGTGGAAAACCGGTGTCGGGTTGCTGCGAATGTTGTTCTGGGCATCGCGGAGACTCTCGGGTTCGATTCGGCTCGCGAAGGCAAGACGCGCCTGATCCTCGGCCGCGGCCCGGATGGTCGGCAGGTGCAGCGGGTCTCCAAGTGCCGACCTGATGACGTCGTCCGCGGCAACTGTGGCGAGATAAACAACTGTCTCCTCCAACAGGCCATGTTCCGCCACCACCCTGTCGACCACCTCGGTGATCGGACGCAGGTTGACACCAAAACCCACGTTGCCGACCTCGCAGGTCTGGCCAGGGTCACAATCGACGAGCTGCCCGGCGTTCTCGGTGTTGACGAAATAGCCATCCGGTACCTCGGGGTCGTCCGTGTCCACGACGACCACCGCCGGTCCGCCGGCGTAGTCCACGGCCAACTCCCCATTCTCGTCGGTGTCGACTGTGAAAGTGTCGTCGTGGGTTTCGACTTCGACCGTCACCCGGGCGATGCCAACGTCTGTGCGCTCCTCCCCCGAATCGGGATTGAAGGTTCCGTTACCGTCAATGTCGACGAAGACGGTTCCGGTGAGGATCGCCGGATCGGTCTGTGCAGGAGGCTGCTCTTCCTCGCCCTCGCCGGTCGTGGTGGTGGTCTCCTCCTCCGGGGGAAGCTCAGGGATGTCTGGAGTCTCTGTCTCTGGTGTGCCAATCGCCAGACGTTCCAGATCCTCGAAGACCGCCTGGATGTCTTCGATAACAGCGTTCTCCGCCTCGGTGTCGACCTCGCGGGGCGCCGGCACCGATTGACGCGCTTCCTCCTGGCGCTGTTCGGTCGCCTCACGGTCGACCACCGTGTCGGCGACATCTGCGTAGAACGTTTCGGGAGAAGGGCTTCCGACTTCGAGCTCGGGGGTTTCCGCACCGGATCCGAGCGACAGCACCGCCCATGCCGCCACAACCGTGGCCAGGAAGATGGCGGTCCTAACGAGGGTCGCTCGGCTCATCACTTGTCCCGGTTTTCGAACCGCTGGTAGGCCTCCACAATCGATGCGACGATGCGATGACGGACCACGTCGCGGGAGGTGAGTTCCATGAAGGCGACGCCCGGAATTCCACGCAGAATGTCCCGGACCACCCGTAGCCCCGACCTTCGCCCGGTGGGGAGGTCGGTCTGGGAGATGTCACCGGTGATGATCATCTTGGAATTGAAGCCCAGACGCGTGAGAAACATCTTCATTTGCTCCGGCGTCGTGTTCTGGGCCTCGTCGAGGATGACACAAGCATCGTTCAGGGTCCTTCCTCGCATATAAGCGAGCGGAGCTATCTCAATAGTTCCCCGTTCGATGAGAGAAGCCGTCTCCTCAGGGCCGAGCATGTCCCACAGCGCGTCGTACAGAGGGCGCAGGTATGGGTCGACCTTGGCAGTGAGATCGCCCGGGAGGAACCCGAGACGCTCCCCGGCCTCGACCGCCGGGCGGGTGAGAATAATGCGGCGGACGGAGCCGTTGATGAGGCTGTCGACCGCAGCGGCCATCGCCAGATAGGTCTTTCCGGTACCTGCGGGACCGATGCCAAAGGTGAGAGTGTTTTCCCGGATCGCCTCCATGTACTTGTGCTGACCATGGGTTTTCGGCCGAATCATCCGTCCCCGCCCCACCGGGATTCCATCGCTGAGGACCGTCGACGGATCGGGCACGTCGTCGCTGACCATCTTGACGACCTCGGCCACCCGCCCTTCGTCCAATGACTGCCCTTCCTGGACGAGGATGAGCATCTCGTCGAGGACGGTTCGGGCGCGCTCGACGTCGGCCTGCTCGCCGGTCATGACAATCTCGTCACCGCGCGCGACGAAGCGAACCTCAGGGATGAGGTCCTCGACCTGTCGGAGATGACGGTCAGACTCACCGATGAGCTCCAACAGGAGATGGTGACTGGGAACGCGTAAACGCGATTCGATGGGGTCAGGGGACACGGATGGACGCCTCAGTTGGGCGGACAGACATTCATTCTATCGCCTGACAGGGCTTCGGCGAGGGGAGTTCGCGAATCGACGGAACAGGTGCAGCGTCAATGGCGACCAAAACTGCGGACGGATAAAACCTACCGGGGAGAGCGTACGGTCTGGAGCAGCGAGCTGATAACCGCCCTGTCGGAATCTCTCACCTCGTCCACACCAGGGCTTTTGCGCATCATCTGGATAGCGGCGAGATAACGCTCCACCAGATCACCGTCGTCGCGGGACAGTGCATCGAGATCGATGACCACATCGGAGTCGGACCCCACAGGAAGCAGTTCGGCGGCGGAAGCACCGTAGATATCAGCGAGACTGACCAATCGCTGAACCGAAATCGCCCGCTCCCCACGCTCATAGGCACCGACTACGGAAGCCTTGAACTCTCCGTCGGTTTGCGTCTCGACGTCGCCCAGCGACCAACCGCGGTGACGGCGCGCTGCTCTGAGCCGCTGCCCGAGAGCAACGTTGAAGTCATCTACCAAGAATTCCGCTCCCAATCCTTGCGGCACATCCTACCGGTCCGATCACGCGATTGCGATCACGAAGCGGATTGTCGGGCCACCGCGACCAGTGCCGCGGTCTCCACCCGGAGCACTGTAGGTCCTAGATCCCAGAGACGTGCGTCTTCCGGTACTTCATCTTCGGCGAAACCCCCCTCGGGACCAATGGCGATTACATCGAACTCTCCAGGCTCCTGCTCGCCTCCGGGCCGGCACACCACCACACGTCCCTCAATCTGGTCCAGAGACACCAGCTCGTCGGAGGTCTCCATGAGGTAGGCGCCCCGGGACTGTTCGAGGGCCGCATGGACCCAGCTGAAGATCTTGGAAGCCTTAGCCACCCGGTTCTTCCCATGGCGGCTCTCGAGCCAGATGAGCCGGGCGACTCCGATCTCGGTGAGCTTCTCGACCAGGAATCGCTGCCGATCCTTGTTGGCCGGAGGCGCAACTGCGACCGTCAGGTCGGTCGGCCGCTCCACCTCCGTTTCTTCGCCGCGCTCGATTCCTTGATGGATCAGGGTCCCCGCACCGACGACGCCCAGACCGTCCGTGTAGCTGACCTCGTGGCCGCTCTTCAATCGCAGGACCTTGGTGACGTGTCGCCACTGCACCACGGATAGATCGATCCTGTTCCCCTCCCAGGGCGCACCCACGACCAGGTGCGGGATGTGCTTCATCCCGTGGAAGCCGGGCGGTCGGTACGCTCCCCGCGCAGCTCGGCCCAGCGTCTCATCAGATCCTGTTCCTCGGCGTCGAGCTCGGTTGGGACAGTCACGTCAACCACGACGATGAGATCTCCCCTGCTCCGTCTGCCGAGGACGGTCATGCCGTAGCCAGGAATCGTGAACACCGAACCCGGCTGGGTGCCAGGAGGGATGTCCAGCGAAGCAGCCTCTCCGTCGATGGTCGGTACTTCAATACGGGTCCCGAGGGTGGCCTCGGCGATTCCGATCGAGGTCCTGTGCACAAGATCCGCATCCTGTCGCTCGAATCGCGGATCCTCCTCGACGAAGATCTCCACGAACAGGTCCCCCTTCTGTCCGGCTCGGCCACCTGACTCGCCGCGGCCTGTGAGCCGCAGCCGCGTCCCGCTGCTGACACCGGGCGGGATCTCCACGTTGACGCGCACCTTCTCCGGCGAGGCACCGGTTCCCGAGCAGTCGGGGCATGGATCGGGGATCAACGATCCTTCACCGTTGCATGTGGGGCACGTCGTCACCGACATCATCGTGCCGAACACCGAGCGCTGCGACATGCGCACCTGGCCGGCACCACCGCAGTCGGAGCACGTCACCGGATGGGTACCGGGGCTGGCTCCCGAGCCGGAGCACGTCGGGCATGAGGTCCGCGCCTCATATTCGACCGTCGACTCAGTTCCGAACGCGGCCTCTTCCAGAGTCACCCTGGCCCGAACCAAAACGTCGCGTCCCCGGTGTGGCCGATAGGAACGACTGCCTCCGAAGAACCCGGAGTCGCCAAAGACCGAGCGCAACAAGTCGTCGAGGCCACCCGTACCTCTGAAGAGGTCGGAGAGGTCAATGGTGTCACCGCGGTCATAACGCCTCCGGCGCTCGGGGTCTGACAGCACCTCGTAGGCCTCCGCGGCCAGCTTGAAACGAGCCTCCGCCTCGGGATCGTCGGGATTGGCGTCGGGATGGCTCTCCCGCGCTACTATCCGAAACGCCTTTTTGATCTCTTCCGTCGAGGCCGAACTGTCGACTCCGAGGATTTCGTAGTAGTTCTTTGCCGCCATTCTCAATCGGTCCTGGCGCCGATCTGCTCTTCGAGTTCCCTTGTCACTTCCTCGACCGCCGATATCGCTCTCTTGTAATTCATTCGCATCGGACCGATGACTCCGACCGAGCCCCCGTCGCCCGAAGCTTCGTATTGCCTGGAGACAACGGCGAGATCGAGATCTTCACCGAGCTGTATGGATGTCTCCGAGGCGCTGGCGAGCAGGTCCACGACTTCAGCCTCCCTCTCCATGATCTCCAGGATGCGCTGGACAGTGGAAAGGTCCTGCCAGACCTGGGTCATCCTCTGGGTGCCGCCTACAAACATCTCCGAACCCGAGGTCGCGGCGAGGTGCAGCGAATCGACGATCGTCAGCACCGACTCCCGGATTGGCTCCGACACGTCGACGTTGAGATCGATCTCGAACTCGGGTGTGCTGCCGATCTCCTTGCCGACGACGGCCCCGGTCACGATCTGTTGCGCCTCTTCAATTTCCAACGGTGTCACCGGCACTCGGATTCGGCCCCTTTGTTGCACGACCCGACCGCCTTCGGTCACAGCAATTACCAGCACCTGGTCGTTGTCAACTTGGACGGTATGGACCGCACGCACGTTCTCTTTTGCAAATCCGGGTGCTACTACGACCGAAGGGAGATCGGTGATCTCTGCAAGCAAGTCGGACGTGGCCTTGAGCAGCTTGGACAGCTCCACGTGGACATCGCCAAACAGAGTTGAAATCTTCGCCTGGGCTGCCTGGCGGAGCCGCCCCGGGCCCAGGTGGTCCACGTAGTAGCGGTACCCCGAGACAGTCGGCACTCGCCCCGCCGACGTGTGCGGCTGTTGAACCAGGCCCTCCTGTTCCAGGGTGGCGAGGTCGTTGCGCACCGTCGCTGCCGAGACATTGAGACGCGATCGCTCGAGGACAGCCCGCGAACTGACGGGTGCTCCTGTTTTGATGTGCTCCTCCACGAGGGCACGTAACACTTCGGATCGACGCTCTTCAAGCATCGCAATCACCCCCGACGATAGGCCCGACCTGCGACAGAACGGAACGATGAACTTCGTCCGTCAGCAGTGGTTTCGTCACCACGAGACGGTCATTCTCCTCCGTTATCACGTCGGCGTCCAGCAATGCCCGACCCTCATCTGACCCCAGCAGCGCTTCGGTGCCCGGCCCTGTCGCCGCACCGACCCTGCGCCGGAGTCCGACGAAAAGCCGGTCCAACTCCGCTTCCCAGCCTTCCACACGGTCCTCTCCCGCCCGTGGCGTCCTGCCCGACTCGACGCGCTCGATGTAGGCGTCCAATCGACGATGGTTCCTGAAGCGTCGCCCTCTCCGGAAGCCGTGGGCGCCGTTGCCGTAGGCCTCATATTCCCCTTGCGCCCAGACGGTCAGGTTGTAGCGGCACTCGTGCCCGGGTCTGGCCCAGTTGGACACCTCATAGCGATGGTAGCCGGCCCCAGCGAGCCACTCATCGGTGAGTTGGTAGCGATCGGCCTGGACGTCGGGATCGGGAGCCTCGGCACCGGCTCTCACCGATCTACCTAGAGGGGTCCCCCGCTCAACGGTGAGCGCATAGCACGAGACATGATCCGGGTCCGTCTTGACAGCGGCGCGTAGCGTCTCCTTCCAGGAGTCGTCGCTCTCACCCGGAGCCCCATAGATCAGGTCGATCGAGAGGTTTTCGAAGCCAGCTTCACGGGCCTGCGCAACCGACACTTCGATCTGCGGTGCCTCATGACGACGCCCCAGGCTCGACAGCACGGCGCTGTCGAAGCTCTGCGCACCGAACGAAACCCGGTTGAACCCGCGCCTTAGAAGTTCGTTCGCCCGGGTGATGGTGAAGTCCTCCGGGTTTGCTTCGAGGCTGATCTCCGCACCAGCCGATAGGCCGTGTTTGGCGTCCAGAGTCTCCAGGACCTTCCCCAACAGACCCGGAGCGACATGACTCGGGGTCCCTCCTCCGAAGTAGACGGCGTGGAGTGGCTCCCACTTCTCCGAGGCCATGATCTCGGAACAGACGGCCGCGATGTACCGATCGGCCAGATGGTCCTGTCCGCGACGACGGCGAAATCGCAGTAAGGACACACTGCCGAGCAGAACGGAATGTGTACATATGCTGCCGCCGACTCGGCAAAGCGATCGGCCTCGGCCGGAGTCACGGCGTCACGACTCCTCGTCAACCTGGAGCGCCGCCACAAACGCCTCCTGGGGCACCTCCACCGATCCCACCATCTTCATCCGCTTCTTCCCCTCCTTCTGACGCTGGAGAAGCTTCTTCTTGCGGCTGACATCACCGCCGTAGCACTTGGCGGTCACGTCCTTTCGCTTGGCCCGGACAGTCTCTCTGGAGATGATCCGGCCGCCGATGGCGGCCTGGATGGGAATGTCGAACAGTTGTCTGGGTATCAACTCGCGGAGTCGTCCGGTCATCTTCTTGCCGTAGTCCTCGGCGTTGTCCCGGTGCACGATCGCACTGAAGGCGTCGACCGGATGGCCGTTGAGCAGGATGTCCACCTTGACCAGGTCGGACTCGCGGTATCCGGCGGGCTCGTAATCGAGGGTGGCGTAACCCTTGGTCCGCGACTTGAGGAGATCGAAAAAGTCGAAGACGATCTCGGCGAGGGGTATCTCGAAGTCGAGCTCGACCCGCTCGGGGCTCAGGTAGTTCATGTTGCCCACGATCGCTCGTCGCGATGTCGCCAGCTCCATGACCGGGCCAACGAACTCGCTGGGGACCAGAATCATCGCTTTCACATAGGGTTCGAAGATGGCCTCGCGGTCGTTGGGCTCCGGCAGCTCCTGGGGCGAGCGGAGCTCCTTGATCTCGCCGTCTGCCAGCTGCACCTCGTAGGCGACCGAGGGCGCGGTGGCCACCAGGTCGAGGTCGTACTCCCGCTCCAGCCTCTCGCGGACGATCTCCATGTGGAGCAACCCCAGAAAGCCGCAGCGGAACCCAAAGCCCAGGGCTTTGGACGTCTCTGGCTCCCACACGAGCGATGCATCGTTGAGACGGAGCTTCTCCAAAGCATCCCTGAGCTTCTCAAAGTCGTCTCCGTCGGTGGGAAAGAGTCCGGAGAAGACCATCGGTTTCGGCTCGTCGTATCCGGGAAGAGGGTCGTCGGCGCGGCGTCTGTCGGCGGTGACGGTGTCGCCGACCTTGATTCGATCGATCTCCTTCACCCCGGTGATCAGGTACCCGACCTCCCCGGGCCCCATCGCTGCCACGGGCTGCGGCGTCGGCTTGAGGAAACCAATTTCGCTGGCTTCGTGGACTTCCCCCGTAGCCATGAATCTCAGATCGTCTCCCGACTCGAGGCGCCCGTCGACCACTCTCACGAAGCAGACGACACCCCGGTAGGCGTCGAAGTAGCTGTCAAAGACCAGAGCGCGCAACGGTGCGTCGGGATCTCCGGAGGGTGGCGGGACCTCCTTGACGAGGGTCTCCAAGAGATCGTCGACACCGTCGCCGGTCTTTGCCGAAATCCGGAGCACGTCGTTGGGCGACCCGCCGATGATCCCCACCAATTCCTCCGCGGCTTTGTCCGGATTGCCGGAAGGTAGGTCGATCTTGTTGATGGCAGGGATGATCTCGAGACCGGCGTCGATAGCCAGATAGGAGTTAGCCAGCGTCTGGGCCTGCACCCCCTGAGCGGCGTCCACGAGCAGGAGGCAACCCTCACACGCAACCAAGGATCGGCTCACCTCGTAGGAGAAGTCGACGTGTCCCGGGGTATCGATCAGGTTCAGGACGTATGTGTTGCCGTCCTTCGCCTCGTAGTCGAGCCTCACGGTCTGCGCCTTGATGGTGATCCCCCGCTCCCGTTCCAGATCCATGGAGTCAAGCAGTTGCTCTCTCATCTCCCGTCCGGTGACGGCCCCCGTACGTTCGAGCAGACGATCAGCCAAGGTCGACTTCCCGTGGTCGATGTGGGCGATGATCGAAAAGTTGCGAATGCGCGTTTGGTCGGTCATTTGTGTTGGTGGATCGACCGCATTGTACCTGTGCCCAGGGCACTGCTACTCTTTCCCCACCGGTGCAACCGCTCCGGGATCCTCCCCAGAACACGAGTTTTCACACGTACGACATGGCAAACATCAAGTCACAGAAGAAGCGCAACCGCCAGAACGTGGTCCGCCGCCAGCGAAACAAGCGGGCCGTCAGCGATCTCAGGACGAGCATACGCAAGGTCGAGCAAGCCGCCGCCGCCGGAGAGCCGATCGAAGAGCTCTATCGCGAGGCGCAGAAGAAGATCGACACCGCTGCCGCCAAGGGCGCCCTCCACCCCAACAACGCCTCCCGCAAGAAGTCGCGCCTGGCTCGCTCGCTTCCCTCGCAGTAGAAAGTACCCAATACTCGATACTCGATACCGCCGGGCGGAGTCCGGCCTTAGCCGTACCAGCGGCAGAAGGCGACGGTCAGTCGCTCCAGAGTCACTCTGTGGACGTCTTCGGGGTGGGTCTTGACCACCCGGTCGGCACGGACGAGGGCATCCTGCGCCCGGCGTAGTGACGACTCTCTGACCCTTCCTCTCTGATTCCAGAGCCGACTCAACTGACGATCGGAGCCGCCCACCCACTGTTTGAGAGTGTCCTTGTCCGGTGCTGCCGCGGCCAGAGCCCGCTTCTTGAGATCCGACTCGAGCGCCGCCAGGTAGACGAGGGGGTGGCCATGGACGAGAAAGTCGGAGAGTCGGCGCAAGGCAGTGGGCACATCGCCCTTCTCGATGGCGTCGGTAATGTGCCACGTCGGCTCGTCGGGGCGGTTCTTGAACCGGTCCATGATCAGCTCGGCGGTGATCTTCCCCGAGGTCTCCTCGAGTTGATCGAGCGCCTGTCCCATGCTTGCGGTGTCGGTGCCGAACCGCTTCATCAGCGCCTCCTCCGCCCCCTTCCCGAGATGCAGGTCGCGGGCTTTCACCTGCTCGTCGAGCCACTGGCTTGCCTGACGCTCCCACATCTTCCGCACCGAGACCGTCTGCCCCCTTAGGTCCTTTACCGCCTTGGGCACCGATCCGGCGTACACGAGCACGACTTCGATGGCGGCCAGGTCGGCGCCTCCAAGCAGCTCCACCAGTGTCTCCACCTCGGCCTTCTGCATGTTCTGCGCGTCGACGACCTCCAATCCCTGGGCCTCGCCGAAGAGGGAGCCGGACTGGAGCATCGGGATCATCGGCTCCAACTCCGCCCGAAGAGCCCCATCGCCCTCCTCGCCGGCACCACGGCCTGGCACGTCGACTCTCACAATCTGATCGTGGCCGACTTCGTGTTTCGACATGTGGTCGGCCACCAGTTCCAGCATCTGCTCACGTTCACCCGGCCCGGCGTTCGACGGTCCGGTGACAACTAGTAGGGCCATGGCTCCAAGGTAATCATGGGGTACGACCGAAAAGCTTCACCAGATCACAGGCCATGGCCACGTCGTGGACACGGATGATGTCGGCCTGATGCTCGATGGCGAGACCCATATAGACGGCGAGACGGTGGCCGTCCCGCTTTCTGGGAATGGGGGTCAGAACCGGCCTGCCGAGCGATCGGAGATGATCCGAATCGGAGATCACCTGGAGCTGCATCCTCGAGTAGGCCTCGTAGTCGCCCCGGTAGTTGAGAGCGATCCCCGGGTCGACGATCACGTTGTCTATGCCCGCCTGCGCGAGATCGTCGATGAGATCCCTGAAGGCGGCGGCGGTATGAGCCGCCTTGTCTTCGCGGATCTCCACCTCTCCGACCTGGTGTGGGTTGGCGCCTTCGATGTGCACGAGTACGACTGCGACACCTGTCCGGGCCACCAGCTCCCTCATCGCCGGATCGGCGAGCCCTCCGGTGTCGTTGACGATCACCGCTCCAGCTTCCACCGCGGCCTCCGCCACCTCAGGCTTCCAGGTGTCGATCGCTACGAGATGCCCCTCGGCAGCAAGAGCTTCGACCACGGGTACCACCCGTGAGATCTCGTCGGATGGTTCGATGGTCTCGTTGTCGAGATGCGAAGACTGGCCCCCGACGTCGATCAGAGACGCTCCCCACCGCCGATAGCGGTCAGCCATCGCAAGGGCGTCGTCGACCGACCTCGCCACCGTGTGGGTGTTCTTCGAGTCCGGCGAGACGTTGACGACCCCCATCACATGGGTCACACCGCCAAGACTGAGCCGGTGCCTGCCTAGTTCGAGGAAATTGGACACCCGGCGAGATTACGGCACGGAGCACACAACCGCTTCTGTGTCGATTTACCGGTCTGTCAGAGGCGGGCGATGATGTAGTCGACGATCTCGTCGGGGGTCGATGAGCCCGTATCCACCTTCAAGGTGCTGACCGCCTCGAAGTGCGCTTCGCGCTTCGCCCTCAGTTCCGCTCTCGTTGCTGCATCCATCGGTCTGCGATGTCCCGCCGACCCTTGGCGAACCGCTATCACGTGATCGGGTGCTGTTAGCCAGACCGTCAATTGCTCGGAGAGGCTGCTCCGACCCCGGGGATGGTCGACCACGCTGGACGCCGGAGCGAGAACCGACTCCTCGGCGACCTCACACATATCGAGAAACAGCGCCAGCTCCAGCTCGTGGAGACGCTCCACACCATCCCGGGTCGCGATCTCGGCTGCGTTCTCACCCTTTGTGCGTGCCTCGAGCATCTCATCGGAGTCGAGGAAAGGAAGACCGAGCTCCACCGCCAGCTTGCGGCCGATGGTGGTCTTGCCGACCCCCATGGCTCCCGTGACGACAATGTGTCGAGGGTTGTCCATCCAAGGGGCCTCCATCGTGGCATAGCCTATGACGTGAGATCGACGAGCACGTCTCCATTGGTGTCGGTCCGTAGCAACTCGCCCCGCTCCTCGAGGACTTCGGTGACCCACTCCACGGGATGCCCGAACTCGTTGGGGCCGACCGAGATGACCGCCAGTCCGGCACCCACTTCGACGAGCCAGTTCTCCTCCGACGTCCCCGCTCCCTGATGGGGAACTTTGAGGACGTCAGCCCGCAAGTGAGACAGGTCGGCCTGGGCGTGGGTTTCGATGTCGCCCGACAGGAGCATGGTTCGTCGTGGCCCCCGGACCGTGAGGACGATGCTCTGGTCGTTTGGAGATGCGTACCGTCTCACCGGCCCCTCAACAACCAGCTCCAACACTCCCAGACGGCGTCGGGTGCCCACGTGCGGCGACACCACTGGAATCCGATGTGCCAACAACGCATCGAAGAGCTCTCTCGATGCGGCAGTAGAGTGGGGCTCGGTCGCCGCCCACACCTCTTCGATTGCAATCCGGCCGACAGTCCCGGTCAATCCCTTGGCGTGATCGGCGTGGACGTGGGTGAGGACCATCAGCTCTAGTGATCTCACTCCGTAGTCCGCGAGCTTGTCGAGGAGAACCGTCTGGTCCGGTCCTCCGTCTACCAAGGCGAAGTCTCCCCCACCACCGTGAATCAGGATGGCGTCTCCCTGTCCGACGTCCAGCACAACGACGCCGGCTGTCGGCAGGCCGGCTCGTGGCGACACCAGAGCGAGCAGCAGGAGCCCCGCCGCACCAAGCGAGATCACCGGCCGAATAGGGCGTAGGGCCTTGAAGGCCAGCACCGCTGCGAAGAGGACCAGCAGCTCCCATGTCTCGAGCTGCGGCCAGGGTGCTGCACCCCTGGCCAGGCTCAGGACCAGTCCGGCCAACCACGAGGCCGGACCGATGAGGAACCCGAACCCGGCGACACCAACCGCACCGACGACCGTCGCCGCGGCCACCAGTGGAGCAGCAACCAGATTGATGACCGGAGATAGGAGGGGAACGGTGCCAAAGTGAATCAGCAGCAGTGGCGCCACTGCCAGTTGCGCTCCGAGCGTCACCACCAGCGCCCGGGCAATGCGGCCCTCGACCGGCCAGCGCGCACCTACCAGAACTCCCGCGGTTGCCGCAACCGACAACTGAAACCCCACGTTCGATGTCAAACCTGGATCAGTGGCGACGAGGACCACCACCGCAACGCTGAGAAGTTGCCAGGCCTCGAGCACGACACCCACCAGCCGTCCACCGAGCGCAATACCCGCCATCACTGAAGCCCGCATGACCGAGGGCTCGAAACGGGTAGCCGCGACATACACCGGAAGACCGATCAGGCCGACCAGGGCACGTCTTTTCGGACCTAGCGCGAGGGGTCCGGCTGCAACGGCCAATAGCGCCAGAAAGAGCGCCACGTTGGAGCCCGAAACAGCGACGAAATGGGCCAGGCCGCTCCGTCGCATCGCCTCCACGTCCGGTTCCTGGATGCGCGAGGTCTCCCCTATCAGAAAACCGGCGAGGAGGGCCCTCCCATCATCGAATGGATCGAGCCGCTCTTCGACTGTTCCCATGATGAGACTCCCGGCCCTGTGTAGATGGAATCGGCTCGGTTCCACATTCGAAACACGTCTCACGGTCAGCACGGCTCCGTAGGCTCGCCCCGACGCGATTCCCGGGTCGGGGTCGATGCCCCCGGTAACACTCAGTTCGTCGCCTCGACCGGCGTCCACCCGATCCCCGAAGTCGACCAGCACTGTTCCCTCCTCGATCTCACCCAGCGCCCACGGTCCGTAACGGCCCTCAGCCACGTCACTACGAAGAGTCACTCTCCCCTCATAGGGGCCGTCCTCGACGGGCAACGGACTTGGCGGAGGTGCGAGGAGCGCCCCGAGCAGCCACGTCACGGTCGCCACCGCCAGCCAGGGACGTGAGGCCAGTGGCGGCACGGCCGGGTGGTTCAAGGCGCGACCAGGTCCCGCATCGCGGCCAGCTTCGCCTCGCCGATACCGGGTACCTCGAGAAGCTCCTCGACGACTTCGAAGCCGCCGTTCTCTTCCCGGAACGCGACGATTCTCTCCGCCAGGACCGGGCCGACTCCTGGAAGTGCCTCCAACTCGCCTGCCGTCGCCCGGTTGATCGAGATCACGCCGTCGCCACTCGACGATGCCGACTCTCCTGACTTGTCTCCGGGGCCGGGAACGACGATCTGGTCCCCCGCCACGACCGGAGCAGCGAGGTTGATCTGGTCTACTACCGCATCTGGAAGCAGGCCGCCTGCGGCGTCGATGGCGTCTGCCACGATGGCATCCGTGGCCACGTGGACGACTCCGGGCGAGACCACCATCCCCGAGACATGGACACGAACTGTCTCCGCCTCACGCTGCGCCGGCGCGCTGGTTTCCGGGGAAGAAGTGGCCGGCAGTTCCGCTGCTGGAACCCGGCCCATGACGCCGCCGATGGCGGCTGCCACCACCGCCAAGACGGCGAATGTGGTCATCCTTCCCCTCGAATGGCCCATGAGTCGATACCTACCGGCGGGTCTTCGTCGATGGAACCCCTCCGTGAAATCGACCCAATCAGCCCGTAGCGGCCAGAATCGCCCCTGTGGACACCACGCAGCGCCGATCGACGGTTATGAGATTGATTGAGGAGGGACTGCGCGCCGTCGAGCCCGAGAGGCTGACGCGGGAAGCCCTGTCAGCGACCGAAGGTCCCGCCTCCGTGGTTGCCATCGGCAAGGCGGCGGCAGGAATGTGTCGAGGTGCGGCCGACATCGTCGCCAATCTTGGCGGCATCTGCGTCACCAACAACACCCTCGAGAGCGTCCCTGCCGGCATCCAGATGGTCATCGGAGACCATCCGATTCCGGGCGACAGCTCCTTTGCAGCCGGGCAGCGAGCCCTCGAGGTAGCCGCCGCGGCCAGGCACAGACTCATAGCTCTCATCTCCGGGGGCGGCTCCGCCCTCTGTGAACACCCGCTCAAAGGCATACCCGCACAGTTCATCCGGGAGATCAACACTCGACTCTTCGAATCCGGCGCCTCGATCCAAGAGATCAACCTGGTGAGACGACACCTCTCTGCGCTGAAGAACGGAGGTCTCGCTCGAAGCGCACCGACTCCTGTGGATACCTACGTGATCTCCGATGTATGTGGTGCCGATCTTTCCGTGGTGGCATCCGGACCGACTGTGGCCCGCCCTCGCGATCCCGATGCATCCATCGCCGTGATGACCGGTTACGGTATCGAGGTTCCGGAGGCGATAAGCGAAGCAATCAGGTCCACTCCCGATTATCCGGGCACCAAAGGGCGCGTCGTGTCGATAGCCGACGGACATACCGCCAGAGACGCCGTCGTAGAAGCCGCGACGCGTAATGGGCTCCAAGCCAAGGAGCTCCCAGGGTGGCTGGAGGGCCGGATCGAAGACGCACTCGACTGGTTCTTCGAGCATGCCGGTCCCGGTATCACCGTGGCGGCGGGAGAACCGGAAGTGACCGTGACCGGAGGTGGCTCCGGGGGAAGGAACACCCATGCCGGGCTGATGGCCGCCGCCCGAATCTCAGGCACCGACGCGGTCTTTAGCGCATTCGCCACCGACGGCATAGACGGCAACACACAGAGCGCGGGGGCCATAGTCGACGGATATACCCTCGAGCGGGGTGGGAGCCCAGGACCCGCTCTTGAGCACTGCGACTCGGCAACATATCTTGAGAGGAGCGGCGACCTGGTGATCACAGGGCCGACGGGGACCAACGTGTCGGATCTGTGGATCCTGTGCCGATGAGGACTGATTTGTCATGATTCTGCACCGACGCCGACCTGCAAGGCAGAGGTTTCGCCACTCCTCGTGCCGGAAAGGCGGGGCCTAAACGCGCGCGAATGGTGATGCATGGTCGCACAATGAGATGAACACGGACATCGAGAGGCTTCCAACCCGCACGGTGGAAACAGAACTCCAGCCGAGCTCGATGCTCGTCCACGATGGGGAAGCGTGGGTAGCTTCCTATGACGGCTACGTGGGTCTGATCGACAGCCTCGTCGACCGTTAACGAGGACGGGACCGAACGCTTTCGCTGTCGGCATCCATCACAAAGCCGAAACCGTCCGCTCCGTCAGCTCCCGCGCCTCACGCTCATAGGTGATGTCCCGGTAGGCGTCACGGGGGCTGAGCCCACCGAGGCGTCCCTTCCAGTAATCCTTCAGGTAGGAGAGGACGAACCGCACGTATCCGGCGGCGACGAACTGACGTACGTGGACCAACTCGTGGACAACCAGTCGTGCCAGACGGTCTGGATCGCCCTTCATCACCTCGGGATCGACGAACACGAGTCTCCCGTGGGTGACCCCGTTTATCCCGTGCCGCCAAAACCGACGCATCAACCGTCCCGCCGGCCATACGTTGATGTCATCGGGATTCACCGGAGCGACCCGAACCCTCAGGGCGTCGGTGTCGTAGCCCGCTTTCCTGAGCAAGCGACCGGCGTTCACCCGACGACGAGATTCACGAGGTTCGGTGGTCTCGAGATCACGCGCTTCACCTCCTGGCCGTCGATCCACGACTGGATCTTCTCCGATGACATCGCGGCTTCGGTGGCTTGCTCGGTGGTGATGTCGGCGGAAACCTCGAGACGATCACGGACTTTGCCGTTGACCTGGATGACCAGGGTGACCATTTCCTCCTTAGCCAGCTCCGGATCCCACTCCGGCCAGGACTCGGCGGCGAGCATCGAACCGTAGCCCTTCTGCTCCCACAGCTCGTGGGCGAGGTGAGGCGTCATCGGGGACAGCATCAAGAGCAGCAGTCGGAACACCTCGTCATAAGTCTGCCGACGGGGCGACTCCCCCAGGTAGTCCCCCAGCTCGTTGGAGAGAACCATCAGGGCCGGGACCGCGGTATTGAAGTGAAACCGTTCGATGTCTTCGGTCACCTTGCGCACGGTGCGGTGGGCGAGGCCCAGCAGACCCCGGTCTGTGTCGTTCTCGTCACGATCGACGAACTCACGGGAGTCGGTGGCCTGCTTCCAAACCCGTTCGAGGAACCGCCGTGTCCCGTCGATCCCGTTCTCGTCCCAGGCCGCATCGTCGGTGGGCGGCCCCATGAACAGGTGGTAGAGACGGAGGGCATCTGCCCCGTGGGAAGCAAACAGGTCGACGGGGTCCACTACGTTCCCCTTCGACTTCGACATCTTCGCGCCGTCGAGGGTGATCATCCCCTGGGTGAAGAGACGCTTGAACGGTTCCTCCACCTTTGACATTTCCATGTCGTAGAGGACCTTGGTGATGAATCGGGAGTAGAGCAGATGCAGGATGGCGTGCTCGATGCCACCGATGTATTGATCGACGGGCATCCAGTACGCCGGCTTGGCCGGGTCGAAGATCGCCTCGTCGTTGTCGATGTCGGCGTATCTGAAGTAGTACCAGGACGAGTCCACGAAAGTGTCCATAGTGTCCGTCTCCCGCTTGGCGGACCCATCACACTGCGGGCAGGTGGTGTTGACGAAGTCGTCGTCGGCGGCGAGGGGCGAGCGCCCCTTCGGCAGATAATCCTCGATATCAGGTAAGACAACGGGAAGGTCTTCGTGTGGCACCGGGACCATTCCACACTCGTCACAGTTGATGATGGGTATGGGACAACCCCAGTAGCGCTGTCTCGAGATCAGCCAGTCACGGAGCCGGTACTGGACCGTTGCCTCGCCGATCCCCTGGTCGACCAGCCACCCGGTGATCTTTTCCTTGGCGGCCGCCATGGCCAGACCGTCCAGAAATCCGGAGTTGATCGTCTTTCCGTCCCCGATGTAGGCCTCACCCTCGAAGTCGTCCGGTGGTTCGACGGTGCGGATGATCTCGATCCCGTACTTGCTGGCGAAGTCCCAGTCTCTCTGGTCCTGTCCCGGGACAGCCATGATGGCTCCGGTGCCGTAGCCCATCAGTACGTAGTCGGCGATGTAGATGGGCACCCTCTTCTCATTGACCGGGTTGATCGCATACGACCCGGTGAAGACCCCCGTCTTGTCCCCCTCTGCCATCCGCTCGATCTCGCTGGCCCGTCCCGCAGCCTCGATGTAGGAGCGCGCTTCCTCCTCGCTCTCACTACCCGAGATCAGGTCTTCGACGAGAGGGTGTTCGGGGGCGAGGACACAAAACGTCATCCCGAAGATGGTGTCGGGCCGGGTGGTGAACACCTCGAAGGAACCGCCGCCATCTACCTGGATCGTGAACGAGGCTCCTTCGGACCGGCCTATCCAGTTGCGTTGCATGGTGCGCACCCGGTCCGGCCAGTGCTCGAGTTGGTCAAGATCCTCCAGCAAACGATCCGCATAGTCGGTGATCCTGAAGAACCACTGTGCCAGGTTCTTCTTCACAACCGGGGTGTCGCAGCGCTCGCACAGCCCGTCGATCACCTGCTCGTTGGCCAGCACGGTCTGATCGTGCGGGCACCAGTTGACCGGGGCCTCGGTCTTGTAGGCCAGACCCCGGTCGTACAGCTCGAGGAACAGCCACTGGTCCCACTTGTAGAAGTCCGGCTGATGGGAGGCCAACTCCCGATCCCAGTCGTACATCGCTCCCAGCTGCTGGATCTGGGACCGCATGGTGTCGATGTTCCTCTCGGTGTTGATCCGGGGGTGGATCCCGTCGCGGATCGCGGCGTTCTCTGCGTTGAGCCCAAAGCTGTCCCATCCCATCGGCGAGAGGACGTTGAGGCCCCGCATCGTCTTGTAACGGGTCAACAGGTCCCCGTACGTGTAGTTACGGACGTGGCCCTGGTGGATGGCCCCCGATGGGTAGGGATACATGCAGAGGTTGTAGAACTTTGGCTTCGACGCATCTTCCTGCACGTAGAAGACGCGCTCGCTTTCCCAACGTTCCTGCCATTTGGCTTCGATCGCTTTGTGGTCGTAGGACATCTGAGGTCGAGAGGGTACCTGCAACTGCCAAGATGATCACTCGACTAAATCCGAGGAAAGAGGAGAGTCCCAATGACAATCGAAAGAGTCGGCATCATCGGAGGCGGACTGATGGGCTCCGGCATCGCCGAAGTGTGCGCCCGGGCCGGCAGCGACGTGGTGGTGCACGAGATCGACGCTGAGACCGCAGAGGCCGCCCGCGACCGCATCCAAGGCTCGCTGACGAAAGCTGTGGACCGTGGCAAGATCGACAAGGCCGCGATGGAGGAGGCATTGAGCCGGATCTCCACCTCCACGGACCTGGATCGGCAGTCCAACCGCCAGCTCGTGATCGAAGCCGCTACCGAGAACGAAGACTTGAAAAAGGAGATCTTTTCGCATCTCGACTCATTGGTGCCCGCCGAGACGCTGCTTGCCTCCAACACTTCCTCGATCCCGATCACAAGGCTCGCGGCCGTAACCGATCGCCCGGAGAAGGTGGTGGGACTCCACTTCTTCAACCCGGTGCCGGTGATGGCTCTCGTGGAGCTGGTGACGACGGTCAAGACCTCCGACGAGGCGCAAAGGACGGTTCGCGAGTATGCGGAAAGCCTGGGAAAGACGGTGATACTCGCCAAGGACCGGGCCGGGTTTATCGTGAACAAACTGCTGGTGCCTTACATGCTGGCGGGCATTCGCATGTACGAAGCGGGTGTGGCTACTGCGGAGGACATCGACACCGGGATGCGTCTGGGAGCCAACCACCCCATGGGCCCGCTGGAGCTGACCGACTTCGTCGGCCTCGATACCACCAAATTCATCGCCGACATCCTCTTCGAGGAGTTCAAGGAACCGCTCTACTCACCGCCACCACTCCTGGCACGAATGGTCGAGGCGGGTCTGCACGGTCGCAAGACCGGGGAGGGCTTCTACAGCTACTAATAGCTTCTGGCGGACCAAGCCCCCATGACATCTGGAATCGAGGATTTATAGGCCCGGGGACCCAAATATGCCCTCAGTGAGCCTGTGGACTCATGACGGCGAGCTTTTCCCCAGGCATGATCCTCCCGATAGAAAAACCGGGTGGAGAAAGTCAGGAACAGTGCTGGATTACGAGGCTACCGGGAACGATGGGGATGATCGGTCGACGCTGACCGGAATCATGCGTCGGGTCGGCTTTAGCCAAGAAGTAGGCCCGGCAGGGTGGACTCGGAAGACGGCCCGCCTGTTTGCTATGGACGCTGCGATGAGCGTTATTCGCCGCGACGCCGCAGTCATCTCCGAAGCCGACCGGCACAACCTGACCAGTTACCTCCGGGAAGCAAAGAGCCTCGTAGTCGCTGATCGCGACGACGAACTGGGGCTTCTTCAAGCCGCCATGGAAGCTCGGCTCTCTCTCATCACCCCGGGCAAACACCGCCAGCTTTGGCTGACTGCCATCGACTCCCTGATCCCGAGCCCTTACCGGGCCGCGCTCGTGTCTACCGAGAACGCCATCTCCCTGGGAAATCCCGAGACCCTGGCTGACCTGTCGACTCTATTGAGAGACAGGTTGTCGGCCGGTTCCGGTGAGGGCTCCCTCCTTTTGGAACCGACCATCCGGTTGCAGACAACAGCCTGAACCTGCCTCTTGGTCGCGTCCGGTCATATTGGCCGGGACTTCAAGGCATCCCGGATCTCGACGAGCAGCTCCGTCTCTGTTGGCCCGGTGTCCGCAGCCTCTTCTTCGACCGCCCGACGCTCCATGAAGACGTTGTAGGGCTTGACTATGAACAGGAAGACGGCGAGCGCCGTCAGCACGAAGACGACTGCCGCGGTGATGAATGAGCCCCACATGATGACGGAGCCGTTGACCTCGAAGCTCAGGGCGCTGAAGTTGGGCTCACCAAAGGGGATGGCGACGATCGGCATGATCACGTGCTCTACCAACGAGTTGACCACCGCTTGAAAGGCGATGCCCATGATGAAGCCGACGGCGAGCATCACGACGTTGCCCTTGGTGACGAAGTCCTTGAATTCTTGCAGCATCGAACGGACTCTACCCGCCAGAGTCAGCGCGCCGACCATCCCATGTCCATCGGCAATGCCACCCCGGTGAAGGTGCGGCCGGCCGGTGTGAGCAGGAACACCACGGTATCGGCGACCTCGGAGGGCTCGATTAACTCCTTGACCGCGTGTGGGGAGAGGATCACGTCCTCCAGGACCTCTTGCTCGCTCATCCCATGCGCCCTCGCCTGGCCGGGAATCTGACCTTCCACGAGCGGGGTGCGGACATATCCCGGGCACAGCGCCACCGCCCGTATCCCGCGTCCCGCTCCCTCCAGGGCGAGCACCTTGGTCAGCCCTATCATCCCATGCTTGGCCGACACGTAACCCGCCTTGAACGGGGAGGCGACCAGACCGTGGACAGAGGCGATATTGATCACCTGACCATTACCGGACTCCTCGAGCGCCTCCCATGCGTACTTGGCCAATAGGAACGGGCTGGTCAGCAGCACACCCAGGAGATCATCCCAGCGATCCTCGGGAAAGTCGGCCACCGGGTCGACGTGCTGGAAGCCGGCGCACGGGATCAACAGATCGAGGCCCCCAAACTCGTCGATGGCCGCATCGACACTGTCTCTGTTTCCCTCGACCGTGGTCAGGTCGGCGGCGTATGGAGTGCCGGGGCCATCCGCATCGGGTTGGATGTCGACGGACAGCACCGAGTGACCCTCCTCGACCAACCTCCGAGCGATAGCCCTGCCGATACCGCTCGCCGCACCTGTCACCAACGCTTTACGTCCTGGCTTCATCCGCTCACCGTACCCGGGCCATCGCGCCTGCTCAGTCGGCATACCGCTCCACCAGATCCCGTCCTATTCGTGCCAACTCGGTCTTCAACTCTGGTGGGCTCTCAACTTCGAACTTGATCGACAGCCCGAGCAGAAAGCGGGCCAGCCAGCCCATATCGTCCGCTCCGATAGACAGTCTTGCGGTCTTCTCATCAATCGCCGCCACCGTTCCCACTGTTGGCGCAATCTCGCGGCGGGCGCGCTCCACGGAGGCGTCGAGGATCACCGAGGCCGCGTATTCCCAAGCGTCCACTGTGATGCCCCGCTGCACCAATTCGACCGGGTCCGGGCCGCGTCTTGTTGCCGCACGTATACCGGTGGCGACCGGATTGGTGACACGATCGAGGCGGAAGGTCCTCCAATCGTCGCGGTCGAGGTCGAAGGCAACGAGGTACCACCGTCTTCCTGTGTGGACGAGCCGCACCGGCTCAATGTGACGCTCGCTCTCGGTCCCCCGGCTGTCGACATAGTCGAGGCGGATTCGCTGCCGGCCCCGGATCGCAGCAGCGACGGCAGCCAAAGCGGAATGGTCGACCTGGGTACGCGGCACACCAAACGTCGACGTCGTCGCTTCGGAGATGTCCTCCAGACGGGAGCGCAATCGCGGCGGAAGCACATTCTCGAGTTTGCCCAGAGCCGAAACCGAATGCTCCTCGAGGCCCCCCACTGCGGTCATGGCCGACATGCGCAGACCGAGGGCTACTGCCAATGCTTCGCCATCGTCGAGGAGCAACGGCGGCATCTTTCCGCCGGCTCCCAGCCGATAGCCTCCACCCGGACCTGCCAGAGCAGCGACCGGGTATCCAAGATCCCGGAGACGGGTGATGTCGCGTCGGATGGTTCGGGTGGTGACGCCGAGCCGATCGCCGAGCTCGTGGGCCGTCCAGTCGATTCGCGCCTCAAGCAGTCCCAGGAGCTTCAGGAGTCGTTCAGCGGTGTCCATCTCGACCTCCAGTAACGGGAACTATGCGGACAATTTCTGTCCGCTATCGGCCGTAGCGTATCTGATACCGGGCAGGAGAAAGGCAGTCCGATGTTCTATATCAACTACGAGCTGGCCAGGCAGATCCTCGAGGACCGGAGATCCGAGGCGAGGGCCGCACACCGCCGCGCCATGGCCGAAAGGGTCATGCGTCGACGCGAGGAGCACGCCAAGGTGATCGAACTGGAATTCGGCACCCGCTGTGAGACGGAACAGATTGGAGCGTGACCATGGTCTGGAGCCACATCTCTGACACCGACATCGGCCCAATGGAGTGCTTCCCCCTCGAACCCGGCCGGTTTCGCGATTTGGAGACGGTGTTCGGGGATCGGGGGGTGGCCCGTCGCTGCTTCTGCATGCATTGGCGACGACCGGACGGTGGATACGAAGACGATCGGGACAATCGCAATCGCTTCGCGGACATTGCCGGGGCGGGACCACCCCCGGGTTTGGTCGGCTACGTGATTGATGACCCCAAAGGCTGGGTCCAGGTCGGGCCCCGCAGCCACTTTCCCACCCTGGACCGGTCCCGATTGTTGAAGCCGGTCGACGATCTCGACCCGTGGACCATCAACTGCTTCGTGGTGCGTACCGGGGAACGACGACAGGGAATCGGCCGGGGGCTGTTGGATGCCGCAGTGCGGTATGCCATCGACCAGGGTGCTGACGTGATTGAGGCTTATCCGGTGGACGGCGCCCGTTCGTCTGCTGTCGACTACTTCACCGGCACCCTGGGCATGTTTGCCGAGCACGGGTTCGCCGAGGTGCTTCGTCGCAACGACACGCGTCCAATAGTCCGACTCACCGTGCAGGGGTGAGCCCTCTTTCGCCTGCCATCGTGATCTTGGGACTTCGCTAGCTTGTGGCGTTGTGAGCGGCCCCATCGAGGACTTCGACACACGCAGTGCCAACAGAGGCCTCACCGCGATCGAGGTGCGCGAGGGCCGCAGCACGAACATCGGCGCGCTTGCAATCCTTCGCGTCCTGCCCACCAAGAACAGACGGACCATCGGCCCGTGGTGCTTCGTCGACCTGATGCAAGCCGACGACGTCGCGCGGCCGCCTCCTCTGGAGATCGGCCCCCACCCCCACATCGGCCTGTCCACGGTCACGTGGCTCTTCGCCGGCTCGGCGCTTCACACCGACTCCCTAGGAACCGAGCAGCTCATCCGACCCGGCCAACTCAACCTCATGACTTCCGGGCATGGCATCGCCCACGCCGAGGAAGGTGTCGACACAGAAGAGACGTGGGAGGAGACGGGCACGATGGGCGTGCAAATGTGGCTGGCGCAGACCGAGGAGACCCGTCACGGCGTGTCGGGTTTCCAGCACCTCGCCGAGTTGCCGGAGACCGAAGTCGGCGACGCCTTCGCCAGGGTGCTCATCGGCGAGTTGGGGGACGCCCGCTCTTCGGCGGAGTTCTCCCACCCCACGGTCGGGCTGGATGTGACCCTGCGCGGCCCCAGCGATCTACCCGTGGACCCCTCGTTCGAGCATGCCGTCGTCCCCGTCGACAAGCCCGTGAGTGTCGGCGAGGACATCGTCGAACCCGGCTCGCTGGCGATCGTGCCTCCGGGTCGCGACTCGCTTCGTCTCACCGCGCGGAGTTCTCCCGCTCGTCTCATGGTCCTCGGAGGCGCTCCGCTCGGGGATCGGGTGAAGATGTGGTGGAACTTCGTCGCCCGCACCACCGATGAGCTGACCGAGGCCTGGCGTGACTGGCAAACCGGCAACGAAGAACGATTCGGGCCGGTCCCGTCGGGCCTGGAGAGGATCGAGGCGCCCACTCCCCCCTGGATCAGACCGGACTAGTCCGTCTCCCTGAGCACGGCTACCTGAAACACGGCTTCGAGGTCCTCCAGCTCCTTGCGCACCTCGTCGTTGAAATCGCCGTGGACATGCATCACGGCCTTGGCTGCTCTCGCTCCGGAGAATATGTGGTTCTCCATGTGCTCGACATTGATCCTTGCGCTGCGAAGTATGGAGAACACCCGGCTCAGGACCCCGACTTGGTCGACATGGCGGATCCCGATGACGGTGGTGTGCTCCATCGGCTCGGCGAGGTTGACCACGTTCTCCACATCCCCTTCGCAGTAGCGGTCGATGACCCGGAGCACCTGCTTGGCTATAGCCTCCTGGGCCTGCTCGGTGGAGGCACCGATGTGATGGGTCCCGTAAACCCTGGGGTGTTTGGCGAGAGGAGAATCAAAGTCCTCCGATCCTGCGCCCGGCTCGTTCGGGAAGACATCCAGCCCGGCTCGCATCCCCTTCTCGTCGAGGGCCGCGATGAGATCCTCGGTGACAACGACGTCGCCGCGCGAGGTGTTGATGAGGCTCGACCCATCTGGCATTAGGGATAGGAACTTCTGATCGACCATGCCTTGGGTCTCGGGGGTCGAGGGCACGTGGAGGCTGACGATGTCGCATTCGGGGAGCATTCGCTCTAGATCTGGATAGAGCTTCACCCCGAGATCGGCCAGCACCTGGGCTGTCTCCGCATCGCGATCCGGCCGGTGGAGTCCCGCTACCTTCATCCCGAAGGCCCGCGCCCTTCTGGCCACCTCGATGCCGATGGCGCCGAGCCCGATGATGCCGAGCCGGCGGCCCATGAGGCCCATCGCCTTCGAGTACTCCGACTTCCTCCAGTGTTCGTCTCTCAGGTCGGCGACGTTGTCGGGTATGCGCCGATCGAGGGCGAGCATCAGCCCCATGGTCAGCTCCGCTACTGCGACCGAGTTCTTGCCGGGGATGTTGGCCACGAAGACGCTTCGCGCCGATGCGGTCTCCACGTCGATCGTGTTGGTGCCCGCACCGGCCCGGACGATCAGCCCCACCTCGGCCCCCGCTTCGATTGCTTTCCGGGTGACTTCGGTGGAGCGGACCACGAGTATCTCGGCATCGCTCACAGCGTCGGGCAGACTGGCCGCATCCAGGGACGGGTCGTAGCGGACGTCGTGGCCCAGGTTGCGGAGCTTCTCGAGCTGCCGCTCCGGGAACTTGTCGGCGACGAGTATGCGCATCTGACGCTGAAACTAGTGGCCTCGATCAACCCGGAGGTGAACCCCCGCTGACGGCATGAAGAACCCGGATCTCGGACCCTTCGCGCAACGGGGTGCCATTATCCGCCTGGATACCGTCCACGAACACCGAGACGTGAGGACGGATCGCACCGGTCTCGTCACGGATGTGATGGCGCAGCCCGGGTACCTTGGCGAACAGATCGGTGAGCGCCTCCTCGACGGTGGCTCCCACCACATCGTGGGTCAGATCTGACTGCACGGTCTCCGACAGCATCCTGGGAAGACGAACCGTTGCCGTCATGTCAGCAGCGCCACCGCACCGACCCTGGGAACCGCCAGGTCGAGCTCCTCCCAGCTATCGCCATTGTCCCGTGTCAACCAGAGCTTGCCTCCCGTCGTACCGAAGCAGAAGACGCCGTTGTCGTCACCGTCGAAGGCTCCGCGCAGGACTCCGGTGAACTGAGGGGAGTCGCTCCAACCCGATCCGGAAATGGTCCAGGAGTCGCCATCATCGTCGGATCTGTAGACCCTGAGGGCGCCGTCGACCGGAACCCGGTTGGCATCTGCCTCCAAGGGGATCGTGAACAATCTGCCGCTGCCGTCGTCACGCCACATGACAAAACCAAAGTTCGCGGGAAGCCCGTTTTCGACTCGCTCCCAGTTGTCGCCACCGTCCCGGGTTCGGTAAACACCGGTGTGGTCCTGTCGCCAGATTCGCATCGGGTCGTCAGGATCGTGGGCGACACAGTGCACGCAATAACCGATCTCGGGCCGGGGTGCGTCTTCGGGCAGACCCACCGCGTCTACACCGTCGTTCTTCGCTTCCCAACTTGCTCCCCCGTCCTCGGACCGGAACACGCCCACCGCGGAAATGGCAACCCACTGGGTGTCACCGTCGACCTTCACCCTGTGAGTGCACAACCCACCGAACCCGGGTTGCCACTCGTCTCTGGTCCGGTGTTCGTTGAGGCCTGCCACCGGCTCCCAGGTGAGTCCTGCGTCGTCGGAAGTGAAGAGCCCGGCCTCGGCCACGCCGGCCCAGATCCGGTCGCCAACGGTGTGGAACGTCCACACCTGCTCCATCTTGCGCTCCGTCTCCTCTGGCCACGCCGGCGGATCGTCGGTCTGCGTCCAGTTCTCGAAGTCCTGGCTTCGATGTACCCCGACCCCGAACCAGTTGCTTCCGACCGCGGCTAGATGGGTTCCGTCCGGAGCAGAGCCAAAGGCCGACACCTTCCAGCCAGGGAACATCGGTCCGGCGACGGACCATCCCCCGCCCGACTCTTCTAAAACGTATGCACCCTTCTCGGTGCCAACGGCAATCTTCACGGTGGGTCCTTTCAGTCGGCGTCGAACCTAGCGGTGTCCTGTGACCGGTTCGGGCCGCCTCTTGAATCTCATCGGTGGGCATCCTACACTCGAACACATGTTCGCCTGGTCGCAACAAGCGAGCCTCTTTGGCTCCGCCCCCATCGACTTCGACGACGGTTACCGGCAGCTGCAACGCATCCATCTCGATGACGAGGCTTGGCTGGACTACTGCCCGCTGTGGCTCTCGGGTGACGAAACCCTCTTCGCCCAGCTGGTCGACCTTGCGGAATGGTCCCAGCCGGTGGTCCGGATGTACGACCGCGAGGTTCTGACCCCGCGACTTGTCGCCAGGTTCGAGCCTGACATCCATCCGGACATCCCGCCCATGGTCGACAGCCTCTCCTCCCGGTACGGGATCAGACTCGACCAGACGAGCGCCGGGTGGTATCGGGACGGGAACGACTCGGTCGCCTACCACGGCGATCGTGTGGCACGGGAACGACCCCGCTCCATCGTCGCGACCGTGTCCCTGGGTGGTGCCCGCAGATTCCTCATCCGCCCCAAGGACGGCGGGCCCGCGGAGAGCTTCTCGCTCGGTCACGGCGACCTCGTCGTGATGGGAGGTAGCTGTCAGCGAACCTGGGAGCACGCCGTTCCCAAGGTGAGTTCGGCTGACCCGCGCATCGCCCTGATGTTTCGCCACCGGTACGACTGACCACCGAATCGGGCGAGTCCTGCGGCCGAACACACCGGGTTCCGTCCACGCCGTTGGCATGTGAGAATGCCACCGCGCCAAGCCGACCCCAAGTGAGTGACCAGCACCAAACCAGACCCATCACACGCCGACCTGCGCCGACGAGCGCTCCTTCTCGAGTACGGGACCATGGCCTGGAACGCCGGGGAGGCGGTGCTCACCATCACGTTGGGCTCCTTCGCCGGCTCACTCGCCTTAATTGGATTCGGAACCGTCTCAATCGTCGAGCTCTTCGCATCGGGCGTGGTGGTCTGGCATGTCCGATCTGGCGAGGCTGACCAGGTCGAGCGCACGAGAACCGCATTGCGGCTCATCTCGGTGGCCTTCGCCGTCCTCGCGATCGCCCTCCTGGTCGCCGCTGCAAACGATCTCGTCACCGGCAGACGAGCTGGAGAGTCGATCTGGGGCATCGTGTACCTGACGGTCACCGCTGTCGTCATGTTCACCCTCGCCGCCCTCAAATACCGCACCGCGGCTCAGCTTGGCTCCGAGCCCCTGGCCTCGGAGGCTTCGATGACCCTCCTCGATGGCGTCCTTTCAGTGACCACCCTCACCGGGCTCGCCCTCAACGCAGCCGTCGGCTGGTGGTGGGCCGACCCCGTAGCCGCAGTCCTGGTGGCGCTTGCCGCCCTCAACGAGGCAAGGGAGAACTGGACCGAGAGCAGCGAGATCGGGGCGGACCCCGTCCTTTGAAGCCTTACGCCTTCTCAAGTCGCACGCCCCTGTTCCGGGCCGCGCAACGGGACCCCGCATCTCAGAGCTAAGGCCGGCCGGGATTGATGCCGATTGGGGTGAGACAAGGAATGTGGTGACACCCGCCAGCCTGAACGAAAGCATCTCGACACTCCGGTGGCCACGCTGGGCTCTTGACCTGGTGTCCGCTCCTACGCGCGCTCGTTCCTCCGCGGTGCTCATCTGGGTCGCGGCAATGGTCGTGGTGTTCGCAAGCCTGACCTATCTGGTCGGGGGCACCTCCTCGCTGCCTCCTCACTGGTTCTATCTGCCGATCGTCATCGCGGGCGCCCGCTTTGGAGTGCCCGGAGCTGTCGTCGTGGCATTGGCCTCCGGCCTACTCGTCGGTCCGGTCATGCCAGCCGATGTGGTCCAGGGAACAGCCCAGGAGACCAGCGATTGGCTCACCCGTACCTTCTTCTTCGCCGGCATCGGGGTAATGGTCACTGCCCTGATGCGACAGGCCGCCCGCGGCATCGAACGAGAGCGGCGGCAAGTTGCCTCCGCAAAGCGTCTCGACGATGCCCTTAGCCATGAACAGCTCCACCTCCACTTCCAGCCCATCGTGTCGGCCGCCACCGGTGAGGTCACTGGAGCAGAGGCTCTGCTCCGCTGGGAGACACCGGAGCGAGGGTTGATCCCTCCCGAGACCTTTGTTCCTGTGGCGGAGGCGACCGGGCACATCATTCCCATCGGCAGCTGGGTGCTGGACGAGGCATGCTCCCAGCTTCGGGCGTGGGGGAAGATCCTTGGAGACGTGCCCGTGGTCATGTCGGTGAATGTCTCAGCGGTCCAGCTCGACGACGGGAACCTTGTTGCCTTGGTGCACGACACCCTCGATCGGCATGGGCTCGAGCCGGCGTCACTTTGTCTCGAGATAACCGAGACCTCACTTATGCCGAACCTGGATGAGTCGGCCGAGGTGCTCCAGGACCTTCGCGACCTCGGGGTCTCGGTGGCAATCGACGACTTTGGCAAAGGCCTGTCATCGCTGTCATATCTCCGCTCTCTGCCTTTCGACACCATCAAGATCGACGGTCAATTCCTCGAACACCTCGGCAAGAAACAGGAGGCAGGCACGCTGGTCGACTCGATAGTGAGGATGGGCGAGGACCTGGACAAGACCACAGTGGCCGAGAGGGTCGAGACAGCCTTGCAGTGGGAACGGGTCGTGGCCAGCGGTTGCACCCATGGCCAGGGATATCTATTTGCTCCGCCGCTCCCCCAAGCCGCCTTCCTGGCCCTTCTGGCCTCCCGTCAAGTGTGGCCCGCCGACCAGTTCCGGTCAAACGGCTCCTACTGAGCCACCGCCTGTTGGGCCGACCGTTCTGTCGGTAAACGAAGCTGGAACCACCACTCCAAGCCATCCTCCCCGCGGGCAAACGAGAGATTTCCGTCAGAGAGACTCACCAGGAGACGAGCCTGGACCAGTCCGAGCCGGGAGCGCATACCCGGAGTCATCATCCTTGCCGGCTCTGTGCTTCCCCAGTGGGCGAACATGAGGTCCGCGGCAGAGTCAATCTCGGGACCTGAACCCTCATCCCACACCTTGAAGACGATAGTTTCGCCCCGGTCGTACCACTCCAGGTGAATCGGTGCCTCCCCAAACTGTCGACTGTTGTCTATCAACTCCGTGAGCGCCCTGGCTACCAGGTCGAAATTGCATAACACGCCCAGATCTCGGTTGCCAGACATCTCGACGTCGTCCAGACGGGACTGTTCCACCCTGTCGAGAATGTCGCCGACTCTTACGATCCCGGTCTCGGTCTCGGTCCCGTGCTGCAGGTCTGCAACAGTCAGCATCCGTTCACAGAGTCGGAGCAACTCCCGTGCGGACGACTCGATTTCATCGGCCGCTCTAGATGCCGGTTCATCCTCCAACTCACCACGCTTCAGCATCTCGGCATAGGCGATGATCGGGGTCAGCGGGGTTCGCAGTTGATGGCCAGCGAATCTGAAGAAGCTGCGACGTTCCTCACCCACCTCTACCTGGTGGGTTACGTCCTCTGCGGCGACGACGACCATCCTCTCGCCGCGACTCTCGTGAGGCGTGGCTAGCACCCGGATGTGACGCGCCGCAGCCTCCAGGTCGTGCGACTCGAGCAGTTCGGGCCCGATCGTCATGGCGGTCTCGATAGCCTCATCGACGATTTCCCGGAGTCGGCCGCTGCCGACGGTGCTCTCCTCGAGACCATGTAGCAGCCTCATCTCGTGCGCGGCGTGGTTGATGTAAACCGGCTGGTTGTCCTCGGCGCCCAGGACCATGAGCCCTGCGGGTGTAACGCCTATCGCATCTCGTAGGAGTCTCTCGCTGCGCTCGGCACTGGCGCGGTGGTAGTCGATGCGGCTCCGAGCCACGATGAGAACTCCTGCAAAGGCCAGAAGAAGCCCGAGACGGGCCAGGCTGGTAGCAGTGATGTCCGAAGCCAGCACCACCACACCTATGTAGCTCGCCACGGTTATCCCGACCATCACCGCTAGTTGTCTGCGGGTGAAGATCAACGCACACCAGGCCAAAAGGATCAGGGGCCAGAAGAAAAACGGGCTCTCCGTGCCGCCTTCGGCAGTAACCAGGGCAGCGGCCAGGACAAGAGAGCCTCCCTCGGCGCTCAGAATCATGACATGGTGGGAACCGCCGTAATCGCTACGAGCCACCAACCGGTTGGACAGGCGCCAGACTGCCAGAGCCACGATGAAGGCGATCGCAAGAGGCGGGTTGGCGACTTCATCCAGCAAGAAGAGGACGAGTCCATGGACGGTGAGAATGATCCCCACCGGATCCCACCGTTCGATGAGGTCGAACCAGCCGCTGTCTGCGGTCTCTTCATGCCGAGGTCCCCGGGACCTTCTTGGCGTTTGCATCCCCAGATGCACAAGCTAACCCAGACCTTCCCACTCCTGAAGGACGAATGTCAGAAAGCTGAAAGGACCCGTGAAGGAACCGGGCCGCAGGCCAGCTAGGACTCAGGCCAGAGGAACAGCACGCAGGCCCCGCCAAAGACCACACTGCCTGCCACAACGAGCCAGTCACCCGAGCGGATGCCAGCAGTGGCGAACAGTACAGCCGAGATCAGGAAGAGGATCCATCCGAGACGATGCAGCGCTGGCACGAGGGGGGACGGTAGCCACGGCGGGTATGAGGGAGAAAGAAGGTGAGGCCGACGGGAGCTGACCGACCGGACCGCTGAGGCGACAACCGGTTGCTCAGCCTTCGGGGAAGAGCTCCCGGAAACGGCTGAACGACTCATCGGTTCCGACGATGATCATGATGCCGTCGTCAGGAAGCGGTTCATGGGGGTCGAGAGTGGTAGTGGCACCTCCTTCGGTCTCGATTGCAACAACGTTGCAGCCGGTGCGGCGGTTCACATGGGTGTCGGCCAAGCTACGACCGACCAAAGAGGGGGGAACGCGGGTTCGCACCACGCTGAGTCCTTCTGCCACGAGAACCGTCTCACCACCGCGAAAGTGGTTCCATATGGCGGTGGATCCGGTGGCGGCGTATGAAAGGACGGCGTCGGCGCCAGCTCGGTAGAGGGTGGAGACGTTCCGATCGAGCCGGGCTCGCGACACGATCCTCGCCTCTGGCCGAAGTCCCCGACAGTAACGGGTGAGATAGACGTTGATGTCGTCGTCGTGTGTCGTAACCACGACCGCCTCCGCGTCGTCGATGCCGGCCTGCGCCAGCACGGTCCGATCGGCGGCGTCCCCGATCACATAGGGGATCCCTTCACGCCGACGCTCGGGCAGCTTCTCGACGACGGTGTAGTCGATCCCTGCTTCGCCATAGGCCCTTCCAATGGCCCGACCCACCCGACCGCCGCCGATGATCACCGCGCTGAGGGCGCTCCCCCCACCGGCGGCATGACGCTCGTCGAAGGCCGCCAGCTGCTTCTTCGAGCCGGCGAGGAGAAGGATCGTCGACGGTTCGAGCTTGGTGTCTGCGGTGGCGACCTCGAACTCCCCACGGCGCCACACTCCCACGATCCCGATGCCGAGACGAGCCCGGAGCCGGGCTTCGGCCAGCGTCTGGCCGACCAGGTCGGTGCCCACGATCCCGGCTTCAGCTATGAGGAGATCCCCAAACTGGCCGATGGCGTGCGTGCGCCCTCCCAGCCCGAGAGAGCGCGCCGCCATCGCGGAGCCCAGGATTTCGCCCAACTGCACCACCTTGTCGGCTCCGGCAATCTCGAGGATGTCCACGGACGCCGGAGAGTTGGCAGTGGCCACGATGGCGACATCCGGTGCGATCTCACGCACCGTGAAAGCGATATTTGTGTTGGCCGGGTCGCTCCGCGAAGCGACCACCATCGCTGCCTGCTCGATTCGGGCGTTGCGATAGGTTTCCGGATCGTCGAAGCCTCCAACGATCACGTTTCGCCCCTCATCGTGTAGTCGCCCGGCCTCGATCACGTCCTCTACCACGATCACATAGGGGACGCCGGCTTGCTCGGTGCGCTCGACGAGCGCCGCCTCAACCGGACCCCATGCGGTGATCAGGATGTGATCTTTGGTCCGAGTTGCGATAGACCGGGGGGCCCTTCGTCGCTCCCGTTCCGACATCCAGGGCATGAAGACGAATTGGATGAAGATGAATGGCAGCATCACGAGGACGAAGGCCGAGCCGGTCAGCAGGACCACCATCGAGAAGATCCGGCCGGTGTCCGACTGGAACGTTATGTCTCCGAGCCCGAGGGTGGTCATGGTGGTGAGTGTCCAATAGACGCTGGTCGGCCATGAGTAGGAGCGGCCCTCCATCTCCATCAGCTCGTGGAACAAGGCACTGAACACCCCCACGACGGCGACGAACACCACCAGTAGGTAGACGAGGACCCGGGCACGCCGCCGGCGCTGGGCTCGTCGGGCCATCTGCTGGGCCCGTTCGGTGGAGTAGGCCGGTGGAGCTAGCGGTGCCCGGCCGCTGATGCGCTCGATGAGCTGCGCCATGGTCACCCCGAGCGACTTGATCACGAATCAGTTCCCATTCCGTAAGGGATGATGGCAGACACATCGGCACCGTCTCCTGACTTGGAACCAACAATCAGGATCTCGAAGGAAACCAATCAGGCACCCAAGCACGGGGGAAGGGTTAAAAAAAACTTAGTTGAGCTGAGGACTGCCAGACAGACCAGCGTTTACCCAACCTTGTCGACCATCGCCCACCGTTGTAGAGATTTCGCCCGGTAGCTATTGACGAAATCCGGCACATCGGCTGTTTCCGCTGATGGTGGCTGAGGATCCCGGAATCGCCGTTTTCGACCAACTAGGCACCAAAGGTGAGGCGATCAACCCTGGGAAGTACTTAGTGGCACAGAGCCCCGGAGATCACCCTCCTCATAAAAGGTTGATAGCCGGGTCTCCTGTCGTAGGTAAGCTTTCTACGATGACGCTCGAAGAACTGGCTGAGGTCACCGAGATCCTCCAACGAGTCGAAGCTGCAATCTTGCAGGCTTTTCGAGAGGGCCGGCACGAGGACTATCCAGGCCTACGAGCCCAATTGGATGAGGCGCGAGCCCGCTACGACGAACTGGCCGAGCGAAGCTTCCAATAGGGCTTCCCACGTCTAAGCGCCGTTTTCAGGCGCTCCGGCCCGGAGATACCCGAGGAGTTTTCTGATCGACCAGTCAGTCACTACTCCTGGCGGTTCCTCCGATGTGATGCGTTTCAAGTCGAACCCGGATGCGATTCCCTCGATTTAGGGAATTTCTCGGGGGACGTTAGGCACCCAAAGCACCGGAGAAGGCTAAAAACCTTGTGGAGCTGAGGGGATTTGAACCCCTGACCCCTTGACTGCCAGTTACCTCTAGCGTCCGTTTGCCACAATGACTTCAGGAAGACAACACCCCTAAATGTGTTATAGAACTTAACTGTTTCGGAGTTTGTAGCTAGTTGGACCCATCAGGCTTGAGGTCCGGAATGTGACCTCCCCCTAGTGAAGGATCAAGAAAATCCAAGAAATTGTCGACGACGGTTGAATACTGAGCACCTGACGCCGGTCGAAAACTGCGCGGTTC
>JBKHKD010000029.1:0-38586 GCA_046537785.1 Actinomycetota bacterium
GACCGCCCGGTCTCCTGCGCTCCGTTCCGTGGGCTGGAGACGTCGCCTACCGACGCCTGTAACCCAGGGTTCGACCAGCGGAGCGTCATGCACGCTTGGTCGATGGTCACCGGGCCGCTTCCACCCAGGATCTGACTGCGGCCAGCCAGGAAAGGTCGGCGTCACTCCAGCGATCGTCGTCGAGCAGATCGACCCAGACCTTCCCGTCGGCGAGGGTCCCGGACGCTCCCGGACCCAGGGTGGCCGCGGCACCGATTGCCGCTGCCAGCACTGCGGTTGGCCCAGGGTCGAGATCTGACAGCCCGGCCGCGATGAGACCTGCGGCGAATGCGTCCCCGGCGCCGGTGACGTCGACCGAGTCAACTGTCGGTGGGTTGAGGCTGATTCGCTCCTCTCCCACCATCAACAGCAGGGGACCGGCTCCGGAGGTGGCCGCCACCATCGCCGGGCCACCGGCGAGCGCCTCCACCGGATCGGCGCTGTCGGTGAGTTCGGCGAGAGCGAGCTGGCTTCCCGAGACCATGCGGAAGTCATCGATGACATCGGCGAGCAGACTTCGGATGTGCGTGCCGACTTCCACCGGGACGTCGAGTGAGCGCGGGATGGAACTCTCTCCCGCCGCTGTGATCACATCGAGTGCGCTCCGCTGCTGGGGTCCCGCCATCAGCGAATAGCCGGATACATGGAGCCAGTCGACCCCTTCATCCCACCCCGAGGGTGCCGTGTAGTAGACGTTGGCACCGCGGGCGCTGACCATCGTTCTCTCCCCATCGGGAGTCACCATGACCGTGTTCATGGCCGTCGGATGGAGCTCCGAGACACTTACCAGGTCGGTGCTCACACCTGCCGTGCCCAGGCTGTAGAGAGCACGGTGGCCGGCGTCGTCGTCGCCTACCGCCCCCATGACCGCCGACTCGAACCCCAATCGGGCCAACACCACGGCCGTATTGGCCGCCGAGCCGCCCAGCAGCTCTCGGCGGCGGGTCGCGAAGACCTCTCCTCCCCTTATCGGAAGATTCTCGACGTCGAGAACGACGTCGATGTTGATGTCGCCGAAAGCTGCGATCCTCATCTCGTCATCGGGTTCTGCCACATTTGACGGCGACGGTAACCGCCATATGCTCGCCGGGTGATTACCCAGGTCTACACAGCACAAACCGCTGCTGAGGCCACCGAAGTGAGTGAGGCGCCATGCTGACACGATGTTGTGCGGGTTCACTATCATTGACGTATGGCCCGGCGGAGAACGCCCGAGTTGGCTCCGGTGCTCTCACGCGGCAAGCACCGGAACCCGCGCAAGGGGGCGTGTTTCATGGAATACGCCTCGCTTCTAGCCGGCGAGAAGTGGAGCGACCACCCCGACTGCACCCATCCGCTGCTGGCTTCGGTCGCCCGCCAGGTCAACGACCACACCTCCGACGACGCCCGGGCGACGCTGGTCACGTTCATACCATCCGTCATCGGCCTGAATGGTGACGACCCGAGGCTCGACGTACGCATCGCCATCCGTTGCGCTGCCCTGGCGATACCTGTGGTCGCCGAGTCACGACAACGCGCCCTGGCGGTGAGTCTCCTGGCGGCCCGGCAGGTCCTCGACGAGTTCGGGGGCGCTCGCTCCCAGGAGGACGACCGGTTGGAGGACCATGCCGCCGATGCCCTGGCTTCGGTGCCTCACGCCACGAGCTGGGCCGAGGAGTTCATGACAGGACACCAAGTGACCGCCAAGGCCTTCCGGAAGCGCTCGGCACCGGCCGCGGTCCGGGTTGCCATCATTGGCATCGCCGAAGCTGCCATCCCTGACGCCGACGACCGGCTCCACGAACTGCTGTCCACTGTCATCGACGACTGCTGCCGCTGGCTGGGTGTCGAAAAAACCACCATGCCGTCCCTCCCCGGAAGCACCGTCCGAGCCGAGAGCCGAATCGGGTCGGTCTGAAGCACCAACCTCCACTGTTGTGCTGCGGTTAGGTTTGAGGAACCGTGGCTCCCATGGGTGAATCATGACTTCCAGTTCCGTGTCTCTCGGCAAGGTCTTCGGGATCGAGGTCCGAATCGACGTCTCCTGGTTGTTCATCGCCCTGCTCTTCGGGTGGTCCTTCTATCTCCAATTCCGGACCCAGTTCGACGATCTCGACCCGGGCGCCAACGTCGCGCTCTCCACGGTCTCGGTGGCCGTCTTCTTCGCGTCGGTTCTGGCCCACGAGCTGAGCCACTCAGTGATGGCTCGTCAGCTCGGCATCCCCGTTGAGGACATCACGCTGTTCCTGTTCGGAGGTGTGACCAAGACGAAGATGGAGGCGAGCAACCCGCGGGATGAGTTTCTGGTTGCAATCGTCGGGCCGCTCACCAGCCTCGCCATCGCCGGACTCCTCTGGGTGGTCTTGCAGCTCGTCCAGGGTGATACCGCCACGCCCGTGCACTTCGCCATCGGCTACATCGGCTGGCTGAATCTGCTCCTGGGCGTGTTCAATCTCGCCCCCGGAATGCCCCTTGATGGTGGCAGGGTGCTCCGCTCGATCCTCTGGAAGACATCGGGCAGCCTCACCGAGGCGACCCAGAGGTCGGCAACGGCAGGAAAGGTCCTGGCGTCGACGCTCATCGGTCTCGGGATCTTCGTGGTGTTCGCCGGTGACCTGAGCGGGCTGTGGATGGCGGCGATCGGATGGTTTCTCTTCCAGGCAGCCTCGGTCACCGGCTCCGACGCCGTGCTGCGTCAAGTCCTCCGAGACGTGAAGGCCAGGGACGTGATGTCCCCCGATCTCGTGACGATCCCCTCTGACAAATCGATCCGCGAGGCAGTGGAGGAGTACTTTCTCCGCTACGACCACTCTGCCTTCCCCATCGTCGATCTCGACCGTCCGGCCCTGCTCACCCTGAAGGCGGTACGCCAGATCCCCAGAGATCAGTGGGACGTACGCCAGGCGTGGTCTGCTGCGGCCAATCTCGACGAAACCTGCAATGTGAAAGGAGATACAACGATGGACGAGGTCATGGAGCGCCTCCGCGACGAACACCACGACAGGGTTCTGGTGATAGACGGCGACGAGATCCTCGGAATCATCACCCCTAGTGACCTCATGCGATGGGTGAGGCGCTCCCAGGAGCTGGGGCTCACCGAGCCGGTGGAGTGACCGGCTCCGAAGAATCAGACCTATCCAGCTTCTTTCGGGTCGACCGTCGGCAGCTCTCCCGGAAGCAGCGGATTGGGACGGTTGTTCTGCCAGCGACGGATGTCGTCGGCGTCGCAGTCGTTGCAGAGGTGGACGATGCGGACGCCGACCACCGAGAGCTGGGTACCTCGTGACTTCTCGACGATGGCGAGAGGCACGGCCTGGAGATCGTTGCCCTCACACTTGGGGCATATTGGAGTCGTGGGACGATCCCAGCTCTGCCCGCAGCCTCCGCATCTGATGGTGATCGTGTCACCGTCCCGGTTCCCGCTCAGGTCATCGGTCTCCCCACAGACCGGGCACTCGATATCAAGGGCCACGATCACTCCACGTCCGGCCAGCACCTGGGGCAAGGGGTCTGGCCCCGGCGCTCCACCTGAGTCCGGATAGCCAGCACGCCGCGGGTCCGCTCCGGTTGACACACCGGCTTTGACTCTTTGTCCGGGTCCTCGCGGTGGTAGTGCTCGTCGTCCATGTAGGAGAGCACCAGGCGTTCTGATGGTGTCGGAGTCATGTCAAAGCTGTGGTTTGGGTTGCGAATCGGTGGGCACTGTCGGAACCTGGCATCGGAATCTGCCGCGGTGAAGCGTAGATTCCCGGCTCGGCAACCAACTGCCCGGGATCGCTCATAGCTCGATGATGGGGTCGAGCGTCAGGTCGGGGTGGTCTCGCATCGCCGAGTCGAGCCAGGCCTGACTGGTGAAGAGCGCGAGCAGCGTCCCATCGGTGCGGGTTGCGATCTGGACACCGCGGCGGCCCGACAGCTTCTCACTCCCCTCCGCGTCGGTTCGTCTCGCCACCGAGTAGGGAGCCGGGTCGAACTGAGGTTGAGCTCCGAACTCTTCGGTGAGTCGATGCAAGGCGACGTCGAACTGGAGCTGACCGACCGCAGCGAGGATCGGCTCCCGCTCGCCTCCCTCGTAGGTGTGCAGCGCCTGGATGACGCCCTCCTGGTCCAGTTGGGCCACCCCCTTGCGGAACTGTTTGTACCGGGCCGTGTCGAGATTGCGGGCAATTCTGAAGTGCTCCGGTGCGAACGTCGGAATCGGTGGGTACTGCGCATCTCCGCCAACACTGAGGCTGTCACCGATGCGAAGGTCGGACGCGTTGACGAGCCCGACCACATCGCCGGGATAGGCCGTGTCGACCGTCTGCCGATCGTTGCCGAACACCTGATGGGCGTACTTGGTGGCGAAGGTCTTCCCGGTTCGATGATTGACCAGGTTCATCCCCCTCTCGAACTCGCCCGAGCAGACCCTCATGTATGCGATGTGGTCGCGGTGTCTGGGGTCTAGGTTCGCCTGCATCTTGAACACGAAGCCGGACAGGTCGCTGTCGATGGGTCGAGGTGAGCCGTCTCGCTGCGCCTTTGATTGTGGCTCCGGCGCAGTGGTGCCGATCGCGTCGAGAAGAAGCCGGACGCCGAAGTTCCAAAGCGCCGACCCGAAGAAGACCGGGGTGGTCTCGCCGGCGAGGAACTTCTTCTGGTCGTGGTCGGCCTCCACTGCATCGAGCAGCCCCAGCTCCTGGATGGCCTGGGCCCGGAGGGGATCGCCCTCCGAGAGAAGGCCGGCCCGCTCCTCACCGATCTCACGGCCCCGCGCGGTACGTTCGAACTCCCAAAATGTGCCATCGCGGCGGTCGACGACACCGGCGAAGTCCGGGCCGTTGCCGACGGGCCAGGTGACCGGTGTCGCCCGGATGCCGAGCTGGTCCTCGATGTCATCGAGAAGGGCCAGGCGATCGAGGGCCGGTCGGTCCATCTTGTTGACGAAGGTGATGAGGGGAAGACCTCTCGCCTGGGCCACCTGGAACAGCTTCAATGTCTGTGCCTCGATGCCACGTGCGCCGTCGAGGACTATGACCGCAGAATCAACCGCCGAGAGAACCCGGTAGGTGTCCTCGGAGAAGTCGCGATGGCCCGGGGTATCCAGCAGATTGAAGAGCAGGTCATCGTGGGGGAACTGAAGAACGGTGGAGGTAATTGATATCCCGCGCTGGCGTTCCAGTTCCATCCAGTCGGAGGTGACGTCACGCTGCCGGCCGGCACGGGCCCTGACCGCTCCTGCCTCGGCAATGGCGCCCGAATAGAGCAACAGCTTCTCGGTCAGGGTGGTCTTGCCCGCGTCCGGGTGGGAGATGATGGCGAACGTACGCCGCCGCTCGGTCTCCGAAAGCGTCTGAGTCATCGTCGCTCCCCGGTGAGGGCTGAGAGTCTCTTCAGGGCGCGGCGCGCCTCCTCGAGCCCAGCCTCTAGCTCGTCGCATCGGTCGACGGCAACGCTCACGACATCCGCCAGGCGCTCCTCGGCGTCCGACCGCGACCCCTCGGCAATGCCGGCTACCAGGTCGGCGGTCTCGAGAAGCTCCGCCATGGTCTCGAGCGACATGCCCACCGGCTTCAGGGCCTTCACCAAGCAAAGTCTCTCCACGTCGGAGTCGGTGTAGAGCCGGAACCCGCCTTCGGTGCGCCCGGACGGCTCCACCAGTCCGATCTCCTCGTAGTAGCGGATAGTGCGCAGAGACAAGCCGACCTCTTCGGCCACCTCTCCGATCCGATAGTGCTCATAGATCACGACAAATACCCCTGTGGAGTGCGCGAAACTGGCTGAAACAGCCTGGTAGCGAAGACTACCGTTACGTGAGGGTCAAACAGAAGCCTTCGGCCGAGGGCCAGAATCGTCAACCCTCGACGACAGACAGTTCTCTCACCTCGGGTCGGGAGACCAGAAACTCCATTTCCTGTTCCAGATTGGAATCTTGCTTGGCAAAGACCTGGATCGTCACGGTGCGGAGGGCGGCACCGTCGGCGGCTGCCTCGTCTTCGACCTGGAGGTCCTGAATGGTGCAGCCGGAGTCCTGCACTGCGCGTATCAAAGGGCCGAAGGTGCCGTGGCCCTGCTCATACTCCAGGTAGATGGTCTTCGAGATCTGCTTGCGGATGAAGGGCTTCAGCAGACGGAGGCTGTAGATCACCACCAGGGCGATTGCCGTCGCCATCAACGCGGGAATGATGAGCCCGGTACCAATCGCCACCCCCACTCCGGCGCTCAGGAAGAGCGTCGCCGCCGTGGTGAGACCGGTGACGGTGCCCCGGTTCTTGAGGATTACGCCCGCGCCGATGAACCCGATACCGGTCACGACCTGAGAGGCGACACGACTCAAGTCCACGGCGGGACCGATGAAACCGGTCTCCCCGGCCCTGGTCAGCAAAGCAGCGGCAAGCGCCACGAGCGCCTGAGTGCGCACCCCAGCGGGATGCCCCTTGCTCTCTCGCTCCCCGCCGATGAGCGCCCCGGCAATGGCAGCCAGGCTCAGGGTCAGCAGCCAGCTGAGAATGTCTTCACCGAACATCGCTCATCACTTCCCGAAAAGTCGACTGACGAAACCGGGCGAGGCGTCAGGGCTCAGTCCGGGTCCCGCCAGACGTACCAGCCGGTGAGCGCGACCACGATGACTCCGAGACTGACCCACCGGGTCTGAGTCAGCGAGCCCGGCAACCACCAGAGTAGTGCTGCGCCGACGAGCGGGATGAACAGCACCACACCCAGACGACGGAGACCGGTCAGCAGCGGCCTCTCCTCCTCAGGTGTCTCTCGCGGTTCGCTCATGTGGCGACGATAGGTCGCGGGAACGCCCAAACACGTTGCGCTCGCTTCAGGCGAGGAACCAGGAGACCTCCTCGAAACGGGATATGTCCAGGTTGCGTGGCTCCTCCACGGCGGAGGCCATATCCACGGGGACGATGTCTTCTCCCTGGAGGGCAACCATCACCCCACTCTGGCCGTCGAGGGCAAGCTCGGCTGCATGGATGCCGAATCGCGTCCCGAGGATCCGATCGAACGCAGTGGGCGACCCGCCGCGCTGGAGATAGCCCAGCATCACGGGACGTGACTCGTATCCGGTGAGACGTTCCAACTCTTTGGCCACCGACTGGCAGACGCCGCCGATCCGGGCAAACCCGTACTGGTCGGTCCCCGTGGAGGAGACGCCTCCGGACGGTCCCGGAGTCCCCTCGGCTACCACCACGAGCGAGTAGTTGGGCCCGGATTCGTGGCGCGCCTGGATACGAGCGGCGAGGTCCTCGTAATCGACTTCCACCTCCGGAACGAGGATCGCCTCAGCGCCTCCGGCCATGCCTCCTCCCACCGCTATCCACCCGGCGGTACGTCCCATGACCTCGACGACCATCACCCTGTTGTGGGACTCAGCCGTGGTGGTAAGACGGTCGATGGCATCGACGACGATTTGGACGGCGGTGTGGAAACCAAGGCTTACGTCCGTGCCGCCGATGTCGTTGTCGATCGTCTTCGGGATCCCGACGACGGGGAACCCGTCGGCCTGAAGCTGTGCGGCAGTGCGCAACGACCCGTCGCCACCGATGACAACCACGCTCTCGATGTCCAGTGCCTCGACCTTCTCCCGGATTGACTCATAGCCGTCGCCGTGCACATAGGGGTCTTGTCGGGAGGTTCCCAGGATCGTCCCGCCCCTCCCCAGGATGCCACGGACGTCATCGCGGGTCAGGGGACCCGCCGTGCCTCCCATCAGACCTTCCCAGCCCTCGGAGATGCCGATGACCTCCCGTCCAGCCGCGGTAATCCTGGTGACCACTCCTCTGATGGCCGCGTTGAGCCCCGGGCAGTCGCCACCCGCTGTCAGTACACCTATAGATCCCATGGTCTGAGTATGGCTGCTTTCGATATGGTCAGGACCAGAGAGGCCCGTTGACCTCGAACTCCAGAGGCTGGCTCCAGCCATTGGAGAAGGTGACTTCCTCGACCGGTCTTCTCTTGGCGAGACCCCAACGACCCAAGGGATAACCACACGACACGGCAGCAGCGAGCTGCCACCCCTTGTCGGTGGGGATGCCGAGCAGGTCGAACACCTCAGCGCTGCGGTAGATGCCCAGGATCGTGGTCAGACAGGTGCCGACCCCCTCTCCGCGCGCCGCCAGCATGGCATTCCACACCGCCGGGTAGATCGAGGCGCCGGAAGGGTCGTTTCGGTTCAGGAACAGAATCCAGACGGGAACCTGCTCGAAGTTCTCCGCCAGCCAGTCCGACGACCGCATCACACGCAAGGCCGCCTCATCGCCGCGCTCCGCCGCCGCCTCGCGTCGTCCGGCGTACAGCGTCTCCTGGAGCTGGGGGTAGACCTCCCGGTATAGGGAGCCGAGCTTCTCCCGCACCGACGCGTCCGAAACCACGATCATTCGCCAGTTCTGGGCGTTGCCTCCCGAGGGGGCGCGGATGGCTGCATCCAGGATCTTCGCCACCACTTCGTCGGGGATGGGGTCGGGACGGACCCTCCGCATGGCACGGGTCGTGTACAGGGCTTCGCTGAGATCCATCCGCGCAAGCCTAGGAAGCCCCCTCAAGCGGCCGCGGCACCGTAGCCGCGAGTGGAACCACGAACCTCAGGTTGTACGGCTCACATGTGGAACCCACAGCCTCGAGAAAAACTCGAGGCTGTGGGTTCCATCATTCTCGAGGCGCTGAGTTCCGATATGAGCCACAGAACCTGAGGTTGCAGGTTCCACGCCGGTCAGTAGTCGTAGCCGTAGTCGGGCTCGTCCTCGTCGTCGCTGACGTTGGTGGAGTCTGCCGCGGCCTCGATCATGTTGCCGTCTGTGTCAACGACGAACCAGACGTCGTTGAAACCCTGACCGGTCGTGTCGCCCGGGTTCTCGTCCGGGGTGTACAGGTAAAGGGGCATCCCGTTGACGGCAAGCTGCTCGGTTCCGTCGTCGCGGGTCACCGCACCGAAGATCGATTCGTCCAGCTCCGAGCTGATCGGTGTGTCAGCAGGAACCGGTGGCCACAGGTCGGCACAGTCGTCGTAGCAAGTGCTCTCCCCCTCGCTGTCTGCGGTGAAGATGTAGAGGGTGAACCCGTCCGGGTCGACCAGTATCGAACCGAGGTCGGTGTCGGCGACGTGGATGCCGTCGCTGGCCTCCGCAGCCGTCGTGGTTGTGTCGTCATTTTCGGGGGCGGTAGTCGTAGTCGGATCCTCCTGACCGGCGTCTGCGGACGTGGTGGTGGTCGTGTCCGGCGCCGCCGTCGTGGTGGTGTCATCACCACCCTCGGCGCCACATGCAGCGAGCAGCGCCACTCCGAGTACGAACAATCCGATGGTGCGTAGATTCATTGGTTTTCTCCTCATTTCCTGCCCTTTCTACGAACCTCGGACCAACACGGTTCGCGTCCTGGCAGAATCTCTGGTGTGGATCGTGAAGTACTAGAGCGATTTCGAGAAGGCGACGAGGCCGCGGTCAAGGCTGTCTACGAACGATTCCGCGGTCCCGTTTTCGCCATCTCAATGACGATCCTCCACGATCACGGCCTCGCCGCCGACGCGACACAGCAGACCTTCATAAAGGCCTGGCAGGCGGCGACCACCTACGACGCCGACCGCGAACTGGGACCCTGGATCTATGCCATAGCCCGCCGGACAGCCATCGACATCTACCGCAAGAGCTCACGGTCGGTCGCTAGCGACCAGGTGGACCTCACCTCGTTGCCCCCCTCTCTCGATACCATCTGGGAAGTCTTCGAGGTTCGCTCCGCCATCGACCGGCTCCCCGACGAGGAGCGGCAGGTCATCAAGTTGAGCCACTTCGACGGCCTCACTCATGTGGAGATTGCCGAACACATGGGCATCCCCGTGGGCACAGTCAAATCCCGGTCGCACCGGGCGCACCAGCGACTACTCGAACTACTTCGCCACGTGGAGGAGACATGATCGCTGCGAACCGCGCCACTCACCCACTTCGTAATCCATGTGAGAGGAATGATGTCTGATAAACGCGCCGAATATCTGGCCACCGGGTCGGGACCCGAACCGGAGGACAGGGAGCGTCTCGACTTGATCCGGGACTTGCTCGGAAGGGAGACGACCTGGTCGGAGCCGCCACCCGAGGTGGCGGACCGCTTGATCGCGTCCATCGAGGTCGAGAAGCGACCCCGGAAGACCGAGCCGTCCCGGACCCGGCGACGTGGCCCGCTGGTAGCCGCCGCCGCGGTGGGGGTCGCCGCTGTCGTCATCTTGATCGCGGGGTTGCTCGGCGTGTTCTCTTCACCTTCTGAGCAGGTCATTGCGATCGAGGGCACCGACATTCAGCCCGCCGCCAGCGGTGAGGCGGAGATCAGAGAGACCGACGCCGGCTGGTGGATTCGTCTCCACATCAACGACCTCCCCGCCGCTGAGCAGGGCACCTATTACGAGGGATGGGTGTGGAACGACGACGGTGAGGGTGTCAGCATCGGCACTTTCCATCTCCGCGGGGATCAGGAGTCGGTTGTCCTGTGGTCGGGTGTCGACCCGGATGACTACCCGGCGATTTGGGTGACGCTGGAGGACGAGGACGGCGACCCGGCAGCATCCGACCGGATCGTCATGTGGGGCCGGGACGACGGCGAATAACGCCGGTCGGGAAACCACCGGAGTTCGCTATCATTTCACCATGGCAGGTGAATTGATCACATGGAAGGGCCGCTTCGGGCCAATGGAGCTCCATGTGGGCGAGGCCACCTTCCGTCCGAGCACGATTTCCACCCTGCTCGCCGACTCCCTCGACTTCGAGCCCGGAAGCGTGGTGATCGACGTCGGGACCGGGACGGGAATCCTTTCAATAATCGCTGCCAAGCTCGGAGCAGACCGTGTCTACGGAGTGGACGCTGCAGACCAAACCGTCGAAGTCGCCACGGCCAACGCAGAGCGACACGGCGTGGCGGACAAGGTCGAATTCGCCCAGGGCGACATGTTCGAGCCCCTCGATCCGGATATCGTGGCCGACGTTGTCATCGGAGACGTTTCCGGCATCCCCGACGAGATCGCCGACGCCTCGGGCTGGTTCCCCTCCGGCCTGGCCGGTGGGCCAACCGGTGCCGAGCTCCCCATGAGGATGATCGAGGAGTCGAAGCGTCTGCTTAAGAAAGGGGGACGGCTCTTCCTGCCGACCGGTTCGCTTCAGGATGAGACGTCGATACTCGATCGGGCCAAAGCGGTGTTTGGCTCGATGAGACAGCTCACCGAGCGAAACATCCCTCTGCCGTCGGCACTAGCCGAGCATCCCGCCGTCATGGAGGCGCTCAAGCAGAAGGTCATCGACCTGCGCCAGCGTGGCAGTCGCTTCCAGTGGACCGCCCGCGTCTGGGAGATCCAGGCCTAAGCTTCGCCCTCGGAGGTCTGCTTGGCTCTTTGACCGCCGACCGCATCTCGACGCGACTGGGTCAGGAGGCATCCTTGCTCACGTCCTTCTGTCGCTGCGCCAGAGCTTGATCCCGGACCGCCTACTGGGGCGGGTCAACTCCGTATACCGGTTTCTGGGGTGGGGGATGATGCCGATCGGTGCCGCACCCCCGGTTGAACAGCCGACGCATCGACGAAGCGAAAGAGAAAGCCGAAGCGGCGGGCGTCTAGACCTGACGCAGCTCGGGGTGGTCCTTCAACCCGAGCGGGAGGTCGATCTCCATGTCGAGCAACTGTTGGGCAACGGCTTTCCCTTGGGGGTCGAAGCGGAGCGAGGCGGTGCCCCCGGCACCGAGACCACCTTCGAGGAGGAAGTTGATCGCATGGATCCCGGGCAGTTCATAGCGGGTCACCGAACTGGCGCCCAGGTGTGCCAGGTGTTCCTCCACCCGTTCGGCGGTCAGCTCCCTCAGAATCACGGGCAAGAAGTCGGCGTGGCGGGCCCGGATCCCGATGTTCACATCAGCCCCCTTGTCGCCGGATCGACCGTGGGCGATGGCGATGAGAGGAACCCGGACTGTCGGGCTCTCGTAAGCCTCCACCGGGGCCGTCTTGGGTGACCGTGGCGAGAGTGAGACAAAGCCAACCTTCTCGACTTCCACCTGCTTGCCGTCGACCTCGACACGTGGATCGACGGCTTCCCGGGCTACCGGGAAGCACTCGAGACGGATGAGTGGGGTGGGACGGGGCAAGCCTGAGCCGCCGCCCGAAACCCCGGGAGGACCGGCGAGCCCGATGGAGGGGACCTCACGGATGAAGGCCGCCACGGCATCCCGGCTGGAGTGATGGACACCGATCTTGAGCACCACCTCACGGGTGGCCGTAGCCCGGGAATGGGCCCCATAGGTGTCCTCTGCCCCGAGCACCTCCACGTCGGTGGTCGTGAAATCCCCGAGTCCAGCCCGGGCCAGCATCCGCCGGCCCCGCTCTAAGAGATCGGCGCCAACCCGTCTCGCCTTGGAGACGGCATCCCGACCACCGATGAACAGGAGGAATTGCGCCTTCCAACCGTCTGGAATCTGAGCACAGCCCTTCAAGGTGCCGGGCCGCGAGTAACCGTGTGCCCCTGTCACCGCGACCCGGTTGGGCCCGGCCTGTTCCACACGGACGTCGGTCCAATCACAGGTCACGTCAGGAAGCCGATAGGCAGCCGGGTCGCCGATCTCGTAGAGGATCTGCTCGGTGACGGTGCGCACATCGACCAGCGCGTGTGACTCCTCCGGCGCCGTGATCACGATGCTCCCGTCTGGAGCAACCTCGGCGATCGGGAACCCCGGATTGGCCCAGCTCACCGTGTCCTCCCAGTCGGTGAGCAGGCCCCCGGTCGACTGGGGACCGCACTCGAGGAGGTGGCCCGCCAGCGAACCCGCCGAGAGCATCTCGAAGTCCTCCGGACCCCAGCCGAACTCGTGGATGAGCGGACCCAGCACCAGGGCCGAGTCGACGACCCGTCCGGTGACCACCACGTCGGCGCCGGCGGAAAGGGCGTTTGCGATGGGTCGAGCGCCCAGGTAGACGTTGGCCGACATCGGCGCTCCTGAGAGACCCGCCTCCTGCACCGCCTCGTGACCCATGAGGTCGTCGCCCGAAACCACCCCGACGCTGACCGACGGGTCAGCTTCCCCGATGAGCCGGGCCGCGGCGTGCGGGTTGACTCCACCCGCGTTGGTGATCACTTTCATGCCTGCGTCCCGGTATGCGGCCAGGTTCGCGGCGATGGTCTCGATGATGTCCCGGGCATATCCCTGGTCGGGGTCTTTCGCCCTGGCCCGGCTCAAGATCGCCATCGTGATCTCGGCGAGCCCTTCGTAGACTATGTAGTCGCTGCGACCGTCAGCGAGGAGCTGGGCTGTTGACAGCGAGGAGTCCCCCCAAGCACCGGCAGCGCCGGACAGGGTCACCTTGTCGGGAACAGACATCGGACCTGAAGTTAATGTGGCCAGGCAGATGCAGCTGTCTCCGTTCACCGAAGAGCACGATCTCCTACGGAGGACAGTGGGCGAGTGGGTCGACTCCGAGATCGCCCCGCATCTCGCCGAATGGGAGGAGAAGGGCGACTTTCCCGACGACGTGTTCCGAAGGGCCGGCGAACTTGGGTTTCTCGGTCTCGCCTTCCCCGAGTCGGCTGGCGGCCAGGGTGGCGACTACTGGGCCCAGGTGGTCTTTCTCGAGGAAGTGGGAAGGGTGAGCCAGGCCATCGCCATGGTCCTCGCCGTCCAAACCGACATGGCCACACCCCCGATCCTCGAGTTCGGAACCCAAGAACAGGTCGACAAATGGCTCAAACCGGCCTTCCGTGGCGAACTGATCGGAGCAATAGGCATCACCGAGCCGGACGCCGGGTCGGACGTCGCCTCCATCAGAACCCATGCCGAACGTGACGGCGACGAGTGGATCCTCAACGGATCGAAGATGTACATCACCAACGGCGCCCGGGCTGATTTCATCACCATGGTGGTCCGCACCGCCGAGCGCGAAGAAGACAACCCCTGGGCCGGCATCTCGATGTTCATCGTCGACACCAGCCTCCCCGGCTTCAACGTCTCGAAGAAGCTGGACAAGGCAGGTATGAAGCTATCCGACACTGCCCTCCTCTACATGGACGACGTGAGACTCCCCGCCGACGCGCTGCTCGGAGTAGAAGAAGAGGGGTTCAGGCAGATCATGTGGGAGCTTCAGGGTGAGCGTCTCGCCGGCTCGGTCTTCGGGGTTGCCGGGGCCCGGGCCATCCTCGAGGAGGCGACCAGCTACGCCAGGGCCAGGGAAGCCTTCGGCCGTCCGATTGGAGAGTTTCAGGCGGTGTCCCATCGTCTTGCCGAGATGGCCACCGAGGTGGAAGCCGCCCAGTCACTCGTCTACGAGTGCTGCGACCTGTGGAATCGGGGGGTCTACGCCACCGAGGAGATCGCCATGGCCAAGCTGGCGATCGGCCAGCTGTCCAACAAGGTCGCCGATGAGGCTCTCCAGACACTCGGTGGCGCCGGCCTGGTCGAGGGCTCCTTTATCTCCAGGGAGTGGTTAGGAGCACGCATTGGGCGCATCGGGGGCGGATCGGACGAAGTTCAGCGTCAGATCCTGGCCCGCATCATGGGGATCGGATGAGCGGGCTGGAGCCGTTGTTCCGTGAGGAGCATGAGGCGTACCGGGAGGCAGCGCGCAGGTTCGTCTCCAACGAGATCGCTCTTCATGCCGAAGAGTGGGAGCAGCAGCGGGACTTCCCCCGTGATCTGTTCAACAAGGTCGGTGAGGCGGGGTTCTTCGGCGCCAAGTTCCCCGAGCAGTGGGGCGGGACCGGCCCCGACTACGCCGCCGAGGCCGTTTGGATAGAGGAGCTCTCCAGGGCAGGGACCTTCGGGGCCGCTGCCGACCTGGGAGCTCACAGCCAGCTCGCTGCCCTCTATCTCGATCGCTTCGGAAACGACGGCCAGAAGAACCAATACCTGCGACCGTCAATCGAGGGGCGATTGCTCGGGGCCCTGGGTGTCACCGAGCCCGGTGCGGGGAGCGACGTGAGTGCGATCAAGACCTGGGCGCGCCACGACGGCGACGAGTGGATCCTCAACGGGTCGAAGGTCTACATCACCAACGGTGCCAGGGCCGACTACGTGATCGTTGCCGCCAGGACGTCGGACGACTCAGGTCACGAGGGGATCACACTGTTCATCGCCGACACCGACACCCACGGCTTCGACCGCAGCCGCATGAAGATGATCGCCTGGGAGACCTCGCACACCGGCGAGTTGTTCCTCAACGACGTGCGGGTACCCGACGCCAACCGGCTCGGGGACGTCGGGTCCGGGTTCCGTCAGATCATGGCCAACTTCCAGTGGGAGCGGCTCATGATGTCTCTCGGCGCGGTCGCCCTCGCCGAGCTGTCACTGGAAACCGCGATCGACTACGCCAGGGCGCGGAGCGCCTTCGGCAGACCCCTCATCAAGTTCCAGGTGTGGCAGCACCGCTTCGCCGACCTCGCGGTCCGCATCCGAACCGGGAGAGCCCTCACCTACCGGGCGCTGCGACATCACATCGCGTTCGAGAGCGGTGCCAACGTGCCTAGAGAGGATCTGGTGCGGCTCACTTCGATGGCGAAGCTCTACACCCAACGGATGGCCTGGCAGGTGGCAGACGAATGCGTCCAGGTCCACGGCGGTGCCGGCGCCTTGAAGGAATACCCGGCGCAGCGCTACTGGAGAGATGCCAGGGTCGGCTCCATCGGCGGCGGCACCGACGACATCATGCGCAACCTCATCGCCCGCACGATCGGTCTGGGCACGGCCTGAACACCTACAGACCGATGATCGGGGTGTCGTCCCCCGGTGTCGCCCCTTTCGCCTGAGCAGCGACCTGGAAGAAGCGGCCCTGCATCGCGTACAGGCCTCCGCCGTCGTTCTGGACGATCTGGCCGTTTAGCCAGCGGGCCTCGGGGAGACACAACAGGGCAATCGCCTCAGCGGCGTCCTCCGGGCTGGCCGCTTGCCTCAGGGGATGGGTCTCGATCTCGGCCTGCTTCAAGGTCTCGTAGATCGGTCCGGTCATCATCCGGATCGAGTCGGTGTCGATGTAGCCGGGGAGGACGCCCATAGCGGTCACGCCGCTCGGGCCCAGCTCGGCCGCCAGGTAACGGACGAGGGTCTCCAGGGATGACTTCGCCGCCGCGAGGAGGCCATGGGTAGGGATGTATCCGACTGTGTCGGCTCCGGAGACGGCGACAATGCGACCGCCCGCCTTCTCAAGGAGCGGGAAAGCCAGCTGGACCATGAGGATGAAGTGACGCACCGAGATAGCGAAGGTCTTGTCGATCTGATGCATCTTGAGACCGAGCAATGGCTTGAGGGCCGTCGCCGCGGCATTGGCCACCAGGAAATCGAGACGCTCCCCGGCGACCACCTCCTTGAACGCCGCCCGGACGCTGTCCTCATCGGTGAGATCCATCTGGATGGCGCGGGCTCCCGGGGTGGCCTTCGAGCAGGCCGAAACCACCTTCCGGGCAGCATCTTCCTTGTGCCGATAGGTGATCAGGACGCGGGCGCCCCATGTGGCCAGATGCCTGGCGGTGGCAGCGCCCAGGCCCCGGCTGCCACCGGTGACCAATGCAACCTTGTCGTGAAGGGGACGGGTTCCGTCAACCATTGGCGGCACGATAGAGCTTTCGCCACCAGCGCAACGTGGCTCCGTCGCTGAAACCGACGCTTTCGTAGAAGGCAGGTCCATCCCGGGACTCATCGGTCACCACCCGGGCAGTGTGCATCCCCGCCGCCTTCATCCGGGCAAGGCCGTGATAGATGAGAGCACGCCCGATCCCCTGGCGCTGGAAGTCCGGATGCGTTCCAAACGGCTCGATCTGGACAAGGCCGGAATCGTCGCCCCACCAGATCATGAACGATGCGATACGCCCCTCCGGGCTCACGGCCACCAAATCTCGGTCTGGCACGTATGCCGGTGACCGCATAAACCGGAGATAGCGTTCCAGGTGCATCGCCGAGGGCATCGTCGACTCGAATGCGGCGTGGGAGGCAGCACGCCTGGTGTTGGCCTCATCCTCACCGGCAACCGGCCGGAGACACCATCCCGGAGGGATCACCGGTGTGGGAATGCCGCCGGTCAGGTCCCAGCGGTAGGAGCGGTAGGAGTAAACAGCGCGGTAGCCGTCTCTCTCCAAAGCTCGTGTCAGCTCAGTATCGACATCGGACACCCAACCGACATCCCCCTCATTCCCGAGACGACGTTGTGCCCATCGAACCAGGGGCATCCGATCGATGCCAGAGCGGGTAAACACGTTGATCTCGCACGGGTCCATGGAATCGATGGTGACGAACCCCAAATCTCCCTGCACCCAGGTGGAGAAGTGGTCGGGGTGGCGAGGGTCGTCGTGATGGATCCACCAGGCGAAATCCCCGGGATGGATGTAGTACCGGTCGCCCGGGTCGGCCAGTCCGTCAGAAAGGATCCCCTGGACGAGGTCCATGTCGTCTGACGTCCATGGCCTCAGCCCGGGAGCGATGGGGTCGGGTTCGGAATCGACGCCGAAGGGCGCCTCGTCGAGACCGAGACTGGCCGCGCCCAGGCGGGCGACGGCCACGTACCAGTCGTAGGGAGGGGCGTCCGTGGGCTCGCCCTGGTAGTGATAGGTGAAAATCGGATCGCCGCCGATGTCGACCTCGATCGGTGTGTAGCGCGGCTCCGCCCGGTCGAGGGCGTCACGCTCGTCGTCCTCGATCTGATAGACCATGCCCTCTACCCGCCCTGTGGGGTCCGGTCTGATATTGAGCTTCGCCGACCCGTCGGTGGATGGCTTGTCGTAGACCAGCCTCCATCCTGTTATCGCCGCGGTGCCCACCGGAGTCGCCGACGGACAGCGGCTTCTCATCTGAGGCGGCCAGAGATTCGATCCGTAGGCGAAATAGAGGAAGCTCAATCGGAGACCTCCACGGGCGCAAAGCTATCCGAGGTCCCTCGCAAGCAGGTCGTCGTAAGTCTCCCTTCTGACCACCTGATGTGACTCACCGTCCCGGACGAAGACCACGGGTGGTCGCAGAACCATGTTGTAGTTCGATCCCATCGAGTGGCCGTAGGCGCCGGTGACCGGTGTGGCCAGGATGTCTCCGAGCTCCAGCACAGAGGGAACGTGCCCCTTCCAGACGATGACGTCTCCCGATTCGCAGTGCTTTCCGACCAGCCGGATCTCCCGGTCGCGCTCGGCGAGGGTCGCCCGCGGCATGAAGACCTCATAGCCGCTCCCGTAGAGGACGGGTCGGGGGTTGTCGCTCATACCACCGTCCACGGAAACGTAGGTGCGCACACCCGGAATGTCCTTGATCGTCCCCGCCGTGTAGAGGGTGATCGCCGAGCGGGCGACTATGGCCCGGCCCGGCTCGGCAGTAATTCTCTGCGGGATTCCCGCCGCACTGGCGGCCCCCCGGATCGTCTCACCCCACTCGGTGATCGTGGGCGCAGTCTCCCCCTCGACGTAGGGCACCCCGAGACCCCCGCCGAGCGACAGCTCCTCGACGTCCAGCGGCCGCACGAACTCGGCGAGCACACCGACCGCCTTGGAGAACGAAGAAACATCAAAGACCTGACTACCGACATGGGCATGAAGGCCAACCAGGTGCAGCACCTCCGATTGCTGTATCCGGTCGACCGCCGTCGCGGCGACGCCTCCGGCGATGCTGACGCCGAACTTGGAGTCGGTGGCTCCCGTCTGGAGGAAATCGTGAGTGTGGGCTTCGATTCCGGGGTTGACTCTCAACATCACCGTGGCAGTCGCATCCCGGTGGTGCAGCACCTCTTCGAGCCGGTCGATCTCGGCCATGGAGTCGATCACGATTCGCCCAACACCACTCTCGACGGCGACGGCGAGCTCCCGAGTCGACTTGTTGTTGCCATGGAAGATGAGCCGCTCTCCGGGAACACCGGCGGCGAGAGCAACGTGGATCTCCCCGCCCGTGGCGACGTCGAGATCCATCCCCTCCTCCACCGCGAGACGCGCCATGGCCGTACAGAGAAAGGCCTTTGTGGCATAGGCGACTCCATCGGGAAACGCGGCCACAGCCTCCCGGCATCGGGAACGGACGTGCTCCTCGTCGTAGACGAACAGAGGGGTGCCGTACTCGGCTGCCAGATCGATTACATCGCATCCGGCGACAAGCAGCCGTCCGTCGGAATCGGTCGCCGAGTTGTCAGGCAGCAGATGCCAGGGAAGAACGGACATGGGAAGAGAGTATTAGGTATTAGGTATCAGGTATGAGGACTGCCCGGTTTCCCTTGGCCAGAAGGACGAAGGGGATGGCCGCTTCCTCGACTGCGCTGACCTCAGGATTCGAGGTGAGCATGCTCCGCGTGCCGGTTCTCACCCGCGGTAGGGCACATGAGAAACCGCGAAGTCTTCATACTTCATACTCAATACTTCATACGTGGCGAGGCGGAGGCTCGCCACTAGTTGCTGAACGTCACCGAGAAGGCGGGGGCCCATCGGGTGACAACACGGCCGTAGCACTCGCCTGCCTTCATCATGTCCCCCTGCTCGAGAGCATCAATCGATTGGTTGACCTGCTCGCACGAATCGTCCAGGACGAGATCCTGGGAATCGAAGAGGTCCGCCACGTCGGCGTAGTCCAACTCGACCATTGAGCCCTCAGGGAACGGCTCGAGCCATGAGAGCAGGTGGTTCAGCTCCTCGGCCGGACCGGCGAAGGCACCCAGTCTGGTCAGGACCTCATGGGCACGACGCACCCGTGTTATTGCGTTCTCGAGGTCGGTCCGGAAGCGCAGGCTCGGACGTCCTTCCGGACGCTCGTAGACCTCCTTCCCCGAGGGGTCGAACAGCGAGAACCACCTCACAGGTACATGCCACGCCGAAGTCAAAATGTGGGAACGGTGGTCGGGATGATTCCGGTGATAGGCCTTCAGCTCACGGTCCGCCGCCTGTGCGTCGCTCTCGGGGATGAGCCCGGCACCAAGCCCGCGGAAGGCGTTGGCGAAGGCAACCGTCGACTCCAGGACACGCAGCCGCAAGTTGCGGGGGCATACCAGCCGGCGCCCCTGCCACTCGACGGTCCAATGACTGTCGCCTTCGTCCTCCGACAGGATCCCGTACGTCCGGACGAATCCCGGAACCGGATCACTGGACCCGGAGACTTCCGGCGAGTACACCCGCAGGAAAGCTGACTTCGTCACATCACCATCCTCGCACACCAGGGTCACAATCTGCCTTCAGCGAACTTCACGGTGTATCTGTAAGATTCGAAGCCAGCCCGTTCGAAATTCGGAGGTCAGAACGTTGGGTGTATTCGACTCTGTAGCCAGGGAAGGTCACGAACAGATACTCCACGGCTACGACAAAGTATCTGGCCTTAAGGCGATAATTGCCATACACAGCACGGCATTGGGTCCCGCTCTCGGCGGGACCCGTTTTTTTCCATATGAATCCGAGGAAAATGCCGTCGAAGACGTACTCCGTCTCTCCAAGGGAATGACCTATAAGGCAGCCGCCGCCGGGCTCGACCTGGGCGGAGGGAAGGCCGTGATCATCGGAGATCCCCGGCAGATCAAGAGCGAACGGCTATTCCGGGCGTACGGGCGCATTGTCGACTCTCTCCAGGGCCGCTACATCACGGCCGAGGATGTCGGCACCACCACCGAGGACATGGACGTCGTGCGGCGCGAGACCAGATGGGCGTTGGGGAGCTCTGTCGCTCTCGGCGGCTCGGGTGACCCGTCTCCGGTGACCGCACGCGGACTGCACGCCGCCACGCGGGCAGTTGCACAAAAGCTCTGGGGTGACGAAGACTTGGCCGGACGGCGCTTCGCGATACAGGGTGTCGGAAAAGTCGGTTCCGCCTTCGTCCAGCTCCTCGTGGAGTCGCGAGCCGAGGTGGTCGTCACTGACGCATACGCGCCCGCCATCGACAGTGCTGTCGAGACCTTCGGTGTCAAACCGGTCGAGCCCGAGGAGATCTACGAAGTCGACTGCGACTTCTTCTCGCCGTGCGCGCTCGGAGCCACCCTCAACGAGGAGACCATCCCGAAGCTCAACTGCAGCGCGATCGTCGGCAGCGCCAACAACCAGCTCGCCACAGAGGACGACGCCCGCCGGCTTGCCGGACGGCAGATCCTCTACGCACCGGACTTTGTGGTGAACGCCGGCGGTCTGATCAACGTATACGACGAGCTGAGCGGCTATTCGAAGACGAGGGCCCTCCACCGGGTCGACTCGATCTTCGACGCGACGATGAACATCCTCGACGCGGCCGAGGAGTATGGCATCAATCCCAACGAGGCTGCCGTCAGGGTGGCGGACGACCGCATCAGGGACATAGGCGACCTACGTAGATTCAGGCGCAGTGGTGACGACAGGAACTGACCGGATGCTGAACACCGAGGAGACGCCCCGCCACCGCCGGCTCGGGCTCTCCGATGAGCAGGTCATCGACATGTACCGGCTCATGTTGATGACCCGGAAAGTCGACGACCGGATGTTCGCCCTTCAGCGTCAGGGACGGGCGGCCTTCGTATTGGGGTCCTCGGGCCACGAGGGCGTCCAGGTGGCATCGGTCTTCGCCCTGGATCGGGACAAGGATTGGATCCTCCCCTACTACCGGGACATGGGCGTCGGACTCGCCTGGGGGTTCACGCCGTTGGAAGTATTCCTCGCCGTCTTCGCCAAGAAGGACGATGTGTCCTCGGGCGGGCGGCAACTCCCCTCTCACTGGTCGGACCCTTCCCGGCGAGTGTTCACTCAGTCGTCGGTCATCGGCAGCCAGTTCCCCCATGCAGCGGGGATCGCCCACGGGCTGAAGCTGCGGGACGAAGGGGAGATCGCCGTGGTCTACGGAGGCGAGGGGGCTACCTCGGAGGGCGACTGGCACGAGGCGATGAACTGGGCCGGAATCCACGACCTTCCCCTGGTCTTCGTGATCGAGAACAACCAGTACGCCATCTCGGTGCCCACACAGGAGGAAGTGGCAGGACAGGTCGCCGACCGTGCCGCTGGCTACGGCTTCGAGGGACACCTGATCGACGGGAACGATCCCTTCGAGGTCCTGGAGACGATGCAACGGGCTGTGGGACGGGCCCGATCCGGTGACGGACCGACCCTTATCGAAGCTGACACCTACCGCTACTACGCGCACACGTCCGACGACAACGACGCTCTCTACCGGTCCCGCGAGGAAGTAGAGCGATGGCGAAAGAAGGACCCTCTCGGCCGGCTCAAGCAATACCTCATCGAGAAGCGACTGCTCACCGAGGCGCAAGAGAACGAGCTCGAGACAGAAGTGGTCGACATCCTTGCCGAAGCCGTAGAGGAGGCAGAGGCAGCCCCCAATCCTGACGAGCCCACCACCAGGGTCTACGCCAGGGTGATCACCCCCGGACCGGCCGCCACCGAGCCCGAACCACCGCCGGACGGCGAGACGATCAACCTGATCACGGCGATCAACCGCACCCTGCACGAAATCTTCGAGGCCAACGACGACGCCGTGCTGTTCGGCCAGGACGTCGCCCGCAAGAAGGGAGGGGTCTTCAAGGCAACGGAGGGCCTGACAGACCGCTTCGGCCCAAAGCGGTGCTTCAACGCTCCCATCGCCGAGTCTTCAATCATCGGCTGCGCCATCGGCATGTCGGCGACCGGGTACAAGGTGCTGCCCGAAATCCAGTTCGCCGACTACATCCACCCAGCCTTCGACCAGATCGTCTCCGAGGCGGCACGGGTCAGTTACCGCTCCGACGGGCGGTGGAACGTCCCCATCGTCATCCGCACGCCATACGGTGCCGGCATCCACGGCGCCCAGTATCACTCACAATCGATCGAGTCGTTCTACGCCCACGTGCCGGGACTGAAAGTCGTCGTGCCGTCCACGCCTGCAGACGTGAAGGGGCTGTATCACTCGGCCTTCGACGACCCCGATCCGGTGATGATTCTCGAACCGAAGAAGCTCTACCGGCTCGCCAAGGGCCCCTTCCCCGACGGCGAGCATCGGGTTCCACTGGGGAAGGCGGCCATCAGACACTCGGGGAGGGATCTCACCATGATCACCTATGGGGCGATGACCCACTTCGCCATGGAGGCCGTGCCGCTCCTTGAGGAGCTGGGCATAAACCCCGAGGTCATCGACTTGCGCACCCTCAAGCCCCTCGACTGGCCGACTATCGAGGAATCGATGACAAAGACCTCACGCGCTCTAATCATCCACGAAGACAACGAGTTCGTCGGCTACGGAGCTGAGATCGCAGCCCAGATCGCCGACAAGACCTTCGAATGGCTCGACGCCCCGGTCAAGCGCTACGCACTCCCCGACGTCCCGATCATGCCCTACGCCGGATCCCTCGAAAACGCCCTCTATCCCACCCCAGAGGCCATAGTCGAACACGCCCAGGAACTCGCCAAGTACTGAGCGACCAACTGGCATGGATTCGGGGTGCCTCGACCGCGGGCGGGTGTCCACACTGCATATGTCAGAGTTCGCGAAATTCGACCAAAGACTCTGTCAACCAAAATGGCCGTCTGTTACGTCTAATGGTCATGAAGCGAATCACAACTGCGCTACTAGCCGCCATGGCCCTGCTCGTCGCTGCCTGCGGTGGCGACGCTGCCGACACGACGACGACCCTGGACTCGTCGACGACAACCACAGCTCCGTCGACGACCACAACGCAACCGCCGACAACCACGACGGCGCCATCCACGACCACGACTGCTCCCCCGGAGACGACGACCACCCTCGCCGGCGAGCCGATCGAATTCGGACCCAGCGAAGGAGAGGTGGTCATGGTCATCGGAGTGCGTCACGACGACGTCCTCAACCTGAGGGCGGGCCCCGGCGCCGACCAGCCCATCATCGAAGAGATCCCACCCACGTTCGCCGACCTGGTGGCCCTGGGGAACACCCGCGACCTGGACCCCTCATTCTGGATCGAGGTGGACTACGAAGGAACGGTCGGCTGGGTCCACATGGGGTTCATCGCTCTCGAGGGGATGGTCACCGACGAAACCTCTGCGGTGGTGGATGCACTGGGTGAGCGACCGGTCGAGTCAACTATGAACGAACTCGGCGAGACGGTGGCGGATGTCTTCGACTCCGATGGGGAGCCCGAGTCCGACATCGTCCAGGTGACCCCCGTCACCACCGGCGATCTCGTGGAGGTCACCTACGACGTGGTGTCCATCGGAGACGACGCGGTGCGTGGCTACCGACTCCACATCTTCGCTGAGGAAACTGACGACGGTTTCAGCCTCAGGACGGTCGAAGTCACCGGGCTCTGTGGCCGTGGGGTCACCGAGGACGGAGCTTGCGTCTGAACGGACCCTTCTGTGCGGGTTTCAGCCCTCTCTCTCGAGGTCGCCCAGGATCTGCTGGGAGGCGAAACGCCCCGGTGCGCCCATGACACACCCGCCGGGGTGGGTGCCTGAGCCGCACTGGTAGTAGCCGGCGATGGGGGTGCGGTACTGGTTCCATCCCGGTGCGGGACGGAAGAAAAACATCTGCGGAGCCAGGAACTCGCCGGCGAAGATGTTCCCTTCGGTCAAACCGACCGTCCTCTCGATGTCGAGAGGGGTGACCACCTCACGGTGCAGCACCAGGCCGCCAAACCCGGGGAAGATCTCCTCGAGCCTGGCCTGGACGATGTCGCCGAGGTTCTCTTTCTCGGTGTCCCAGTCGCTCTCCCGGAGCTGATAGGGGGTGTACTGGATGAAATTCGACATCACCGCCTTGCCTGGCGGAGCCATGTCGGGGTCGACATTCGACTGGATGGCTCCGTCGATATAGGGCCCCTGGCTGTACCACCCGTACTTGGCGTCGTCGAAGGCCCGCTCGAGATAGTCGAGGCTGGGGGCGATGTTGATGAATCCCCGGAACTGGTCGGTCCTGCCCTCCAGCGCCGGGAACGTGGGATTGGCGTCGAGGGCGAAGTTGACCTTCGCCGACGTCCCCTGAAACTTGTAACGGGAGATGTCCTCCACCAGGTCGGCGGGAAGCTCCCGCGGGTCGACCAGCTCCATGAACGTCCGTCGGGGGTCGACCGCACTCACCACCGTCGTGGCATGGAACTCGGTGCCATCGCGCAGAGCGACACCCGTCGCCCTGCCTTCCCTCGTGAGTACCAGCTCTACGGGCGAATCGAGACGGATCTCGGCCCCAAACGACTCGGCGGCCCGGGCAAGCACCTGGGTGAACCCTCCGTTGCCGCCCTTGTGAAATGCCCACGACCCGTAGACCGAGTCGTGCTCCCCGAATGAGTGGTAAAGCAAAACCAGACCCGAACCCTGGGACCGGGGGCCGACCTTGCTACCGATGATCCCGGAGCTGGCCAGCCAGCCCTGCATGATGTCGGTCTCGAAGTAGTCCTCGAGGATGTCGGACGCACTGCCGGTGAGAAGCCGGACGAGGTTGTGCAGAACTGTCTTGGGAAGGTCGGCCAGGTAGCCGCCGATGGCCGCCAGCCGTGCTCGCTCCTCAGGATCGTCCGAGGTGATGTCCGGAGGAATGGAGTCCATCAGCGGTCGGATGGCCTGCATCACCTGGTCCATCATGTGCTCGTAGGCGTGGTAGGCGTCGGCATCGTGCTTGGAGTGACGGGCGATTTCGTGGTGGTTCTGATCGGGGTCCTGGCCCATCAGCAGGTAGTCCCCGTCGTCCATGGGGGCGAAGCTCGACGGCATCAGTAGAGGCATGAACCCGTGCTTGGCGAGCTCCAACTCCTGGACGATCTCGGGCCTGAGCAGGCTTAGGGCATACGAGAAGGTGGTGAAGCTGAATCCGGGATAGAGCTCCTCGGTGATGGCGGCTCCGCCCACGAGGTGACGCTGCTCCAGGATGAGGGTGTCGAGACCAGCCTTGGCCAGGTAGGCGCCGTTGACCAGCCCGTTGTGGCCTCCTCCGACCACGATGGCGTCGTAGTTGTTGTTCGCATCCATCGGCTCTATCCGGTCTTTCTCCGGGGGCTGTAGAAGGGCAGTCTGGTCACCTCCGCGGCGACGATCTCGTATTGGTGGTCGATGGTGACCTCCACTCCGACCTTCGTGCCGGACTCGGCGAATCCGGGGCGGACCCGGGCGATGCCGATGTGCCGCTGGAGGATCGGGGCGTACACAAAGCTGGAGACGTATCCCACCTGATCGGATTCGTCGTAGATCATCATCCCGCCGTGAGCGGGTGTGTGGTCCTTGGGCGTGATCAATCCCCGCTTTCCGTGGACACGGGCCCAATCTGCCCAATCGACGATCACCCCCACGGTCCTCCACCGCGACGTGCCCTCCTTGATTTCCCGGGTGATGGCGGCACGCCCGATAAAAGCGCGGTCGTCCGATTCGAGACCGCGGAGCATCCATCCCATGTTCAGTTCCAGAGGGGTTGATTTTTGGTCGTCGTTCCAGGCGAAGCGGGCGGAGTGAAAGTCGACGTCGATGAGGAGCAGACCAGCTTCGATGCGCGCGATCAAGATCGCGTCCTGACCGACCGGGATCACACCATGTGGGCGGGCAACGTCGAATAGCCGGTCCCAGAGACGTTCCGCGTCTCGGGCCGCCACCCAGACCTCGTAGCCGAGGTCCCCGGTGTAGCCGGTCCGGGAGACGGTGACGGGGACGCCGTCGACTTCTGTCGCTATCACGTCGAAATACTTCAGTGTCTCCACTTCCGGGATCAGCCCGGCGAGGACGTCCCGGGAGTGAGGCCCCTGGACGGCCAGGACCGCGAGGGAATCGGAGACGTCCTCGACCTCTACCGACAACCCGCTAGCGAGACCTTCCAGATAGGCGAGGTTCGACCTGGCCGAGCTCAGCAAGAACTCGTCTCCGGCATTTCGAAGGACCACGCCGTCCTCGATCACCCAGCCATCGTCATCGCACCACACCGTGTACTGCGCCTGGCCAGGACGACATCGTCGTATGTCCCGGGTGAGGACCCCGGCCAGGTACCGCTCGGCATCATCCCCTCCGATGCGGTATTTGAAGAGCGGAGAGGTGTCGAAGACGCCCGCGGAGTTGCGGATGGCGAAGTACTCGAACTTGTCCGACGTCTGGTACCGATCGGCGGCGAGGTATCCCGCCCAATGGCTCCACAGCCCGGTCTCGTTGACCGCATTGGTGCGAGAGTGAAAGGGCGTCTGACGGATCATGGGCGTAGCAGCGGAAGCTAGCTGGCTACGCAGGTATGGTCATCATGTGTCTGACTGAAGGAGCGCATATGACCGACATCAGCGTGACACATGCAGACGACCGCATTGTCTCCGAGGCCGATGCAACTTCTGGGATGGTGAGGGAAACGGCCGTCGACGCCGAGAACGCATGGGTCGGCGTCGTTCGGACGGCACCGCAACGCCCATCCGGATGGCACCACCATGGTGAGTACGACACCTATGCGTATGTCCTGTCCGGCGGCATCGAATTCGAGTTCGGTCCAGGAGGGTCAAAAAGAGTGGAAGCGGGTCCAGGCGACTTCGTGCACGTGCCCGCCGGTGTCATCCATCGAGAGGTCAACCCCACAAAAGAGGAAGGGTCTTTGGTCCTGGTGAGGGTGGGCAGCGGCCCTCCGGTGATCAATGTCGACGGGCCGGCCGAGTGATAGCTCCGCTTTGAGCCTCACCGCGGCGAGCGACAATTGACCGGGAGACGTTTATTGACCGGCCTCGTCTGGGTGGCGCTGGCATTGGCGGCAATTCTCGGCGTGCTCTACCTCTTCCAGAGGAGCCTGATCTACCTGCCATCCCAGGAGGTTCCAGATGCTCCCGAGGGAGTTTTGGAGGTGACCTACGAGACCGAAGACGGGTTGACGCTGTCTGGCTGGTTCGTGCGATCGAGTGACAACCGCGGGTCAGTGATCGTCTTCAACGGCAATGCAGGCAACCGTGCCAATCGGCTACCACTTGGCCAGGCACTGGCAGAAGCGGGCTACTCCGTTCTTCTCACCGACTATCGGGGCTACGGCGGCAATCGGGGCACGCCCTCCGAGAAGAGTCTCGCTCTCGACGCTCGAGCCGCCTTCGACTATCTGGCGGATCGGGTCGGGACTGATCGGCTCGTCTACTACGGCGAGTCTCTCGGAGCCGGTGTCGCCATCGGACTCGCGGCCGAGAAGCCCCCTGCGGCGCTGATCCTGCGCTCACCGTTCACCTCACTGGCCGACGTCGCCTCTGCCCATTACCCGTTCCTGCCGACCTCGCTGCTGCTGATCGACCGCTACCAGAACAGCGAGCGAATAGGAGACGTCCAGGTTCCCACGCTGTTCGTGGCCGGGACCGACGACACGATCGTGCCTGCCGACCAGACCCGGCGGTTGTACGAGGCCGCCTCCGAGCCAAAGGACCTGCTCATGGTCGAAGGGGCAGGGCACAACGACCGCGCCCTCCTCGACGGCGATGACTTGGTCGAAACATTGGTCGAGTTCCTGGATCGGGTGGTTCCCTAACCTGACAGGCCATGTCGCTGCAATCGCATCTCTCCGAACTGGCCGGGCAGGCCTTCGCCGATCTCGGGCTCCCCGCCGAACTCGGTGAGGTCGTCCCCTCCCAACGTCCCGAGCTGGCCCAGTTCCAATGCAACGGAGCAATGGCCGCCGCCAAACAGGCAGGGAGATCGCCGCGGGAGATAGCCGGAGAGGTAGCGACAGCCCTGGCGGCGAGGCCCGAAGTCGCCACCGCCAGCGTTGCCGGACCCGGCTTCATCAACATCGACGTCACCGAGGATGCACTCGCAGGGTGGGCCAACCGAACCGCTCAGGACGAACACCTCGGATTCGCCGCAGGTGCCGACCGTCTGAAAGTCCTCGTCGACTACGCCGGTCCCAACGTGGCGAAGGCGATGCACGTGGGCCATCTCCGGGCGACCATCATCGGCGACTCCCTGGCCCGTCTGTTCAGCTTCGCCGGACACGAAGTGATCCGCGATCCACACTTCGGCGACTGGGGCTTGCAGATGGGTCTGATCATCGCGACGGTCCAGGAGAAGGGTCTCGACCCGACCACGCTCACACTGGACGACCTGCAAACCCTGTACCCGGAGGCGGACGCCCGGGCCAAGACCGACAGCGAGTTCGCCGAGCGAGCCCGGCTCACCACGGTTGCGCTTCAGCAGGGTGACGAGGAGGCAATGTCGGTCTGGCGACACATGAAGGCGGTGACCGCGGAATCGCATCGACATGACTTCGCGGCACTGGGAGTCGAGTTCGACCTCTGGTACGGAGAGTCCGATGTCGCCGATCGTCTCGAGCCCCTGGTGAAGCGGCTCGAGAAAGCCGGGGTCACCGAGGAGTCCGAGGGAGCTTTGGTCGTGCGGGTGGATCTCCCCGACGACAACCGGGAGTGGCCACCACTGATCCTCCGCTCGACAGCAGGCAGTTTTCTCTACTCGGCTACCGACGTCGCCACCCTGGAGATGCGTGTGGACGACCTCGGTGTCGATCTCATGCTCTACATCGTGGACCGCCGCCAGAGCGATCACCTCACCCAGGTGTTCCGGGTTGCCCGCAAGGCCGGGATCGCCGGGGACGACGTCGGTCTGGAGCACATCGGGTTCGGGACGATGAATGGACCCGACGGCAAGCCCTTCAAGACCCGGGAGGGCGGTGTCGTGCGTCTCGGCGACGTCATCGACATGATCAAGACCGCGGCGCGAGAGCGGATCGACGAAGCCCACATCGCCGAGGAGTATCCCGAGGAAGAACGGGAGCAGATCGCCAGGCAGGTTGGCGTGGCGGCTCTCAAGTTCGGTGACCTGATCAACAACCGGTCCTCCGACTACATCTTCGATCTCGACCGGTTCAGCTCTTTCGAGGGCAAGACCGGCCCCTATCTCCAGTACGCCGCGGTCCGCATCAAGTCGATACTGCGCAAGGCGGCCGACCAAGGGATCGAACCGGGCGAAATCATCGCGCCCGAAGTCGACGCTGAGCGCGACCTGATGCTCGAACTGTTCCGGTTTCCCGAAGTCGTGGAACGCAGCGTCGAGCTACGCGCCCCCAACCACGCGGCCGAATATGCCCACACCCTCGCCGGACAGTGGAACCGGTTCTATGACCGGTGTCACATCCTCCGCGAGAGCGATCCCAATCGAAGGGCGTCCTGGCTGTCTTTGGCGCGCTGGACCGAGACCACCCTCGAGACCCTGCTCCACCTGTTGGGGATCGAGGTGCCTGAGCGGATGTAGCCATGGACGTCGCGATCAGACTGGGGCACCATGGGGACGTCGAGTCGATCACCTCCTGGACCTCAGACACGTTCTCCTGGGGCGACTACATCCCCGAACGGCTCCCCCACTGGCTCGACGATCCCGATGGCGAGGTCCTCGTGGCCATCGACGAGAGCGACACGCCGATGGCCATGTGCCATGTAGCGATGCTTTCCCCGACCGAAGGATGGCTCGAAGGTGCCCGGGTCCACCCCGAGAGGCGCCGATTCGGACTGGGGAAACGGCTCAACGAGGCCGGTGTGGAATGGGTCAGAGAACGCGGCGGACGGGTCGTGCGTCTCGCCACCGAGGCGTCGAACATGGCGGCGCGCAATCAGGTGCGACAGCTCGGTTATCGGGAAGTATCCAGGTGGCTCTTTGCGGAGTTCGACGTCGACCCGACCCATCGCACGTCGGAGCGATACCGGATGCGTCCCGCCCCGGGCTCCGACGCCGAGGCAGCATGGCTGTTCTGGGCTGGCTCCGACCTGGCTCGGAAGTCACGGGAGCTCATCGCACTCGGCTGGCGCTGGCGGACGGCGCGGCCTTCGGACGTGACCGGCGTCGCCGGGCCGCTGGTGCAGTCCTCGGCCGGGTGGGCGATCGTCGAACAGCCCGACGAGGACTCGATGCGTACCAACTGGATAGCCAGCACCCCCGAGGACATGCTCGGTCTCATCGACGGTCTCCTCGACTTCGCCGCGGAACGTGAGGTGTCCGAGCTGAACATCAAGCTTCCCGACCTGCCCTGGACCGCCGAGGCGATCAGACGCTCAGGCGACGAGCCCAAGCCAGTGATCGTCCATGCGAAGGCTGTCTGAGGTATGAAGTATCGGGCACTTCGTGCCCTGAGGTATGAGGTATGAGGTATTGACTGACCTCGTCGAACCGAGGTAAGCGCATCACGAGTGAGCGTTGATCCCCTCCAAGTCCTCTATTAGGAAACCCTGCGGTCCTGATACCTGATACTTCATACCTGATACCTAGGTGAGAATCACCATCGCCGTTACTGCCCAGACGATGAACATCACGGGGATGTCGGCCCTGCGGACCCATAGGTACTCCTCGGGGGCCGACCGGGCGGCGAGGGATAGGGGCACTCCGAGCAGGGGCATGGCGGTCATGCCCGCTACACCGACGACACGGAAGCCTTCGAGACCCTTGTAGAGAGGCGACGGCACGTCTTCGAGGAAACCACCGATGAAGTCGTGGAGGATCAATGCGATGAGTCCCGATAAGAACACGGCGAGGGTTCTCCCGATTCCTACTTCCCATATCTCGAAGCCCACGAGACGACGGCCTCTGCCCAGAGGGCCTTCCGAGGCAAGCCCGAGGCAGAAGAGCCCGACGACGGCGAGGACGATCGCGGAGATGAGCATCGCCCCCGTGGACAGCTCCTCTGCGGTCACGTCCATCAGTCCGAATCCTCCGACGAGGACGGCCAGGGAGAGCCCCACGAGAAGACTTCCCAGGACCATGAGACCGACATCTGCCATCGTTCCGAAGGCGCCATAGGCGAGGATGGCGTATCGCTTCAACAAATTGGGGCTACCACCACCCTGCCGATAGTCGCTGTCGGTCGTCGACTCCACCATGTTCAGTGCCTCTCCTGCTCTCTCACTGCCTCGAGGTACCACTCTATGGGATGGCGGATGTCGTAATCGGTCTCGAGATGGCTGCGTAGCTGCATTTCACAGCCAGGGTTGGCCGAGGACACCTTCCTCGCTCCGGTGGCACGGACCTGGTCCGCCTTCTGGTCGCCAAGCTGACCCGACGCCTCTGGCTGGAGCATCGTGTACATGCCGGCAGCGCCACAGCACAGGCCGACATCGTCGGTCTCGAGGACCTCGTACCCGGCGGCGACGAGAATCGCCCTTGGCTCCGCGACGACCCGCTGGGCATGGCGGAGATGACAAGGATCCTGGATGGCGATCTCGCCACGATCGGCATCGAGTGTCGGTAGATGTCCCGACTCGATGGCGCGCGCCACGGCAACGGTGACATCGAGGGTCTCCGGCTCATATCCCATCCAGCGGTAGTCGGCCAGATGTGCCGAGCAACCCGCCGAAGTCGCCACGACGAAGTCGAACCCACCGAAGGCATCGGTGTTCTGCTTCATGTATTGGTCGGCCGCATCGGCCTTTCCGTCGTGCGCGGCGAGGGCACCGCAGCACGTCTGGCGCTCGGGGGCGGAAACCCGGTATCCCGCCATCTCCAGGAGCTCAATCGCCGCCTGGTTGACCGGACGGAACCACTCGTCCTGAATGCATCCGCTGAGGAGACCGACCGTCCCCAGGTCTCCCGATCCACCGATGTGCCCGATCGAAGGTCCGGGGCGACCCTGGAGTTGTCGCAGCCCTCCCGCGATCCGGCGGTACTTCTTCGGCGCCAGAGAGGTCAGCCCGAGGGTCTGGGCAATCGAAATTCCCGTGCCGGCCAGACGCAGAAGCACCCTCGATCCGAGGGCGGTGCCCAGTGCCCACCGGTTCCGCTTCTCGCGTCCCGGGATCTGGGCATCGATCTCGGCGCGCGTCCCCTCCAGTGTCCGGCCATAGGGGACGAGTCCCGGGCAGACCGGCTCACATGCACGGCATCCCAGACAGAAATCGATGACCTCGGCGAACGACTCGTCCACCTCGATGGTGCCGTCGCTGACCGCCATCATTGCGTGGAGACGGCCCCGCGGTGACGCCGTCTCCCGTCCGGTGAGACGGAAGGTCGGGCATACCGGGAGGCACAACCCGCATTGGACGCAGGCGTTCAGCTCGTCGGTGGTGGGGTGGTGCTCGGTGACCCAGGGCATAACCGCTACACCCCTCCCGGGAGTCTGCCCGGATTGAGAATCCGCTTCGGGTCGAACTGGTCGATGATCCTCCTCTGTAGCTCGAGAGCCGGGGGTGGAGTGCCCCACGGGTCGAACATGGCGGGATCGCCCTTGGTCATGACGAGATGACCGCCGACCGACTCGGCCCACGCCCTGAGGTCGTCGGCTCCGTCATGGGTCTGTGAGGCTGCCCGGACTTCACCGACACCGTGTATGGCGAGATACGACCAGCCGTCTGGCAGACGGGAAGTGCCCTCCGATGTCCTCGCCGGGGGAAGACGCAGCGACCACTCCCACCTCCCTCTCGGGTCGTTTGGCCAGTCGAGGCCTTCGCTGGCCGTCCCACCGAGACGATTGACCTGGCTCTCCACTTCGGCTTCGGTCCCCTGGAGATAGACGCTCAGCCGCCCATCGGTCTCCAGGACGGCGAGCGGACGGGCGATGGCCCGGGTCCGTTCCAGATCGTCTACCGCCACCGTCGCTGATCCGGGTGGGGTGGGCCACAGCTTGAGGCAGACCGAGAGGATGACCCCCAACGACCCGAAGGCACCGACGGCGAGCCGATGAATGTCGTACCCGGTGACGTTCTTCACCACCCGACCTCCGCTCCGTATCAGGCGGCCGTCACCAGTGACCATCGTTGCCTCCAGCACTCGCTCACGGGTGGCGTAGAGACGGCCCCTGCGGAGACTGGACACGCCCGCGGCGATGACCCCGCCGATGGTTGCCGGGCCTGGCTTCTCGGGCATGACCAGGGTCTGGTTCCGCTCGGCGAGTCTGGCCTCCACGTCGGCGATCCTGGCGCCGGCGCCGACGACGATGGTGAGGTCGTCGGGCTCCCACACCTCCACCTCGTCCATCCGCTCCATCGTCATCACGAAGTCGGGCTTTGCGGGTTGACCGAACCCTGAATGGGTGCCGCCACCCCACACCTGGACGACGAGATCCCGCTCGGAGCAGTAGCGGAGAATCGCCTCGACGTCGCGGACCGTCTTAGGGGCTAGCTGAAAGGCTTCTTCGGGAGCTCCGGGGATCTCCACCTCGAGCCACGAGATGTGAGGAGGGTGGTAGGTCAAACCCAGACACCGTCGGGCAACTCGCGGCGGACCCCACCGAAGTCGAAACACCGCGACCCTTCGGGAAGGACCTTGTTCGGGTTGAACACCCCAATCCGGTCGAACGACTCCTTGAGGCGGGCCTGAGCGTCCAGGTCGAGCTCCGAGAAATTGGTGCGCATCAGATCTCGCTTCTCGACACCAATACCGTGCTCGCCGGAAAGGGCTCCGCCCGCCTGAAGACAGAGGGCGACGATCTCGTCGCCCGCCTGGTGGACTTTCTCATTGACCACGGGGTCGCTCGAGTCGAAGGCGATGAGCGGGTGCAAGTTCCCGTCTCCGGCGTGGAACACGTTGAGCATCGTCAGGTCATAACGATCGGCTATGTCGTAGACACCCCTCATCGTCTCCACCAGACGGGTGCGAGGGACCACCGCGTCATGGAGGTAGTAGTCCGGGGCCATCTGGGCGATGGCTCCGAAGGCCGACTTGCGCGCCTTCCAGAGAAGGGCACGGTGCTCCTCGGTCTCTGCGATGTCGACGTTGGTGGAGTGGTTCTGGCGGGCGATGTCGGCGATGGTGCGTGCCTGTGACTCCACGCCCTCGGTCTCTCCTGCCACCTCGGCCAGGAGGACGGCGGCGGCGTCGGTGGGCAGCCCGGCGCGGAGCCAGTTCTCCACCGCCTGCACCATCCGCTGGTCCATCAACTCGAGGGCGGCGGGGACGAGTCCCGCGGCGATCACGTCGGAGACGGTCCGGGCGGCGTCTTCCACACTGGTGAAATCCATCAGGAGGGTACGCACGTCGGGTTCGATGGGCAGGAGCCGGACCAGGGCGCGGGTGACGATGCCCAGGGTGCCCTCCGAACCCACGATGATGCCCTTGAGGTCGAGACCGGGTGGGTCGGACGCCTCGCCTCCGAGAACCACTACCTCGCCGCCGGAAAGCACGACCTCGACACCCAGAACGTGGCTGGTGGTGCTTCCCTCCGACAGACAGTGAGGGCCGCCCGAGTTGTTGGCGACATTGCCGCCGATAGTGCAGGCCGACTGCGACGACGGGTCAGGCGCAAAGTAGAGCCCGTGGGGTTTGGCGGCCTTGGAGAGGTCGAGGTTGATAACGCCCGCACCCACCCATGCGGTGCGGTTGTCCGGATCGATGTCGATGTCGGTCATCGCCGTGGTCACCACCACGATGCCGCCCTCGGTGGGGCTGGCACCGGCAGCGAGCCCGGTACCCGCGCCCCGGGCCACTATCGGGACCCGATGGGCCTCGGCGATCCGCACTATCTCGGTGACCTCCCCGGCGTCTTCGGGGAAGACGACGCAGGTGGGACGGCCCCGCATGAGCGAGGCGTCCTTGGAGAACAGATGGAGCTCGACCGGCTCCTCCATCACGTCTTTCTCGCCAAGGACCGCTCTGAGATCGGCGGTGAGCGTCATGGTCCCAAGGCTACCCACACGCGTTCTGTGTTCTTCATGGGGTCCCCCAGCCCCCTCCCCCGGGGGTGAGGACGAGGAGACGGTCTCCGGGTGCGACCTCGATGGTGGTCTTACCGGCGAGACGCTCTCGTTCGCCGCTGGCACGGACCAGCCAGTCCTCGCCTGGTGCGCCTGGCTCTCCACCTTTCAGGCCCCATGGAGCATGACGTCGTCTCTCTCCCATCAACGACAGGGTGGCCCCGATATCAAAGCGGATCTCGCGGCGGATGCCGTCTCCACCCTTGAAGGTGCCAGCTCCTCCGCTGTCGCGTCGCAGGGTATAAGCGGTGACCCGGAAGGGATAGTGGTTGTGCAGCGACTCGATGGGGGTGTTCTGGGTGTTGGTCATCCCTGTCTGAATCCCGGACTGGCCATCCCGATAGGGCCGCGCTCCCTGGCCCCCGGCAACGGTCTCGTAGTAGGCGAACTCGTCGTTGCCGATCAAGACGTTGTTCATCGTCCCTTGTGAAGCCGCCGGAACCCGATTGGGTGCTGGCCGGGCCAGGGCTCCAAGTAGCACGTCGGCGATTCGCTGACTGGTCTCGACATTGCCCGCGGCCACCGCGGCCGGAGAGCGGGCATTGACGATCGACCCCTCGGGAGCGACCAGAGACAGGGGCCGGTAGCACCCGCCGTTGGCAGGGATAGTGGGGTCGGTAGCGACCCGGACCGCGTAATAGAGACAGGATCGGGTCACCGCCTCGACTGCGTTGAAGTTGGCTTCCACCTGGGGGTCGGTGCCGGTGAAGTCGGCATGGAGGGTCTCCCCTTCGACACGGACTCTCACCCGGATGGCCACGTCCTCCTCACCGTGCTCCATGTAATCCTCGAACTCGTATACGCCGTCGGGAAGCTCGCCCAGCGCCGCGGTCATCCTGCGCTCCCCGTAGTCCAGGAGGGCAGTGGACACTTCGAAGAACCGGTCGATCCCCTCGCTCTCCACCAACTCGGTGAGCCGGCGCACCGCCACTGCGTTGGCTCCCATCTGACCGTCGAGGTCTCCGCGCCGCTCCCACCTCGTGCGCGAAGCCGAGACAAACGGCTCGAGGAAGTCGTCGGCCCATCGTCCGTCGGTTACGGCCACCATAGGTGACACCACGTGGCCCTCCTGCTCCAACCGGGTGGCGTGGGCAGGCATCGAGCCCGGCGCCTCGCCGCCGACGTCGGCATGATGGGCCCGATTGCCCACCCAGGCGATGTGACGGCCATCCACGAATACAGGGGTGACGATGGTGAGGTCGTTGAGATGGGTCCCCCCGTGGTACGGGTCGTTGACCGCGTACTGGGTTCCCGGGACCGGGTCGAAGAGGTCGAGACACGCCCGCACAGACGCCGGCATCGAACCGAGATGCACCGGGATGTGCTCGGCCTGGGCAAGCATCTCCCCATCGACGGTGAAAACCGCCGCCGAGCAGTCGGCCCTCTCCTTGATGTTGGGTGAGAGCGAGGTTCGCCGCAGCACCATCCCCATCTCGTCGGCAATGGCAGCGAAGCGGTTGCGGGCGACTTCGAGCGTGATCGGGTCGATCACCGCACCAGCTCCTCGATGTGCTTGGTGGCCTCCCGGTAGCTGAGCCCCGACAACTGCTCCCGGTGCTCCTTGACGAACCGGGCGACTGCTTCGGGCTCGGTCCTTGCGTAGTCACGCAACGCCCATCCGATGGCCTTGCGGATAAAAAACTCCTCTTCGTGCGCACGTCTCTCGCAGTACCGGAAGAGACGGGCTTCGTCGGTCTGCTCCCTGGCACCCACCTGGCAGATGATCGACGCCCGCCGCAGCCACATGTGGTCGTGGTCGACCCAGGAGTCCACCTCGGGCCAGGTCTCATCGGGGTAATCGATCACCAGGGGCCGCACGAGGTGGGTCGCCGATTCGTCGACAAAGTCCCACCAGGCGCCCTCGACGATGAACCTGCGATAGAGCGGCAGCGATATCGGGACGATGAAGTCGGGGAATGCGCCGGCGACCGCCTGGGCAAGATACTTCTCTTCCCGGTGCGGTAGTTCCCACAATGCGATCACGAGATCTTCGTACTCCTCACGGTTCGCCGGCGCGTACTCCGTTCGGACGTGGCGGAAGATCTTGGCCCGACCCGGTTTCTGCACCCCGTAGAAAGGCATGTCGGTCTTCATGTACGCCTGCATCCCTGCCGCCTTCTCCGGGTCGGCCACATCGGAGAGTGCCCTCTGCACATAAGCAACCGCTGACGGTGGAGAAACGGGCACCCGAATCAAGTCATCCGCCGCCCGATGAACGATGCAATCAGCTTCGCCATCTCGGCTGGTCGGGACATGGAGGGCACGTGGCCGGCGCCTTCGATGATGGCGAGCTCCGAATCGGGAAGCGAGTCGGCGAGTCCCCGAAGACCACTCAACCCCTCCGATGCAATTCGATCATCGCTTCCGCCCAGAACAAGACACGGGACGTTGATCTGATCCAGCCTGTCTCGCAGGTCGATCGGGTAGTACGACTCGAGAATTGCAACCACACCTGCCGGACCTGTGCGAATGATCATGTCGCGCAGCCACTCCGCAAGGTGCTCGGAGTTGTGCTCGGGAAAACATGCTTTTGCGAAACGCGCCGTTGTCCCGTCGAAGTCCTCCTTGATTGCATCCACAAACCTCCGAACCTCTGGAGTATCGAAGGCCCACGGCACTCCGGCTGTCAAGACAAGCGCACCCACAGCACTCCGATTACGCAGGGCGAATTCGAGCGCAACAGCCACATTGCTCGAATCACCCAGAAGCACGAATCTCACCAGACCACGACTCTCGACAACAGCCTCCAGCAGTTCGATTTGAAGGTCAAAGGAGATCTCGTCCGCTGATACCTTCGACTGTCCCACTCCAGCGTGATCGATGGCGACAACGCTGTGACCGTTGGCCAGGACTTCGAGTGTCGGAAGCCAGACTTCCCAATTGGCTATCGAGCCGGGGATGGCGACAACCGTCTCCGCCCCATTTCCAAATGCCACGGAGTGGATACGTTTGCCCTTGAACGGATGAAACACAATTCCCTCTCTATTGTCCGACCAGGGCTGTCCTCGAAGGTGACATCGACGTTCGGAAGCGTAACCCGGGCGAAGAGACCGCAGACTGACGTCTGCGGTTAACTATCGGACCGCGATCTCCAACGTCCC
>JBKHKD010000030.1:0-37243 GCA_046537785.1 Actinomycetota bacterium
GGCCAGTCTGGCCGGTCCCAACACCGACCCCGGCATACTCACAGCAATCGTCTGTCTGGGAAGGGCTCACGTTGTGGTTGGGGCTGTCTCATGCGGTCTCCGTGGTCAGCTGGCTCCGGATTCGGGGTCGTAGAGATTGAGCCAGGTCAAGATCGGGTCTCCGTGTCAGAGAGGGCCACACTCCTCCGGCCTGTGGGGATACGGTTCCCCACGACCCTGTGGACCCTCGTGGGATTGGCTGGCTGGAGGCTCAAACCGACGTTCCTCGTTCCACAACAAGGAGGAGTCTCCGAGCCGAGTCTCGCAACAGTCTCGCAACAGTCTTCCAACGGTCTGCCAAACTCAACCCACACCGCTCTTACCAGGGCAAATAGCGACCTATCCAATCGCTCAAGCGTGATGGAAGATCCACGTGGGGACGCCGGGAGAATCAGTGTTCCGAGACTCAGAAACGGTGTTTCCGAGACCGTTGCCATACTCGATCCGCAAAATGGCAGGCAATGTCGGATCAGAAGACCAGGTCTCGGGTGCGGTCGGAGCCAAGGCCCGAACCGCTGCTCACCCTGAAGGAGGCCGCCGACTATCTACGGCTCACCCCCGCCGCCCTGTACACACAGCGACACCGTGGAGACAAACCAGGAGCCCTTGGTATTCGCGTCGGCAGGAAGATCCTGTACCGGCCATCAGACATCAACCGCTTCCTCGACGAGCAACTAGAGAGAAGCCGCTATCGGTGAAATGCCTACAAGATGACCATCGAGACCTGAACTCAGCACAGTTGGAGCCGGGTCACCTGGAGGCTGCCGAGTTAACCTGAACTGCAACCGTGATGGATAACAGTCGTGCCCGATAGCCGAACCGCCGTTTTCGAAGGTGGTCGCTGGGGCAGCCGGTCTCCCCGGCAGTGGCTTCCCGAAGTGGTCCACGACATCGTGGCGAATGTGGACCCCGTGCGCATCATCCTCTTCGGCTCAGCGGCGCGCGATGAAATGGGTCCCAACAGTGACATGGACCTTCTGGTAGTCCTGGATGAGCTCATACCAGGAGAAAGACCCCGGCTGATGGGCGAGATCCGTTTCGCCATCCGGGCTCCAATGGCCATCGACGTGTTCGTCACCGACGTGGACGAGTGCGAGCGACGCAAGGACGTGGTGGGCTCGCTTCACTATTGGCCGCTTCGTGAGGGCGAGGTGGTCTATGAGCGAGCAGCCTGAAGCCAACCTCGAAGAGGCACGTCGATGGTTGGCTCAGGCATCTGAAGACTGGTCGACGGCAGAGCACCTCAGCAAAGACCCGGAATCCCCGGCTCGAATCGCGTGCTTCCTGGCTCACCTATCCGCGGAGAAGTCGATGAAGGCGTGGCTGATCGCCTCGGGCATTCCCTTCCGCAAGGTTCACGACCTCGCCGAGCTGCTGGCGCTGCTGCCGGCCGACGCAGCACGCCGGCTCGACACCGCCGATCTCCAAACTCTCAATCCGTGGTCGATCCTGGGGCGGTATCCCGACGATGTCAGTGAAGCCACCGAAGAGGAGGCACTCGCCTGTGTGGCAGCGGCACAAAGAGTCCTCGAGGCCGTCGTCATCGATGCGGACTATCCGTAGCGCTCCTCCATCCGGTCGGCGAGGTCCTCGAGGTCTTCGGTGAACAAAGAGCCGTAGGTGTCCAGCGTCATCGCGGCGGAGGCGTGGCCAAGCATCCGCTGCACCGCCTTGATGCTGGCGCCGGCCGATATCGCGAGCGAGGCTGCTGTATCGCGCAGATCGTGGATGAGAAGGTCTTCGGGTATCCCTTCGGTGTTGGCCACCGCAGGCGCCCATACGCCTCGGGTGAAGTTGGAGTGGCGGAGAGACCCACCGCGCGGAGCTCGAAATACCAACCCCTCCCCCGGCTCGCCGAGACTGTCCATCACAAACCCTGGAACTATCACTGTTCGGGTTTCGTGCGTCTTGGTTGAACCGACTGTGAGATGTCCGGATACCTCGGTGGCTGACTCCTCGACGTCAACTCGGCGTCGAGTGGGGTCAACGTTCTCCCAGCGGAGCGCGACAGCCTCGCCCCATCGGAGTCCGCCGAATCCGAGCAGTCGGATCAACCCGCCCGACCCGGCCCGAAGATTCTCCGCAGTGGCGGCCAGGGCTTCGAGTTGCTCAGCAGTCAGGAAAAGCTGTCGGCGTTTCCGTACCGGTGGGGTCTTCACCCGATTGGTCGGGTTGCGCGGAATGAGTCCGTCGTCGACGGCCATATCGAGGCTGGCGTGGAGAACCTGCAACGCCTGGCGGATACGTGCCGGGCTGATGTCCTCGACCATTCCGGACACCCATTGCCTGACCGAGGGCGTCGTGATGTTGCGAAGTTCGGTGTTAGCGAAGGCGGGTAGTACTCGGGACCGGAGAAGAGACTCATAGCCGGCTCGGGTCTTGGGTGTGATGCCGTGGAGACTGGCAATCCAATGGGTGGCCCATTCGCCGTAGGTGATAGCGCCTGCGTTCGGGTCTATCCACTCGCCTTGATCGGCCTTCCGTTCTTCGGCGCGGAGCCACCGTTCGGCGTCCACCTTCCTGGAAAAGCTCTTCGAGTGCTGACGTCCATCCGGTCCGCGGTAGCGTGCCCTCCACGGCTTTGGCCGGTCGATCTTGCTGATACTGCCCATTCGTCTTTGTCCGTTTTCAGTCCGCCTGTATTCCTGTACCACGTCTGTGTCACACCACAGGGGAAATGTAGCACAGAAGCGAAAGATGGCGACAGATCAGGAAAGAACAGACGCTGCTAGTGTTAGCCCAGGTCAGAGGGGGATTTTGGACGTCTTCCCTGGCAGTGGTCCGGTGGGCCCGGCAGGATTTGAACCTGCAACCGACGGATTATGAGTCCGCTGCTCTGACCAGGTTGAGCTACGGGCCCGCGGACGAACAGGGTACCGGCTCGGGCGGTGAAGATCGCAGCCGCCTGTGGGGTCCCGGCGCCTGCCGATCCGACCTTCGGCTCACCATTCAACTACCTTCCCGTCTCCGTGACTGAAGTTGCACACGCCAGGGCCGACACTGCCTTTCCCGATTTCACATCCTCGCAAAGACTCAAGCTTGAGATCGGGGACGTCCTGATCAACCAGGGCGAGGTGAGTGACTCGGTATACATCCTCGTTGATGGAGCGCTCGAGGTGTCGAGACGTCTCGATGAGGGCAGCGCGGTCCTGGCCGTCATCGAAGACCCGGGCAGTGTGGTGGGAGAAATTGTGGCGATGGCCGGCGGGGAACGCACCGCCACCGTACAAGCGGCCTCATCCTGCGAAGTCATAGAGCTCACCGCCGACACCTTCCATGCTCACCTCAAGGAACATCCCGAGATCGCAGAGCGACTAGTGGCCATCGCAGTCGAACGAGCCGAGGAAGTCGAGCTCACCGAGATCCTCGCCGAGCATTTCGACATCTCCGACTCGGACACCCTGGCCACTACCTGTCGCCGGGTGGGTTGGCGGCGGCTGAATCATGGCGAGGTCCTCTTCGAGGAAGGTGAGGATTCGGACGCTGTCTACATCGTCGTCAGCGGACGCCTGCTGGCCACGACGAACGATCCAGTCAAAAACGCCTCCATCAAGATCGGCGAGATGGGCCGGGGTGAGGTGGTCGGCGAGATCGGCCTCCTCGGCCACACCCCCCGCAGCGCCACGGTTACCGCGGTCCGAGACTCGGTGATCGCTCGCCTGGACGAGCCCGTCTTCCTCGATCTCGTACAAAGCCAACCTCGCATGATGATCGAGCTGTCCCTTCGGGCGGTGGCTCGAACACGAGACAACAGATGGCACTCTGCTCCCAACACAGTCCTCGCCGTAGTTGGATCCCGCGACGCCCCTGTGGCCGAAGTACTGAAGGGTCTGGAAAAGGAGCTTGGCAAACACGGCGACGTCCACCGCCTATCGCCCGAACGGGTCGACACTGCTCTCGAGACACCGGGCATCCATGACGCAGCGCGAGGAGAGGTCGCCGACATCCGCGTGTCGAGGATGGTCCACGAGCTGGAGCTCGAAGCCGACCACCTGGTGATCGAGGTTGGTGACTCGGCGGGACCGTGGTCTCAGAGAACGTTGGGGATGGCAGACCGCGTCCTGATCGTGGTGAGTCCGGATCTCGATTCGAACGAGGTCGAACGACTGAACACGATCCTCGGGGGCTGCCCGGTAGCGGTGAAGAGAACAGCCGTCATCACGAGGAGCAGCGGCGCCGTGCCCACCGACTCGTCCCGGCTAGCCGACGACCTGGGAGCAGACGACGTGTTCAACATCGCCCCGGCGTCGGAGGCGGACATCTCCCGCCTGGCGCGTGTGAGCGTGGGAAGGGGGAACACCCTCGTCCTCAGTGGCGGCGGCGCCCGCGGCTTCGCCCACATAGGCGTCTACAGGGCACTGACCGAACTTGGGTTGCCGGTAGACGTGGTGGGAGGGACGTCGATGGGAGCCATCATCGGGGGCGCCATAGCCAACGGAATGGACCCCGACCAGCTCGTCGAATGGGCCCACCAGCACTTTCCGAATGCCTTGGACTACACGCTTCCCATCGTGTCGCTGACCAAGGGAAGCAACATCGCTCGTTCGGCGAGGGCGACCTTCGGCGATCGCGACATTGAAGACCTGTGGCTCACCTACTTCGCGGCATCCACCGATCTGACCAACTCCCGGCTCCACATACACGACTCGGGTCCCATAGCGTTGGCCATACGCGCCACCAGCGCCATACCCGGGGTCATGCCACCGGTTCCCTTCGGTGACTCGCTTCTCATCGACGGCGGAGTCCTCAACAATCTCCCGATCGACATAGCCCGGACAAAGTCACCTCTGGGCCCCCTCGTCGCGGTGGACGTGGCGCCGCCACGGGGCCCGGGAGCCCACTCCGACTACGGGCTGTCCGTTTCCGGCTGGGACGCCATACGGTCCTCGTTCGGCTCTGGCAAGACCCGCTATCCACGGATTTCAGCGGTGTTGATGCGGTCGATGATCACCGCCTCGATGCTGGAGAGGGACACCCAGGTGAGCAGCGGGCAGGCCGATTGCTATCTGGATCTAGACATGCGCGGCGTCTCAATGCTCGAATTCGGAGACCCCGCCACCGTCGCCACCCGAGGCTACGAGACGGCGATGCCTGAGCTCGAGGCGTGGCTGGAGGAGACCCGATTGCGAGCCGATCCGGTTGCCCGATGAGTGCCCTTAAAGGCCACTTCGGCTATTTTTCGCGATTTCGCACACATCGCCGCAGCGATGTGACTAGATTCCACAAACCTGCAGCAAGGGGGCAGCCTGCGCGGGCGTGGGGGACCCTGGTATGCCGCAATCGATAGGCACCCGAAAATCGGGGCAAAGAGGGAGGCAAGCTATGGCTTCAGCCATGAGAGTATTTAGGAAATTCCGTTCATCGGACGGTCGCATCAAGATCGCGACACTGTCCGGGGTCTCGGTAATGGTGGCGGTGATCGCAATGCTGGTGGGCGTTCTGCCGGTGTTCGCGAGCCACACCAATAATGATGACGCCGACCACCCACTAGTGGAAGCCGTGCAAGTCGACTGGGGCGGCGGATCCGGGGCATGCGATGATGATCTCATTTCCCTCGAAGACGACGAGGCCCGTGGGCCGTCGGCTGCGCGCTGGGAGGCGCACCTCAACAACCCGAGACCTGGAGAACAGACCATTACGGGCAACGACCCTGATGGGACGGAAATCACGATCACAGTTGATGAGAATGACGAGTTCTTCGAGTTCAGCGTCGAGTCCGGGATGGCCGCATACGACGTTGTGGCCAACGGTGGCAAGAAGAGCAACCACTACGACTACGACAACGGGGATTCCGGGGTCGTCCGATCCGACGAGGGTCTGAGTGCGCCACAAAAGGGCAGCGGTGGCCAAGTCCACAAACTCAGCCACATCAACATCTGCTACGACGTGCAGCTGGTCACATTTGACTGTGATGGCGGCACAGAAGACGCTCTCCTATTCGGGGAGGACGGGATCTTTGCCGGAGCGAAGGGCCAGATCTTCACCAACTCCAACCCGGACCTTGCTTGCGACGGTAAGAAGCAAGGCTTGTTCTTCATCAACAACCAAGCTGAGGAGACGACACTTGACTTCGGCGAGGAAGGTGGAGTGGTCGCCGGTCGTGCCGTCTTCACGAAGGTCTTCTTAGATGAAAATGGTGATCCGGACCCGGGTAGTTTCGAGCCTCTGGAGTACGACCCCAGTGGGGATGGGTTCGTGGACATACAATGGTGCACCGTCGATCCCAAGCATTCAGACGATGGGGACCAGTTCAACGAAGAGCTGGAAGACGACGAGTATCCGTCGCTCGAGGGAGTCACGGACACGCTCACAGACGAATGGGGCGATGAAGTGACCGCCCAGTCCACGGCATGCAAGGTCTCTGAGGAAGAGAACGCCGCTGGTGTTCAGCAGACCGTGGTGTACTTCGAGTTCGAGGACCCGCAGTTCCGTTAAATCGAGCTAGACACAACCGAGGCTGAGACTCCGCCCCCTAGACAGGTTCTAGGGGGCGGATGTCTAAGCGGTTGATGATTTCATCGCCTTCGGCGCGCAGCTCTGCAGCGGTTTCGGCGTCGTCGTTCTCCATCAGATCCGCCTTGCAGTGCAGGAGCATGGCGACTTCGTAGTCGAGGCTGCGGGCCCGAGCGGCATCGAGAGCCGCCCCCGCAATACTGATGGCTTCAGATGTTTCACCGGTTGCGGCCAAAGCCAGGGCGCGCACACGGTCGGCGGTGGCGGCGAAGATGGACGCCTCCTCGCCTGCCTCATGCTCCGCACGATCGAGCAACTCGAGAGCCTCTCGAGGTTCACCACGGCGTGCCTTTAGGTCAGCTAGATAGATGGCTGCCTCGTAGGCGGGTCCCTTCATATCCAGAGACAGCGCCTCTTGACGCGAGCGGTTGAGGAGATCCTCGGCCTCGGGGAGATCCTGCCGCTCGATGAAGATCCGTGCGAGCTGAAGGTTGGCGAAGACGACACTGAAAGCGTCGCCACTGGCTCGAGCCACACGAACGGCTCGCCTCAACTGGGGCTCGGCCAGGTCGAACTTGTTTTGCTTGACCAATACCTCACCGATATTGCCCTCGGCCACTCCGACGTCTACGGCATTGCCCAAACGCTCGGCGAGGTCGCGGCTGCGCTCGTAATAAGCGAGCGCCTCTTCCCATCTTCCCTCGAAGTAGGCCAGACCACCCAGGTTGTTGTTCATGTAACCCTGGCCGACCAGGTCTCCCTCCTTCTCATAGAGATCCAGGGCCTTTTGCCATAGGGCTTCGGCGCCGGGCTCGTCCATCATCAAATGGGCCCAAGCCATGACTCCGTAGGCTCTGGCCAGCGCCATGTTCGAGTTCGCTTCGTCGGCCTCGTCTACCGCGGCACGGGCAGTGCGTAGAGCTTGTACCGGCCGGCCCTGGCGCATCCTCACGAGTGCATAGAAAGCCTGAGCCCTAGCCGCGAGCGACTGCGCCTCGGTCGACGAAGCCTCCTCTAGAAGACGCTTGGCGCGGGTGGTTTCTCTGAGAGCCATCGAATACTGGGCGGCTCGTTCACGAGCACCCGCCCTTTTCAGCATGAGTTCGGCACGAGCAACCGCGTCGTCCTGGAGCCGGTATGCCCTCCTATATGCCTCGAGGGCTGACTCGAAGAGACCAGCCTGCTCCCGGACATCTCCCAGCCTCGCCCAGACCTCGGCGCGCTCGGAATCGGTTACCTCGTCGAGCCGACGCGCCGACTCGAGCGCGCGTGCGTAGTGCGCCGCAGCCTCGACGTTGGCGTAGGCGTCGCGGGCCTGATCTCCCGCCACGCGTGAGTAGTGCCAGGCGCGTTCTGCGTCGCCGCCGATCGAGAAGTGAAGGGACAGCAGATCAGCGATGGTGTAGGGATCGTCTACCGACTTCTCGAAGGCTTTAGCTGCGCGCAAGTGGAGCTCTTTGCGTCGTCGAAAGGACAGACCGTCGTAAGCGACATCGCGGATCACCGCGTTGGTGAAACGCAGTCGCCCTTTGCCGTCTGGAACCAGAAATCGCCGCAGACTCTGTCTGGTCGTGGCGTCCAGTTCGATCCCGTCCTCTCTGAGGATCGTCTGGACGATCGAGATGCGGAAGCTTCGGCCCAGGACCGAGCAGTACCGGAGGATGCTGCGGCTCAACGGGGGCAGGGCGTCGATGCTCGTGCTGACCACGCTGCCCAGAGACTCGGGAAGTTGCTCCACGCTTCCGGTATCACGGACGACCTGGAGGATCTCGTGGAGGAAGAGGGGGTTGCCCCCGGACCGGGCCACGATGGCATCGACCTCGTGGGGTCGTAACGGCGCCGCCGCGGTCGCCTCGATGACCAGGGACTCCGCCTCTTCGGGCTCGAGTCCGCCCAGCTCGATCACGGTCCCGTTCGACGGCATGAAGCCTTCATCCCCGCGCCGTCGGCTCACGAGAACGGTCCAGGGGTGATTCTCCGACGCCTGGGCGATCCGTCCCATCAAGTGAGCCGTGGCATCATCCATCCACTGAGCATCGTCCAGGTCGAAGACGGTGGGCTCGTCCAGGAGTTTCTCCATCAGTGAGATCACGACATCTGCCAAGCGGTCCGGGCGGAAACGAGGCTCGATGGCGTCGACGGTCTCCGTAGACGGCACTTCGATGTGGGTCACGTCCCCGATGAAGGGAAGATGATCGACTAATTCTGGAGCGATATCGGCGACGCGGGACCGGAGTTCCTCGGCCATGGTCTCCTGGTCGGTGCGGTCGATATTGAGAAGACCACGGAACACGTCCCGTAACGGCCGATAGGGAGTAGCCGTGCCGTACGACTCGGAGCGGACCATGATCGTCCTCACCGCAGTGCAGATGAGGCAGGCTTCCCTGATGAGACGGCTCTTTCCTGAGCCGACGTCGCCGACGATGGTCAACACCGAGCCTGTGCCACTGATGGTCTCCCATATCGCATTGGTCACCCGGGAGAGCTCTTCACCGCGGCCTGCGAACGGAAGCTCGCCGTCGGTCTCGACCTGCCGTTCGCCCACCTCGGCCCCCACGGAGTAGGCATAGACGGGTTCTTCCTTGCCTTTCACATAGAAGGGCTCGATGGGATCCGAGTCGAACAGGATGCCCGAGTTGTCGAGGATGCCTGCCGTGGAATAGACCGTGGACGGAGGAGCCGCTGCCGCCAGGCGGGCTGCCAGGTTCACCGTGTCGCCGATGATGGTGTAGGTGGATCGATAGTCGGTGCCGATCTCACCGGCGAAGACATGACCCTGATTGACTCCGATATGGGTGTTCAATTCGGTCGGGTTGTCGACGATCCGCCGCACTGCCCGCAGCAACCGTCCCTCGTCCTCTTCCTGGGAGAAGGGCACTCCGGAAACGAGGATCACCTTCGCCCCGTCTGCGTTGATGTCTGTGCCGAGGAAGGTGACTCCCTCTTCGTAGGCAGCCTGTTGTATGACCGAGACAGTCTCGTGCAGCCGCTGCGCGGCCTCCTCGGGCCCGTGTTCAGCCAGTACGCCGTCGAATCCGCTGATCCGGATGAAAGCGACCCCGGCTATGCGATGTTCCGGCTCGGGATGGGTAGCCGAAAGGTAGTCACGCAGCAGCGGCGTGACCCAGGCCCCGACAACAACGGGATCGGCGAGCTCGCGCTCCACGATTGGCATCAGCTCACAGCGTGGGGTTCTCCACTTCAGCAACCACCCTGCCTCTTTGCTGACCTCCGCCGAATCAGGTGGTAGAGCGGCTTTCGTCTCGCCGCTGATCACGATCTCGCCGGCATCGGCCGTACCCTCCATCTGGGTGGTCTTGCTGGCTCCGGGGCCCGCCACGAGGAGCTCGTCGTGGACGTCGCCGGCCCGAAACAGATGCATGATGCCCGAGTGGATTCCAACCGACATTCGCAGGCGAAGCCGTCCGACGGAGGTTTCGTAGTTCTCAGCCTCCTTGAGGACCCGCCGCATCTCGACAGCAGCACTGCCGGCCCGAATCTCGTGATCATCCTCCTTGAAGATCAGCAGGAGAGCATCCCCACCGAACTTGAGGAGGTTGCCGCCGTGAAGATAGGCGATCTCCAGCATTCCGGAGAACACATGGTTGAGAACATCGGTCAACTCCTCGGCGCCGATCCTGCCCCGCTGCGCCAGACGCTCAGAGAGGCTGGTGAACCCTGATATGTCGATGAAACAGAGGCTCGCCTCCAGTTCTCGACAGATCAGTTCCGGAGCCTCGAAGTCCCATCCAATGGCGATCGAAGGGACAAAACGATCGAGACTCGCCTGTCGTGTGTCGGTCATGACCCGCTACTCACTCCGTGCGTAGCTACGCGTGAGAACATGGGAAGGGAGCCTGATAACCCTTTCCGGGTGTTTCGTCGATCACCCGCTGACCACTGCATGCGCGTATGCCTCCGCCCTCTGAGTCCGAAGACCCGACTTAAAGCCTCGTCCCCGAATATACAGCCTGTTCGTGTCCAGAATGCAGCGGGGCTGCGCCGAAATGCAGGTTCGCCAAACACATGGCTCCCAACGCGGTTAGTTTGACCCCGATGCGCGAACAGCGACCGGTGGAGATGATCCTGCTGCGCCAGTTGGCCAGCTATCTGACGATACCCATCTGGATGATGGACGCCGAGGGCAATCTCATCTACTACAACGAGCCCGCCGAGCGTCTGCTCGGAGTGCAGTTCGACGACGCAGGACCGTTACGCGCCGAGCAGCTCGCAGACATGTTCCGCACCACCGATCTCGACGGCCGCCCCTTATCCGACAAGGAGATGCCTGTCGTGGCGGCACTCATCGAACGGGCGCCCGTCCATGGGAAGATCAGGTTCTGTGGGCTCGACGGGGTCTGGCGCGACGTCGAGATCTCGGCGCTACCCATAGAGGGCCAGGGGGCTCGCTTCCTCGGTGTCTGTGCCACGTTCTGGGAGATCCAGGCTTGAAGGCGAGACTTTGGGGCACTCGCGGTTCACTTAGCGCCGCCGGAGCCGAAACCGTCCGATACGGGGGAGACACCTCGTCGGTGGAGCTGACCACATCTTCCGGGGCCAAACTCATACTCGACGCCGGGAGCGGGATACGAACCCTGGGACCGAAGTGCGAGGAGAAGCAGCGCATCGACATTCTCCTGAGCCACCTCCACATGGACCACGTACAAGGGCTCCCCTTCTTCAGCCCTCTCCTCGACCCCGATGTCGAAGTCCACATATGGGGTCCCATCTCCACTACCCGATCGCTCCGAGACCGGCTCTCCCGATATCTGTCACCACCGCTGTTTCCGGTTCGGGTCCGTGACCTCCCCAATGTGGAGTTTCACGACGTACTTCCCGGTGAATTCGATATCGATTCCGTACGCGTCCAGGCGGATTTGGTCACTCATCCCGGCTCGACGCTCGGATACCGTCTGACCGAAGATACGAGAGCCCTCTCCTACATTCCCGACCACGAGCCAGCTCTAGGCACTCAGCGGTTCCCAGACCATCCCTCATGGACCTCCGGGCTCGCCCTAGCAGAAGGTGCCGACGTCCTCATCCACGATGCTCAGTACACCGACGACGAGTATGCGCAACGCATCGGGTGGGGCCACACTTCGCTCTCCCATCTGGCGGCCTACGCCGAGTTCGCTGAGGTGAAGCGCCTGGTCACCTTCCATCACGATCCGGGTCACACCGACACGATGCTCGACGACTTCCACGCCGAGTTGAATGCCATGCTCGATAAAGTCGAGATGACTCCTGGCACATTCTCACTGAGCTTCGACGTCTGATCTGATCCGATCAGTCGTCGCGCTCACGGGCGCGATCGATTCTCTCGACGATCTCCTGGTCGACGAGATCTCCGTACTCGGGGTGTTTCTTTATGTAGGACGCAACCAGCGGGCAGAGCGGCACCACCGCTCCCCCGGCTGCCCGGACGTCGTCGAGAGCGCCCTTCACAAGAGCAGTCCCGAGGCCGCGACCGGTGTGTTCGTCATCGACCTCGGTGTGAACGAAGAAGTGGCGCCCACCTCTCAGGTGATACTCTGCGAATCCGACCACCTCGCCATCGATCTCCACCACGTATCGATGATTCTCCGGATCGTCACGAATCGTTGGTTCGGTGTCTTGAGTCATTTCATTCTCTCACTTTCAAACTCGGCTTCAGGACTCCCCGACACCGCCATGTCTCCTATCAACTCGGCGATGCCAACTCCGAGGACGGCCACCAGCATCCACACCGGTCGTACATCCGTCAAGAATCCGAATGCGACCAGCACCACCACTCCAAGAAATCGGTTGATCACGATACCGCGACTCTGTAGATCCTCGGGGCCGGTCGAGGAGGCGAACTGCACCATCGCGAGAGAGGCCAGCGCAAGGCTCGCCGATCCCAGGAGGAGCCATCGGTCAGCTACATGGAGTGTGCCTCCGACTGACTCGTCGGTGGCGCGCTCCATCGCAACAGCGAGCGCAGCGAGCGCCGCTGCCAGCGGCAAGTGCGTGTAGATCCACCCGGTGGGCCGCCAGGTGCGGCGGACGGAAGCGTCTCTGCGCACGATGCCACCCCGGGCGTTGTCGAAGTACAGCCACCAGAATGTCGTAGCGATCCCGATCGACGCGATCAACGCCAGAACTGAGGCCGGAGCCCACCCGCTGTGGGTCACGGCCGCGACAACAGCCGCTATCGACTCACCCAAGACGAGGATGGTGAAGAGACCGAATCGCTCCGGGAGATGGGAGACGTCCAGGGGCACCTTGGCCTGCTCTTTGCGCATGACCCAAGGGGTGGCGAGGTCGATGGTGAGTGCGACAACCCAGAGGGCGAATCTCAGACTCTCGGGAACGAAGATCGCCGCCGTCCACACGGCGGCGGCGATGCCAAAGCCGATGAGATACCCGCGCACCAGGTCGCGGGTCTTCGGGACGTGGCGGTACGCCCTCGTGTACATGATCACGAGGAGGATCCGGGCGAGTGCATATCCGGTGGCGAATGCGGCAGTCGACTGTGTCTCTCCGCTCAGGGCAGCCGCCACCACCACGATCGTGGCCATCTGCGCTGCGGCAAGAACGCGGTAGATCAGGTCGTCGGTGTCGTAACGGTCGGCGTAGTAGGTATGACTCGCCCAGAGCCACCAGAGCAACGCGAAGTATGCAAAGAAGGAGGCGACACCCACGAGGGTGATATCTCCGAGCAGCCTGGCGGAGAGGACTGCGACGGCCACGACGAAGGCCAGGTCGTAGAACAGCTCCAGCCACGTGGCGGTTCTCTCCGCCTCTTGCTCCTGGGTCCGCAGCCGTGGCGGCGTGATACGACCTATGTCCATGACTGATTACCAGCGCCCTTCGTTCGGCGGATGCAACAGGGGGTCACGATACGCATATGATCCCAGATCATCGTGACCCACTGGCTGTCGCGGATGCCGGCCTCTGCCGTGCCTTCTAGAGTGTCGACACTGAAACCGATTGTCCGTTGGGATTGAACAACTCTATGGCGAACCACTGTGAGCACTTTGAGCAACTCGAGAAGGTTGCTGATCCGACGTCTGACGTGTGCGACCGCTGCGTGGAGATGGGCGACACCTGGGTCCATTTGCGGTCCTGTCTCATCTGCGGAACTGTTGGCTGCTGTGACAGCTCCAAGAACCGCCATGCTCGCAAACACTGGGAGGAGCACGGGCACCCGCTCGTCCAGTCTTTAGAGCCTCTTGAGTTCTGGCGCTACTGCTTTGCCGACCAAGTCCTCGTCAAGTGACCGAACGCCGCCCCGTCATCCTCGCTATAGACGACGAGCCCGAGGTACTACGGGCAGTACAGCGAGATCTCCGGGCGCGGTACGCATCTGACTATCAGATCCTTGGAGCCACCGGAGGTCAGGAAGCCATCGATGTCATCGAGGACCTGAAGCTTCGGGACACTCCCCTGGCCTTGATCCTCGCAGACCAGCGGATGCCAACAGTCACCGGCGTCGATGTTCTGCGGGCCTCACTCGAATCCTTCCCCAACACCAAGAAGGCGCTGCTCACCGCATACGCCGATACCGAAGCTGCCATTAGTGCGATAAACGACGTCGGGCTCGATCACTACATCATGAAGCCATGGGATCCACCCGATCAGAAGCTCTACCCGATCCTCGACGATCTGTTGAGCGACTGGCAGGCCGGCTACCGCCCGACCTTCGAGGGTCTGAGGGTGATCGGACAGGAGTGGTCCAGGGAGGCGTTCGAGCTCAAGGCGTTCCTGGCGATGAACCAGATCCCCTACAAGTCGGTGACGATCGACGTGGACGAGGAAGCCGAGCAGCTAATGAAGTCGGCCGGTGCGTCGTTGTCTGATCTGCCTCTGGTGTTGCTCCCGGAGGGAGAACCACTCAAAAAGCCGACTACCGACGAAGTAGCCGAACGTGTTGGCCTCCAGAGGCGTGCCAGCGAGCCCGCCTACGACGTGGCCATCGTCGGGGCCGGACCGGCCGGTTTGGCCGCCGCCGTCTACGGCGCATCGGAAGGCCTGAAGACGCTCCTCATCGAGGCTTCCGCGCCTGGAGGCCAGGCGGCCCAGTCGACACTCATCGAGAATTATCTCGGATTCCCCAAGGGAATCAGCGGCGCCGACCTCGCCCGCCGCGCCTACTCGCAGGCGACCCGACTCGGGGCGGAGATCCTGGTGCCGGCCACCGTGGAGAGGATCGAACGCAAGGACCCCTACAAGATCGTTCATTTCGCCGATGGCAGTGAGATCACCGCAAAAGCTCTCATCATCACGAGCGGTGTCGAGTACCGCCGCCTGACCGCCGAGGGGCTCGACAGGCTTACCGGTGCCGGTGTCTACTACGGAACGTCGAACATCGAAGCGGCCAACCACAGGGATCAGCCCATGTTCGTCGTCGGGGGTGGCAACTCCGCCGGACAGGCCGCTCTCTTCCTGACGCGCTTCACCGACTCGGTGACCATCATCATCAGAAGCCACGACCTGACCCAGAGCATGTCCAAATATCTCATCGACAACCTCGCGGCCAATGAGTCCGTCTCACTCCTCCCTCGCAGTCAGGTCGTCGAGGCTCGGGGCGACACCCATCTCGAGTCGATCCTCATCCGGGACCGGGACACCAAGGAGGAACAGGAGCTCAAGGCAGGTGCCCTTTTCATATTCATAGGACAACGCGCCCACACCGACTGGTTGCACGACCTGGTGCAACTCGACGACCGTGGGTTCGTGCTCGCCGGTAGCGACCTGGGTTCGTTGGAGGGCTGGAACGTAGATCGCGATCCGCTCCCGCTCGAAACCTCCGTGCCGGGGATCTTCGTCGCCGGCGACGTTCGCCATGGGTCAACTCATCGGGTCGCAACCGCCACCGGCGAGGGATCCACCGCAATCCGCTTCGTGCATCAACACCTAGCCGACCTATGACGTCGACGGCGGAGATCCTCCGAGGCCTTCCGTACTTCAGCGACTTGCCCGACGAGTTGTTGTCCGACGTGTGTGACAAGGCCCATCAACTCGACATCGCTCCGGACGAGGTCATCATCGAGGAGGGGACCAGTTCCGAGGAGATGTATGTCGTCGTGGATGGCGAGTTCGTGGTCACCAAGAAGACCGGCGACAAGGATCTCATCCTCGCCCGGCTCGGACCCGGCGAGGTCGTGGGCGAGATGGCACTTCTCGATCAAGCACCGCGCACGGCAACGGTGACCGCCTCTCAGGAGTCCCGTGTCATCCGGATTCCGGTCTCTGCCTTCGAGGAGCTGCTCCAGGATCCTCGTCTGGTGAGGAGGATGTTCAAGACGGTCACATACCGTCTGCGTGACATCGAAGACACCCTGCGCCATGAGGAGCGAATGGCCGCGCTCGGGCGCATGGCTGCCCAGCTGATGCATGAGCTCAACAACCCCGCCGCGGCTGTTGCTCGCAGCACCTCCGAGTTGACCCGCCTCTACGAGGCCCTCGGCGAGGAGGCTGTAGTCATGGCAAGAGCACTCATGGGCGAGAGAGATCTCGCCGTGCCCGAGCCTGCTTCGTCCTTGTCCGTTCTGGAACGGGGTGATCGAGAGGACGCGGTGGCGAGCTGGCTAGAAACCAAGGGTGTCGGGGACGCCTGGGATTTGGCCCCAGCCCTGGTCGATGCCGGCTGGGACCCCGACAGCCTGGAACGGGCCACCAGCGGAATGGAAGAAGACCTGGCCACCCATTTCGCACGTTGGCTGGGGTTGAGGACGGCGGCCGAGCAGGTGATCGGCGAGATCGGGATAGGCGCCCGACGGATCTCAGAGCTGGTGCGTGTCGTCAAGGACTATTCGTATCTCGACCAGGCACCCGTCCAGGAGCTAGATCTGAGTGAGGGCTTACGCGACACCCTGATCCTCCTCAAAGGAAAACTAAAGAACGTAGAGGTGACCGTGGACATCGCCGAAGACCTGCAAAAGGTCGAAGTCCCCGGACGCGACCTCAACCAAGTATGGACCAACCTCATCGACAATGCCGCCGACGCCATGGAAGAACACGGCAAGCTCAGCATCGTCGCCCGCAACGATGGCGACCATGTCCTGGTCGAGGTGAGCGATACCGGTTCGGGCATCCCCGACGAGCGAATCGACCGCATTTTTGATCCATTCTTCACCACCAAGGAGCCCGGTAAGGGCACCGGGCTCGGTCTCCATACGGTTCACACCCTGGTCAACCGCGCCGGCGGTGACATCACTGTGAGCAGCGACACCACCGGAACCACCTTCCGTGTCAGGCTCCCGGCGGTCGTCTGAGAGACTCCCCGCATCTGCCCGCACGGGTCAGGGGCCTTTGTGTAGGCTCCGCGAGGAGACGGATCTCGAGGGCTCGCATGTGGTCCGCAGGGCTCGAGTGGTCACCGAACCCTTTGGCCCGGTGATCCGTAAAGGCACTGATAGGACCCGTCGAGCTGGTCTTTCGATACGAGGAGGAGCCTTGAAAGTAAGCATCGAAGTCAATGGCGAGACTCAGGAGAGGGATGTCGAACCCCGGGTCACCCTGGTCGATTTCCTGCGCAATGAACTGGGTCTTACCGGGACGAACGTCGGTTGCGACACCAGCCAATGCGGAGCATGCACGGTCCACATGGACGGGATGGCAGTCAAGTCGTGCACAGTTCTCGCAGTCCAGGCAGACGGAGCCAGTGTCACCACCATCGAGGGACTGGCATCCAACGGCCAACTCCACCCTATGCAACAGGCCTTCTGGGACGAGCACGGCCTCCAGTGCGGATTCTGCACCCCGGGCATGATCATGGCCTCGGTCAAGCTCGCTGAGAACAATTCTTCCATCAGCGACGAGGAGATTCGCCACGGCCTGGAAGGCAACTTCTGCCGGTGCACCGGCTACCAGAACATCGTGAAGGCGGTCAAGACAGCGGCCGCCCAGATGGGAGGTCAATCATGAGCAAGTACATGGGCACGGCGGTCAAGCGTGTCGAAGACCCTCGTTTCCTCCAGGGTCACGGCAAGTACGTGGCCAATCTTTCCCTCCCCGGGATGGTCCACATTGCCATCAAGCGGAGTCCCCTGGCGCACGCCAACATCAAGGGCATCGACACCTCCGAGGCGGAGGCGCTCGAGGGTGTCATCGCAATATTCACCGGACAGGACCTCGTCGACGGAGGCGCCGGCACGCTTCCCTGCGGATGGGTCTTCGAAGGGTGCGAGACCCCGCCCCATCATCCGGTGAGCATCGACAAGGTTCGACACGTCGGTGACGAGGTAGCGGTCGTGGTGGCCGAAACGCCACAGATCGCCGAGGATGCCCTCGACCTGATAGACGTGGACTACGAGCCGCTTCCGGCGGTCATCGACCCCCGCCAGCCGGCGGGTGACTGGCCGGTCGTCCACGACGACATGGACTCCAACGTCAGTTACCACTGGCCGCTCGGTGACGAGGACGCCACCAACGAGGCGCTCGCCAACTCCGACCATGTGATCGAGTTGGAGCTCGTAAACCAGAGGCTCATACCCAACGCGATGGAACCCCGGGCCTGCGTCGCTGAGTGGGACTCGTTCGATGAGCACATGACCGTGTGGACCACCAGCCAGAACCCCCACACCATCAGACTGTTGCTCGGAGCATTCACACTTGGCATTCCCGAGCACAAGCTGCGTGTGGTCTCCCCCGACGTGGGCGGCGGGTTTGGAAGCAAGATCTTCCACTACCCGGAGGAAGTCATCGTCCCTTGGGTGTCACGGCAGGTGAACCGGCCGGCGAAATGGGTCTCGACCCGTGCGGAGTCGTACCTCACCGACCGCCACGGACGCGATCATGTGAGCGTCGCCAAGCTGGGGGTGAACAACGACGCTACGTTCACCGGCCTGCATGTCACCACCTGGGCAAACATGGGCGCCTATCTGTCGACATTCGCACCGCTGATTCCCACAGCGCTATATGTGACCCTGCTGTCGGGCGTCTACAAGATCCCGACGATCTTCGGTGAGGCGTACGGGACCATGACCAACACGGTGCCGGTCGACGCCTACCGGGGAGCCGGTCGGCCCGAGGCGAGCTATCTCCTGGAGAGCATCGTCGACCTCGCAGCCAAGGAATTGGACATGGACCCGGTGGAGCTGCGTCGCAAGAACCTGATTCAGCCGGATGAGTTCCCCTATCAGACGCCGCTGGCTCTCCAGTACGACAGCGGAGACTACCCGAAGCTGTTCGACAAGATCGAGGAGCTATCCGAGTACAAGAAACTGAGGGAAGAGCAGGAGAAGGCAAGAGCCGAAGGCCGATTGGTCGGCATCGGTTTCGCCAGCTGTATCGAGGCAAGCGGACCTGCTCCCTCGACGGCGGCGGTAGGCCTCGGAGCCGCCATCGGTCTGTTCGAGAGCGGAAGCATACGGGTTCACCCGACCGGAAAGATATCGGCGTTCACGGGCTCCCATGCGCACGGCCAGGGCCACGAAACGACCTTCGCCCAGATTGTCGCCGATGAACTCGGCGTCCCGATGGAGGACATCGAGATCATTCACGGCGACACCGACCGCATCCAGTACGGAGTCGGGACATACGGGAGCCGGAGTGCCGCCGTTGGCGGGAGTGCTCTCGTCCAGAGCGCGGTCAAGGTGCGGACCAAGCTGAAGGAACTGGCCGCCCACATGCTGGAGGCTTCGGTCGACGACATGGTCTACGACCAGGATGAGGGAGCGGTCTACGTGGCCGGCTCTCCAGGCACCAAGAAATCCTTCGCCGAGCTGGCGTTCGCGATGACGACCGCGAACGACCTTCCGGAAGGGATGGAGCCCGGATTGGAGGCGACCTCGTTCTACGACCCGGCCAACTTCACTTTCCCCAACAGCGCACACGTGGCTCAGGTGGAGATCGACCGGGAGACCGGCGAGGTCGAAGTACAGAAGTACTTTGCGGTGGACGATGTCGGCAACGTCATCAATCCGATGATCGTCAAAGGCCAGATTGTCGGCGGTATAGCCCAAGGCATCGGCCAGGCCCTTTGGGAGCACGGCATCTACGACGACGACGGACAACTCCTCTCGGGGTCCATGCTGTCGTACGCCGTGCCCCGCGCAGACGGGTTCCCATCGATAGAGGTGGATCGTATCGAGACACCATCGCCGCACAACCCTCTAGGGGTGAAAGGTGCCGGCGAGATGGGCACGATCGCGGCGACGGTGACCGTCTCCAACGCCGTTTTGGACGCTCTGGCCCCATTAGGTGTCAGGCACCTGAACATGCCGCTGACAGCCGAGAAACTCAGCGACGCGATCGTCGCTGCAAACGGCGGAGGTGAATGATGTATCCCAGACCTTTCGACTACGTACGGGCTGACTCCGTCGAGCAGGCACTAGATCTGAAGGCAGAGACCGGAGGACGGTTCATCGCAGGCGGCCACAGCCTCCTACCGATGATGAAGATCCGTTTAACCGCGCCAGCCGCGCTTGTGGATATCGGACACCTCGATGACCTGCGCGGGATCTCGAAGAACGGCGGCTTCAGCATCGGTGCCCTGACGACGCATGCCGTGGTGGAAGCCCAAGACTACGATGCCTTCCCGGCGGGCCTCAGAGAGGCCGCGTCGATGATCGGGGACCCACAGGTGCGGAACCGGGGCACAGTTGGAGGCAACGTCGCCCACGCCGACCCGGCATCCGACCTGCCGACCGTCTTCTCGGCTCTCGGCGCCACGATGAAGACCCAGTCCAAGAACGGGACCAGGGAGATCGCAGCCGATGACTTCTTCACCGGCATGTTCGAGTCAGCGTTGGAAGAAGACGAGATCCTGACCGCCATCGAAGTGGCCTCCGAGTCCGGAAGGACTGGGTCGGCATACGCCAAGATGTTCAACCCGGCTTCGCGCTATGCCGTGGTCGGTGCGTGCGCCACGGTGGACCTCGACGACGATGGAACCTGCACCTCGGCTCGAGTGGCGGTGGGCGGCCTTACCCCGAAGGCGGTCGTCCTCGATCCGGTCGCCGATGCCCTCCAGGGCAACCCGGTCACCGAGGAGAACGTCAAGGAAGCCGCGCAGACAGCCCTTGAAGTCGTCGGCGACGACGTAATGGGAGACACCTATGCCAGCGCCGAATACCGCAAAAGGATGCTGCCGGTGTTCGTAAGCCGGGCGCTGGCGAAAGCGGCTTCCAGGGCCGGCTGAGGACCTCCGGAAGTCAGGACGCCACCGGGACCTGAGTGTCCCACGTCCGACAAGGCTCTGATTTGGCACACGGGCGGGCAATATTGATATGTTCCTGAGCCCGTCTAGCGAGAAGGTCCTGAATGGAAGTTTCGATGGAGGTCAACGGCAGGAAGGTCAACGCGGACGTCGAGCCCCGCACCCTTCTCGTCCACTTCATCCGTGAGCATCTCAGGCTCACCGGAACCCATGTCGGCTGTGAGACCGGATATTGCGGTGCTTGCACGGTTCACGTGGATGGTGAAGCGGTCAAGTCCTGCACGATGTTCGCCGTCCAGGCAGAAGGGGCCAACATCACCACCATCGAAGGCCTCGCCGAAGACGGCGACCTCCATCCCGTCCAGGAGGGATTTTGGGAGCGGCATGGCCTCCAGTGCGGATTCTGCACACCGGGAATGATCATGTCGGCCTCCGCTCTGCTCGCCGAGAACGATGACCCGACCGAAGATGAGATCCGCCACGGCATTGAGGGCAACCTGTGCCGGTGCACGGGCTATCACAACATCGTCAGGGCGATCGAGTACGCGGGAGCCAGGATGCGGGGCGTGGAGCCTCCGCCACCCGACTGGGAACACCGGGAGGCCTGAGCGCATATGTATCCCAGAGCATTCGACTATGTGGCGCCCGCGACTCTCGATGAGGCGTTTGACGCCCTCGGAGACGACGCCAAGGTGATGGCCGGGGGGATGAGCCTCATTCCCCTGATGAAGATGCGTCTCTTCTCCCCTGCTGTCGTCGTGGACATCGCCAGGATCCCGGATCTGGACACGATCGAGGACAAGGGCGACCACATCGAAGTCGGAGCGCTGGTCAGACATGCCACGACGTCGTCTCACGACCTCATCCAGTCGAATGCCGCTGCGCTGTCGACGGCGGCGGCCCTTACGGGAGATGTGCAGGTGCGGAACCGGGGCACGACATGTGGGGCTCTCGCCCATGCCGACGTTGCCGCCGACCAGCCGGCCGGGGCCCTCGCCTGTGGAGCGGTGATGATCGCGAGGTCGTCGTCGGGGACACGCGAGATCCCCGCATCCGAGTTCTTCGTGGACTCGCTCACGTCGGCCCTGGAGCCCGATGAGATTCTCACCGCCATCCGTTTGCCGAAGAGTGGACCCGGGGAGGGATCGGCGTACGACAAGCTGGGCCGACGGGGTGGCCACTCCGACTACGCGGTGGCCGGCGCCGCCGCCTGGGTGAAGAAGTCCAACAAATCCATTGCAGACGCCAGGGTCGCCCTGACAGGTGTAGGCACGAAAGCCCAACTGGCGGAAGCAGTCGCCGGGGCCCTCATCGGAACCGACGGCTCCGAGCAAGCCATCCGCGAGGCAGCCGAAAGAGCCGTCGATGACGTCACCGTCCTCGAAGACCTTTATGGGTCTGAGGAGTACAAAACCCACCTGGCCAAGGTCTACGTCGCCCGGGCTCTCAGACAAGCCCTGGCATCCACCTGACGATTAGGGGCGGCGGAAGTTTGCCTGGGCCCGGGCGATGAGAACATCGCAAGGGGCGTTGCCGACGAGACCCTCCGCCACGTTGCCGAGAAGGACCATCCGCGTCGCCGTTGCCCCACGACTCCCGACGACCACGAGGTCGGCGCCCCTTCGGCGCACCGACTCGTCGATGGTTTCCGCGGGCGGGCCGTCGGCGACCATCGTGCGCACCTTGCCATTCCACTCCTGGGTGAACTCCAACATGCGATCCCTGGCCAGCTCGAGCCGCTCGCCACGTGAGGCGTCCATCTCCTCCCGGAAAAGCCCGGCCTCAGCGAGTAGGGAGTCGAAGTGTGAGGGAAGCGAGTAGAGCACGGTCACCTCGGCCTCGGAGCTCATGGACAGAGCGCTCTCCACCGCCACCCGGGACGACTCGGAGAAATCGACCGCGGCAATGATCCTGCGATAGGGAACCCGTGGTTGGCGCCGCACCACTAGAACGTCGCTCAGGGCCATGTGAGCCACACGTCTCGTAGTTGGACCGGCCGCGAACGCGTCGACGGTCGACGATCCGAGGAGAATGAGATCGGCCTTCTTCGCCCGCGATGCCAGCTCCCAGGCGGGCGATCCTTTGACAACCTCCAGTTTCACCTCGACGTCCGTGCGCTGCCGGAGCCAGTCTGCGATCTTCTCTGCCTCGTTGGTGGCATGCTCCCGGATCAGACGAGCAAGACCGGGGCCGATCATGGCCTCCCCGACGGGTTCGAGCACGTGCACTAGCTCCACTGTGCCGTCGCCCTCCTCGGCGAGAATCCGGGCGCGATCGGCGACCCGCCGACCCATGGTCGTGAGGTCGATTCCGGCGACGAGGGTCCGCGTCATCCTGCTTCCCGAAGCACGGCAGCGACTTTAACCATCGAACATGGAGAAGGGTCCGGGGACTGAGAGTGCCTCTGGGAGGCGACGCAGGTACTCATCACGACCGATGACGATCGCTCCCAATGAGGCCAGGTGCGGAGTCTGCCATTGCACGTCGAGTAGGGCTCCACCCTGGTTCATCACGACCACCAGATGGACCAACGCGACTTTGGATGCGTCCCGTGTGACATGAAACATCGACTCGCCTGCAAACAAACCTCCGATACTCACACCGTAGAGTCCCCCGACGAGACTTCCCTCCGAATCCCAGACCTCGACCGAGTGGGCCCAGCCGAGACGGTGAAGCTCGGTGTACGCGTCAATGAACTCGTCGGTGATCCACCCGTTGGGACGGTCTGCGTAGGCACACCCTTCGATGACCGACTCGAAGTCCTCGTCCACCGACACCATGTAGCGCCGGGTCGACTGCCGCAAAGAGCGTGTGACCCGCAGACCGTCGAGGGGGATGATCGCCCGATCGACCGGAGACCACCAGGCCAGGTCGCCGTCGGAGAGGTTCATCGGGAACATGCCTTTTCGGTAGGCCTGCAAAATCGTTCCAGGCTCCAGGTCTCCTCCCACGGCGACGACGTCACCTTCGGCGTTCCTCGGATCAGGCAAGTCGAAGCGCGAGGGAGGTGGCTCTACGGGCACGAGTTCGATTGTGTCAGAAGCAGACGCGACGCGTCCGTCATAGTCTGGCCCGTCATGCGAGCGCTCATATGTGACGACTATGGAGGAATCGAATCCCTACGTGTCGGGGAGCTTCCCGACCCTGAGCCGGAAACAGGGGAGGTGTTGGTTGCAGTGGAAGCCACGGCGGTGAACTTTGCCGACACGCTCATGGTCAGAGGTGAATACCAGATACGACCCGAACCCCCTTTCGCACCGGGATACGAGCTGGCAGGCACGGTGGTAGTGGCCAACCAGGCAGACGGACTCTCACCTGGTGATCGTGTCACCGGGTTCACCTTCCATGGTGCCCTGGCCGACAAGGCCGTCGTCAAGGCCGAGAACGCCGCCAAGATCCCGGACTCGCTCGCTGCCGACATCGCCTGCACTCTTCCGGGAGGATACGGCACCTCATATCACGCACTGGTAGACCGGGCCAAGCTCACTTCTGGTGAGACCATTCTCGTGCTCGGAGCCTCCGGAGGTGTCGGAATGGCGGCCGTGCAGATCGGAAACACGCTCGGTGCGGACGTGATCGCCGCCGTCTCCTCTGACGAGAAGGCCGAGGCTGCGACCAGGGCAGGGGCACATCATGTGATTCGTTACGACCGGGACCCGATCCGGGAGGCCATCGACGACCTCACCGACGGCGCAGGGGTCGACGTTGTATACGACCCGGTCGGGGGCGACATGACTGAGAAAGTGCTTCGGTCGACGAGATGGGGAGGACGTCTGCTCGTCATCGGGTTCGCCGCAGGCGACATACCCTCAATCCCGCTCAACCTCCCCCTTCTCAAGGGGAACTCGATTGTCGGTGTCTTCTGGGGGCGCTTCACCAACGAGGAACCGGAGACACACCGGGCCAACTTCGCCCGAATAGTCGAATGGGCGGAGCTGGGGCGCCTCGCCCCCATCATCCAGCAGCGCTACAGCCTCGAAGACGCGGCTGCCGCCCTCCAGTGGGTGGCCGATCGAAAAGCCGTGGGCAGGGTTGTGGTCAATCCGTGACCGACTTCGTGGTGATCGGTGGTGGCATTGCCGGGGTCTCGGCAGCAGCCCACCTCGCACCCCATGGCTCGGTCCACCTGCTCGAAGGGGAGTCGAGTCTCGCCTATCACACCACGGGACGGTCCGCCGCCATGCTGGTAGAAAACTACGGCTCCGACGGAGCACGGCCACTTGTAAAGGCAGCCCGTCCCTTTCTCGAAAACCCGCCAGAGGGATCGGTCGACGCATCGCTGCTCTCCGATCGCGCCGTTATGTGGGTGTCGCCGCCGGAGACGATGCCGACGCTCGAGACCCGGGCGGAGGATGCCCAGGGACGCGGGGCGCGGTGCCTGCTTCTCGACGCGGACGGAGTGCTGGACAGGGTGCCGGCCATGAGACCGGGTTGGGTCGCTGGGGGGCTCTACGAGCCCTCCGGAGCAGAGCTCGATGTCGCCGCCCTCCACCAGGCTTTCGTGCGCATCGCCCGCAGCCACGGGACGACGATCCTCACCGACGCTCCGGTTACCGAAATTGGACGTGATGGCAGGAGATGGACGGTGCAGGCAGGTACCCGCACCGTGACCGCCGACGTCGTTGTCAACGCGGCAGGTGCCTGGGGCGATCAAGTCGCGATCATGGCGGGAATAGAGCCGATAGGTCTCCAGCCCATGCGCCGGACCGCATTCATGGTCCCCGGAACACACCAGTCGGCGGACTGGCCGATGGTCGTCGAGGCCACCGAACGCTTCTACTTCAGGCCCGACGGAGTGCAGCTGCTCTGCTCGCTGGCCGAGGAGACGCCCTCCGAGCCCACTGACGCCCGTCCCCGCACCGAGGATGTGGCCCTGGCGATCGAGAGAATCAACGAGGCCACGACTCTCGACATCACGAAGGTCAACTCCGAGTGGGCCGGCCTGCGGACTTTCGCTCCCGACCGAGATCTCGTGATCGGCGAGGAGCTCACCGCCCCGGGGTTCTACTGGCTGGTCGGACAGGGTGGAATCGGAATACAGACCTCCCCCGCCTACGGGAAGCTCCTCGAGTGCCTGGTGACTGGCAACGCCATCCCCGGACACTTCTCAAGGGTCGGCGTCGACCCGGAGCGGACCTCACCAGACCGTTTCCGCTGAACTGGTCACCGCGTCGTTCTCCGGGCCACAAACATCGCCCAGCGACGTCTACAACCCTGGGTTCCACCGGCGGCCTCAGCCCGTAACTGCCCCGTTGGAAGCGGACCCCACCAGGCGGGCATATTTCGCAAGAGCACCTGTCGGGTAGCGGGCTTCCCGGGGCTGCCAACCCTTACGCCGCACCTCCAGGGTCTCCTCGTCGACGAGAACGTCCAGGGTTCTCGCCGGCACGTCGACTCTGATGCGGTCTCCCTCCTCGACCAGGCCGATGGGCCCACCTACCTCCGACTCCGGAGCGATGTGGCCGATGCACAGTCCCGTGGTGCCACCGGAGAAACGGCCATCTGTTATCAACAGGACGTCCTTTCCCAGACCGGCGCCCTTGATGGCCGCCGTGATCTGGAGCATCTCGCGCATCCCCGGGCCTCCCTTCGGGCCCTCGGTGCGGATCACGACGACGTCGCCGGGCTCGATCCGATGGTCGAACAGGGCCTCGAGCGCGGCCTGCTCGCCCTCGAAGACCCTCGCCGGGCCTTCACGGTGCTCCAGTTCGATCCCGGCTAGCTTCACCACCGCGCCGTCGGGAGCGAGGTTGCCCCTCAGGATGGCGATGCCCCCTTCGGCGGCCAAGGGATCCGAGAACGGGCGGATCACGTCGGTCCCTTCCGGCGCTCCAACATCGGCGAGGTTCTCAGCCATGGTCTGACCGGTGACGGTGAGCACATCGCCATTGAGCAGCCCTTCGTCCAACAGCGCCTTCAGGACGCCGGGAACACCCCCGACCGCGTCGAGATCGGCCATGTGATAATTCCCGAATGGCTTGAGATCCCCGACATGGGGCGTCTGCCTCGAGATGCGGTCGAAATCCTCCAGCTCCAGCTCGATGCTGGCCTCATGGGCGATGGCCATCAGGTGAAGAACTGCATTGGTCGACCCCCCGAGTGCCATGACGGTGGTGATGGCGTTCTCGAACGCGGGACGGGTCATGATGTCCCGTGCGGTCAACCCGGCATCGAGCATCGCCACCACGGCCTCCCCGGAGCGTCTGGCGTAATCCCGCAGCCTGGGATCGATGGCGGGGACAGCCGCCGAACCGGGGAGAGAGATCCCGATGGCCTCGCCCACGGACGCCATGGTGTTGGCGGTGAACATCCCGGCGCAGGATCCGGCTCCGGGACACGCCGACTTCTCGATCTCGGTGAGCTCCGAGCGGGTGATACGGCCCTCCGACTCTGCTCCGATGCCCTCGAACACGTCGACGATGGAGATGTCCTTGCCCCGATAGCGACCGGGCAGGCTGGATCCCCCGTATAGGAACACCGCCGGGAGATCTAGCCGGGCGGCCGCCATCATCATCCCGGGAAGTGACTTGTCGCATCCGGCGATGGACACCATGGCGTCGAAGCGTTCCGCGTGCATGACGAGCTCGACCGAGTCGGCGATGACCTCTCTTGAAACCAGCGAGGCCCGCATGCCCTCGTGTCCCATGGCGATGCCGTCCGAGACGGCGATGGTCGAGAACACCAGACCCACTCCCCCGGCTTCAGCTACGCCCGACTTGGCATGGTCGGAGAGCTCCGGTCCGGTAACGTTGCATGGAGTCACCTCGTTTCCGGCGGAGACAACCCCGACCTGTGGCTTGTCGAAGTCGTCGTCTTCCAGGCCGACCGCCCGCAACATGGCGCGCGCCGCCGCCTTGGCAGGACCTTCGGTCACATCGTTCGATCTGATCTTCAGGGTCATTGTCAAGATCCTAAGACCGGTTTGGGCACGACTGCTACAAACGACAACAATCCACCCCATGGCCACCATCTATTACGACAAGGACTGCGACCCCGATCTCATCAAGCAGGGGAAGGTCGCAGTGATCGGATACGGAAGTCAGGGCCACGCCCACGCCCGCAACCTCTCAGAGTCAGGGGTGGATGTCGTCGTAGGGCTCCGCGACGGCTCGTCCAGTGTGGCCGCCGCGCGCGAAGCCGGCCTCGAGGTGCTCTCCGTCCCCGACGCCGTCGCCGCAGCGAAGGTGGTCATGATGCTGGTCCCCGACGAGATCATGGCCGAGATTTATGACAAAGACGTGGCTCCCGGCTTGGAGAAAGGTGACACTCTCCTCTTCGCCCATGGCTTCAACATTCACTTCGAGGCGATCGTGCCTCCCGACGATGTGAACGTGGCCATGGTGGCGCCGAAAGGCCCGGGACACCTCGTCCGCCGTACCTTCGAGGAAGGTTCGGGAACGCCTTGTCTGGTGGCTGTCCACCAGGACGCCACGGGAAACGCCAAGGACATAGCCCTGTCATACGCGTCTGCCATCGGAGGCGGCCGCGCCGGGATCCTCGAGACCACATTTCAGGAGGAGACCGAGACCGACCTGTTCGGGGAGCAGGTCATCCTCTGCGGCGGCGTGGCGGAGTTGATCAAAGCGTCGTTTGAGACCCTGGTGGAAGCGGGGTACCAACCGGAGTCGGCCTACTTCGAGACCCTCCACGAGCTGAAATTGATCGTCGACCTCCTCTACGAGGGCGGTCTCTCCTGGATGCGTTACTCGGTTTCCAATACTGCTGAGTACGGCGACTACACCCGGGGCAACCGCATCGTCACCGAGGAGACCCGCGAGGAGATGAAGAAGGTCCTCGCCGAAATTCAGTCGGGCGCTTTCGCCAACGAGTGGCTGGCCCAGGCACGGGAGGGTGCTCCGTTTCTGCACGAACAGCGTGCCGCCAACCGCGACCACCAGATCGAAAAGGTCGGAGCCAACCTGCGCAAGCTCATGCCTTTCCTGGATACGAAGACCGCTCCATAGGTCCGACTATTGGGAGCCGGCGGCTGAATCAGACAGGTACCCGGTACGCGGTACGTTGACGCGCGTGGCCGGATATCGAGTACCGGATACCGGATACCTTCAGTGCCTTGCATTAAATTCCGATAACGGCAATACTCACGGATTCGACATGAAAATGAGCACGTACACAGCCACCGACCTCGTACTCCTTATTCCCTAGCGCGCGCAGACAACCCCTGCGTGCGCTGAACCCTCCGTCACACCGGGGGGTTTTTTAGTACCCGATTGAGCGAAATGACACAGAAACCATTCACCGGATCGAATTCATTGCTCCAGAGCCTCGAGCACGAGGGCGTGGAGACGATCTTTGGTGTGCCAGGCGGGGCGATCCTCCCCGCATACGATCCTCTGCTCGACAGTCCAATACGTCATGTATTGGCCCGTCATGAGCAAGGGGCCGGCCATATGGCCGAGGGCTACGCGATGGCGACCGGCAGAGTGGGTGTGGCAATGGCCACCTCCGGGCCAGGGGCAACCAACCTCATCACACCCCTCCAGAACGCAAAGATGGACTCGACTCCGCTGGTCGCCATCACGGGCCAGGTCGGAAGCGGCGCCATCGGCAGCGACGCCTTCCAGGAGGCCTACACGACCGGTCTCGCCATGCATTGCACCAAGCACTCCTACCTGGTTACCGACGCCGACCAGATCCCCGACATCGTCCACGAGGCCTTTCACATCGCCTCGTCGGGTCGCCCCGGGCCGGTCCTCGTCGACATACCAAAGGACGTGTTGAACCAGCCCACTCAGTGGTCGACTCCAACCCTGGCCGGTCTCCCCGGCTACAAGCCCCCGTCATCCGAAGGTCATCCGCGACAGATCAAGGCCGCCATCGACCTCATCGAGTCAGCCGAGCGGCCCGTCCTCTACGTTGGCGGCGGGGTGATTCGTGCCGGCGCCGCCGCCGAGCTACTGGCGTTCGCCGAGACCGCCAACGTCCCTGTCGTCACCACGTTGATGGCCCGGGGAGCATTCCCCGACGATCACCATCTCGCACTGGGGATGCCCGGCATGCACGGCACGTACACGGCCACCACTGCAATCCAGAAGTCGGATGTCCTGGTCAGCCTTGGAGCTCGTTTCGACGACCGGGTCACCGGCGCAGTGGATGCCTTTGCTCCCAATGCCAAGGTCATCCACGTCGACGTCGACCCGGCGGAGATCGGCAAGGTTCGCGCCGCCGACGTGCCCATCGTTGGGGATGCCAAACGGGTGATCCAGGCTCTGCTCGATCGTCTCGTGGCGGTGAGATCCGGGGCCGAAGCGCCCGCACGCGACGGGTGGCTCGGACGGCTCGGTGCCTGGAAGGAGTCGAAGCCACTCCGCTACGAACAGCCCGAAGCAGGGCCGATCAAGACCCAGTATTTCATCGAGCGACTTCATGCGATGACCGGCGGCGACGCGATCGTGGCCGCCGGTGTCGGTCAGCACCAGATGTGGGTTTCCCAGTTCTGGGGGTTCAGTCGTCCTGGCACCTGGATCAACTCCGGGGGTCTGGGAACGATGGGCTTTGCAGTTCCCGCCGCCATCGGCGCCAAGACCGCCAGGCCCGATGAGATGGTCTTCGCCCTCGACGGTGACGGGTGCTTTCAGATGACTTTCCAGGAGTTGATCACCGCCGCCACCGAGGACATACCCGTCAAGGTCGTGGTCTTCAACAACGGCGGCTACGGCATGGTGAAACAGTGGCAGAATCTCTTCTACCAGGGCCGTATCTCGGCCAGCGACCTGGGGACATCGGTGCCTGACTACCCGAAGCTCGCCGAGGCGATGGGCTGTGTTGGGCTGCGGGTGGACCAGCCGGCGGAGGTCGATGCTGCCATCGACAAGACCCTCGCCGTAGATGACCGGCCGGTGGTCCTGGAGGTCGTTTCAGACCCCGACGAGATGTGCTTCCCGATGGTTCCCGCAGGTGGCTCCAACGACGACATCATCGTCGGGCCGGAGGACCTATGACCCAGCACACCCTCTCTGTCATCGTGGAGGACAAGCCGGGTGTCCTGGCCCGGGTGTCGGCCATGTTTTCCAACCGCGGCTTCAACATCCATTCCCTGGCCGTTGGTCCGACGCACGTCGCCGGTCGATCACACATCACCGTGGTCGTGGATGCGCCCGAGTTGGAGCAGCTCAAGAAGCAGCTCCACAAGCTGGTGAACGTCATCAAGGTCACCGAGTTGGATCAGGCCGAGGCGCTGGAGAGCGAGGTGATGGTCGCCCGTATCTCCTGCGACCCGGTCAGCCGGGGGGAAGTCGGCGACACGGCCGGACTGTTCGGAGCCCGGATGATCGACCTCGCTCCGAATTCAATCACTTTTGAGGTGGCCGGCACCCCGGATCACCTCGCCTCATTCATCGATCACATGAAGCCATATGGCGTCATCGACCTCGTGAAGTCGGGTCGGGTCGCCATGAAGAAGATTTCGGACGTGGCACGTGCGCCGATAGGGCAGCCGTGACGCGCCGGAAGCCAGGAACAAGGACGGAAACAATGACAATGACACGGACAATCACCTTCGACCGGACCAAGCAGGACGGCGAACAGCGCGCCGCCTTCAAGCACGAACTGGACGACATGGGCTTCAGCCTCACGTCGTCCTCCTTCGAGCGGGCCTTCTCCCGCAGCAAGGCAGCCGCCGATAGCAACGGCGAGATCCGCGGTGACCGGCTGCGCGCCATCGTCGACGAGGTCGAGTCGGGGATGGAAGTGTTTCGGGAAGTATCTGACTCTTTCCGATGACCGAACACCGCATCGCCGTCGTGCCGGGCGACGGCACCGGCCCCGAGGTCATCAAGGAGGCTCTCAAGGCTATCGAGACTGCTTCGGAAGGTTTCGGCTTCAACGTCGCCCTCTCCCACTTCGACATCGGAGGCGAGCGCTATCTGAAGACCGGCGAGACCCTGCCCGGAGATGTGCTTGAGCAGCTGCGTGAGACGGACGCGATCCTCTTTGGCGCGGTGGGACACCCTGACGTCGAACCAGGCATCCTCGAACAAGACATTTTGCTGCGGCTGCGCCGTGAGCTCGACCAGTACATCAACCTGCGACCGGTAAAGCTTCATCCCGGCGTTCGTTCTCCGATCGCCGACGTCTCACCAGAAGACGTCGATTTCGTCGTGGTCCGGGAGAACAGCGAGGGTCTTTACTCGGGCAAGGGCAGCTTCACCGCCAAGGGAGGCCCTTTCGAGGTGGCCGTCCAGGAATCAGTCAACACCCGCTTCGCCGTCGAGCGATGCATCCGCTACGCGTTCGAGTTGGCATTGAGCCGTCCCCGCAAGCATCTGACGCTCTGCGGCAAGACCAACGTCCTCAAGTACGCCTGGGACCTGTGGTACCGGGTATTCGAGGAGGTCGCCGGGGAGTTCCCGGAGGTGGAGACTGCCTACGCTCATGTTGACGCGGCATGCCTTTGGATGGTCGAGGATCCAGCCCGGTTCGACGTCATCGTCACCGACAACATGTTCGGCGACATCATCACTGATTTGGCCGCGGCAATCCAGGGCGGGCTCGGCATCGCGTCCGGTGGCAACGTGAGCCCATCCGGGGTATCGATGTTCGAACCAATCGGCGGCACCGCCCCCGGGTTCGAGGGTACGGGAGGCATCAACCCGCTCGCTGCCATCGGCGCTGCGGCCATGCTGTTGCGTGAGGTGGGCGAGACCGATGCCGCATTGGCCATCGAGACGGCTGTGGCCCAGGTGGCCGGGGAGCTTCCTTCGCTTCGCGCCGGGGAGATGGGGGCTACCACGAGCGAGGTCGGCGATAGGGTCGCTGACTTGATCGAGGAATCCGTCGGGGTGTCCGCATGACGGCGAGGACGCTTTTCGAAAAGATCTGGGACGACCACGTCGTGACCGGTGAGGATCCGGCTTTGCTCTACGTCGATCTCCATCTGGTCCACGAGGTCACCTCGCCACAGGCGTTCTCCGGCTTGGAACAGAACGGGCGCAAGGTGAGACGGCCCGACCTGACCCTGGCGACTGTCGACCACGCCATCCCCACTACCGGCCGCGCCCTCGGCATCCGCGACCCCCAATCCAAGAAACAAGTCGACTACCTCAAGTCCAACACCGAGAAGTACGGCATCCCCTTCTACGGCCTGGACGACCCGAGGCAGGGCATCGTCCATGTCGTGGGGCCGGAGAACGGCCACACCCAGCCGGGGAAGGTGATCGTCTGCGGTGACAGCCACACGTCGACGCACGGGGCCTTCGGAGCCCTGGCGTTTGGCATCGGCACCTCCGAGGTCGAGCACGTTCTGGCCACTCAGACCCTCTGGCAGAAGAAGCCCAAGACAATGGCCGTGGAGTTCGACGGCCAGTTGCCTCCTGGAGTCACCGCCAAGGATCTCATCCTCGGGATGATCTCCCAGCTCGGTGTCGGCGGCGGTCAGGGCCATGTCATCGAGTACCGGGGGAAGGCCATCCGCGGCCTCACGATGGAGGAGCGGATGACAGTCTGCAACATGTCCATCGAGGGTGGTGCCCGCGCCGGGATGATCGCTCCCGACGACACGACGTTCGCCTATCTCGAGGGCCGGCCCCACTCCCCCAAGGGAAAGGACTGGGATACCGCCGTCGAGTACTGGTCGAATCTCCCTACAGATGCGGACGCCAGTTTCGACACCACCCACACCATCGACGCGGCCAGCCTCATCCCGCATGTGAGCTGGGGTATCAACCCGGGACAGACCGCGCCGATCACGTCGAGCGTCCCCGACCCCGACCTCTTCTCCGATCCGATCGAAAAGGACTCGGTGGTCAGGGCCCTCCGGTATATGGATCTGCGGCCCGGAACGCCGTTCGTCGACATCCCCGTCCAGCACGTTTTCCTCGGCTCCTGCACCAACGGCCGCATCGAGGACCTGCGCACGGCCGCCAAGATCGTGGGCGGCAAGAGGGTGGCTTCAGGTGTCAACGCGGTCGTGGTTCCGGGTTCGATGCAGGTGAAGGCCCAGGCAGAGTCGGAGGGCATCGACGAGGTCTTCCAGTCGGCTGGGTTCTCATGGCGTGAGGCGGGCTGTTCCAGTTGTCTCGCCATGAACGACGACGTAATCCCCGCCGGTGAGCGGTGCGCCTCGACGTCGAACCGCAACTTCGAGGGTCGTCAGGGCCGGGGTGCCCGCACCCATCTGATGAGCCCTGCCATGGCCGCCGGGGCAGCCGTCGCCGGACATCTGGTAGACGTGAGGGAGTGGGCATGAAGCCGGTCTCAGTGGTCGAAGGGACGATGGTCCCCCTCCCCCAGGCGGACGTCGACACAGACCAGATCATCCCGAAACAGTTCCTCACCCGGATCGAGCGGACCGGCTACGGACAGTTTCTCTTCTATGACTGGGCCACTACCGAAGACGGTCAGGCGAGCTCCGATTTCTTCATCAACGACCCGACACGAAGTGACGCCAAGGTGCTGGTTGCGGGCCAAAACTTTGGATGCGGTTCTTCGCGGGAGCACGCCGTCTGGGCGCTTCAGGACTGGGGCTTCGACGCGGTCATTGCCCCATCGTTCGGGGACATTTTCCGGAACAACTGTGTCAACGTTGGTCTGCTGACTGTGGAACTGCCGCACGATCAGGTGGCCACTCTCCAGGACATAGCCCACGACCCGAATGCAACTATCCGTGTCGATCTGGAGCAACAAGTCGTAGAGGCTGCGGACTACGTGTTCGAGTTCGACGTGGACCCCGAAGTTAAGGAACGTCTGCTGCAAGGCCTCGACCCAATCGGGCTGACCCTCCAGGAGCAGGAGGACGCCATCGCGGCCTACGAGTCGACTCGGGCGGCCTGGCTCGCCTGACACTCGTCTCCGCTGCACACCGTCGCGTTTACCGCCACACACTGCAGCGCGGAAAAAGTCCGCCGGTACCATCTCGTCTCCGCTGCACACCGTCGCGTTTACCGCCACACACTGCAGCGCGAACGGGCGACCCTCAGCCGACGTCCCAGGCGTCGATCGCCTCCAACGATGTCTCACTGTCCTGGTCAGCCTTGGAGATACTCCGTCGTCGCGTAGTAGGCAGTGTGTATCCGCTCCTCGAAGCCGCCGGTGTCCTTCCACCTGAGCTGCCGACGGTCGTCCCACGCCACCGGACTCCCCGTGGGGAGCAGATGCACCTCCACACCCTCGGGAAGGTTTCTCATGGTGGTGGCAAAACGATGACGTCTCGTGATCTCGAAGGAGATGAGCGCCGACTCGTAGAGACGCTCAGGCGGCCGTAGCGGCGACTCGATGCGACCCACCTGAAGGACATAGACTACGTCGGTACCCAACTCGACGGCACGACCAAGCGGAACGGGGTCGACCAGCCCGCCGTCGTAGAAGTGCTCGCCATCGATTTCCACCGGTGGGAAGAGGGCGGGTACCGCTGAGGAGGCCAGCACCGCTTCGACCAGGTTGCCCCCATCGAACCAATGCTCGGTGGTGTTCTCAATGGAGGCGGCCACGCATTGAAACGGGATCTCGAGATCCTCAATGTTGGCAGTTGAATCGATGACCCGCTCCACGAGCCGTCGCAACTCGGCCGTTTCGTGAATCGACGGTTTCAGTGTGGCCAGGCGTACAGCCCGGTCGAAGAAGCCGGTCTCGAACAGGTCGGTCCCGGCGAGCTCCTCCCAGAACTTTGTGAGTCGCTCCGATCCCTCCCGACCGGGATGGGCAGCGATTACAGCCCCGTTGAACGCTCCGATGGATGTGCCGAGGACCAGGTCCGGTGTGATCCTCGCCTCGTTCAGGGCCTTAATCATGCCTACCTCGACGGCTCCCCATCGACCTCCGCCACCTAGAACGAAGGCCGTCGTCACGACTCTATGTCCTCCTCGATGTACCACTCGGTGAAGTCACGGCAGCGGCCGTCTTCAGCGAATTGGATGATGAACAGGTTCCGGTAGCTCAACTCGGGGTCGTGGTAGCGGGTGCGCCCCGCGACCACCGCTACTTCGTCCGTTTCCACGACCGGGAGCCACTCGAACTCCCAGTTGTCCTCCTCGTCGTCGATCTCCTGCCATCGAGTGACGATCTCGTCGATTCCTTCCCACGGCCCACCGGCTGTCTGCGGGTCGTAGACGGCTTCCTCAGTGAAGAGGGCTTTGATGTGGTCGCTGTCGTTACTGCTCCAGGCGAGGACGTATCCGTCCATCCATTCGTCGAGTTTCTCAGTCATTGGCTCCGAAGTTAGTGGTGATATAGATATCAACCGAGGCCAACATTGGGAACGTGGCAGGCCGTCGGACCAATCTCGCTCTTCTATGGGCGTCGGTGCTCGCGCTGATCAGTGGGGTGGCGGCCTTCCTGGTCGGCACAGAGTCGGGATGGTGGGTGATCGTCGCCCATGGTGTGATCGCCCTGGCCATCGTGGTTCTCATCCCCTGGAAGACGGTGATCGCCGTCCGAGGCCTGGAACGTCGCCGAGATGGCAGAAGGGCTTCTATCGGTCTGACCCTGGCCGTGGGTGTCACACTCGTCACGGGCTTCCTGCTGGTGTCCGGGGAAGTGGAGTCGGTTGGGCTGTTCACCACCATGCAGCTGCATGTAGCGTCCGGGCTCCTGACGGTGTCGCTAACGCTGGTTCACACATTGCAACGTCCAGTACCCCACCGTCCCTCCGACATCTCCCGACGCAATGCTCTGCGGACCGGAGCGACCTTGGCCGCTGCCGGAGGGCTCTGGCTCGTGATCGAGGGGGTGCTCGAAGTGGCCTCGGCGCGGGGCGCCGACCGGCGATTCACCGGATCTCACGAGATCACCGACCCTCGGGAGGTCCCCTATACCCAGTGGATCAACGACTCGATCCAGCATCTGGACCCCAACTCCCATGAGGTAATCATCCAGGGCACGCCTCATCCGGTGTCGCTGATCGCTAATGGTGACGATGTCGTCACGGCGACCCTCGACTGCACAGGCGGCTGGTTTACGACCCAGGAGTTCGGGGGGATTCGTCTCGATCGGCTTCTCGGGGACGCCTCCGGAGAGAGCATTGTTGCCCGCTCAACCACCGGGTATTGGCGCCGGTTTCCGATCGAGCAAGCCGACAGGCTGTACCTCGTGACCCACATGGCCAACGATCCTCTTCGTGCCGGCAACGGGGGCCCGGTGCGCATCGTGGCACCGGGAAGACGTGGCTACTGGTGGGTGAAGTGGGTGTCGGTTGTCGAGATCGACGACCACCCTCCCTGGTGGCAACCGCCACTGCCTACCGCGTGAGTCTCGAGACCTTCTGTGGCCGACAAACACTGTGCGTAGTAGGGGGGTTTCCTCAATGCCAATCCCTGGCTAGTTTGGGACCAGAGCCGGATTCGCCCACAACCCCCACCGGCTCTAAAAGCGGGCTGAGAAGGGAACGTCGCATTGTCCAAGCCCCCGGAAGCGTCGTTCCCTGGCCCGCTCAGGACCAGGGAACGCGCTCTCTGGCTACTCCAGTCCGGCACGTTGCGTCTTGGTCATGGCCAGAGCGGTGATCCCGGCGCCCAACAGAGCCAGGCCCAAGATCCCTAACCGGGCTCCCGACATCCCGGTGTACGGGAGGGCATCGGCCCCTGACACATCAGTGACCACCGTCGTCGAGGTCGTCAACTGAGTCCCGAGGACCTCGTCCTCAATGGTCGTAGTCGTCGGCTCCACCGTCGTCGT
>JBKHKD010000031.1:0-35420 GCA_046537785.1 Actinomycetota bacterium
AGGCGGCAACGCTGAGGGCCACACCTACTTACACCAAACCGCGGGACGCGATCCCAACCAATACACCCATCCAACCAACCCACTAACTAACTAAGCTAAGTCCCTTGTCAGGGGTGAGAATTCGGTAGTTCTGTTTCACTTTGGCTTCGGGTCGTGTGTCTCGGTGTTCGACCCGGCTCCCGATTCCCAAGACAGGACCGTGTTCAAGCACCTACCGCTGTGGCATAATTATGGCATGACACGCATACGGGTTAGCACCACGGTTGACGAGTCGCTCCTGAAGAACGCGAGGAACCTGAGGTCGGAACTCAACGATGCCGCCCTGCTCGACGAAGCTCTAAGTGCGTTGGTGGCGAAACATCGCGAAGCTGAGATCGACGCTTCATACGCCGCGTACGATGAACGTCCCCTCGATGAAGCGGACGAGTGGGGCGACCTTGCGTCCTTTCGTGAGGCGGCAGCCTCCTCGTGAAAGATTTGCCAGCCAGGGGGGAGGTGTGGTGGTGCGAGCTACCGGAGACCAGTCGCCGCCCTGTCGTGGTTCTGTCTCGGGACGCGGCTATTTCCAGACTTCGACGGGCGCTGATTGCTCCATGCACGACGACTATTCGAGGGCTTGCCAGTGAGGTTCTCCTGGAACCCGGTGAGGATGCGATCCCCCTTCAGTCTGCTGTCAATCTCGACTCAGTGGAGAGTGTTTCGGTTGGAACGCTGACCATGCGTCTGGGCAGGTTGGGCGACGGCCGCATGCAAGAGATCTGCGCAGCTTTGGCCGTGGCCGTCGACTGCAACAGGTAGTTTCGAACGGAGAGCGAGCTTCTGGCCGGGGATGTTCTTCTTTGGTATCGCTGCAGCCTCGCTGATCGCTGTATTGGCTTGATCTCGGGTTGGCGTTGGCGCTGGGCGTGGGGGATCGAGGGCTACCGATGGACCTGGCTGGAAGCGCTCGCGACCGGTGTGATCCTTCTGATCTCCGAGATAGTCGAGTTGTTCTTCGTGCGCTCCACCCGGTTATGCATCCACTGATGATCGTATGGTCCTCGGCCGTGGTCGTGTTACCGCTGACTCGCTCCGTCGAGGAACCGCTCTGGGGATCGACAGTCGGCAGTCAGATCGAAGTCGCGGGAACGGCGGAGCTCAAGTCGGGGACGGTCCCCTACATCATCGTTGACGCCGACGGACTGATGATCCACGAGGGGGAGATCGCAAGCACCCGAGGCGTGCGGAGCGAGTTCACGACGAGCAGCACCCTCGGGGAGATTCCCAATCCGAGTATGGGTTCGATCATCGTCTGGGAGTGGGCGCCCGACGGTTCACAGCAGCAGGTGCCCGAGTATCCTCTGACCTTGGCCAACGAGCCGTGATCTGCCGGCCCAGTCGAATGGGTCGTTCACGCTGAGGGCTCGTTTCAGGTAGTACCGCTGGCAGGTCGCATACTCGTCGCTATCGTCAGATGGACTCAGGCGAGTCCCGGTGGAACGTCCCGATCGGAGGGTCTCGTGTCCGAGGAGCTGCGAAATCTGCGGTTTGTGGTCAAGCCACTGCCTGCCCAGGGGGTGCGCCCCAACGACATGGCGACCTCGACGATGAGAGTTCATCCGTTGACCTATCTCGAGCTGGACCACGACCCCGAGTACACGCTGTACAACCATCGCCTGACCCCTGCCCGACTGAACAACGCAACAGCCGACGAAATGTATTGGAAGGTCAGGCGCGAGGTCGTCTTGCGCAACACCGGAGAGTTGCCCATCGAGATCAAGGGACCCGATGCCGAAGCTCTGCTAAATTGCGTCTTCACCCGCGAAGTCTCCAAGGTGCGCACCGGTCGTTGCAGCTACCAGTTCGCCTGTTACCACGACGGGGGCATGATCACGGACGGGGTCTTGCTGCGGTTGGACGACGCCCGCTTTTGGATGACACAAGCCGACGGCGACATCTTCTCCTGGTACAAGGGCACGCAGCTGGCCTCGAAGTCGAGGTGCTCGACCCGGAGGTATGGGTCAGTCAGGTCCAGGGCCCACGTTCCCTGGATGTCCTGGGGGAAGTGGTCGACGGGGCCTATCCGGAGCCTTTCCGGTACTTCGACCTGGCGGAGACCACGATTGCAGGTCAGCCGGTAGTGATCAGCCGCTCAGGCTTCACAAACGAGCTCGGTTGGGAGATCTACATGGGTCCGGACATCGACCACGCCGCCGTGGGGGACCGGATCATGGCGGCTGGTCAGTCTCACGGCATGATCATCACCTCAATAGAAGCCTTCAGGGCGAGGCGGATTGAGGCGGGGTTGCTCAACGCCGGGACCGATTTCGACGCCACCACGACACCCTTCCAAGCCGGATTGGGAGCCTTTGTCGACATGGACAAAGACGACTTCATCGGCAAGGAGGCCCTCTCCCGAGCGGACAGAGGACGCACGGTGTGGGGCATGCGAATCGACGGCGGTATCGCCCGGCTGGGGCGTGTCATCAGTCGAGACGGTGAACCTGTCGGCAGGGTGACGTCGAGCGGGTGGTCGCCGTTCCAGGAATGCGGCGTTGCAATCGTCCGCCTGGACGAAGCAGGTCCCGGGCCAGGAACGGTCTTCGAGGTCGACTGCATAGACGGCTCGCAGCATCGAGGTGAGGTCTGTGACCTACCGATGTACGACGAGGCACGGGAGATTCCCCGCGGCAAGCTCGTAGCGATTCCATCGGTGGACTGAGCCGCGTCTCGGTGCTGAACCCCGTCAACGACACGGCATGGGTCTTTGTGCTCTATGAAACGTGCAGCCGCCGAGAGATGATCGTGAAAAGGCTTGTCGACAGTGCGGAGGAAAAGATGCATGCGAAACCAGGCGATTATCTCAAGATCTCGGGCCACAAGGTGGGTGAGACGGCGCGGCACGCGGAGATTCTCGAAGTGCGTGGTGACAAGGGCGGTCCGCCGTACTACGTGCGTTGGCCCGATGGCCACGAGAGCCTCGTATATCCCGGACCCGACATCGTCATCGAGCACAAACGGCGCAAGGCCACCGCCGGCTGAGTGTGCCGTGACCTGCTGAAGCAACCGGCGTATCCGGGCCATTAGATCTCCGCGCAGTTACTTCCACTATTGCCGGTGTGACTTTCGGCCCTAGTGGCAGGCAGGGTCGCAACGGATGCTTGAGGTATCAGGAGGTGACTTTATGTCCGAGATGTCCGAGAACTACATCCTCTTCGACATCCCTGAAGGCAAGCATCCGGTCGATGAAGAGTTCCTCGAGCGATTGGGCCATCGGGTCATGGTGTGTAACGGCCCCAAAAACGGCCAGCTGTGCCCGATCTTGAGCGGGGAGGGCTGCCCGCTCGCGGAGGGTGCCCATGGCATCGTGTTCGAGTTGGATCTCGAGCGACCCCAGCATCGGGCGATCCTCGCCCGGTACAAGGACTCATTGCGAAGCGACCTTCCGATCCGGGTGGTCGTGCAACCGGATCAGGCAGGCAAGTATGCCGACCTGCTCAAAGGACTAAAGGTTCTGGACCACGTCCCGGTGGCCGGTGATCTCGATGGCCTGGCAGCGGAGGTTGAGGCCTCCGACCAGTACATGTAGATCTGAAGTCGACGGTTGTGAGCGAGGGCCGATCGGGTTACATGATCCCGGATCGAGCAGCCATGATCCTCTCTTCGTAGGGTCCAGCGTGGGAAGAATCAGGGGACGGGGCGCGTTGGAGGGGAGCGGTGAGCGCGGAGCAGCGGAGAGTCTTCACATGAGGATGGATAGATGCGGTCGGAGCACCTGAAGTTCGAGAACGGATCCGGCCACGAACTGGGTGCCACGATTGATCTACCCGTGACCGGCGAGCCTCTGGCGTATGCGATATTCGCCCATTGCTTCACCTGCACCAGAAATTTCAAAGCCGTTGGCCGCATCACGTCTGCGCTTGCCGAGCGGGGAATCGCCACTCTGAGGTTCGACTTCACCGGCCTGGGTGAGAGCGAGGGAGACTTTGCCGAGACTGACTTCACCACAGACATCTCCGACCTGATTGCAGCCGCCACCCATTTGAAGGAGACACGAGGCGCTCCCGAGATCATGATCGGTCACTCGCTTGGGGGGACAGCGGTGCTGGCCGCCACCCAGGCGCTCGACTCCGTGGCCGCTGTCGCCACCATCGCCGCTCCCAGCTCGCCGCAGCACGTGCTGAAGCTGCTCGATAGCGACCTCGGGGAGATACGCGACAAGGGCAAGGCGACAGTGCACCTCGCAGGGAGACCTTTCACGATCACTGCGGGGTTCCTGGATGCTCTGGACGCCACCGGCCTGCCCGGGAGTCTTTCTGAGTCGCGGACACCGCTGCTGATCTCGCACTCGCCGATAGACCAGATCGTCGGCATAGACAATGCGTCCGAGTTGTTCCTGGCCGCCAAGCACCCGAAGAGTTTTCTCTCGTTGGACGATGCCGACCACCTTCTCTCGAATGTGGAGCATGCCGAATACGCGGGGCGCGTGATCGCGGCCTGGGCCGCCAGGTATATGGAATCGGATCCCAGAGAGGCGCTTCAACCAGACCTGTCGGTGAAGAACCCCGAGTTCGACACGGTGGTTAGGACGGAGAAGGGGCTTCGGACCGACATCATGGCCAACGGGTTCCCGATCCTGGCAGACGAACCGACACAGGTCGGTGGCACCAACTTGGGTCCCACTCCCTATGACCTTCTCACCGCTTCCCTGGGTGCGTGCACGTCCATGACCCTGCGCATGTACGCCGACCGCAAAGACTGGCCGCTCGAGGCGGTCACCGTCGATCTCAGATATCGCAAGATCCACGCTCAGGACTGCGAGAAGTGTGAGACCGACGAGGGCAAGATCGATCACCTCGAACGTGAGATCAGGCTCGAGGGCGATCTGGATGAAGAGCAGCGTCAACGTCTGCTCGAAATCGCGGACCGCTGCCCTGTCCACCGAACCCTGCATGGCGATATCCACATCGAGTCACGCTTGGTCGACTGATTTGACGTCTACCGGTCGATGAGAGGGGTTGTGGTGTGATGAGCAAGACACCGATTGGCGATCATGCCTTGCTGTCGGATTGCCACTCAGCGGCTCTTGTCGACAAGACGGGGTCGGTGGTCTGGTGGTGTGTCCCCCGGTTCGATAGCCCGTCGGTGTTCGCCGGCATCCTGGACGACGCCGCCGGCCACTTCACGATCAGACCAAAGAGGATCCGGCAAGTTGCCCGCTCCTATCGCCCCGAGAGTCTCGTTCTTGAAACGCACCTCGTCTGTGAGGACGGTGAGGCGATTCTGACTGATGCATTGGCCATGGGCGAAGGAGTCCGCGGTCACGACCTCGGTCGGGAGTCGCCGCACATGCTCCTGAGGCACGCACGTGGGGTGACCGGAGAGGTGGACATCGAAATCGAATTCGTGCCGCGAACGGAGTATGGGCTCTCCACTCCGATCGTGAGTCGGGTTGATGGGGGTGTGGTCGCCAGGAGCGGTCCGGTAACCCTGGTCCTGCACTCGGATGTCGACCTGGAGATCAGCGAGACCCGGGACCGGGCATGGGGAACCGCCAAGCTACGTCCGGGAGACGACATCTCATTCGCCGTCAAGTACAACTCCAGTTGGGATCCGGCTTCGTTACCTATTGATGCCGGATCGGTACCCGAATCGATCGACGACACCACGGAGGCATGGCAGTCATGGAGCGCGCAACACCAGAGATATGAAGGTCCATTCACCGAGCAAGTTCACCTGGCGGGACGAGTACTCCAGGGGCTCACTTATGTACCCACCGGTGCGATAGTGGCCGCGCCTACTACCTCCCTACCCGAGACCGTTGGCGGTGGGAGAAACTGGGACTACCGGTTTTCGTGGGTGCGGGATGCCAGCTTCACGCTCAATGCCCTCTGGGTGGCAGCCTGCCCGGACGAAGAACAGCACTTCTTCGGCTTTCTGACCACCGCGGCGAGCTCGGTCTATCACCGCGATCAGCTTCAGGTCATGTTCGGGATCCAAGGAGAGCGGATTCTCAACGAATACGAGCTCCCGTGGTTGCGCGGATGGCATGACAGCCAACCCGTCCGGGTCGGCAACGGGGCCTGGAACCAACGTCAGAATGACGTATACGGCGAGTTGCTCACCGCCGCGCATCGACTCCATGACTGGATCGACTTCGATCGCGCCGACCTGCGGCGAATGTTGACTGCGATGGCCGAGTTGGCTGCATCGGTTTGGCACGAGCCAGACCATGGCATCTGGGAGATGAGAGACGAGCCACGTCACCACCTGCATTCGAAACTGATGTGTTGGGCGGCCCTTGACCGGGCGATCGACATGGCCGATGTTCTGCGAGCCGGGGACGATGTCGACCGGTGGAAGACCACGAGGGAGGAGATCAGCCAGGCGATCCTCGAACGAGCTTGGGACGACGATGCGGGTGCCTTCACTCAATCGTTCGAGTCGTCGAATCTCGATGCCTCGGCCCTGGTCATCCCCATAGTCGGGTTCCTCCCAGCAGACGACCCACGGGTTCTGTCGACCATCCGCGCCATCGAGACGAAGCTCATGGACGGCTCGGGTCTCATCGCTCGCTATGAGGGTTCGGATGGTCTCGACGGCGAAGAAGGAGCGTTCCTGCTATGCACTTTCTGGCTTGCCCATGCTCACGCCCTGGCGGGGAACGTCGCACGGGCACGCGAGGTCCTGACCAAGGCGGCAGGCTTTGCCAACGACCTCGGTCTTCTCGCCGAGGAGGTGGACCCGGGCACGGGCGCCTTGCTGGGCAACTTCCCCCAGGCCCTCAGCCATATCGGTCTGGTAAACGCCGCATGGGCGATTGCGGAGGCGGAGCGGTCACAGGGCTGAGCGGTACCAATCCGTTCCATACGGACGGGCATTTGTGGAATGGGGAAGACGTTTCACCATGCGAAGAGCGTTCCGAGGCGGAGTTTGACTTCTAGCGCGCGACACCAAAGACATACGGCTTCTGGCTGCCCGCCTTGGCTGGCGTTGTTCTCGTGCTCGCATCGTGTAGCGGTGCGAGCGACGACGCGGTCGAGGACCTTCCACCCACTTATGACACTTGGGACGAAGTTGTAGAGGCGGCACGCGAGTCCACGTTCAACTGGTACATGTGGGGTGGCAGTGTCACCACCAACGAAAATGTGATCGCGACATCGGGGGCCCGCTGGCCGAGCGGTTCGGTATCATCCTCAATCGGGTGCCGATCAGCGACACCGCGGACGCAGGAATCACCTGCGGCGGCAGTATCGACCTGAGTAAGTCGAGCCGCAGCCAACCTTCCATCGACGGCTCCGCCAGGCGGGCCGAGACCTTTCGGTGTGCGGCCACCTTGAAGAGGTCAACGCACGAGGGTCAGGTCGGGGAACGCCCCCACCATGGCGAACCAGAACGTCGTCCGGCTCGGAATCGGTTCGAGAGCTGTACCGATCAAGGCCCCTGACACGGCCTCGCCGTCCATTGACCAGACCGAACCTGTCGAAACGTCCGCGAAGCGGCCTTCCCGGAGCTCGAACTCGAGGGCCTCTCCGTCGACGACGGCCGAGTAGACCGAAGCCCCGCCGGGTCCGGGAAAGACGACCACGGGATTGCCAGAAATCACATCATTGATGGGCTCCTCGGCTCCCTCCACCGGGTAGGCGTGTGTGACTCCGCCCAGCGACACGCCTACGACGAGAGTCGATGGAGGGAGTCTCGGGTCCCGGGCATCGTCACCGACGGGGAAGGCAAACCGGCCAGCGTCGATCGACTCTTCGAAGTTCGCGAACGGATCACGGTTGTAATCGATCCCGAACCCCGTATCACGGCTGAGGATGCGGGTGTTCGGGTATTCCTCGACCCAGTCGGTCCATCTCGCCACCCTCGATGGGAGCGCGGTCAGTTGTGTTCCGGTCAGAGGGCCGACTATGGCCTTGCCGGGGACCTGCCACCAGTAAGACCCGGTGTTCCGATCGACCATGACCATGTCCGACTCATATAGAGCGCTGGTGTTCCCAAAGCTCAACACCTCCCCGTCGAGACGCCGGTCGTACACGATGGCACTCCGACAGAGTGGGCAGTAGCTGACCAGAACGGGAACGTCATCGAGCGTGTCGTTGATGATCTCGTGGAAGTTCAGGATCTTGAACGGATAGGCGTGTGCCTGTTCGCCGGCGAGATATCCGAGAACCAGGTCATCGGGTTGGAGCCAGTCCCCTTCGGCCACTCCGCCATAGCTCGGCTCGTCGATCGGTGGGATCGCATCCAGGAGTCTCTCCCTCAACTCTGGAGTGGACTCTGTCAGTGGCACCGAGTTCCCGTCAAAAGTGTCGAAGTAGATCTCGTCCAGGGGAACGGCGTGCTCGGACATGTCCACATCCGGGGGAGGAGAGTCGGCCGAGGTGCCGCTCACAGGCGACGCAGCTTCCGACGGGTCCACGGTCGTATCTTCGTCGCTCCCGCCGCAGGCGCTCACCAACAGCGCGATGGGCATCGCGACCCTCGGGAGATGTCGGAGCTTCACGCTTCGTCGAACAACGATCGGTCGCTCGGGCTTCCGCATGCCTGACCCATAGCTCGATCAGAGTGTCGTACCTCTTACCAAGCTCGGCCCGCAGACGCCCATAGTCGGTTTACGAGGTCAGGCCGGGAAGGACCTCCATCAGCTCGATGGGGACACCACCGGGCGGCTTCGCAACGATGAATCATGATGACTAGATCGCCCAGTACATCTGTCGAGCTCCTCAAACGGCATCTCGGCTCGCGGCTCGCACGGCACCGTGACCGCACCAAGCAGCTAATCGGACCTCTCGATGACGACGACCTTCATTCACAGCACAACCAGATCATGAGTCCCCTGGTGTGGGATGTGGGCCACGTGGGCAACTTCGAGGAACTCTGGTTGTTACGCGAGCTCGACGGCAGGCCTGCCCATGACCTCCGCTACGACGAGATGTACAACCCATTCGAGAACCCCCGCTGGACCCGGGGTGAGCTTCCTCTTCTGAATCGAAGCGAGGCGCTCGAATACATCGACGAGGTGAGGGGGGATGCCCTGGCGATACTGGATCGCACCGAGCTCGACGAATCCCTGCCGCTGGTTCGAGACGGCTACGTGTTCAACATGGTGATCCAGCACGAGGCCCAGCACCAGGAGACCATGCTGCAGGCACTCGATCTCCGGAACGATCTCGCTCCCTATCCCGACGCGGAACAGCGAGCCCTGCGGCGGTCGGCGCCAGCCGTCGATGACACCGAGAGGATCTTGATTCCGGGTGGCCCCTTTCTGTTGGGCACCGACGACACCACCAGGGCTTACGACAACGAGCGCCCCCGGCACGAGGTCGAAGTGGACACGTTCGCCATCGATCGATTTCCGGTCACCAACCGCCGTTTCAGCCGCTTCATCGAAGAGGGCGGGTACGAGCGAAGCGAGCTCTGGTCATCCGAGGGCTGGACGTTCCGATCTGACACCGATCTGACGGCCCCTCAAGGCTGGATGCGCCAGATCGGCGGCGGTTGGTTGATCCGCCGCTTCGGTCACGTCACCGATCTGGACCCACGGGAACCCGTCCAGCATGTCTCTTTTCACGAGGCGGAGGCCTTCGCCCGCTTCGAAGGGGGACGTCTCCCAACCGAAGCCGAGTGGGAGAAGGCAGCCTCGTGGAGCCAGACCGCCACGCGACCGAGGCCTTATCCGTGGGGATCACGGTCCCCGGATGCGAAACACGCCAACCTGGGACAGCAACGATGGGGCCCGGTGCCGGTCGGATCATTTCCGTTCGGAGGTTCTGGCTACGGGGTGGAGCAACTGCTCGGGGACGTCTACGAGTGGACGGCGTCCCGGTTTGGCGCCTATCCCGGCTTCTCGTCGTTCCCATATCCCGAGTACTCAGAGGTTTTCTTCGATGACCCCGGGTACAGGGTCCTTCGCGGCGCCTCGTGGGCGACCGCAGTCGATGTGGCCAGAAACACCTTCCGCAACTGGGACTATCGGGAGAGACGCCAGGTCTTCGCCGGCATTCGTCTGGCGTGGGACGTTTGAGATGTGTCGTCTCGCCGGATATGTGGGAAGCGAGCCGAGGACCCTTGCCTCTCTTGTCTTCGACCCGTCCCACTCTCTGGAGCATGCCGCCTATGCACCGCGTGAGATGCTCTCGGGTCATGTGAACGTGGACGGGACCGGAGTCGTGTGGTGGGAGAAACCCTCGAGTGAGCCCCTCCGTTATGTCACCGACCGGCCTCCGTGGTCGGATCCCAACCTATCTCATCTCGCTCCCCGCCTGAGGGGCTCGACGATCCTGGCGGCCGTCAGGTCTGCCACGCCCGGCATCGGATTCGGGGTCTCGAACGTGGCTCCTTTCGTCGAGGCTGGCCTCGCGGGTGTCCACAACGGTTGGATCGGCGACTTCAAGGGAGAAGTCGGCCACGACTTGGTCGCAAGGCTCAGCGGCGAACGCTTCGGACGTCTCGGGGCTCTGAACGACTCGCTGGTGCTCTTCTCGCTCGTAGCCCAGACCTTCGAAGATCATCCCGGCTCCACGCTGGTGGATGCCGTGGCCGAAACCATTCGGGTCGTGTCCAAACAGGTCGTGGCCGCGGGTGAGCGAGCTGCGCTGAACCTGGTGGTCGCCGCCGATGGACAAATGGTGGCCTGCAGAGCATCGGTCGATTACGGGTTGAACTCGCTCTACGTGAGGGAAGCCGGAAGCGGTTTCCTCGTCGCCTCGGAGCCTCTCGATGACGAGGAGTCATGGACATCTTTGGACAAGCACACGCTGACTGTTCTGGATCCCACCGGCGTCGAGTCTCATCACTTGGACCACGAAGGAGCAGGTCGATGAGAGCGGAGGGAGCCACCCCGGTCCGGATCTCACACCTCACCGAGCCTCGAGACCAACGTCTCCAAATGATGGAAGAGGTGCGCATTGGCCTGACCGCTTATCGCAAGCACCTGCCCTCCAAGTACTTCTACGACGCCAGGGGGTCGGAGCTGTTCGAGGAGATCACCAGGCTGCCTGAGTACTACCTGACCTCTGCGGAGACCGAGATCCTGCAGAAACTGGCCGATTCGATCATGAAGGTTTCGCGTCCCGAAGAGCTCGTGGAGCTCGGGTCGGGTTCCTCGAAGAAGACCGTGTTGCTCATCGAGGCGATGTACCGGGCTGGTGGCAGCCGCTATGTGCCCATCGACATCTCCGAGGATGCGCTGCGTGCCGCCGCCAAGGAACTCTGCTCGACCTTCGAGTGGCTGGAGGTCGACGCTCTCATCGGAGACTATCTCGCGGATCTCCCCAAGGTCAGGAGACGCGGCAGGAGGATGATCGCCTTCCTCGGCTCGACAGTCGGCAACTACACACCAACGCTTCGTCGATCCTTGCTGAGATCGATCTCCGCGTCCATCGAGGACGGTGACCGGTTTCTGTTGGGCGTGGACCTCGTCAAGGACGAAGCGACGATGATCGAGGCCTATGACGACCTTTCCGGTGTGTCCGCCGAGTTCAACCGGAACATCCTGCATGTGGTGAACAGGGAGCTGGCTGGGGACATACCGGTCTCAGCCTTCGAACACGTCGCACGTTTCGATCGGGCCACCTCATGCATGGTGCAGAGCCTCCGAGCGACACGCGCCGCGGTGGCAGACATCGAAGCCATCGATCTGGCAGTGACTTTCGACGAAGGCGAGGAGATCCACACCGAGGTGTCATGCAAGTTCTCGAGACAGACCGTCGAGACGGAGTTCGAGGCTGCGGGTATGGGCCTCGACTCCTGGATGACCGACAGCCAGGGTTACTACGCGTTGGCTCTTGGCGCGCCAGCCCGCTGAGGCCTGGCTAGCGGATCGGCTGGCCGGCCATCGCACCCTCTATGTCCTGAGCCCTCCTGACGATGAAGTTGGCGAGATCCTCGAAAGGGTCGAACCCGATGACGTTGGGAGCGTCGGCCACGAAATTGGAGAGAGCGTTGACGTCGTAGAAGTAAGGCCGTCCGTCCCGAGAGTCCACCAGGTACTCCACACCGCCCAGGTCCATCTCGGCGGCTCCGATGATCTTCTTGGCTGTCTCGATCACATCTTCGGGTGGAGTGAACGCCTCGACGGGGAGTCCACGGCCCGAAACGCCGTCCGCGACGCCCGGGAGGTCGCAGTAGTCGGCCGGGCACAGGTTGAACGAGCCCGGGAGGAGCCGGAGTCGAATCGCGTATAGGTGATCGCCATCGAGGATCTCGATCCTCACGATGCTGTCGCCCTCGGCGGGCAGATGCTCCTGTACCAAGGCGAGCCCGTCGTAGCTCAGATTCTCCAGGTCACCTGATAGCGTTGCCGCCTTCAACTCGTCGGGATCGTCGAACGAGCGGATGCCCGCCCCGCTACCACCGAGATTCGGCTTCACCAATACGGGGAAACGGAGACCGGCTGCGGCTTCGACCGCTTCGGATGGATTGCTGAACGGCCTGCCTTTCGGATGCTCGACACCCAGCTCGGCGAGCAGTTCGAGCTGGCGAATCTTCGATGTCTCGTATTCGAAAGCTCGTGCGGCGTTGATTACCGGCACCCCGTCGGCCTCGAGTCGTCGAAGGAGCTCCTGAGTCCGGCCGATCGCCGGCCCGTTCCCTCTGGCCCAGGCCGATGGGCTCATCCTGTTGACCACCAGACCGCAGCCTTCGAGCGCTTCGTGGAGATCGGCACGATCATCCGAAACATCTACAGGCCGGTACTGCACACCACGCCGGTCCAACTCGGTGAAGAGCGGATTGAACCAGAGAGGATGCTCGTACAGGATTGCGATGGGATGTGTGACCGGTCTCATCTCCGGCCCCTGTTTAGCGCCACGCTGCCGCCAGTTGACATCGAGAGTCGTGGTTGCGACATAGCCTCCGGTCAGCCGATCGCGGCCACGGCGGACTCGGTGTCGAGGACCTCGCTGGCGATGAAGCCAAAGTTCACCAGGGCGGCTTCGTATCCGTCGCCCAACTCCGGATGCTGAGCTGCTGCCGTCGCGTCCTTGACGACGGATACCTCGAAACCATCTTCCGTGAGCTGCCTGAGGTGAGCTTCGACACATAGGTTGGCCGACATGCCGGCGAGGATGACCTTGTCGACCCCTCTCTTGCGGAGTTGGAGGGCAAGGTCGTTCGTCTCCGGCCCGTACACCTTGTGCGGGTTGGTGACGATGGTCTGGCCGTCGTCGATGAACTTGGCCAGATCCTCATGCCAGTCGGCGCCCGAGCCGCGGAATCCGTCCAGGTCGAGTGGACCCGATCGGTCGAACATGTTGATGTCGTGCATCATGACTTCGACGGTCCCGCCGAACTGCCAGCCGTGATCTGTGGGGTAGTAGTAGTGCGGTGATACGAAAACGGGCAGGTCTGCTCCTTTAGCGGCTTCGAGCAGTCGCTTGATGTTCTCGACCGTGTTGTTCGCGGTGACACTCTCTCCCACGAGTCCCCAGGTCACTCCGTCCTCGCTGAGAAAGTCGTTCTGCGGGTCAGTGATAACAAGTGCTGTCGTGCTGTCCATGGCACTCTTTCCTTTCGTGGTCAGGCCTTGTCAAGAGCGTGCCGGATCCAGCGAATGATTTGGTCTCGAATGTGTGCCTAATCGTCCATGCGGCGTAGATTCAGTGCATCGTGCTGGTGGATCGTGTGCTGGAAGAGCTCGATGTAGACGTCGAGCTCTTCGCGCTTTGTGAGATATCCGAAGGGTCTGATCTGGCAATTGGCGATCTCGGGTGGGTGACGATGCATTTTGTGATGGCCGGCCAAGGCGAGCTGACCATCGGATCGGAGGCCACGGTCAAGCTGCCGAGATACACCCTCTGTCTCGTGAAACGATCACATGTTCTCCGGGGTACAGGAAAGAACGAAACGGGACGGGTAGATCTCGCGTTGGATGGAGTGAGGCGTCTCCACGGCACACCGCGTGGTGAGTCTGACTTCGTCGTCGCTTGCGGGAGGATCAAGGCGACCTACGGCTTGGGACTCGACTTGTTCGACCTGATCGAAGACCCCGTAGTCGTTGACTTCTCGGGGTCGAAGCAGATGAGAGAGCTGTTTCGTTCGATCCTCAGCGAGAGCGCGCACCCCACCCTGGGCAGCACCGGGATGATCTCCGCGATGATGCGTCAATGTCTCGTGCTGCTCGTGCGTGAGCTCTCGACATCTTCTCGAAGTGGCCTTGTATGGATCGACGCGCTCGGTGATGAGCGCATGGGGGATGTGATGCAAAGGGTGCTGAACCACCCCGAAGACGTGCACACGGTGGAATCGCTGGCGAGGAACGCGGCTATGAGCCGGTCCTCATTCGCCGCTTTGTTCAAGGAGTCTTTCAACCAGACTCCGATGCGCTTCGTGCGAATGGTGCGTCTCGGCCGAGCCGCCGAGCTCCTGAGGACGACGAGGCATTCGACTGCGACGATTGCCCGCAGGACCGGATTCGCCAGCCGGAGTCACTTCGCCAGATCGTTTAAGCACGAATATGGCGTCGCTCCAGGTGAATTCAGGCGCCTGCACGCGGAATGACCGGGCTCGAGACGTCGGGTTCGGGCTATGCCGGGCATCGAAAAGCTCGCTGAGCACTGCCCCTTCCGCCACCACTGCTTTGGGGCCCGGATATCCGTGTGTCGTCCCCCGGACATTGGCGGCTGCATGTCGGTTCGGACACGTTGAAAACAGCGTGACCGAAAGGAGGCACAAATGACTATTGCAGCCGACGCCAAGTTGAGGCCGGCAGCAGACTCGGACCACCGGGAACCATCGAAGCACAGACGTCGGGGAATCCTGTTGGCGCTAATCGGATTGGTGATCGCTCTGATCGCTTTCGTCGGAAACCTGGTCGCCGCGGTCGTCCAGACCGGCGACGCTCAGGCCTCGACCCTGGCATGGACGTTCGGGGTGACCACCACCGGCTTGGCCGTCATCAAGACAGCGATAGCGGTTGTCTTATGGGGAATCCTGGCAAAGCTCTGGCTCAGAGCAGAGTCGATAAAGGCTTCTCTGCCTGCTCTCGTCGGGAACCCAGGAGTGGACGACACGCCATTGGGGGAGGTCGACTCACCGTACGGCAAGGTCAGAGTGACTGAGAAGGCCCCTGAGCAGCTGCCAATCCACAAGATGGCCAAGAAGATGTTCCGTCCCATGCTCGCCATGGGATTGATGCTCGTGATCGTGGGCTTGTTGGTTTCCTTCGTGTGGGCTGGGTCGCCGTCGAGCACCGCAGCCTCGGCATGGACACAGGGACTGCAGTTCCTCGGTGAAGCGATGCTGTTGAGCGGAATCTCTTTCCTGCTCGGCACCATCCTCTGGGCGATCCGCACGGCCGGTGGGGAGGTCCAGGAAGGCCTTGGAGCCAAGGTCAATACGCCGAAGATGCCGGGAGCAGCCAAGGGCTTCGTCGTCATCATGATGATCGGCCTGATGGCAGGGATCGTGCAGTTCATCGGCTACGTGGCCGTCGCGGGCAGCGCTGACCCCAGCGTCGCCTTCGCCTGGCTGGGACCGCTTCGTGAAGTAGCACTAGGTCTCATCTTGTTGGGCATAACCCTGGCACTTGTGGCCATCGGGAATGTCCTCGGATATCAGTTCCACAGAGTCCAGCAGCTGATCGCCACTGGAGAAAGGAGTTCGCGATGACCACCGAGACAACGAGTAACGACTTTGCAATCGAGGTGACCCAAGAGGGCCCGGGCTACAACAAGCCACAACGGATGGGTCGCAGAATGTGGGCGCCAATGTGGGTCATGGCGATCATGGCCTTTTCGGCCGCCTTCATACTGGGTGTCGTCCGTGCCACTGCGTTAGCAGAGGGGCAAGCGGAGGCATCGATCGCAGCTCTGGGCCACACCACGACCGGGATCATGTTCATCGGGTTCACCTCCGTGTTCGCCGCGATCTCGTTCGCCATTGCACGGATACTCGGCGAGTTTCGCAAGGGAGGCGGTGAAGTCCAGCAGCTCGTAGGTTCGGAAGTTCGGACCTTGAAGATGCCGGCGACTGCGAAGGTCTTCATGGTCGGCATGGCGATGGGGATGATGATCCTGCTGATCGCATCGATCATCCACCTGGTCGTTGCGGGCCAGGTCGCCTCCGGGGCGACCACTATCGCCCAGGCAGAGACCGCTGCGATCAACCTCGAAGCCGTGAGACGGGTAGGTGTTGCTGTCTACCTGGTGGCCATCACCTTCGGGCTGGCGACCATCACGCGAGTTCTGAGGTTCCAGGCGATACGGATCCGCGAGCTCGCATCCTGAGCTCCACCCAACAAGCAGGGGTCGTCAACGACCGGCGGCCCCTGCTGACGTTTTCGGACAGGCATGGGTTCTCAGCAGACCAAGTCATACGATCTATCGATGCCGCAATCCGGGTTTCGTTGTCTTCGCTCGATCTAGAAGCGGCATCCGAAGGGAATCCGGGGCAATGGCGAACTCGCTGTGTCGTCTTTGAGTAGTCCTACCGTGAGGTCGCCATGAGCCACGTTTTTCTCTTCGATGTCGACAACACCCTTCTCGACAACGATGCGGTCAAGGCAGACCTGGAGCAGGCGCTCGAAGCATCATTGAGCCGTCAAGACGCAGAGCGTTTTTGGGAGCTGTACGAAGAGGTGCGTGGTGAGTTTGGCCTGGTGAGCCTCCCCGAGACAGTGGAGCGATTCCTGCCTGTACACTGTGCCGATCCTCTGGCACCGCAGAGGGCAGCCAGGTCGATTTTCGAGTGCGACTTTGCCTCTCATCTCCGACCCGGGGCTTTAGAGCTGTTGGAGTGGGCCAGCCAGGAAGGAACCTCACTGATTCTGTCCAACGGTGACCAGTTCTTTCAGCGATGGAAGATCTGGAAAGCCGGGCTGGCCGCAGCCTCAGGAAATCGCGTCTGGGTCTTCCCGGAAAAGGAACACCACTTCGAGGACCTGGATGAGCGGTTCGACGCCGGGACCCTCTTTTTCCTGGTGGAGGACAAGACCGGGGCGCTGCATGCGGCCCGAGAGCATTGGGGCGAGCGGGTGGTCACCATCTACGTTGCCTTTGGCCACCATGCTGAATCCATTAGCGACGCTGAAGCGATCGACCTGGTGGTGAGCTCGCCCGCAGAGCTGCTGGAACGTCTTCCCGAAATCGGGTTCTCTCCTGTCTGAGAGTCCGGGGTCGTCCGGGTCAGGAGTGTGGTGCTGTCGCGCTTGAGGGGAGGTACCAGGAAGATCCGGGGGGAAGGATCCGGTCGGCTTCTTGGGGTCCCCACGTCCCCCGTTGATAGGGGAGAGGCGATTCCCTGTTGGTGATGGCCGGCTCCACGATCCGCCAGGCCTCCTCGACGGCGTCCTGGCGGGCAAACCTGGTGGGATCGCCCTGTAAGGCTGCCTCGATCAATCGCGCATAGGCATCCTCACGGCGCTCCAGGGCCGCGGCGAAATCGACAGCCAACTCTACCGGGTGGCTCGTCATGTCAGGACCGGGCTCTTTGGCCTGCACACTCATCGTCACCCCGTCCTCGGCGCCCAGACGAAATCGAAACAGGTTGGGCTGGGGTTGATGGGCATGTGCTCCACAGAACAGGAGTCTGGGCGGTGGGTGGAACTCCACCACCGCTTCCAAGGATGTCACGGGGAGCCCTTTACCGGCTCTGATAAAGAAAGGGACACCGGCCCAACGCCAGGAGTCGATATCGAGCCGCAGAGCCACGAAGGTCTCGATGGTCGAGTCGTCCTTTACTCCTGGTTCGAGCTGATACCCATCGTATTGACCTCGCACCATCTCCTCGGGGTCGATCGACCGGATCGACTTCAACACTTTGACCTTTTCGTCCCGGAGGGCGTTCGCTTCGGCACTCACTGGCGGTTCCATGGCCAACAGGGCGACAACCTGGAGGAGGTGGTTTTGCACCACGTCGCGAACAGTGCCGGCACTGTCGTAGAACTCACCCCGGCCCTCGATTCCGAACGACTCAGCCATGGTGATCTGAACCTGGGCCACATGAGCCTGATTCCAGAGAGGTTCGAGGAACCGATTCCCGAATCGGAAGACCAGTAGGTTCTCGATTGACTCTTTGCCCAGGTAGTGGTCGATCCGAAACACGGCCTCTTCCGGGAAGACCTCATGAATCACCTGGTTGAGTGATCTAGCCGAAGCGAGATCGTGGCCGAAGGGCTTTTCGACAATGATGCGTGATCGGTCAGAGAGACCTGCCTTCTCCAGGCCATGCACCACGTCGTCGAATAGGGACGGTGGGATGGCCAGATAGTGGACGGGTCGGGCGCTGTCCTCAAGCTTCGATGCCAGGCGCCTGAAGGTGTCATGCTCCCGATAGTCACCACTGACCATGCTGAGTTTCGAGGCCAGGTCGGAGAAGATCTTCTCGTCCACGGTCCCCATGGCTTGTTCGATGGACTCCCGGGCGTAGTTGCGCAGATCGGAGTCGTCCCAGTCGTCCAGTGCGACTCCGAGGACAGGCACATCGAGTCGGCCGCTCTGTGCTAGCTGGTAGACGGAGGGAAAGAGTTTTTTCTTGGCAAGGTCGCCACTTGCCCCGAATAGGACGAAGGTGTCGGCTGCGCCGGAGCTCATCCCTCTTTCTCCTCATGACCTCCGAATTCCTTGCGCATGGCGGACAGCACACGGTCGGCAAAGTCAGCGTTGCCACGGGAGCTGAATCGCTCGTAGAGAGCCGAGGTCAATACATGGGTGGGGACACCTTCGTCTACCGAGGCCATGACTGTCCATCGGCCCTCACCGGAATCGGAGACGCGGCCGCTGAAGTCTGTCAGGCCGGGATCTCGTTGCAGGGCGGTCGCGGTGAGATCGAGCAGCCACGATTCGATTACGCTGCCTCTCCGCCAAACCTCGGCTACGGCGGCAATGTCGATGTCGTATTGGTAGTACTCGGGATGGGCCAGGGGGGCCGTCTCTGCATCTTCGACCTGGTCGCGGGTGCCGATGTCGGCGTTGTGGAGCACATTCAGCCCTTCGGCGTAGGCAGCCATCACGCCGTATTCGATCCCGTTGTGAACCATTTTGACGAAATGACCTGCTCCACTGGGGCCGCAGTGCAGATAGCCCTGCTCTTCGGGGGCCGGGTCGCCCTGACGACCGGCTGTACGGGAAGCGGCGTCCAGCCCGGGAGCCAACGATGCGAAGATCGGCTCAAGGTGTTGCACCGGTTCCACCTCCCCTCCAATCATCAGACAGTAGCCCCGTTCCTGACCCCACACACCTCCGCTGGTGCCGACATCGATGTAGTGGACGCCCTTCTCTTTCAAGCTCTCGGCACGGTCGATGTCATCGCGGTAGTAGGAGTTGCCACCGTCAACGACGATATCGCCGGGTTCCAAACGTGACGCCAGATCCATGACCGTCTGCCCGGTGAGAGCTGCAGGAACCATTACCCAGATCACCCGAGGAGGATCCAGCTGCTCAAGCAAGTCATCGAGGGAAGCGGTCCCGGTCGCGCCCTCCTCTTCCAGTTCGGTTACAGCATCAGCGTCGATGTCATAGACCAGAACACATTCGTGACCATCGGCCATGAGCCGTCGAGCCATGTTGGCCCCCATCCGGCCGACTCCGATCATTCCCAATTTCACTGTTGTCCTCCTTCATGAGTCTTCGAATCGTTCCTAAATCAAGCCGCCCCTGTGTTCTGTCTGTGGTCTCGCGGGGGATCATTCGGCCAATCCGAGTGCCGTGTCGCTGGTTGCGATCGGGATGGAGATCTCCAGGTCTTGGCGGAGGTAGACACAGACTCCGGCGCTACCTTCGCAGACGTAGTAGAGCAGATAGCCGTTGATGGTTTCGGAGGTTTCGGCCGTGTCGGGGACGGCCACTTCGAGTTCGAGGTGGCGGGTTTCGTCGCTGACGTCTCCGGTTCCGACCGGTAGATGCTGATGGTTGTCGTTGATCTTCCAACCCGGCGGCGGGTCGACCCATAGTTCGCTATAGCCGGCTTCGTTGTTCCAGTGGGCATCTCGGGTGTGGGCTGGTGTGAGGATGAGATGGATTCGAACTGAGTCTCCGGGTCGGGGAGCAGACGGGATGACCACCGTCTCGACTTCGATTAGACCTCTGTTGTCTGCCTGAACCCGCGCTTCGGGGTCGGGCTCGGAGCCTTTGTCCATTGTGCTCTCCGTTTGGATATCGGAGGCTGGTTGGGCGTATTCGGCGCCGTGGGGCTCGACAACAAGCTCGGTCGGCTGCTCTCCCCGGGACAGGATGTCTTGGCGGGCCCGGGGAACCCAGTCGTAGAACGGGTACGGCTTGGCGAGCCGCGGTCCATACTGTTGCAGTCGTCGTCTCCAGATGTACTGGTTGGGATCTGCGTCGAGGGCCCGGCTCCAGGCGTTCACCGCGTCAGAGAAGTCCCCGGCCTGTCGGAACTCTGAGTCATATCGCATCCGGAGCACCACTCCCAGCCGGAACCAGTGAACTGGATCATCACTCCGTTGGGCTGCACGTGCCGCGGCGTCCACTGCCTCGCCGATGCGGTCTGTTCCTTCCCACATGGCAAGGGAGACGGAATGTTCGCTCCAGGTTCTAGGATCGGCGTTGGCAGCTGGCGCCTTCCCAGCCCTCGAAGTCGGCCCCGACCGAACCTGCCCGGCGTCCGGGCTCCCACCAGGAGCGGCTGACTCGTCGGCTATGCGGTCGATAATGTCATCGACCCGGTCCAACAACGGCTGAACAAGTAGAACCTTTCCGGACGTGTCGAGCAGGTAGGTGACCGGGACGACAGGAAAGCCGAGAATGTTGAACGGATCCCACAGCAGCGGCCAGGCCATCTCCTGCCACTGCATGAAAAGCCCGGCCCTATCCGGATGTTGCTCCAACACCACACCGGCCGTGGCAAGTCGGTCGGACTTCGGACTTTCAGATATCGCTTTGTGCCACCCGGGCACGTGTCTACGGCAACCCGCTCACCACGAAGCGAAAAAATGCAGGAGGAGAGGGCGGCCCCCAAAATCGGCAATGGCCCCCGGTTCACCCGTCCCCACAGACGGCAGAACAAGGTCGGGGAACGTCTCCCCGGCTCCAACCGGCAATCCTTCCGGCTGGGCACCACCCAACTCGGCCCATTCCTTTGACAAAGGTCTCAAACCTCCCCCCGGGCCGGCGCGTCGTGGCTGATCTTCGCATCCAAAGCTTGCAGCATCTCACTCATCCGCGGCCGGCCAAATGTCATGCTGTTCACTGCTGCGTAATAGATACTGCCGTCCGGCTTGGTGACGAACAAGCCGGGCTCTGAGAACAATTCGGGCTCATCATCACTGGTTCCCTTGGAGATGAACAAGCCCCACTCGCGCATGGTCTCCACCGCGATCCCGTAGCCAACCGTGAGATTCTCGAGCTTCCAGTCCCGCTTCGCCTGCTCGGCGCGGCTACGGTCGTCTCCGCTTACCGCAATGACATCGACGCCGATCTCTGCGAAGGCATCGACCTCTCGATCCATTCCCCGGAGATATGCCTGACAACCCGGACAGTGCAGCCCCCGGTAGAAGGCGATCATGGTCCAGGTCTCCTGGTCGGCGAGTGACCAGCGGCCTCCGTCGACGGTGTCCACTGTGAGGGCGGGAGCGGGCGTTCGTGGCTTCGGCAACATAATCAACCTCCAAGAAGGAAAGAGGGCATCTCGACGGTGGCGTCTTTCACCACCGATGTCGATGCCCCGTCGTACATTCGACCGGCTCCCCGAATCGCAAGAAGAAAGATCCTGGAGCCTTGTCGAGGATTTCAACCGCCACGACCCGTTCACCATCCGAGCAACGTAAGAGCTACGACAGTTCGTCCCTCATCGCTACGTCGATTCGCGGTCAGGGACGCGGGTCGTTGGGTCGCGAATCTCAATCCAGGAGCATGGTGGCTCCCAGATACGCCAGGGCAATGGCTCCGCCGCACCTGCCGTCGGTTTCCCGCCAGTCCTGGCGATCGAACGATGTCAGGGAGCCCGTGCGTGTCATGAACACAAGGTTGCATCAACTACGGAGTGCCAAATCAGAAGCCGTATGAGATGAGAGAGAGAAATCCACCAGCCGATCAGGCTGCCTGGACATCGGATTCGACGTGTCGCTTCAGACCACGGAGAAGAGCCTGCATTCCTTTCTCGTAGCTTCGTCTGACGAAAAGACGATCCAACAGCGTTCCGATCAAACCGAACTTCAACTCGTACTCGGGCCGCACGACTACCCGGGTCGACGTTTCCTCGGGTTCGAGGAGGAAACGGATGTCGGCGTGCGCGAAGGGGAGGTTGGACTCGGTGACGCGCATAGTGAGTCTCTCACCCTGGTCGTATTCGACGACCTCCTCCTGGAGGTAATTGCGGCCGCCCAGGTCACAGTGTCGTGAGGCGCCGAGCCCTGAGTCCTCCTCGGTGATGGTACGGGAGCTCTTGACCCCGGGATTCCAGACATGAATCGACCCGATGTCGGCAAGGGCTGCCCAAACCTTTTCTCTGGGGGCGTGGATGACTGTCGAAGTGGTGAAGTTGGCCATGCCTACGTCAACCGCCCGCGAACGTGAGCGAGTTCGAGAGTGTCCCGGATCGGACAAAGCAGGTAACGGAGCGCATCGAATGGAATTACCGCACAACCTTCCTCGAATGTGTCGTGGAGGGGCGCGTCCGGCTTGTGCAACGTCGACTGCACCCGGGGTTGACGCCGGTAGGGCCTGTCGGAAGGTTCGACGGTGGTCAGACGTTGGCACAGTTGTTGTCGGGAATATGAAACAACCAAGGAGTACTCCGTGGCCAACCCTCCATTGCTCGACCTGGGGCTGGAGCAACAAACTGACCTCGATCTCGAATTCGTCTATGTCGGCGACCCGATGTGCAGCTGGTGCTGGGGCTTCGCCCCCGCCCTCGAAGCGCTCGACTCCAGATACAGCATTCCATTACGAGTCGTCGTGGGTGGGCTGCGGACCGGCTCCCAGGCCGAGCCGATGGACGAACAAGCGCGTCAACAATTGGCGGACTATTGGAAGGGAGTTGCTCAACGCACCGGTCAGCCCTTCACCACAGCGTCGCTGGAACGTGACGGCTGGTCGTATGACACGAGCCGTCCTGTCGGGCCGTGGTGGTGATGCGCGAGCTGGCTCCACACCAGACGCTGCGCTGGGTAGCCAGGCTGCATCGCGCCTTCTATGTCGAGGGTCTCGACATAACCGACATCTCGGTATTCCCCGAGTTGGTGGAGGAGTTCGATGTCGAACCTGACCGATTCGCCCAGGTACTGGCCGATGACGCCATGGTCGAACGAACCCAGCAGGATTTCGCCGAGGCGCAACGTTACGGTGTCGCCGGTTTTCCGACACTTTTGTTTCGAGACGGCGGGGAACTGGCCGTCGTAACTCGTGGGTTCGTTCCTTGGGATCAGCTCGAGCCAGCCCTAACGAGCTGGCTCGAGGAGCGCTACGGAACCCTCACAGGAGGTCTGTTCTGCGATCCGGAGACCGGTATCTGTTAACAAGCCGGAGGGCAACTCTGTGCCCGGGTCTTGGCGAAGGGACACTTCGCAAAGGTCGGCCGGAAAGACTGTCACACCAGGTCAGGTGAAGAGTCCTTCGAACAACGGCCCGGTGACGGTTAGCCCGAGGTCCGGCGTCGCAGCGAAGAAGGCGAAGAGGATCAGCGAAGCCCCTGCGAGCCCAAGATCCTTCATGAACTGGACCTGAGCCGTTTGCTTCTCCTGGTCGTCGGCTGCCTTCCATGGACCATGCATGAGGGTCGCAGTCAAGACCAGGAACACGACCAGCACCAGAGCAGCAAGATCCGCCCATACTCCGAATGCAATGGACAGAGCGGCGAGGATGATGATGATTCCGGAGAGAATCACCATTGCACGAGCCTGCGGTACACCCTTGGACTCTGCGTATCCCGTCATGCCCTCCGTTTGGCTGAGATGCCCCATGCCGGAGCCGATGAACAAGATGGCGAAGAGTATCCGCCCTATGAGAACGATTACATCCACTTGTCTTCTCTCCTTGGTCGGTGTTCGGTTATCAATAGTAACCAAGATGAAGAATGATGTCGCGGAACAACACTCAGGTCACTTCGTTGCAGAGCACATCTAGAGTTTTCGAGAGATGTCGCATCAACCAGGCTGTGAGCCAGGCGATCAGAGATACGTTCCGGAATATCACCATTGTCCGTTTTTCCAGTCGACAGTCGAGTTGATAGGCAAGCGTTGGACGGCTTCGATCCTTAGGGCCCTGATGCGCGAGAATCTGCGTTTCAGTGAGATAGCGGAGGTCATTCCGGGGCTATCCAATCGACTTTTGTCGCAGCGCCTCAGCGATCTCGTCGATGCCGGGATCATCGAAGCCTCCGCTGAAACCCAGCGATATCACCTGACGGAACGAGGGCGTGACCTGGACAGGGTCTTGCTGGAGATCGACGAGTGGAATCGTCGTTGGCTTCGCCCCAATGCGGCTGATCGTGTCGGCGAGGCATCGGGCTAGACCATCGACGTGAGCGGGCGACCGAGTGTGGCTCCGGTCAGTGCAATGCCCGCAGCCCGAAGAACCCGAGGGTGACCAGGGTCAGGCCAACGGCGACGAGCATCCATTCCCTCCGTCGCCGGGTGGCGAATACCGCTCCGGTGCCGAGCACCAGCACAATGGCGGCCTGGACGGCGACGCCAGCGTCGGTCGCAGGAAGTACGAGGTCGATCACTCCGGCATAGGTTCGGTAGACACCAGGCTCTCACCGACGAGGTCGCGTCTGATCGTCTCCAGCATGGGGTTGACGCCAAGGATCGAGCCCTCCGGGACCTCCCGCCACTCCTCGTTGCTCAGCGGCTCCGAGGCGATGACAACGGCCTTATAGCTTGCGTCGGCCTGGGGGCAATGTGACGTGCCGCACACGGCACAATCACTCAGGCCACGGCGGAATGCCCAGTAGAGAGTCCCGCCGAAACGTGATGCGACGAGATGCCGACCATCGCTGATCACGAAGTTCAGCGTGGGCATCGACGGCGCTTCCACGGCTATAGCTATGTCGATCAGCTTCGACATCGAATCCTCGATGAGGGCGACGATCGGATCGAGGTCGTCAGAGGAGGCGTCCGGGTCGAGGCCGTAGTCCGCCATCTGATTGAGGATCCACCTAAAGACTGTCTCCGAGTCGGTCTCTCCCCATGCTGGTGCGTAGAAGCCAAGGTCGAGATGGGTGCGCACGTGTTCGAAGTCGCTGATCGTGCCATTGTGAGCCAGGGTCCAGGGTCCGTGGCTGAATGGGTGGGTGTTCTCCAGGTGCACAGGGCCGACGCTTGCTGTCCTGACATGTGCGATGACGGCGTGGCTCTCTACTGAAGCGGCCACGCCGTCATATTGACGGTCTGCGAAAGCGGGAAGGGTGCTCCTCGTCACCTCGACGTTCCCGTCGTGCCAGCGGGCTATACCCCACCCGTCGGCATGCCGTTTCCCGACCCGATCGCGATCGCTTTGCACCACGAGAGCGTTCTGCGCTTCGACCAAACTGCAGTCGAGACGCGTCGGATCTGTTGCCATGAACCCGTAGACGCGGGACACGGTCAGGCCGCCTTGCCCGTGAGGCGCTCGTAGCCTCGGCGGAAGAAGAACTGCGCTGTTTGAACGTGGTCCTCGGAGTCGAGGATCTCCGAGTATGACATCGATGCCCCGTTGAAGGTCGAGTCGTTCCAGAACGGGTCGTTCCGGTCGACTTCGCTCCAGGAGCCGACGTAGAGATAAGGCTCAGGGTGGGCGTCGTCTCCCGGGGATGCGCCATAGCTGGCGCGCTGTCCCTTCTCATAGGAGCCCATCTCAAACGCAGGGTCGAAGTGCTCCGGCCATAGTTGGACACGGCTGACATCCGCAGCGCCAGGGATGCGCCGGCTCCGCTCCAGGGCGAGCGTGGCAAAGCCAAACCAGTCGCCGATGACCCTGGCCGAGTCCGGGTCGATCTCGAGCACCGCATCCGGGCCGATTGGGTCGAGGGGGTCGTGGAAGTCCTCGAACCAGACCTCCCGGTAGGAAATATCGAGGAAATCACACGCCTCGGCCAGTGTCTTCGGCACTATCGAGTCGACGTGATGGTCCTGCTGGTGGACCAGCATGCCCGATTCCACCCGGACCTGCTCGTCCTCTCCGAAGAACGGCGTACCGAACCCGTTTCGTGTGTAGCGGAGCCCGAGTTTGCCGTTGGCGGCATGGCGTACCGGTGCTATCGCGAAGAAGGCGAGCTGATGCAACGAGTCTCTTGTCTTGTCGAATCCCTCGGGAAGTGGGCTCAGCTTGCGACTGCCGTCCAGCCAATTCTTCGCGACATATCGGCGAAGGGCCGGGTCGTCTTTGGCTACGTCACTCCAGAGGATCCCTTCTCCCGGTATCGGTGTGACCAGCTTCCCCTTGGCTTCGCCGGGATCGGTGGGGTCGTCGGCGAACCATTCGGGGTCATGGCTGGCCGGTGGTGACGGTTCGAGGACTCTGGCTTCGTGTCCGGGTGGCAAGAGGTCAGTCGCCTCCGCTCTCGGGTTTCGGGCTTCGATTTCGCTCATAGACACTCCGTTGCTTTGGCACAACCGGGGAAACGCGCGGGACCCGCGTCTCGATCCTCGACTGTCGCCAGGACGACCATCGAGTTCTTTTCAATCCGGTTGCTCATGTATGCGCTTCGGCCTGCTGGAATCTCTCGCTCAGGAATTGCTGGCTACCGCCGGAGGTTTTGGCTGGTATGAGCCCGAGATCGCGAAGACTGTCCGTGAGCGCGCCATTGCTGGTCCTGGTGCTGGCAGCCTGCTCTGGTGGGGCCGGTCAGCCGGACGTGGAGGTGCGACCCTTTGAGGAGGCCCAGGACTCAGAGTTCTCCTTCGAACTCGACCCCACGAACCCGGAACGGGGGATCTTCAGGGTGGACACCACCGAGGAGATGATCTGCGCCATTGTCTGGGGTGAGGACGAAAGCCTGGGCAACTTCAACAACTCGCTCGACATGGCAGGTACCGGCATCATCGAGCATGACGTCTTCCTCCCCGGTGCCGAGCCCGGAGTCGAGTACCACTTCGTGGTTCAGGGAACGACCGCCGACGGCAACCTCTACCGATCGGAGATGGGGACGTTCGTTCTTCCCGAGCCCGAGGGCGGAACGTCCACGTCGCCCGACGACCGGGCCAATCTGGCGACCGATGCCACGGTGACTTCGTTCAGCTCGGAGTTCAACGACGCGTTTGCGGCGGTCAACGCGATCGATGGGGACCTGTCGACTGAGTGGTCTACTGCAGGCGACGGGGATGACGCTGAGATCACGGTGGACCTGGGAACTGCGTCCGACGTCTCCGGCTTCGAGTTCCTGACGAGATCGATGACGGACGGATCCGCGATTGCAGAAACCTACTCGGTGGTCGTCGACGCCTCGGAGAGACTCGGGCCGTTTCCGGCCGGCAACCCTGCCGAGTCCCGGACACAGGATGTCGAGGTGACCGGCCAGGTGTTCACCTTTGAGGTCGAGACGTCGACCGGTGGAAACACCGGCGCCGTCGAGATTCGCATTCTGGGTGACTAGCACCGCGAGCAGGGGTGGCATCCTGCCGGTCGTTTCACACGAGGCGTGGGTCGCTGATGATCCCGACGAGAGACGGGCCCTGATGGGCGATGCCCGCTTCGACGGCGTCGACGAGTTGGTCGGGCTCGGTTACGCGGAAACCCTGAGCACCGCAGAGCTCGGCGAAGGCAGTGAAGTCGGGGTTGTGCAATTCCGTCTGCCAGACGTCGTATCGGGCCGCCCGTTGCTCCTTGCTGATCTTCGCCAGTTCGCTGTTGTTGAGCAGCACATGGGTGATGTTCATGTCGTACTTGACCGCGGTGGTCAACTCCATGGCGTACTGGCCGAAACCGCCGTCGCCGCTTATGGATACGATCGGACGTTCGTCGCCGGCGGCGGCCCACGCACCCATGGCTGCGGGGAAGCCGAAACCGATCGACCCCAGGTATCCCGACATCAGGACTGTCTGGTTCTTGACCTCGAAGTAGCGTCCGAATGAGTAGGCGTTGTTGCCGACGTCGACACAGATGACCGCATCCTCCGGGACGCACTCGGTGAGGATGGAGAAGACCCGTGCAGAGGAAAGCCCCATCTCGTCGTAGTCGTGAAAGCGCCTGGCCTTCTCCTCCCTCCACATCCGCCAGCGTTCCGCAACCTCGGGGCGGCGATCGATGTCCAGGGGGTTCGCCAACAGGCCCTCCAGCAATCTCTCCGCCGCCACGCCGACATCGGCCAGAAGGGGAACGTCCACGGAGTGAAAACGTCCCAGAGCCATCGGATCGAAATCCACCTGGATGATTGGCTTGTAATCGGCGATGCCGGTGTGATTCGAGAAAGAGGCGCCGAACACGACCAGCAGGTCAGACTCATTCATGAACCAGGATGCGATTGGTGTTCCCGACCGGCCCATCACGCCGCAGCCCAGGGGATGGTCGTCCGGTATCAGTCCCTTAGCCTTGAAGGTCGTGGCAACGGGGATGTTCATCGACTCGGCTACACGCATCACCGACCCCATGTCATGTCGTGCGCCATTCCCCACGATGATCATCGGCTTGGAGGAGGACCGAATGAGGTCGAGCGCCTGCTCGAGGACACGCTCGTCCGGAGCGACCCGACGGCTCCCCATCCGTCCGTCAGGTCCCCCGGGCGAAGACTCTTCGTCCTGGATCACCTGGACCTCGTCGGGAAACACGAGATGGGCCACGTCCCTCTCAACCAGCGCTGTCTTGCACGCCAGGTTCATGAGCTCGGCGTGGTCCGAGCCTGCCTGGACTACCTGGGAGTAGCGGGCGACGTCCGAGAACGCGGCACTCAAGTCGGCGTCCTGGAAAGCTCCCCGTCCTCTGACCTTTGAGGGCACCTGACCGGAGAGCGCAAGGACGGGTGCCCGGTCGGTCTTGGCGTCGTAGAGGCCGGTGAGCAGGTTGGTCGACCCGGGGCCGGCGATGGCGAAGCACGCGGCCGGGCGGCCAGTCAGCTTGCCATAGGCCGAGGCCGCGAAGGAGGCGGCACCTTCATGCCGGATTCCGAAGTACCGGAGTTCACCGCGCTCCTCGGCGACACGCATCGCGTCGGCCAGGCCGAGGTTGGAGTGACCGACCATTCCGAACACACTGTCGACGCCCCAGTTGACCATCGTCTCCACCATCACGTCGGAGACCGTCCTCTGGCGCGGGGTCGCGTCGGGGACCTCGACGTAGACGCCGTCCTCACGGACTTCAGTCGGAAAACAGGGGACGGCGTCGGAGAAGCCCTCGGGCGGCGTTCCGTCAAGGGGGTTGTAGTCGTAGCCGTGCCAGGGGCAGCGCAGCCATCCCTTCTCGATCGATCCCTCGCCCAGCGGTCCTCCCTGGTGTGGGCAGGCGTTGTCGAGGCATCCGTAGCGGTCCTGGTAGCGGGTGAGCACCAGCGTCCGGCGACCCACGTGAACCGTCTTCACCCTTCCCTCTTCGAGGTCATCGAGTTCCGCTACCCGATGCCATGTGCTGTTGGTGTCTTCTGCCACTACCGACTACCTCCGCTGTGTATGGAGGCAGAGCGTACGGCTGGATTTCGTCAGATGAACTCCACTGTCGTCTCTCCGACCATCGAGGTTCCCTCGCTGGGACGCGACAGTTGTGCGGTTGGAGGTGATGAGATGAAACCTGGTCCTGTATCCGGTCTCGATGATGCCCGGCGATGATGCCGTGAGGGTGGCTTCCCCGCTTCGGGCTTCTGAGGTCATCGAAGAGATGGCCCAGTATGGCCGTGACCGCATGGAGGCGCTGAAGATGCCGGAGGTCCTACTTCTGGGGGTCATGGGTGGAGCGTTCATCACCGCCGGCGCGCTTTTGTCGGTAACCCTGGGATCCGGTTTCGTGTCTCCGGGAGCTCGGGCCCTTGCCGAGGGATTCGGGTTCTCCGTCGGCTTCTTCTTCGTCGTGTTGTCCGAGGCGGCCCTGTTCACCGAGGCCAACGTCGTCATGCCAGCGTCGTTGCTGACGGGTGCCTCTCCAGCTCAGCGCGTGTTGCGTTTCTGGTTGGTGGCTCTGGTGGGGAACCTGATCGGTGCTATCGCGATCGGGTGGCTGATCGCCCTAACCGGGACGCCCGGACCTGGATTCGATGCACACCTCGCAGACCTGGTGACGAAGAAGACGGCTCTCGCCTCACCCGGTGGCTTTGAGAACTGGTTTCGGATGGTCGGTTCTGGCGTGCTCGCCAACTGGTTGGTGGGCATGGCGGCCTTCTTTGCGACCATGGGGCGGACCATCATCGGCAAATACATCCCGGTGTTTCTTGCGGTCACTCTGTTCGTTGCGGCCGGGTTTCAACACTCGCCGGCGAACATGAGCTACTTCTCCCTGTCGCTCGCGGCCGGAGGCGGTCCTCCGCTGGGTGACGCCATCTTCTGGAACCTCATTCCGGCAGGACTCGGAAACGTTGTCGGGGGGACGCTCATGGTCGCTCTTCCCTTCTGGCTTGTTTACGGTCGACCGCACACAGGTGTCGCCGACCATGGTGGTGTGACAGACTGACCCGGTTGGGACCGAACTCCATTCCGATCGGTCAGCCGGTGTCACCTCACTTCGCAGCTGAGTCCCCAGTCATATCTTTGGAATTCGACCCCCGGCTCGACAGTCTCGATCCACTTCCGCGCCGAAGGGTCGATCCATGGTGTGAGCGCGGCCAGCACCTGCGACTTCCGGGCCGGAAGGAAAGCGGGCATTCGATGTGGACGCACGAAGTCGGCGCCGAACCAGAGAAACACACGCGATAGATAGACAACTGCCCGACTGGAATCCGTTTGCAGGGCGCCAGCAGCGAGGAAGTGACTGAGCTGATCGTCGAGAAGGTCATCCAATCTGTCTCCGGTGTACGGCTCTCCACGGAGAGTCGGGCATGAGACTGAACCACAGACAAGGGCCGCGTGGATCCGGGGATCGCCGAACCTGCGGAGCTTGCCGTGCTCGATGTCGTCGAGCGAAAGATCTTCGCCGGCGACCTCGACGAACCGGTGTCGGAACCCACCGGGCACACCGAGCACCGACTCGACTCCGTCACGCTGAGCTTGATCGGCGAGGATGAGCGCACCTGCGTTGTAGAGGTTGATCCAAAAGGCAAGAGCCTCGTGTCGACCCAGCGTGTCTGGATCGATTCGCTCCATCGAGCGGCGGTAACTCTCAAGCTCCTCGGCGAGTCCCGACAGCACACCGGGACCTTCCCGATCCAGTCGCTCGAGTGCGGGGGAGAGGGGAGAGTGATCGACGGCTTCCACCCCGAACGGCCTGGGTCGACGAACGGACATGAGAGAGCGGAACACGGAGAGCCCGACTGCAATGGGGTTGGGACCGGATGACATGCCGGGTCCAACGGTGTCGTCCAGCGATGTCTTCCTCCTGCCCATCAGATGGTCGTAGGTGCGACTCTTGGATGTTGGGGCTCTGCCTGCATAGCGTTGCCCCGGTCATGGCAGACATACTGAAACGACTCAAGAGATCGAACGCCTCCGGCGAACGGAGAGCCTTCGCCGGCGAGATAGTGGTGGCTTCGGCGACCGAGACCCAGGTTGTGGAGGGGAACGATTATTTCGCCCCGGAGGATGTCAACTGGGAGTATCTCGAGCCTTCCACCAAGACCACCGTGTGTCCCTGGAAGGGCACCGCCACCTACTACGACGTGGTGACCGAAGGGGAAAGATTGCCCGCCGCGGCCTTCGTCTATGAGGACCCATTCGAGGCCGCCCGCAAGATCAAGGGTCATGTCTCCTTTTGGCGGGGCGTGAAGGTTCGAAGGGAATGACCCGACTGGTTGGCTATCACTGGTAGGCCGGGGCGATCATGACGTTTCGGGGCCGATTCGTCCTGCGGTGCGTCGAGCTCCCAAGATCAGAGTGACGATTGCGATGACGGCAGCGCCTATGTCGTAGGGCAGAACGTATGTCATCAAGGCGTTGCCATCGACCAGCCAGCCGCCATCCGGAGCGAAGCCAACAGCGTCGAGATAGGTCCAAATCGACCAGACACAGATTACCCCGATGATCACTCCGGCGACATGACCCCATCTCCTGCCTGCGATCCAACGGACTCCCACCAGGGTCGCGCTGGCTACCCAGGCAATGTCGAGGGCAGAGAGCAACTGAAGAAATTGGAGTGATGGGTCGAAGCGGAGAGCGGCCGACGTGGGCAGCGTGACAAGGGCGACCACTCCCACGGTCAGCGCTACGACGGCTGCCCCTGAAGCGATCATTCGGGCCGTGGCGCCGAGCCAGGTGAACCACGAACGGTCTATGAGTCGAGCCAGGTCGGCGACCACCAGGAGACCGAACGCCACGAGAGCCCCAAGGTGCACCAGCGTGTACGTCATGAGGTCGGGTGCCGTTGCCTGGGGAATAACGAACAGTGGCAGGCTGAGGATGGCCCCGCCGATGGTCCAGCGGAGGGCGCGGGCGAGGGCGCCCTCGATCCCTGACCTCTGTTTCAGACGAAATCCCTTTCGTATTCGTCGCGGTAGGTCTCCAACATACGCAGCCACACCTCGCTGAGTGTCGGAAACGCGGGAACCGCATGCCAGAGCGTCTCGAGCGGCACCTCGCCGACGATGGCGATGGTGGCGGCGTGCAACAGCTCGCCGATACGGGGGCCCACGAAGGTGGCGCCGACTATCACCTCGCGTTCAGCGTCGACCACGAGCTTCGAGGTGCCGCGATAACCTCGTCCCAACACGGCGGCGCCCGCTACCCGTCGAATGTCATAGGTGACGGTGCGAACGTCGACTCCGTGCTCGTGCGCCTGCTGTTCGGTGAGGCCAACCGCGGCGATCTCAGGGCTGGTGAAGACCACTCTCGGAGTTGCCTTCGTGTCACCCCAGGCGCTCGTATCTACACCGGCGATGTGGGCTCCTGCAATCCGTGCCTGGTACTTGCCGGTGTGAGTCAGGAATGACCTGGCGTTGACGTCTCCAACGGCGTAGAGCCATCCATTGCTCACACCCGTGGCCTGGAGATGGTCGTCGACTTCGATTGGGTCACCTGGTTCGAGCCCGACGGTTTCCAGACCAACATCGGAGGTGTTGGGTCTGCGTCCGGTCGCCACCAGGATTTCATCGGCCTCGACTTCCACTGTGGTGCCATCGGACAGCTCGATCTCGGCAGAGGCGGGGCCGTCGTTGCCTTCACGGGACACCGAGCGAGTGGATGCGGAGTTGTGGACGACGATTCCCATCCGGGTCAGAGAAGCCTCCAGCTCTTGGCCGGCAAAGCTCTCCTCCCGAGGGAGTAGGTTGCTAGCCAGCTCAATCAGAATGACTTCTTCGGCTCCCAACCATTTCCATGCCTGAGCCATCTCGGTGCCGACCACGCCTCCTCCGATCACCAACAACCTGCGGGGAACCTGCTTGGCCGTGGTCACATCCCGTGAGTCCCACACTCCTGTTGCTTCGAGCCCGTCGATCGGAGGCATCGCAGCCGAAGACCCGGTGGCAACGATCACGGCTTTGCGTGCCTCGAGAACGACCGAGGTGCCGTCCGTCTGGGTGACCGACACCTGCCGTTCACCTTCGATTCGGCCGTGGCCACGGATGAGTTCGACACCCGCCTCTTCGAGCCAGGTCACCTGGCCCGAATCGTCCCAATTGCTCGCCAGGGAGTCCCGGCGGGCGAGCGCCTCGTCGACGTCGATGTCGCCCACTCCGGCCTCCTTGGCGCCAGGCACTCGACGCAGCGCATCCAACGCCTCCCCGGGGCGGAGGAGTGCTTTAGACGGCATGCAGGCCCAGTAGGTGCATTCCCCGCCCAATAGCTCGTGCTCGATCAGCCCGACGCGCAGACCACCGCGGACGGCGATGTCCGCTGCATTCTCTCCTGCCGGACCGCCCCCGATCACGAGGACGTCATAGGCGGCTTCCGGCGACGTTTGTTGCGATGTTGGTGTTTTCACGGTTCAGCGTCTCCTTTATTTCGTATGCCGTTGACCGGTCTGGCCATGTGGCTGGTGAACAGACCGCCGGTTCACGACTTGCCGTGGTTCGCGTCAAACGTCCTCGACGAGTTCGGTTTCGGGTTGATAGGTGGACCAGGCGAACCAGAAGGTGTCCAGGTGGTTGATCTGCTCCAGGGAAGTACCGGAAAGCTCACCCGATACTGCCGTGCCGGTGATGTCCCAGCGGCTTCCGGTTTGGTCGTCGACGAATTCCTCTCCGTCGGTGCTGAAGGTCAGAGTCTCCCCGTCTACGACCGGCGACAAGACCGCCGCCGAACCGACGTCGCGGCCGCTGACGACCTGGCCGCCTTCCAGCGCGCTCGCCTGGCCCTCCTTCCAGAAGATGACGACAGGGGTGTCGCCGACCTGGTCATTGGTGGCAGAGGCTGGCCCGTCCATAAGGGCCTCGAGAGCCCAGGCCTTGGCGGAGTCTTCGACGGTCACTCCGACAACCCGCTGCTTGGCCACGGCCCGATCGTCGACGTCGCCGCGGAAGAGGAACGGATCAGTGCCCGGATCGTCGTATCCGGCGTAAGGGTTCTGGCCATAAGGCCGGTCGTATCCGGTCGATTCACGGTCGAGGACCTGCGCGTCCGGGAACGACTGCTTGAAGTCGGACCAGCCGATCAGGGGTGAGGAGATCGGTTCGAGCCTTTGACCTGTAAGTGCGCCGACCACGGCGCGACCGTCGAAGTGGGTCCACAGAGACTCCGTGGCCCGGTCGTACATGACGAGAGCTGACGCGAACAACCGACCCGAAGTGCCGAAGGTGGTCACTTGATCGCCGATTTCACGGCGGAAGGTCACCGCGCTGTTGCACAACGGGCAATAGGTGACAGCAACCGGCACACCACCCACGGTGTCGTTGACGATCTCGTGCCACATGAGAATCTGGATCGGGTAGGCCTTGACCTCGTCGTTGACGTCCAGATACAGCACCGGTTCATCATCCCCGATCCACTCGTCGGCCTCCTCGACGGAGACGAACGACGGTCCGTCGATAGGGGGAATGCCGTCGGGCGGAGGGCCGCCGCTGATGATCTCGTCAGGATCGACCAGAGGCTCTGGGAACGAGGGGTCGTTCATGTCATCCAGCGCTGAAGCCACTTCCTCACCAGGCTCGACTGTTGCCGGGGGCGATGAGGTTGTGGGCTCTTCTGTCTCGGTTGTGGTGGCCGTCACCTCGTCGTCTGTTTCGGGCGTGGCGTCACCGCTCCCGCACGAGGCGAGAACGAGTGCGGCACCGGCTAGCAAAGTCAAAGTTCGCATACGCATACCTGTGGCAACCGAAGCAGTAGCAGCAGACTTGCAGGAAGTGTCATAGGGGCGACACTGCTATTCCGATCCGGAGCCCGTTCGTGATGGAAACAGCCAGACCGGCCACCATTCCAGCGACTGTCGCGAGCACAGACTCCAACAGGGCTCCCCTCAGGGCAGCAGACTCGGGCCGTTCAGCCACCCGAAGGCGGCGAGAAATGCGGTGCGTCGAGTGTCGCAGGTCCGACGCTTCCCCGAATTCAGTTGAGCGCAGAATTG
>JBKHKD010000032.1:0-34789 GCA_046537785.1 Actinomycetota bacterium
TCATGCCTTGAAGGTGGCAGAGACCTGAGACAAATCCGTTCTGTGTCGATTTACCTGTCTCTCGGACGGGTAAACCGAAACAGAAGCGGTTGCCCACTCCTAGCGCGTGACGGTCAGGTAGATGTCGCCGTAGGGCTCGGAGACGGGGTGGAACACCGTGCTTTTCCAGTCCATGCCGAATCGGGACAGGTCGAAGGGGAGGTGGTGCTGGTTGGGGAGACGGAACCGGATCTCGGTGATCTCGGGGACGGCCTCGAGCACCGCCTCGCCCATCAGATAACCCTGATGCTGCACGGAGGCGGACCAGTCGCCGAAGAAATGGTCGACGAGGGTGCGCCGCACCAGGCTCCAGGTGTCGGTCGTGTTCGCCGGCGTCGTCGCATAGTCCCAGTCCGCCGTGATCGAGGTGGCCAAAAGCCGGTCTGACGCTTCGGGGAGAATGGTGAACTCGTCCTTGGGGAACCCCTCGAACGCCGACCCGGTGGTCTTCAGGACCACCAACCCCTCGACACCTGCCGACGTGGAGTCCTCGGATCCGCGCACCACCCGGGCCTTGCGGCGCTCTGAGCTCCCTCCGACGAAACCGGTCGCCGTCCTGCGACTCCAGGTGCGCTCGTCGATGGTCACCTTGGCTCGATGGATCCACTCCTTTTCCAGGAAGTGATCGCAAAGAACCACTCCGAACCCCTCCAGGTCTCTCCCTAGATGGTCTTGTGCCAACCCGTACACCGTGTTGCGCATCGTGTCGGTGGGGACCACCCCCGAATTGTCACCCTGAACGTGTGCCGAATCCACATCACCCTCGAGCAGCACTTGCACGTTCACGTCGACGAAGTCGTCGCGCGCCCCACCCCGCAGCACCTTGGAGACACGGACGTCGGTCTTGCCCCAGCGATTCGCTCCCAGTGCCATCTCAGCTCCCCCGATAGGTCGCATACCCGTAAGGGCTCAGCAACAGCGGCACGTGATAGTGGTCGCGCTCCTTGTCGACCTCGAACACGACCGCCACGAACGGATAGAACTCGTTGCCGTACTCCCCTGTCTCGAACCCGAGGCGATGCCGACCCCCGGAGATCTCACCAAACCCGGTCACCCGGCCGTCCTCGTCGGTGGTGAACTCACCGAGCCGCTCCCACCCGTTGTCTAGCGCCCGGGAGAGATGAACCCGCATCCCCGCCGCCGGGTCACCGGTGGCGGTGTCGAGTACGTGTGTGCTCAATGTCGTCATGAAATCTCCTGACACATCATCCGTCGGAGTCTTGTCGCCGTGATCTTCCGCTGCTCGGCCGCGGCGTTCGCGATCTCCTCCGACCGGTCATTGTCCAGCCGATCCTTGGCGATGGCGAGCATCTCGCCGGCGGTCTTGCCGCTCGCGTAGACGATGTAGGTGAACCCGAACTTGTCCTCATAGCGACGGTTGACTTCGGTCAGTTCCCGGATGATCTCCCGCGATGCCGAAGCGGTCCCGGCCTGCTCCCGGTTGGCGGTGTCATCACCCCGCTCCCCGATGCGGGGATGGCCTGCGAACGCCTCCAACCAGTCGTCCTCACCGAGGGCACCAAAGACCAATTCGGATTCCCGCAGAACGGCGTCGATCGAGCGGAAAGGCCGTCGCGACTCCATCCCCTCAACCCACGTCGTGGCGGCGCAGGCGCTGTGAAAGAACCTGCGCGCCGCCTGCGGGAAAAGCGAGTCGATGTAATCCACTCTCTTCCTGGCCGCCGCCTGACGCGCCGGTGTCCCCAAGACGCGCAGCCTGGCAAGCCCGCCATCGGGGTGGATGGAAAGCCGCAGGAAAGAGCCTGACGAGCCGTCCATACCAACCACATTCGCCTGATCGGGGGAGACGGGCACTCGGTCGGCGGCCATAGTCCAGGTCTCACCGTCCTCGGAGAGCTCCGCCGACACCCATCCGGGTGCGTTGCCTTTGAAGTGCGACGTGTCGACGATCAGCCTCTCAACCGAACCTGCCAGACCGAGCCTGACCACCACCCAGTCGTGGCCGTCGTCGCGTCTTCGCTTGGTCTCCCAACCGTCCCACATGCCGGCGGAGGAGACGGGCCGCAGGATGTTGGAGGGATGGGAATAGTGGAGGTCGGAGGCATCGATCACTTCGCCGCCCACCGAGGCCAGCGCCAGATCCGTCTCCCCCTCCGGGCACACGAGATGCATCGCCGGTATGGGCTCCCCCTCGACCCGAAGCCTGGCGACACCGCCGTCGGGATAGATGTTGAAGCGGATCAGCTCCACCCGATGCGGGTCCTCGACTTCGAACTCCGCCAAGGTGGACCCCTGTAGATCGCTTCGAGGGATCAGCTCCACCCACCGGGCTCTCTCGGGATCGTCTACACCGGTGGCCTCAAGGGAGAACTGCTCGGGGAAGTTGCCGGTGAAGTGCGACGTGTCCACCGTGACCCTCTGGATTCTGCCCGGGATGCCGAGTCGGACGATCACCCAGTCGTGCCCCGGCTCGCGCCGCCGGCGCGTCTCCCAGCCATCCATCCACTTGCCCCGGTCGGTGTACTCGTCGTTGGCCACGGGTGCGTGAGGCATGATCAGGTTTTCGGCCGGGGCGAAGAACTCGTCGTTGAAGTCGACGATGCGCCCACCGACCCGTTCGGATATGAGATCGATCATCTGCGGGTCAGCATCTTCGCAGGCGATCCGACGATCGTCTCCACGACCCGTCCCCGCAGGCCTTTCCCTTCGTAGGGCGTCAGCGGATGACGGTGGAACAGGTCCTGTCCTCTCACCACCGTCTCCCCGTCCGGGTCGAAGACCGTGAAGTCGGCGTCCTTACCCACCGCGAGCGAACCCTTACGGTCGTCGAGACCCGCCAGCTCGGCCGGAGCGAGAGCCAGCCATCTCGCCAGAGTCGGGAACCCGGTACCGCGCCTGGCGGCCTCATTCCACACCGCGGGCAGGCGTAGCTGAAGTGAGGAGATGCCTCCCCAGGCGGTGACGAAGTCCCCCTGCTTCATCTCGGGTGGGGACGGCGAGTGGTCAGTGACGATCATGGATAGAACTCCGGACTCGAGGCCTTCCCACAGAGCCTGTCTATGGCTTTCGTCCCGTATGGGCGGGGCGCACTTGAACTCCGTCCCGGTGGCATCGACGTCGGTGAACACGAGATAGTGGGGACATGTCTCTCCGGTCATGCCGGGACCCGCCGAGGCTATGGCGGCGACTCCGTCGGCCGACGAGACATGGAGAATGTGCACCGGAGCGTCCAGGCCGGCGACTTCGGAAATGGCCGCCGCCTCCGCCCCCGGCGGCCGGGATTCGAGATAGTCGGAGTATGTCGGACCTGCCTCGGAGAGGTGCTCGGTCGACTCAGCGTGGATCAGCAACGGAACGTCGAGTGATAGGTCGGCCAGATGCATAACGTCCACGGGAGGGAACTCGGGCACACCGGAGTCGGTGAGGAAGGCCTTGAATCCGCAGACCCCCGCCTCGATGAGTCCCGGCACCTCCGAACCAGACCCCGGCACGATGCCTCCCCAGAAGGCGACGTCTACAGCCAACTGACCTCTGGCCGCCTCTCTCTTCTCGTCCAATGCCTCCACCGACGTGGTGGGCGGAATCGAGTTGAGGGGCATGTCCACGATCGTGGTGGTGCCGCCGGCACGCGCCGCCCGGGTTGCGGAGGAGAAGCCCTCCCATTCGGTCCGCCCCGGCTCGTTGACGTGCACGTGCGAGTCGACGAGGCCGGGGAGAACCACGCGATCTCCGAAGTCGTGGGTGGCGGCGCCGCCCCCGATGTCGACGATCACGCCGTCCTCCCACCTAACGGTGGCGGGTCGTGTCTCGTCGCCGACGACAACCCGGCTGGAACGCAGAGACTCCATCCGGTCCAACCTACCGTCGTCCTGGATGCCCGGACCAGATCGGGGCGGCGACGGCCGTCCGGGCATTCGTTAGGCTCAAGGCAATGGCAGATCTTCTATCACGTCACAACGACGTACTCGCCCCGGTCATCGCCTTCAACACCAAAATTCACGCCGAGACAGCGAACGGAATCTGGATCAACGATTCTGACGGAAACAAGTGGGCGGACTTCGCCTGCGGCACCGCCGTCACCAATCTCGGTCACCGTCACACGGCAGTCGTCGAAGCTGCCCGCAACCAGCTCGACAAGATGATCCACTCGGGGATGATCGTCCACTTCGAATCGCTCGTAGAGGCCGCCGAACGCCTGCGCGACGTCACTCCGGATGGAATCGAGAAGTTCGGATACGCCAACTCGGGCGCCGAGGCAGTGGAGGCTGCCGTCAAGATGGCCAAATACCACACGAAGCGCCAGGGGGTAGTCACCTTCCGCGGCGGGTTCCACGGCCGCACAATGGGCTCGGTCGCCTACACCACCTCCAAGGCAAAGTACCGCGACGGCTATCACCCCGTCCTCGGCTCGGTCTTTGTGTCTCCGTTCCCGCACGCCTACCGCTGGGGCGTGGATGTAGACACGGCGGTGGACAGGTGTCTCGATGAGCTGCGACTGATGTTCAAACACGTCGTCTCGCCCTCAAACATCGCCGCCTTCCTGGTCGAGCCGGTCCAGGGCGAAGGCGGTTACATCCCAGCACCTCCCCGTTTCCTCCAGGAGCTGCGAACCCTGGCCAACGAGCATGGAATCCTCCTGATCTACGACGAAGTGCAGACGGGTTTCGGACGTACCGCGGAGTGGTTCGCCACGGACCACTTCAACGCCAAGCCTGACATCATGGCCCTCGGCAAAGGCATCGCCAACGGCTTCCCGCTCTCCGCATATGGGGCGAGTCGGGAGATCATTGACTCGTGGCCTCCTGGTTCACACGGGACGACATTTGGCGGCAACCCGGTTTCGACGGCAGCCAGCGTGGCAGTCATCGACACCATGGGAGACCTACTCCCCCACGCCCGGGAGCTCGCCAAACACTCCTTCGACCGTTTCAGCCAGATGGCCGAAAAATACGAGACGATCGGAGATGTCCGCGGACTCGGTCTGATGATCGGCGTCGAGCTTGTCGCCGACCGTGGGTCGAGGGTCCCCGACGCCAAGGCATTTGACCATGTCGCCACGCACGCCTTCGACAACGAACTGATCATCATCAACTGCGGTCCCGACGGAAACGTGATCAGGTTCATCCCGCCGCTGATAACCACGATGGAGGAGCTCGACTGGGCACTCGACCTCGTCGAGGAGGGTCTGGAGAGCTGGGAGTCGGCCCAGGAGTAGCTTCTTCGGGAACCGGTTGACAACCGGGCGCCATCTAAGGCGCATGAGAACGAAGAGCCTATGTGCGATCGTCGCGCTTGCCGTCGCGGCCTGTGGAGCCCCGGGTGGCACAGGAGTGGACGTGGACGCCGACGAGCCGGTGCTCCAGATCGTGTCCGAAGGTGGTTTCGCCCCGGTGGAGGCCATCCTCGGCAACGGTCCCCGCTACACCCTGCTGAGTGATGGCAGCCTGATCATGCAAGGAGCCCAAACGCTGGAGTATCCGGGTCGTCTGGTGCCCCCCTACATGGTTGGCACTATCGACGACGATCAGATGGCGCAGGTGATGGAACTGGTCGAGGAGATCGGGCTTCCCGACATCGTCGACGAGACCGACGACAGCGCCGGGGGCACGGTGGCCGACGCCACCACCGAGGTGGTCACCTATTGGGACGACGAGGGTGCGCACCGTCTCGCGGTCTACGCCCTCGGCATCGACGGGTCACCGTCCAATCGGAACGCGGCATTCCTGGAGTTGATTGAGACACTCGACAGCGTCGCTGCCGAGACATCTGCCGAGCCCTACGAGGGTGACCGGGTGAGGATCGTCGCCGGTCCGGGAATGGTCGAGCCCGAGTTCGAAGACATCCGGGACTGGCCCCTCGAGTCCACCGAATTCTCGGAGTGGGACGAGCTCGCCAACGGCTGGCACTGCACGGTCGTCGGCGGCCTCGTCCCCGAAGTCTTCGACGACGCCACCCAGGCGACCGTCTGGGAACACCCCGAGCGTGGCAAAACCAAGCTCCTGGTTCGCCCGCTACACCCCGGCGAACCCGACTGCCCGTCCTGACACCAACTGTGAGTGCCTAGCCCGCAGCGACCGTAGGCACGCGCTCCATGGCAGCCTCAATGTGCTCGCCGGGATGCTCGTAATCGACCAGCTCTCCGTTGAAGAACGCCTGGTAGGCACCCATGTCGAAGTGGCCGTGACCGGAGAGGTTGAAGACGATGACTTTCTCCTCGCCGTTCTCCTTGGCTCGCTCTGCCTCGAGCATCGCCGAAGCCACCGCGTGGGTCGGCTCCGGGCCCGGAATGATCCCCTCGACGCGGGCGAAGTCAACCGCCTTGGAGAAGGTCTCGGTCTGGTTGAGTGCCTCGGCCTCGATCAACCCCTGCTCCTTCAGATGGGACACAAGCGGCGCCATGCCGTGATACCGCAGCCCACCGGCGTGGATGGGCTCGGGGACGAAGTCGTGCCCGAGGGTGTGCATCTTCACCAGAGGAGTCATCCCGGCGGTGTCGCCGAAGTCGTACTGATAGCTCCCCCGTGTCAACGAAGGAGACGCCATCGGCTCGACGGCGCGGATAACAGGATCCATCGTGCCCGCCAGCTTCTCCCTGACGAACGGGAACGTCAATCCTCCAAAGTTCGATCCGCCACCGGTGCAGCCGATGACGACGTCGGCCGTCTCCCCAACCATCTCCAGCTGCTTCAGCGTCTCCTCACCGATGATCGTCTGATGCATGAGCACATGGTTGAGCACCGACCCCAGCGAGTACTTGACGTCCTCGTTGGTGGCCGCCACTTCAACCGCCTCGGAGATGGCGATCCCGAGGCTTCCCGGCGTGTCGGGGTCCTGGGCGAGAACCTTCCGGCCGTACTCGGTGTTCGAGGACGGGGAGGGATAGATGGTCGCACCGTAGGTCTCGATGATCGCCTTGCGGTACGGCTTCTGGTGGAACGACGCGGCCACCATGTAGACCTCGCACTCAATGCCGAAGAGCGCGCAGGCGAAAGCGAGTGCGGAGCCCCACTGCCCGGCCCCCGTTTCGGTCGCCAGCTTCTTCACGCCGGCCTTGGCGTTGTAGTACGCCTGGGCAACGGCGGTGTTGGGCTTGTGGGACCCGACCGGACTGACTCCTTCGTACTTGTAGTAGATGCGGGCGGGACCACCGATCATGTTCTCCAGACCGTGGGCCCGGTAGAGAGGAGATGGTCTCCACAGTCGGTAGACCTCCTGCACCTCTTCGGGAATCTCGATGAAACTCTCTTCAGAAACCTCCTGGAGGATCAGCTCCATTGGAAAGAGAGGCGCCAGATCATCCGGTCCGACAGGCTCATGTGTTCCGGGATGGAGCACCGGTGGCGGCGGACCGGGAAGGTCTGGCACCAGGTTATACCAGTGGGTGGGCATGTCGGCTTCGGGGAGAATGATCTTGGTTGCCATGGGCGGGCACATTACGCGCACTCACTCGCTGATGTGGCGTAGCCTTGGGGCAGATGACCGCACATGCCTTCGTCACCCGGCGGATGCTGCTTCGGGACATGGGTAGGGCCGGTGTGGCAGTGATGGTCCTAGGGACCGCCGCGTGCTCCAGCGACGTGACCCCACCGGGATGATCCTTGGAGATACACGACTTCCTGGCCGGGATCGTCGTTCTTGCCGGGCTGGTCGGCATCGTCGTGCCGGTGCTTCCAGGCTTCGGACTCCAGATCGCTGCCATCCTCTTCTGGGCATTCGAGGAGTCATCCACGGTCGGATGGGTGGTGCTCGTCCTGTCGATCGTGCTGGCCGTTGCCGCATCGGTCCTCAAGTACCTGTACCCGGGACGACGTCTCCGTGAGGCCGGGGTGCCGGGATGGCTCGTGCTCGCGGCCGTCCTGGTGGCAATCGTCGGGCTTTTCGTCGTGCCGGTCGTGGGCGCGCCGATCGGCTTCGTCCTGACGGTGTACCTGTTCGAGAGGAGACGTCACGGACGTGCCCGGGCATGGCCGTCGACAAAGTCAGCCCTGCGTGCGGTGCTTCAGTCCGCCGGCATCGAACTGGCCGGCGGTTTCCTGATCACGGTCGTTTTCTTCGCCGGCGTGATCCTGACGTAGTCCTGATACCGGGTACCGAATACGGCGGCTGTATAGCAGCCGCCTCAGTCGTCGCTGGCCGCGGCGGCCTTTTCGGTGATCTCGGCAACGATGTCGGCGTTGGCGAGCGTCGTGACGTCGCCGAGCTGGCGCTGCTCGGAGATGTCCTTCAGCAGACGACGCATGATCTTGCCCGAACGCGTCTTCGGAAGATCCTCGGTGAACACGATCGACTTCGGCTTGGCAATAGGGCCGATGGAGTGGGCGACGTGGTCGCGCAACTGCTCCAGCAGTGCCTCGTCACCGGTTACGTTCCCTCTCAAGGTCACGAACGCGGCGATCGCCTGGCCGGTTACCGGGTCGGCGCGGCCCACAACGGCGGCCTCGGCGACCGCCGGATGGCTGACCAGGGCGGACTCCACCTCGGTGGTCGAGATGTTGTGTCCCGACACCAGCATGATGTCGTCGACGCGGCCCAACAGCCAGTAGTACCCGTCGTTGTCGCGCTTGCAGCCGTCCCCGGGGAAGTACCTGCCCTCGAAACGGGACCAGTAGGTGTCGACGAATCGCTGATCGTCGCCGTAGATGGTGCGGGCCATCGACGGCCAGGGCTCGGTGATGACCAGATACCCGCCTCCGCCGAGGGGCACGCTGTTCCCGTCATCGTCAACCACGTCCGCCGAGATCCCGGGAAACGGCTTGGTAGCGGATCCTGGCTTGGTGGGCGTTATGCCAGGTAGCGGTGTGATCATGATCCCGCCGGTCTCGGTCTGCCACCAGGTGTCGACGATGGGACAATTCCCCTTCCCGACGTGGGTGTGGTACCACATCCACGCCTCGGGGTTGATCGGCTCGCCGACCGTCCCGATCACCCGCAACGTCGACAGCTCATGCTTGTCGACGTGCTCGTCCCCCCACTTCATGAACGCCCTGATGGCCGTGGGGGCGGTGTAGAAGATGGTGACCCCATAGTCGTCGATGATCTGCCACAGCCGATCGAGTTCGGGGTAGTTGGGAGCCCCTTCGTACATGACTCCGGTGGTGCGGTTGGCGAGGGGCCCGTAGACGATGTAGCTGTGACCGGTGACCCAGCCGATGTCGGCGGCGCACCAGTACACATCGCTGTCGGGCTTGAGGTCGAAAACATAGGAGTGGGTGGTCATCACCCCGGTGAGATAACCGCCCTGGGTGTGGACTATGCCCTTGGGCTTCCCCGTGGTTCCCGACGTGTAGAGGATGTAGAGCGGGTCTTCGGCGTTGAGGACTTCCGGCTCACATTCGTCCGACTGGCCATCGACCAGGTCGTGCCACCAGATGTCACGCCCATCCTTCATGTCGACGCCGTGGTCGGTCCGCTTAACCACGATCGAGTGTTCGATCCCCGGTGTGCTCTGGAGGGCCTCGTCGGTGTTCTCCTTCAGCGGGACGATGTTGCCACCACGCCAGGCACCATCCTGGGTGATGACCACCCGGGCATCCGCATCGAGGATCCGCGACGACAAGGCGTCGGCGCTGAAGCCACCAAAGACGACGGAGTGGACCAGACCGAGACGGGCACAGGCCAGCATGGCGATGGGAAGTTCGGGGACCATCCCCATATAGATCGCCACCCGGTCCCCCTTCTCCAGCCCCAGGCTCTTGAGGCCGTTGGCGAACTTGTTCACTTCGGTGGCCAGCTCGGCGTAGGTGAGCGTCCGGGTGTCGCCGGGCTCGCCGACCCAGTGGTAGGCGACCTGGTCTCCATGCTCATCGAGATGACGATCGAGACAGTTGTACGAGAGGTTCAACTCGCCGTCGGCGAACCACTTGAAGAAAGGTGGATTGGAGTCGTCCAGCACCTCGGTGGGCTCGGTGTACCAGCTGATCCTCTCCAAGGCCTGCCTCTGCCAGAAAGCCTTGTAATCCTTGGCAGCCTCCTCGTGAATCCCCGGCTTGGCGTTCGCCTGAGCCGCGAACTCATCGGAAGGCGGAAAGGTCCTCTGTTCATCGAGCAGGTTCTCGAGCGCCTGCGACATGGGTTCTACTCCTCTTTTATCGATCGGTTCTCCGAACCTACCAGCCAGCGGACACGCGCCCATGTGAGAAGTCCAACTATGGCGGCTATGTACATGACGGCGTTGCCGATGGCGGTGAACGGTGTTTCCCTGGCCCCTCCATAGTCGTCCTGCAACAGCTCCATAGTGCCCAACCCCGTGACCGGCCCCGTTTCCCCGAATGGGTCGATGACCGTGGACTTGCCGGTGACCGCGGCGTGGATAACCGGGACACCCAGCTCGACGGCGCGCATCCTGGTCATCCCGATCCAGACGTCACTCGCCGGAGTCAACCCGTAAGAGGCGGTGTTGGTGTTGACAACGATCACCTCCGCCCCGGCCCGCCGTGCAGCAAGGGCGTAGCGGGAGAACCCGCCTTCGAACGAGATGACGGAACCGACCTCGTCCATCAGCACCGGGCCGTCGCCCCGAATCGCATCCCGGGGGACCCTATCGAGGGCGGGTATCCAGTCGAACAGGGGCCGGGCGGGGACGTATTCACCGAAGGGAACCGGATGCTGTTTCCGGTACTCACCGACGATCTCCCCCTCGGCGTTGAAGTAGACGTTGGCGTTCACCCACTCGGTTTCACCGAGGATGCGGTCACCTCCGATGACCATGCGGGAGCCAAGACGTCGAGCCTGGGTAGCGAGCTCCTCCCGAATCCCCTCGTTGAGAACCGGATCGGCGTTTGTGGAACCGGTCGACCCCTCCGGCCAAACCACCAGACCGGCGGTACCGGATTCGAGTGAGCGGGTGAGCTCCAGGTGTTGTTCAAAAGTTCGGAATCTCTCGTTGGGCGGGCAGTGCTCGAAGGGACAAGGGGTCGATCCCTGAACGATGGTGACGCGACGAGGTGGGTCGACGAAGGTGACTGCATGGAAGGCACCGACAACGACTGACCCTCCGATCAGCAAGACCGCCGCGGCGGCGCCCAACCAGGTGCCCCTGCCGGTCCCCCGAGTGGCCACCTGCACCAGGATGCCTGCCACCAGCGCAACCAGCACGGTGAGCCCGGAAGTCCCGATCGACATCGCCGGGAATCGGGTCACGGCGTGATCAGACAGGGCATAGCCGGCCGCGCCCCACTCGAGGCCTCCGACCGGGAAGTGGTATCTGATCAGCTCCATCACGGCCCACCCACCTACGGCGAGCGACAACCAGACACCGGACGGCTGGTCGTTATAACGGTTGAGCCACCAGCCGTAGGCACCGAAGTACAGCGCTTGGGCCGGGACCAGGACGAGAGCAATCAACTCCAGTTCGGCCAGCCACCACATGACCCCGCCGAAGAAGGCAACGCCATACCCGAATCCGACCCAGAAGCCGACCGCCCGGGAACTCGCTTCTCGCAGCGCCCACAGGAGGAGGGCGGCCCCGGGGAATATCAACAGACCCGGGCCGAATGGAGGAAAGGCCAGGACCGACAGCAGGGTCCCCGCCAGGGTGAGCAAGACCGCTTTCACGACGAAGGAGGGTAGAAGTACCCCTTCCAACCCGCACTTTCGTGAGAGGCCGCCCCTCCGTCGCCTGCGGCGACACCTCGCCTCGCTCGCTTCGCTCGCTGGGGGAGGAAACCGGCGGGCTTACGCCCGCCTGGGAGGAACCTAGAGTCAGTCTGATGTGGGAAGGTGACGTCTGGGTAGCCGTTCGCGCTGCGCGCGCCGGGGCTGAAGTCGTACAGGACGGCTTCTTCGATATCCACGACACGGAGATGAAGAGTGCCGTCGACCCCGTGACCGAGGTCGACCACGCGGCTGAGGACGCCATCCGGGCGGTCATCGGCAGCCACTTCCCCAATGACAGCATACTTGGTGAGGAGGGTGGTGGCGGGGACTGGCGCTCAGGGCGCGTCTGGATAATCGACCCGCTCGACGGGACGGTCAACTTCGTGCACCGCCTGCCTCAAATAGCCGTATCGGTGGCACTGTGGAACGACGGGCGACCGTTGGTGGGGGTCATCGTGGACGTAGCCCGCAACGAGGAGTTCGTCGCTGTGGAAGGGGGAGGGGCAACGCTCAACGGCGAGGAGATTCACGTTTCCGAGACCCCCACCCTTGATCAGTCGTTGATCAGCACCGGATTCCCCTACGACCGCCGCCAGCATGCCGGCGACTACCTTGCCGTAGTAGAGGAGGTCATGCGCAACAGCCAGGGCACCCGACGTCTCGGATCGGCCGCCCTCGACCTGGCGTGGCTGGCCGCAGGTCGCTACGACGCCTACTGGGAGCACGGCGGCACTCAGGGAATCAAGCCCTGGGACGTCGCCGCAGGAATCCTCCTTATCACCGAGGCCGGTGGCCGCTACACCAACGAGTCCGGGGAGATCAACCAGCTACAGGCCCGGGCCCACGTGGCCAGCAACGGCAAGGTGCACGACGAGTTGCGCTCCATCGTCGCCAGGACCATGCCGGAGCATCTCAGATGAACCTCTACCACGACCACCATCTCCATCCGTTCGGTTACGCCGCTCTGGTCAACGGTCTCGAGCTGATGGCGGCATCTGACCTGGACGAGGTGATGCGTCTCGTCGCGCAGCACGGCGATGCCGTGGAAGGGCCCATCATCGGGCAACGGCTCAACGACGAGGGGGTGGCCGACCGCAGACTGCCCACCGCCTCCGATATCGACGACGTCGTCGCCGACCGCCCGGTTCTCCTCTATCGCTACTGCGGGCACATAGCGGTGGCCAACAGCGCCGCCCTGCGTCTCGCGAGCATCGACTCCGACACACCCGACCCGGAAGGGGGCACTTTCGATCGGGATCCCTCAGGACGACCCAATGGCATTATGCGCGAGACCGCGATCACGCCGGTGTCGAAGGCACTCGAACCACACGTGCCCCCGCCCTCTGACCTGGAGGTGATCTCCGCTCTGGCCAATCTGCGACGCATGGGGATCGGCTCGATAACAGGCATGGTCTCGGTCGCCGGTGGCGTCTGGTGTTCGGTGGAGGACGAAATCGAAACCCTCATTCGCCTCGGCCGTGACCTCCCCGTGGACATCGACGTCCTCCTCATCACCAACAACCCGGCCGACTTCGTGGCAGCCAAGGAGCGTCTGGACGCGGCCGAAGGGCACATCAGGTTCGCCGGCTACAAGGACTTCATCGACGGCAGCCTGGGCGGTCACACCGCGGCGATGTATGAACCCTTCGCCGACCGACCCGACACGAGGGGCACGGAGCGCTACCGGCACGATCGCATGGTGGAGATGGGCAGGACTTCCCTCGAGCATGGAGGTTCGGTGGCCATCCACGCCATCGGCGACCGGGCCAACGACCTGGCCCTCGACGTACATGAGCAGTTGATCGACGAGGGCGCCGACCCGTCGAAACTCCGGGTCGAGCACGCCTCGGTGTTGACCGAAGCCACCATCGAACGGATGGCTCGTCTCGGCGTCACCGCCTCAGTCCAGCCCGCCTTTATCGCCTCCGAGGCCTCGTGGCTGGAGAAGCGACTGGGGCCGGAGCGTATGATCAGGGTGTATCCGTTCCGGTCTCTCCTCGAAGCCGGGGTGCCTCTTCTTGGAGGGAGCGACTCGCCGGTGGAGCTTCCCGATCCGGAGACGGGGATCTCCGCCGCCGTCGACCGGCATGGCGTCAACCCAAGTGAAGCCCTAACCCGGGAGCAGGCGGAGTCCATGTTCGCCCCTCCCACCCGACCGGGCTGACCCTCGGTCTCCAATTCACCACGTCGGCAGTACCCTTTTCGGCTCTATGCCTGACTACGCCTTGCTAACCCCGCACGACATCGAGACCGGAGTCGACCACGCCATAGCCAGAGCCGAGACAGTGGTCGAGGGGCTCGTCCACGCGTCCGGGAAACGCAACTTCGAGAACACCCTTCGTCCCCTGGACCGGATCGGCGACGTCCTCGCTCACGCCTTCTGTGACTTCTGCTTCATGGGTTATGTGCACACGGACAAAGATGTCCGGTCTGCAGCCAAGGCCGCCGAGGAGAAGGTGGACAAGTGGGCCTCTGACCTCTTCTTCCGCGATGAGGTCTATGAGGCAGTCCAGGAATACACCGCCACCGAGGAAGCCGGGTCGCTCGACGGCGAGAAGAAGCGCTTCCTCGAGTTCGTCCAGAGAGATCTCCGTCGCGCCGGACACGAGCTCGACCCCGCGACGAGACGGAAGGTCCAACAGCTCACTCAGCGCGTCATCGAGCTGGGCGTGCGTTTCCAACAGAACATCGACGAATGGGAGGGCTACATCCTCGCCAGCAGAGAAGACCTCGAGGGAATGCCCGACTCCTGGATCGACAACCTCGAGATCGATGAGGAGACCAACAAGTTCAAGGTCACCATCGACTACCCGGACCTCATCCCGTTCCTCGAGAACTCGCCGAGACGGGACCTGAGGGAGAAGCTGCGCTACGAGTTCAACACCGTCGCCATCGAGGAGAACCGCAAGATCCTGGAAGAAGCCCTGGACATCCGCCAGGAGATCGCCGAGGCGTTCGAAGAGCCCACCTGGGCGCACCACCGGCTCGAGGACCGAATGGCGAAGACGCCCGAGCGGGTCGAGGAGTTCTACGAGGGTCTCATCGAAGGGCTCAAGGCCCGGGGCGAGGGGGAAGTTGCGGAGATCTCGAAGCTTCTCGAGGCCGAAACGGGGGACACCGTCGTTCAGTCGTGGGATTGGTCCTACTACGACACCCAGCAGCGCAAAACGGACTACGGCGTGGACAACTTCGAGGTGGCCAAGTACTTCCCGCTGCCTCAGGTACTCGAAGGGATGTTCGAGCTGACGTCGGAGATGTTCGGGATCACCTTGGAGGAGATCACCGATTTCGCCACCTGGCACGACGACGTCCAGTTCTTCGCCATACGCGAAGCCGACACCGGCGAGGAAATCGCCCGCTTCTATCTCGATCTCTTCCCCCGTGAAGGCAAGTACGGCCATGCGGCTGAGTTCCCGCTCATCCCGAGCCGCCGGCTGGAGGACGGCTCCTATCAGAACCCGGTGTGTGCGATGGTGGCCAACTTCACCAAGCCGACCAAGGATTCGCCCTCTCTGTTGCAGCACTCCGAGGTAGAGACGCTCTTCCACGAGTTCGGACATGTGCTTCACCAGAACCTGGGTCGGACCGAGATGGCCCGCTTCTCGGGCACCAACACCGAGCGCGACTTCGTCGAGGCTCCAAGCCAGATAATGGAAAACTGGATCTGGGACGCCGACGTCCTTCGCCGCTTCGCCCGCCACTACGAGACCGGTGAACCGATACCCGACGAGCTAGTCGACCAGCTGGTGGCGGCTCGTGATCTCAACAAGGGCCGGTTCTACCTCAACCAGATGACCTACGGATGGTGGGACCAACAGATCCACGGAGGACCTGATCGGGATCTCGACGAGATCCTCGTGAAGGGATACGAGATCTCGCTGCTCCCCCATCAGAAGGGGACTTTCGCCATGGCGTCGTTCGGGCATCTCATGGGGGGATACGACGCGGCTTACTACGGCTACATGTGGTCCCAGGTGTTCGGCGACGACATGTTTTCCCGCTTCGAGGAGGAGGGCGTCACCAATCCTGAGGTCGGACGCTCCTACCGCAGAGAGGTCATCGGCCGGGGTGGGTCTTTGGACGCTAACGAAATGCTTCTAAACTTTTTGGGAAGAGAACCGACCAACAAATCGTTTCTCAAGAAGCTGGGTATCGAGGGAACCGATTGAAGAGTTTCCCGCATCTAACCGATATCTAACGAAAGCTTTACCCCCGATTAGCGTTCCGGCACCCACAATATTGAGTGCATGATCAAGGTTGGATAACCTTGGCCGGGTCAGGAACCCCCTGAAACCCGAATGACTTCAAGCGTGCCGGCCCAGACCAGGAGGGCCACAATGACAGATACAGTAAGAGGTGCAGCGATCAAAGGCATGACCCGTCCATCGAAGCGGTTCGCAACCGGTCGCGTATGCGCCAAGCAAGGATGCGAGACCAAGCTCTCGCAGTACAACAAGGCTGAGTATTGCCACGCTCACGCCCCCGTCCGGTTCCCCCGGGTACGGGGCAAGATCGTGGACAGCGACGAGTAACAAGCCCCACAACTCGACCATTGCGAGGACCCCCGGCTCCGTCGGGGGTCCTCGCCGTCACTGCGTCCTCAAACCTTCTAGTTTGCTGGAAGGTTTCTGTGGTAACATGACGCCCATGAAGATCGGGCAGTTGGCCGAGCGGACGGGTGTGTCCACCAAGGCGATCCGGTACTACGAGGACATCGGCGTCCTCCCCGAACCGGAGCGCGCCCCCAACGGGTACAGGGACTACACACCGGATGCCGCCGACCGCATCGCTTTCATCCAGGACGCCCAGTCGGCGGGTCTATCCCTCATCGAAATCCAGGACATCCTCGAGCTTCGCGACAGCGGGGAGTCGACTTGTGGCCATGTGATCGAGTCGCTCGAGAGACGCCTCTCCCAGGTCGACCGTCAGATGGCGGAGTTGGAAAGAACCCGACGAAGGCTGAACAACATAATCGAGAGGGCCAGGGAGTTGGATCCAGCCGACTGCGAAGACCCCAATCGATGCCAGACGATCCCGAAAGGAATGAGATGACCACATCGAAAACACTCCAGGTTCCCGAAGTCCACTGCGATCACTGCAAGACCAGCCTCGAGGGCGCCGTCGGCGGCCTCGGCGGCGTGTCGAGCGTCGAGGTCTCGATATCCGACAGGAAGCTAGACGTCTCCTATGACGAGGCTTCCGTCGACCTGGACACGATCAAGCAGACGATCGAGGAGCAGGGCTACGGCGTCTTCGGATAATCCCCGCACGCTTTCCTTCGACGTCGATGGGATGACCTGCGCCACCTGTGCGGTGCGCGTAGAAAGGGTCCTGAGCCGTCAAGAGGGAGTCGAAAACGCCGCGGTGAACCTGGCGGGAGCCACCGCCTCGGTGCGAACCGACGGCAGTGTCGACGCCGAATCCCTCGCTGCCGCCGTCGACAAGATCGGCTACGAGCTGAGTGTCCACGACGAGGACCACGAGGCACGCGACGTCGTCGCCATGTACTCCGACGAGGAACGAGAACAGCGGCGTCGTTTTCTCATCGCCCTGGTCTTCACGGCGCCGGCGATGGCCCTGCACCTGCTCGGCCCGCACGAACTGTGGAACTCGATCCTTCAGGGTGTCCTGGTCACACCGGTCGTGTTCTGGTCGGGAGCGCAGTATCACACCCGCGCCCTGAAACAGGCGCGAACCGGCGGGGCGAACATGGACACCCTCATCTCCCTCGGGTCTCTGGCCGCCTACTTCTACTCGCTGGCCGCCCTCTTCGTCGGAGGAGCTGTCTTCTTCGAAACCGCGGGGATGATCATCACGCTCATCACCCTCGGAAAGGTCTTCGAAGCGCGCGCCAAGGGACGGGCTTCGTCCGCAGTGCACCGGCTGCTCGAACTCGGAGCGACCGAGGCCACGTTGCTCACGAGCGAGGGTGAGCAGAGAGTCCCGATTGACGAGATCATCCCTGGCGACCGTCTCGTCGTAAGGCCGGGAGAGCGGATCCCGACCGACGGCCTCGTCGAGGCCGGCGAGAGCACGGTCGACGAGTCGATGCTGACCGGCGAGCCCCTGCCCGTTGCCAAGGGCGAAGGCGACGAGGTGGTCGGCGCCACCATCAACCAGGGCGGTCGTCTGGTCGTGAAGGCCACCCGGGTCGGCTCGGACACAACCCTGGCCTCGATCATCAGGATGGTCGAGGAGGCACAGGGGTCCAAAGCCCCCATCCAGCGGCTCGCCGACGTCTACTCGGGCAGGTTCGTCCAGGTCGTCCTGCTGATCTCGCTCGCCGTCTTCGGGTTCTGGCTGTTCGCCGGAGATGGGGTCGGCACGGCGGTGCGGATCGCCGTCTCGGTGTTGATCATCGCCTGCCCCTGCGCCCTCGGTCTGGCGACTCCGACCGCAGTCATGGTCGGGAGCGGCAAGGGCGCCGAACTCGGCATCCTGTTCAAGCGGGCCGAGGTGTTCGAGCGGGCACGCGACATCGACGTGGTGCTCTTCGACAAGACGGGAACATTGACCACCGGGGTGATGGCACCACAGGTCGTCGAGACCGATGCCGACCGCGCCGAGTTCCTCAGGTTGGTCGGCTCGGTAGAAGTCGGCTCGGGCCATCCCATCGGCATAGCCGTCGGGCTCGCCGCCGACGAGGAGGATGTCGAACTCGTCCCGGTCGATTCTGTCGAGGCCGTCACCGGGCTCGGGGTGTTCGGCAAGGTCGAGGGTCATTCGGTCGTGGCCGGCAGCGCCGAGCTCATGAGAGAGAAGGGCATGGTGGGCGTTGACCGCTGGGAGCCGAGCCTGGCGACCGCTACCGAGCAGGGCTACACCGCCTTCTACGCTGGATGGAACGGAGAGGTCCGCGGCATTCTCGCTGTGAGCGACTCCATCCGCCCCGAGTCTGCGGCGGCGGTGGCCAGGCTATCCAGCCTGGGCATCTCCGCCGAGATGGTCACCGGCGACAACCAGGAGACCGCAGAGCGGGTCGGCGAGATCGTCGGCATCGACACCGTCTACTCGGCGGCGACACCCGAATCAAAGGCCAAGCACGTCGCCCAGCTCCAGGAAAAGGGGAAGGTCGTAGCCTTCTTCGGAGACGGGGTCAACGATGCACCCGCCCTCACCCAGGCCGACCTGGGAATGGCCGTCGGATCCGGAACGGGTGTGGCCATCGAGGCCGGAGCAGTGGTATTGCTGCGGGACGACCCAAGGCTGGCACCGGTGGCCGTCGAGCTGGCCGGGTCGACCCTCAAGACCATCAAGGGGAACCTGATCTGGGCCTTCCTCTACAACACGGTCGCCATCCCGGTGGCCGCCGTGGGGTTGCTCAACCCGACTATCGCAGCCGCGGCCATGGCATTCTCCTCGGTGTCGGTCGTAACCAACGCCCTCAGGTTGAAGCGGTTCCGTCCCTTCTACGATCGGGAACCAGTAGAGGCACCCGATGTGTAGGTTGAGAGTATGAGCGCTATCCAGTGGCTCGACCGGCCGGTCCTGAACGAACCGGTGGCACTTATCGCCTTCGAAGGCTGGGGCGACGCCGGCGAATCGGCATCACTGGCGGCCGAGCGATTCATCGACACAGCCGAGGACGACGAGATCGTCGCCAAGTTCGACCCTGACGAGCACTTCGACTTCCAGGTGCGTCGTCCCATGGTCTACGTCAACGAGACCGGGACCCGCCAGATCGACTGGCCCGAGAACAGCATCCACGTCGTCCGGAACCACGGGCGCGACCTGGTCGTGGTCCTCGGCGAGGAGCCCAACTACAAGTGGAAGACCTTCACCGCCGAGCTGGTTGAGGCGCTCCAGACTCTCGGAGTCAAAAAGGTGATCACCCTGGGCGCATTCATCGGACAGGTCCCCCACACCTTGCCCGTGCCCCTGGTCGGGTCGGCGACCCGCCCAGACTCGCTGGCCGGCCACGGGCTGACACCGTCCGGGTATGAGGGTCCGACCGGGATCGTCGGGGTCCTCAACCACGCCCTGGGGAACGCCGGCATCGAGGTGATCTCGGTGTGGGCGGCCGTGCCCCACTATCTGTCCAACCAGGATTACCCGCCCGCGGTCGAGGCGCTCACCGTCAAGGCGTCGGAGCTGTTGGGAATGTCGATGGACATCGGCGACCTGACTTCGCAGTCACGTCAGTTCCGCGACACCGTCGATGAGGCCATCGAAGCCAACACGGAGCTTCAGGAGTACGTCGAGCAGCTCGAGATCGAGGCCGCCGAGGAAGACGGGGAGCAGGCGGAGCGACTGGTCGAGGAGATCGAGGACTTCCTCAAAGACCGCTGAGCGGAACCGGAAACCTCAGGTAGTGGGGCTCATATCCGGAACTCAGCGCCTCGAGAAAGAGCCGCACCCCTCTTCTAAGAGCCATGAAACAGAAAACCGGCCCCTGAAGGGACCGGTTCTCGAAGCAGACTACTTCTTGCGCTTGTGCCTGTTGGCCTTGAGACGCTTTCGATACTTGTGCTTCGACATCTTCTTGCGGCGCTTCTTGACGAGCGAACCCATAGACGAACAACCTCTCTGAAAAGGGGAAAGACCTTTCAATGGTCGCGCCCGGTGAGGCTTAGGTCAAACCTGACACCCGCGAAGCGGACCCAAAATAGGAAAAGGACCTTCGCCGTGGCGACGGCGAGGCCCCTTGATTCCTATGTGCTTCCGTGTTTTACGTCGCCGGAAGCTCACGACGCATGTCTCATTGTAGAGACAACTTGTTCCTAGCGTCAATCGTCGCCTAGACAAGCCCCTGTGTCTCCACCGGGCCGTTGATCACCGCCACTCCCCATTCCCGGAAGGCGCGGGCCACCTTGGCAGCGTCCTCGACCGTGGCGATAGCTACCACGGAGGGGCCGGCGCCGGACCGCGCCGCGTGGAGCGCACCGGCCCGCCTGGCCACCTCGATCAACTTCCCCACGTCAGGGCTGAGGACATCCCGCGGCGCCTCATGAATCTCGTCACCGTGGGCGGCTGCCAGCATCTCGGGATCCCCGGTGATCAGACCTGCGGTGAGAGCGGAGGCACGGGCCACGGTGCGGATGACGACATCCCGGGCATACGACTCGGGCAAGATGGCCCGAGCCTCGTGTGTGGGCTGGCGGGTCTCGGGGACTGCTACCACCGGGCGAAGCGACGGGTGGATCGGAAGCCGGAATGGCATCCCCTCCGCCGGAGCCAGGACCAGACCCCCGTAGACGGCGGCTGCCACCTGGTCGGCATGGCCCTCCATCTCGGCGGCGATCCGGAACACCCGGTCGGGCGACGCTTCCTCGCCGATGGCCCTGATGGCTGCCGCGGCCCCCGCCACGAAGGCGGCTGCCGATGATCCAATTCCTCTCGCCAGCGGGACCTCGTTGTCGACCTCCAACGCCAGCGGCCTGTCACCGATAGCCCGGCGGGCCGCGGCTACGACGCCGTCGTGCTCTTTATCGGACGGCCGATGCTCTCCGACGTGTTCCACCGACCAGTCATCGGCGATACGTGCCCGTACGACACAGCGAGGACCCAGGGCGAGGGCGATCGCGTCAAATCCAGGACCCAGGTTCGCCGTGGTGGCGGGCGCGGATGCAGATGACCAGTCGTTCATGGTTCGATGCTTTCAGGGGTTACCGTGGCAGACGTGGTCGACATCTTCGACTTCGAGAGCCTCCTGCCGCAACTCGTGGTCGCTCTCGGCTTGGCCCTGTTGGTGGGAAATGGCCTCGCCTGGTGGAAGCACCGCCAGGGAGAATCACCTGAGGGTGTCGAGAATCCGCATTTCCGCCCGGGGCGGGTGGCCTTCCTCTCGGTAATCGGACTCGTCCTGACGATCTGGGGTGTGGTGACCCTTTTCAGGTGAGGGATCACGTCTTGATCGCCACGCCGGCGTCCGAACGATCACAACGCTCGACGGCCAGAGACGCGATGGCGGTGTCCTGGGCACCCGTCCCGGAGAGATCACAGATCGTGACCTGTTGCGGGTCGGTCCGACCTGGGTGATCGCCCGAGATCACCGCCCCCAACTCGATGGCCTGCGCCGGGTCGAAGCCTTCCTCCGCCGCCGCCCTCAACTCACCGAGCCGCTGGCTCTGACTAACGCTGTCACATACGAAAACGTCGGCTGATTGGACGGCGTCGGCCGAGATCTCCTGCTTGGTCTCGGCATCCGACCCGACGGCGGTGATGTGGAGCCCCGGATGGAGCATCGAGGCGTCCACGAGCGGCTCGGCCGACGGTGTGGTCGTCACCACGACGTCACTGGCATCGACAGCCGCCTCGATGGTCCCGGCCGTTTCGACGATGACGTCCAGTCGCTCACTCATCTCCCTGGCGAGAGCCTCGGCTTGCGCGGGCCGGCGCGCCCAGACCAGGGCTCGCTCGATGGGCCGCACCAGGGTCAGTGCCTCGAGCTGGTAGCGGGCCTGGACTCCGGAGCCGACGACACCGACGGTGGCGACGGTGGACGGAGCCAGATGGCGGGCCGTCACCGCTCCGGCCAATGCGGTACGCAGATCGGTCAGGTACCCGTTGTCGAACAGCGCTGACCTGGGAACACCCGTCCCGGAGTCGAAGACCATCATCAGCCCTCCCAGGCTGGCTAATCCCTTCTTCGGGTTGTCGAAGAACCCGGCGGAGACCTTCACCGCTATCCCTGAGTAGCCGGGCAGATAGGCCGACTTGATGTCGATCTCCCCGTTGCTTTCCGCAACGTCGATGCGCATGATCGGCGGCATGGAGCCCACACCGGCGGTGATCAGCGGGTAGACGGCTTCGATCGCATCCAGTTCCTCCATGCCCAGCCCGACTGCCTCCCGCAGCTCGGTCTCGGTGAGGACTCGAATCGTCCCCATCGAGTTAGACCGCCTCGAGTGCGAACTCGAGATCGGCGATGAGATCGGAGACGTTCTCGATGCCGGTCGAGTAGCGGATGAGACCCTCGGGAATCCCGAGGGCGGCGCGCTCGTCCTTGGGCACTTCGACATGACTGCTCGTTGCCGGCGGAGCGACAACGGTCTCCACAGCACCGAGATTGGCGGCACGGTGTGCCAGCCGGAGCCGGGGGATGAATTTGCGGATGAGGTCGAGGTCGTCGCCAAGGCTGAAGCTGAGCATGCCCCCGAACCCCCTCATCTGACGCTTCGCTATGTCGTGCTGGGGATGGGAGGGAAGTCCCGGATAGTGCACCGCGTTGACCTTCGGGTGCTCTTCGAGATACTCGGCGATCCTCTGGGCGCTCTCGTCCTGACGTTCCACCCGAAGCTCCAGAGTCTTCATGCCCCGGAGCAGCAGGTAGGCGGCCATCGGGTGGAGGGCGGCTCCATTGATCTCGCGGTATCTATAGATCTTCTCGACCAGACCCTTCGAGCCGACAACCGCTCCTCCGAGGGCGTCGGCGTGCCCGCCCAGGTACTTGGTGGCGCTATGAACGACCAGGTCGGCGCCCAGGGCAAGAGGTGTCTGATTGATAGGAGTGGCGACCGTATTGTCGACCACAACCACTGCTCCCTGCTCGTGGCCGGCCCGGGCAAGTCGCTCGATGTCGATGACCTTGAGAGTCGGGTTGGTCGGGGTCTCCAGATAGAGAATGTCACAACCCTTGGCAACCTCGGCCTCGATCGCGTCGACGTCGGTGGTGTCGCAGAGCTCGACGTCCACCTCGTAGGCAGGGAGAAAATCGGTAAACACCTTGGATGTCCCCCCATAGGTGTCCTTGACGCTGACGACCCTCTTCCCGGGGGCGAGCAGCGCATGCAAGGTGTTGGAGATCGCCGCCATCCCGGTCGAGGCAGACGTGGCCGCCTCCCCACCCTCCAGCAGCCGGATCTTCTCTTCGAACACGCCCACAGTTGGGTTGGAGTTACGCCCGTAGATGTGGCCGTCGGCGTCGCCCAGCGCCACGTCCAACCACTCGTCGACATCGTCATAGCCGAACGAGACGCTGTGCACCACCGGGACCTGCGTGGCCCGATCGAGCAGATACCTCTCCTCGCCACCCCAGACCGACATGGTCCCTCGTTCGTACCGGTTTTCGGTCATCTCCACTCCTAACGGGCGGTCACGCCGGGACCGCCGGGAACGTCGTCACGTGCTGGTTGAAACGATCGAGCAGGCGCCTCATGTGCTCAGCCCTCACCTGGGCGACTTCCGGGACCGAGCCCTCGGCGAGAGCTGCCATCGTCTCCCCTACCTCCTCTGCCATGACGTCGATCTCCCGCTCGATGTCCATCTCAGGAAGAAACTGCATCCACACCCGCGCTGTCTGCACATAGAGAAGGTCGTGAATCCGGGCTAGGGCGGCATTTCCCACCAGAGCGAGCATTGCTTCGTGGTACCGGTTGTAGAGGGCGCCAAGCTGCCGGATGTCCTTGGTCTCTTTCAGGTCGGCGAGCTGGCGTCGTATCTCGCCAAGTTGCTGGAGGATCTCCTCGTCCTTGGGGAGGCGTATGAATTCCTTAACTATCTCGGCGATCCGCAACCGTATCGCCCAGATGTCGCGTAGCTCTTTGAGATCCAGAGTTGACACACGCGCCCCGCGGCCATCACCCTGTTCTACCAACCCTTCGAACTCAAGGCGATCGAGGACCTGGCGAATGGGGGTTCGGCTCACGCCGAAACGCTCAGCCAGATCCTCCTCGCGCAACCTTGAACCTGGCGGGAGATCGAGAAGGATGATTCGCTCCCTCAGCTCGGCATGGATCTCATGCCTGCTGGGCTTGGGACTCAAAGACGAAACACCTTCCAAATGTCCTACTCCTGACCGTCGAAAGGATTGTATACCGTCTGTCGACAACTAGTACTCGGCGGGTATACACTTCGAGCCGAGCGATCGGAGGAGACCCTATCCAAGAGGCAGAAACCGGTATGGGCGCACGCGTCCTACGAAGCCGGAGTCAACCCTGCCCGGATGATCTCGAGACCGATCGCTTTTGCGCGTCCGAAGGGCATTCCCCCCTTCCCGCAACACATATCAAGGAGGAAGACCAAACATGAACACGAACAAGCGGGGGGTCGCTTGGCGACTCCTGTCGGTATTCGCAATCCTCGCTCTGGTGGTCGCTGCCTGTGGTAGCGACGGCGAGGGTGGAGACGACGGAACCGAAAACGGAGACGACGGAACCGAAACCGAAGGCAGTCTCCTCGAAGAGCTCCAGGAGGAGGGCACGGTCACCGTCGGCATCGCCAACGAGGTTCCCTACGGCTACGAGGACGAGGAGACCGGTGAGATCACCGGCGAGGCTCCTGAGATCGCCAAGCGGGTCTTCGAGGAGCTCGGCGTCGAGAACATGGAAGCCGTCGTGACCGAGTTCGGTGGTCTGATCGGAGGGCTCGAAGCGGGCAACTTCGACATGATCGCAGCCGGAATGTACATCACCGAGGACCGGGCCGAGAACGTGCTCTTCACCGACCCCGACTACTGCGTGCTCGAGTCGATGCTGGTCGAGGAGGGCAACCCGTTTGACCTGACCAACTACAACTCCGTGGCCGAGACCGACGCCGTGCTGGCGGTCGCCTCCGGGACGGTCAACGTCGAATACGCCGAATGGGCCGGCATCCCCGACGACCAGATCGAGGAGTTCTCCGGTATTGAGGACCAGTACGACGCACTCGCCGCGGGCCGCGTCGACGCCGTCTCCGGAACCATCCTCACCGTCGAACAGCACGCCGAGGTGATGGAGGGCTTCGAGGCACTGGAGCGATTCCCCGCCCTCGACGAGGAGGGCAACGAAGTCCTCGGCTGTGGTGGCTTCGGCTTCCGCTACGAGAACGAGGAGTTGCGCGACGAGTTCAACCGGGTGTTGAACGAGATGAAGGAGAGCGGTGAGGTCGCTGATCTAGTCGAGGAGCACCTTGGTGAGCGCTATCTCGCAGAGGATGCCGCCGACCTGACCCTCGAGGACCTGCTCGGAGAGTAGGCAACAACGTTCATGGGGAGGGCTAGATGCCCTCCCCATGAACCGAACAAAACGGGTTTGATTTGCTAGAAGAGTTTCTCCTCACCCCCCGGCAATACAGCAATCTGCTCGCCGGCACCTGGGTGACCGTCCAGGTGATCATCGGCTCGTTCGTGCTGGGCACGGTGATGTCGACGATCATGGGTGTGGCCCGTCTCTCGGATAGTCGCTGGATACGGGGCTGGGCTCTCGTCTACATCGAGTTCGCCCGTGGGATCTCGGCGATCATCCTCCTCTTCATCATGTTCTTCGCCATCCCCATCCTCTTGGGGATGGGCGGAATGTCCCCGATGCTGGCCGGCATCCTCGCTCTCGGCCTCAACATGGGGGCCTACGGAGCCGAGGTGGTCCGGGGAGCCATCCAATCGGTGCCCCGGGGACAGACTGAGGCGTCGATCGCACTGAATCTCACCGACGGACAACGTTTGAGGCACGTGGTTCTCCCCCAGGCGATACCGATCATCCTGCCCCCTTATGGCAACCTCACCATCGAGGTGCTCAAAGGCACTGCCCTGGTCGCCCTGATCTCTCTGACCGACGTCACGCGGGTAGCGCTGGTGATGCGGCAGAACAGGGTCCTCTCCGACGACCCGGTCAATGTTCCGTTTCTCTTCATCAACGTCCTCATCATCTATCTCATCCTCTCCCAGATCATCGCCCAGTTGTTCCAGATGGCTGAGCGCCGCAGCGCCAAGAAGTTCGGCGGCGCCTGATCATGGAAGGACCAGCCACATGGGATTGGGAGTACGCCTGGGAGATCACCCCGGATCTCATCGGAGGCATGCTGGTCACGATCCGGGCAACACTCCTGGGAATCGTCATCGCCGTCATCCTGGGGCTCTTCCTGGCTCTGGGACGCCGCTCCGAGAAGAAATGGGTCTCATACCCCTTTGCCTGGTTCATCGAGTTCGTCCGCTCCACCCCGCTACTGGTGCAGCTCTTCTTCCTCTACTACGCACTGCCGCAGATCGAGGCCATCCCCAGATCGCTGAGCACCTTTCCAGCCATGACCACGCTGGTCGTGGCCCTCGGCGTGCACTATGGCTGCTACTGCTCCGAGGCCTATCGGGCCGGCATCAACAGCGTCCCCAAGGGGCAATGGGAGGCATCGACGGCTCTCAACCTGAAGACCACCACCACGTGGCGTCAGGTGATCCTCCCCCAGGCGATACCCCGATCCCTCCCCCCGCTGGGCAACTACTTCGTGGCCATGTTCAAAGACGCGCCCCAGGGATCGGCCATCACGGTGGCAGGAGTGCTCTTCATCGCCCGGGCCTTCCAATCGGCCGACTTCCGCCCGGTCGAACCCGTGATAATCGCCGGGATCCTGTTCCTGATGGTCAGCATCCCCGCCGCCATGTCAGTCCGCCGTCTGGAGAGGAGAGTCGCCTATGAGTCAGATTGACTACCGCCGAGCCGAGCGGCAGCCGGCAGCCGCCGTCGAGATGGACCAGGTCGTCAAGGCCTTCGGCGAGCATGTGGTGCTCAACAAGCTCGATCTCAACGTGGATCCGGGGGAAGTGGTCGTCATCATCGGACCCAGCGGATCCGGGAAGACCACGATCTTACGCGTCGTGATGACCCTGGAGAGGATCGACGACGGGTATATCAAGATCGGCGATCGCCAGCTCTACCACGAGGAGAAGGACGGTGAGCTGGTCCGGGCCTCCGAGAAGCACATCCGCTCGGTGCGCTCCGACATCTCCATGGTCTTCCAGCACTTCAACCTCTTCCCCCACATGACAGCGCGTGAGAACGTCATGCTCGCACCGATCAAGGTCCAGGGGCTGACCGAGGACGAGGCCGACGAGAAGGCGAGGGGACTTCTCGACAAGGTCGGTCTCGGTGACAAGCTCGACCACGCGCCCGCGGAGCTGTCCGGTGGTCAGAAACAGCGCGTCGCCATCGCCCGGTCCCTGGCCATGGAGCCCCGGGTCATGCTCTTCGACGAGGTGACGTCAGCCCTCGACCCCGAGCTGGTGGGAGAGGTGCTCAACGTGCTGCGCGATCTCGCTTCCGCCGGAGACATGACCATGATGCTGGTCACCCACGAGATGGGCTTCGCCAGCGAGATGGCCGACCGCGTCCTGATGTTCGACCGGGGACGGGTCCTCGAGCAGGGCCCTCCGGACAAGATCTTCAAAGACCCCGACCACGAGAGGACCAAGAGCTTCCTCAAGGCAGTTCTCAGTCACTGACCGTCCGGGAGGGCTTCCATGCCGGATGTACCATTGCCGTTCCCACGGGAGGAGTACGCGGCTCGCCTGGCCAAGGTACGAGCGGCGATGGACGACGTCGGACTGGAAGTTCTCGTGGTGACCGATCCCTCCAACATGGCATGGCTAACCGGTTATGACGGCTGGTCCTTCTACACCCACCAAGCCGTAGTCGTCCCCCCGGACGAGGATCCCATCTGGTGGGGCCGCCTCATGGACACCTTCGGCGCCATACGCACCGTGTGGATGGACGAGTCGAACATCATCGGCTACCCCGACGACTACGTCCAGTCGCTCGAGTACCACCCCCATCAGCATCTGGCCGATCTCATCTACGAGAAGGGGTTGGGCTCCAAACGCATCGGAGTCGAGCTCGACAACTACTACTACTCGGCTGCGGCCCATGTGAATCTCACCGCAGGATTGCCCACCGCCTCCTTCACCGACGCCACCGGCCTCGTCAACTGGCAGCGGGCGGTCAAATCGGAACAGGAGATCGCATATATGCGGGCCGCGGCGCGCATCGTGGAGAAGGTCCATGAGAGGATCCTCGAGCGGATCGAGCCTGGTGTGCGGAAGAACGACCTCGTGGCCGAGATCTACGACACCAGCATCCGGGGTGTCGACGGCTTTGGCGGCGACTATCCGGCGATCGTCCCCCTCCTCCCGACGGGAGCCGACGCCGCCGCACCCCACCTCACCTGGGACGACCGGAAGTTCGAAGAGGGGGCGGGGACGTTTTTCGAGATTGCCGGCTGCGTCAAGCGCTACCACGCGCCACTGTGTCGCTCCATCTACCTGGGGGCGCCACCGAAGGAGATGCTCGATGCCGAGCAGGCCCTGGTCGAGGGGCTCGAGGCGGGCATCGAAGCAGCACAACCCGGGAACCGGGCGTCGGACGTAGCAGCCGCCCTCTACTCGTCATTGAACAAGGCCGGCATCAAGCGCGTCGGCCGGTGTGGCTACCCGATTGGCCTCAGCTATCCGCCCGACTGGGGAGAGCGCACCATCAGCATCAGACTCAGCGACCACACCGTGCTCGAGCCCGGGATGACGTTTCACTTCATGCCCGGCCTCTGGATGAAGTACTGGGGGCTCGAGATCACCGAGTCGATCCTCATCAGAGAGTCCGGGCCCGCGGAAACGCTCGCCAATTACCCGCGCAGGCTCTTCGTGAAGCCATGACCTCCTCACACTGGCCCACCCTCGACGACGTCCGCCAGGCCGTGAAGAAGATCGACGGCCTCGCATCCCGGACGCCACTGGTTCCATCTTTCGGCCTGAGCCGGATCCGCGACGCCGAGGTGCGGCTCAAGCTGGAGACGACTCAACCCACCCGCGCCTTCAAGGTTCGCGGTGCCGCCAACGTGATCCGCAGCCACGAGGACATCGACCCCGAGCTCGGGGTCGTCGCGTACTCGACCGGCAACCACGGACGGGCTGTGGCCTACGTCGCGGCGATGCTCGGACTGCCGGTCACGGTCTGCATGTCCCACAACACCACGTCTGACAAGCAGGACTCGCTACGGGCGATGGGGGCCACCGTCACCCTGGTCGGCGAATCCCAGGACGATGCCGCAGAGCTGGCCCACTCTCTCGAAGCAAAGGGGGCTCTCCTGGTCGATCCGATCAACGACCCGCTGACCACGGCGGGACAGGGCACCATCGGTCTCGAGATCGTCGAGGACTGGGCCGGTGTCGACACTGTCGTCGTACCGGTGTCCGGAGGTGCGCTGATGGCCGGGATTGCCCGGGCGGTGAAGAGTCTCTCCCCCGAGACACGACTGGTGGGCGTGTCCATGGATCGAGGTGCGGCCATGTACGAGAGCCTTCAGGCCGGCGAGCCCGTGGTGGTTCCCGAGGTGGCGAGCCTCGCCGACAGCCTCCAGGGCGGGATCACCCTGGACAACGACCACTCTTTCGAGATGGTCCGCGACCTCGTCGACGAATTGGTGCTGGTCACCGAGGAAGAGATAGGGCTGGCCATGGCCGAGGCGGTAGTCGAGGAGCGCCTGGTGCTCGAGGGAGCCGGCGCAGCACCCATCGCGGCGCTGATTCATCGCGACCGCAGCCTCTTCGGCGACCGCATCGCCCTCGTCACCACCGGGGCGATGGTCGACTCCGAGACCATCACCCGGGTGCTCGGACAGCATGGGACCCGGGTGGCGGGCCTCCTGGGAGGCGACGGATGAACTCCTTGCGTGACCCGGCGATGCTCCTGCTCGGTGACCTGGTGGGGTTCCCGACGGTGACGACGGCTACCAACCTCGATTTGATCGAGTACGCCGCCGACCACCTCGAGCCCCACGTCAGCGATCTTCGCCTCACCCGGGACGAGTCGGGTCAGATGGTGAATCTCTTCGCCACCATCGGTCCCGTCGTCGACGGAGGGGTGGTGCTCTCCGGGCACACCGACGTCGTTCCCGCCGAGGAGACGGCCTGGACCGGTGCTCCGTTCCTGGCGATGCGCCGCGACCAGAAGATCTACGGACGCGGGACGGCCGACATGAAAGGATTCATAGCCTGTGCCCTGGCCATGGCCCCCCGGTTCGCCGAGCTGCCTCTGACACGCCCCGTCCACATCGCCCTCACCTTCGGCGAGGAGATCGGTTGCCGCGGGGCGCCGCTCCTCGTGGACGACCTCATGACCAATGGGCCAAAACCCGCGGCGGCGATCGTCGGCGAGCCCACGGCGATGTCGATCGTCACCGCTCACAAGGGGTGTTACGAGTACACCACGACCATCACCGGAGTCGAGGGCCATGGCTCCCAGCCGCATCTCGGCGTCAACGCCGTCCAATACGGGGCGCGCTTCATCGCCCGGCTCATGGAGCTCGGGGAGCGTCTGAAGGACCGGGCGCCGGAGACCAGCCCTTACGACCCACCTCACACGACGATCAGCACGGGCACCATCCATGGCGGGTCGGCGCGCAACATCCTCGCCGGAGAGTGCGTGATCGAATGGGAGATGCGGCCGGTGAACCGGAACGATGCCCGATTCGTGCTCGACGACCTCGACGAGTTCGCGAGCGAGCTCCGCGCCGAGATGGGCGAAGAAGCGGCTCTCCTGACCGTAGCCGAGGGGGAAGTGGACGGCCTCGAAGACGACCGCGACTCCATCGCGGTGCAACTGCTGGCAGAGATCCTGGGCACGCGGGAGACCAGCGCCGTGCCTTTCGGAACCGAGGCGGGCATCTATCAGATGGCCGGGATCTCCTCCGTCGTGTGCGGGCCCGGGAACATCGAAGTCGCCCACCAGCCAGACGAATACGTGAGCCTCGATCAGCTCGAGGCGTGCCTCGACATGATGGAAGGACTAGGTGAGAAGCTATCGCAGACCTGACCCCAAACACCCCTCGACCTCGCAACGGAGTCATCCGGTTGATTCCACTGGCGATGGTCGTGCTCGCACTGATCCTCGTCGGCTGTGACGCCGGATCCGATCCGGAGGCGTCGCCTCTAGACGATTTGCAGCTCGTCGGAGTCGACTTCGAGCTCAACTCGATGGTGATCACCAACAACGGCAACGAGATCGTTCGCACGGAAGGCCTGTGGGCCTATCGGGATGGTGAGAGTTTCCAGTTCGACATCTTCAGGATCGAGCCACGGGCTTCCATCCTGTTCAGCATGAGAGAGCTGGGAGAGATCTCGACCGACCACGGCGAGATAGCACTCGCCGACTCGGAGACCTTCGACGATCCGGACACACTGCTGCAATACGTTGCATGGGGAAGCGATGGCTTCGACCTGCTCTCGACTGCCACCGAGGCAGGGGTCTGGCCATCGGAGGAAGCGGCCGATGCCACTACCGACGCGATCTTCCTCATCCGCAGCGACCCGACGGCTGACGGCCCTCTGGCCTGGGAGTCCTCAAACCAGGCGCCATAATATGTCGGCGGACTTCGAGTGAGGGTCCCCCGCGGCCCCGAAATTTCAACCTCAGGTTCTACGGCTCATATGTGAAACCCAGAGCCTCGAGAAAGGACTCACCACCCCTTGCTACGCGTCGGTATGACGAGCACCGGCTTCGTGGAGTGCCGGACCACCTTCTCGGTGACGTTGCCGAGACGCCACCTCTCGACACCGGTCCGGCCGTGAGTGGCCATGACGAGCATGCGGAGATCGTCCTGCTCGTCGGCGAAGTCGACGAGAGTCCCGGCTGCCGTCTCGCCCTTGATCACCCGACATGAGACATCGATGTCAGACAGGTCCGACGCCGTGCTCTCGAGATACTGCTGGATCAACTCGGGAACCTCGGTGCCCTCCGACTCGGCGTGACTCTTCAGATCCTGACGTAGCCTCACCGCGCTGACGGTCACCAACAGAAGTTGGTCGCCCACCCCGCGGGCGATGTCGGCTGCGGGCTCGATTGCCTTCTCGGCCACCTCGGAGAGATCGAGGGGCACGACGATCTTCATGGATCCTCCTGTCGTCGACCGTACTGCCACCCTATATGGATGACTTCAAGGGAGCACGAGACGATGGGGTGTCGTGGTAACGACCTCGGTCCGATCCTCCCCGACGATCACCGTGTCCGACAGAAAGTAGTCGCCGATCTCCTCGTCGGTTATCCAGGAGAGAAGATGAAAGGTCATCCCGGACTCGACCGGGACCTTGCCCCCGGGACGTATGCCGAGGACAGTGGAACTGCCCACCCAACTGGGGGGAAAGCCGATCCCCACCGAGTAGCCACAGTGATGTCTCCGCAACCTCTCGTGACCCAGGCCGTCGTCGACGGTTTGTTGCCAGGCGTCGTATACAGCGCCGGTCTTCACACCGGGTCGAAGGGCCGCAACCGCGGCATCCAACGCCCGGAGAGCGAGATCCTGTGCCTTCTCTGCTCCGGCATCTGCACGGGCTACATAGCCCATGCGGGTCAGAGGGGCGTGGTAGCGGGCGCTGGCACCCGACAGCTCCATGAAGAGCTTGTCGCCGGGCATCAAGTGCCGGTCCCGCCAGGTCGAATGCTCCTGCATGACCGTCTCCGCGGACCGCACCAGAGGAACGAACCCCGGGTACTCACCACCGCCCAGGATCATCTCCCGGTAGATCACCGCGGCCACCTCCATCTCGTTGATGCCCACCCCGGCGGTAGCCATGCCCGCCGACACGGCCCGGTCGCTGATGGAGGCCGCCTTCCGGATGTAGGCGAGTTCGGCGTCCGACTTGACGAGCCTGATCTGGTCAACGAGGCCGGTCTCGAATCGGGTCCAGGTGCTGGCGGTCCTGGATGTCTCCACCCATTCCACTCCGGGAAGTCCCCGTTCGAGCTGTTCCCACACACCGGCAGGTAGGAACATGCTGGAGCGATCGACTCCGACCCTGCCCCGGGAAAGGCCAAGACCGACCATCGCCTGAACTGCGGCCGACCCGGCGTCCTCGTCGTCGCCGTATCCGATGTGTTCGACGTGCGGGGCCTGCTGGCTGATGGTGTACGCCTCCATCCCTCTCGTGAGCAGACTCGGGTCGCCCTCCCTGGGCAGAACCAGCATGGTGAAAGCGAAATAGCCCTGGTGGGTGAGGCCGATCAAGTAGTAGATGTTCTCGGGGCTGGTGACGAGAAGGGCGTCGAGGTCGTCTGCCGCCATCAGCTCTCTGACCCGCTCCACCCTGGCCGCGTACTCCCCGGCGGAGAACGCCCCGGTCGATGTGGTCAGCTCCTGTTCTCGTCTCATCGCAGGGTCAGAACAACCGGCTCCTCTATCCCCGGACGAGGCTGAGGAACGTCGACTCCGGATCGTCGGAGATCGCCTCCTCGATGGCCACCGCCACGGCGATGAGCGGCACGGCGAGGAAGGCACCAACGAGGCCAAATGCGATCCCGCCGGCGGTAACACCCAGCAGGATGACCAACGGGTGGAGTCGCAGGGTCTGGCCGAAAACCAGCGGCATGATCACATCTCCCTCGAACTGCTGGACCCCGATCACCACAGCGAAAATGATGAGACCGTCGGTAAGGCCACCATTCACCAACGCGACCGCCGTGGCCAGGAGACCCGATACGAAAGCGCCGACGAGCGGGATGAAAGCGCCGAAGAACACGATGACGGCGAGGGGAATCACCAGCGGGGCTCCCACGATCCAGAGAGCGATGGCAATGAGACTGGCGTCGAACAGTCCGATGGTCGCCATCCCTCTCATGTACTGGGCGAGAGTAAGACGACCAACCCTGGCGCCGGTCTCGACTTTTCCGGCGCGGTCGTCCGACAACCTGCCCTTGAGCCCGTCGAGAAGCTTCCGGCCATCTTTGAGGAGGAAAAAGGTGACGATGATGGCGAGGACGGTGCCCGTCACCACCTCGAGGACCGCGGTGGCTCCACCAAGGATGGAGTTGCTGCCGACATTCTGGATCCATTCGGTGATGCTCTCCCAGTAGGAGTCGATCTCGGCTTCGGTCAATCCCAGCGGACCGTTGATAAGCCACTGGCGTCCCGATTCGATGAGCTCGCCTACGTCTGAACTAAGGCTCTCAACGCTGTCAGCGACGGGAGGGATGATCAGGAGGATCACTCCGACCAGGATGGCGACCGCTCCCGTCAAGGTCACCAGGCTGGCAAGTACAGCGGGCAGACCCCGCTCCCGAAGCCAGTTGAAAGGAGTCCAGAGCACCGCGGTCAGGAGAACGGCGACAATGACGGCGATGATGACGACGCTGATGGTCCGGAGGGCGCGGAAGCCGAAGAAGACGACGAGTCCGACCGCCACGAGGCGCCAGGCAATGTCGCCCCACTTAATGAGCCATTTGGGCACCGAGTCACGATCCATGTGTCCGCCTCTCGTCGATGTGCTTCAAGGTAACCAACCCAACCATGCAAGTGCGCTCTTCGAGATGTCGCAGTTGCGCGGCACCGCTACTCTTTGAGTCCCGCGCGGGTGTAGTTCAATGGCAGAACGTGAGCTTCCCAAGCTCAAGACGCGGGTTCGATTCCCGTCACCCGCTCCACGAACAAACAGCCCAACGTGAGGCCCCACCCAACGGCTCAAGACCCCGAGTTCGATTCCCGTCACCCGCTCCACGAACAAACAGCCCAACGTGAGGCCCCACCC
>JBKHKD010000033.1:0-34747 GCA_046537785.1 Actinomycetota bacterium
GCAGCCTACGCAGCTCATCGAGATCGACACTCATAGGTCCGAGGGTATCGACCGAGCACGACATCTCGCCATCCTCATGCCCGGAGAGAAGGGGATGTACCGACAGCGAATGTACACGGCCAACACGTCCTTCGAATAACCCCCGTTCGCTTTAGCCTCAGACGATGAACGTTTGGGATCGCTTCGACGTGGTCGATCGCGGTGTCACCCAATGGATGGCACGGCACGGGATCCCTTTGCTTCGTTGGAGTATCGGCCTCATGTTCATCTGGTTTGGCGCACTCAAGCTCGTTCCCGGTATGAGCCCTGCGGACCAGATCGCTACCGAGACGACGATGACACTCACATTCGGAGTCTTGTCCGAAGACGTAGCCCGTCTCGCCCTCGCCTGTCTCGAGCTTGCAATCGGAGTCGGCCTGCTGACCGGCCGATTTCTTCGCGTCACCTTGCTCTTGCTCTTTGCTCAGATGGCCGGCACCTTGACTCCCCTGATCATTTCTCCTGATCAGATCTGGTCCGACTTCCCGTTCGTCCTGACCCTCGAGGGCCAATACATCGTGAAGAATGCCGTGCTCATCTCGGCGGGTTTGGTCATCGGTGCAACCGTGCGTGGGGGCCGCCTCGTAGATGATCCCGAAGATGTGGACCACGTTCGACCGTGACCGTCAACCCAGCTCGACGATTTCGCCATCCTGCCAGGCACCGATCGTGGGCTCCTGACCGTCCAGCCCCACCACCAGGTACAGCCATCCTGGCTTCAGGGCCCGCTCCAGATCGGTCGCCGACATCCGCGGGGGCCCATTGGGGTGGGAGTGGAAGGCCCCCCTGATCTCCCATCCCTTCGACTCGGCGTCCATCACCGCGTCATAGTGCTCCTGTGGGGGGATCGTGTACGACGTGGGAGATTCGTCGGCGTTGTCGGTCGGATAGATCTCCATGATTCGGTCACCCTCGAGGGCGAGGAGCCCGCAGCCTTCATTGGGCAGGGCGCGGCGACAGTGGTCGACGATGCGTCGGATGTGGTCGTCGCTCAGCTCGACCTTCAATGAGCGTGGGCGGGGTCGATCGTCTCGGGGTCGATTTCGTAGCGCTCCAACGCGTCGGACACGGCCTCGGTCTTCATCCGCCCGGCGCGGACCAGGCCCGATAGCGCGGCCACGATGATGTGGCCCTTGTTGGTCTCGAAGAACTTGCGCAGCGCCTCACGGCCGTCGGACCGGCCATATCCGTCGGTACCGAGGACGATGAAGTCGCGTGGCATCCACTTGGCGACCTGGTCGGGGACCATCGTCATGAAGTCGGTCACGGCGACGGTGGGGCCGTCGGAGCCGTTCATCAGTTCAGTGACGAGCGGCACCCTGCGCTCTTCATCGGGGTGGAGCCGGTTCCAGCGCTCCACGCTCAGCGCCTGCTCCCGCAGCTTTTTGTAGGAAGTCGCCGACCAGAGTTCGGCGCCGACGTCGTAGTGCTGGGCCAGCTCCTGCTGTGCCTCGCGGGCGGCGAGGTTGGCGGTGCCCGAAAAGAGAATCGAGACGTCCTGGTCGGTGCCTTCGGGAGGTTCGGCCCAGCGGTAGAGCCCGTCGATGATCCCCTGCTCGACACCTTCGGCTCGGGCAGGCTGGGCGTAGTTCTCGTTGTAGAGGGTGAGGTAGTAGAAGACGTCCTCGGGATCGTCGCCGTACATCCTGTCGATGCCGTGCTGGATGATGGTTCCCACCTCGTAGGCGAAGGCGGGGTCGTAGGCCTCGCATACCGGGACGGAGGTGGCTAGCACCAGGCTGTGACCATCCTGGTGCTGGAGTCCCTCACCGGCGAGGGTGGTCCGACCGGCGGTGGCGCCCAGGAGAAAGCCGCGCACCCTCGCGTCGGAGGCCGCCCAGATCAGGTCACCGACCCGCTGAAACCCGAACATCGAATAGAAAATGAAGAAGGGGACCATGGGCACGCCCCGGGTTGCATAGGCGGTTCCGGCGGCGGTCCACGAAGCCACCGAGCCGGCTTCGGTGATGCCTTCCTCGAGAATCTGGCCGTCCTGGGCCTCGGAGTAGGAGAGGAGCATGGAGGCGTCCACCGGCTCGTAGAGCTGGCCGCGGGACGCATAGATCTTCAGCTCGCGGAACAGCGAGTCCATCCCGAATGTGCGGGCCTCATCGGGGACGATGGGCACGACATGAGGACCGAACCCCTCACTGCGGGCGAGTGACCGAAGCAGTCTGGTGAAAGCCGACGTGGTCGAAGCCTCCGTCTTGCCCGATCCGGCCATGACCTCGGCGTAGGCCTCGTCGTCAGGCAAAGGCAGCGACACGTCCGGGACCACGCGTTCAGGTATCGGTCCCCCCAGCTCCTGACGGCGGCCCATCAGATACTCGTATTCGGGCGTACCCGGCCCCGGCCGATAGTACGGGGGCTCCTTGTCGCCCTCGAGCGCCTCCTCGGGGATCTCCTCCTCGAGGTGGAGGGTCGAGCGAAGAGCGAGGAGCTGTTTGTTGGTCAATTCCTTGATCTGATGGGTGGCATTTCGGCCTTCGACATCGGGGCCCAGCGTCCATCCCTTGATCGTCTTGGCGAGGATGACGGTCGGCTTGCCGTTGTCGAGCTCGGTTGCCACCTTGTACGCGGCGTAGATCTTGCGGAAGTCGAGACCACCGCGGCGCAGGTTCCAGATCTCCTCGTCCGACATGTCGGCGACGAGCTCTTTGGTGCGTGGGTCTTTCCCGAAAAAGTGGTCCCGGACGAAGGCGCCATCCTCGGCCTTGTACCGCTGGTACTCGCCGTCGACCGTGCTGCCCATGACGTTGATGAGGGCACCCTCGGTGTCCTTGGCCAGGAGGTCGTCCCATCCGCTTCCCCAGATGACCTTGATGACGTTCCAGCCGGCGCCGCGGAACACGGCCTCGAGCTCGGTGATGATCTGACCATTACCTCGCACTGGCCCGTCGAGACGTTGCAGGTTGCAGTTGATGACCCATGTGAGGTTGTCGAGACCCTCCCGTGCTGCCAGGGAGATGGAGCCCAGGGTCTCCGGCTCGTCCACCTCTCCGTCGCCGATGAAGCACCAGATCCTCGAGTTGGAGGTGTCGTCGAGCCCACGGTTCTCGAGATACTTGTTGAACCGGGCGTGGTAGATGGAGTTGATCGGCCCGAGACCCATCGAGACCGTCGGAAACTCCCAGAAATCGGGCATGAGGCGAGGGTGGGGATAGGAGGACAGCCCGTCGCCGCCTATCTCGAAGCGGAAGTTGTCGAGGTGCTTCTCCTCGAAGCGACCTTCGAGGAAGGCCCGGGCGTAGGTTCCCGGAGCGGCGTGACCCTGGATGTAGACGTAGTCGCCGCCGCCGGGTGCGCTCTTGCCGCGGAAGAAGTGGTTGAACCCGATCTCGTAGAGGGTGGCGGAGGAGGCGAAGGTCGACAGGTGGCCCCCGATCCCCTTCTCCCGGTGGTTGGCCTTGACCACCATCACCGCGGCGTTCCAGCGGATGAAGCGCCGGATGCGACGCTCGATGTGTTCGTCACCGGGAAATTCGGGTTGCTCCTCCAGAGGAATGGTGTTGATGTAGGGCGTGGTCACCGCCCCGGGCACACCGAGCCGTTTCTCATGCGCCCTTTCGACCAGCTTGGCGAGCAGATATCGAGCGCGCACCGGCCCGTATTCGGCGGCCACCGCGTCCAAAGACTCGATCCACTCTTGAGTCTCGACCGGGTCCGAGTCGACGAGTTGGTTCAAGTACTCGTCGCCAATGGTTTCTCCGAGGTCTGAAGGCATGGAACCCAGGTTAGTTAGACCGCCAACTCCTGCTTCAGACGCTCCTCGAGCCAGGGCTCCAGCACCGAAAGGGTGCGGATAGGGGCATCGATCTGGGGTGTGTGGCCGGTGTCCTCCATCATGACGAGGATCCAATCGGGACGCAGTGAACACATCCATGCGACCGAGCTGGGGGACACGATCGGGTCTTCTGCTCCCTGGATAACGAGAGTGGGGGCTTCGATGTCACGGATCATCGCCACGAAACGGGAGGGCCTCATGAACAGCGACCTGATCGACTGCCCGGTCTTAGGTATGGCGTCGGCTGCCCAGGGAAAATGACTCCTGATCTCGGCCAGCTCGACCAACGACTCCAAGAGTTCCATCGGGACGTTGCCGGGTCTGTGGGTCACCCTTTGCAACGTCTCGGTCACAAGTTCGCGCGGGGTCATCTTTGACATCATCCATCTGACAAATGCAGGACCCAGACCCGGAGTCGCCTGGATCAGCAGTCGTCCGGCCGTGGGCCAGTCGATGTTGGGGTCGGGCAGACGCGGGGGAGTGGCGGGTGAGATGAGGACCAGCGCCTCTACCAGGTCGGGCCGCTCCGCAGCCACCTTCTCGCTCAGAAGCCCGCCCATGGAGTTGCCGATCAGGGTCACCGGTGCGCCCAGGTGCTCGATGGTGTCAGAGATGGCTCGTGCGTGGGTATCGAGCGACCAATCGGGCCCTGGCGGTGAGAGACCAAAGCCAGGGAGATCGATGGCGACGACGTGGCCGTAGGTGGTGAGACGGGGCCCGATGATGTCCCAGTTGGCACACGAACCCCCGAGACCGTGGACGAGGAGGATGGTGTCACCGGAGCCGCCGTAGTCCTCGCTGTGAACAGGCGCGTTGGTGGTTTCCAGATATTCGCCCATGGACGCCGAAGAGTATCCAGGGCGGCTCCGTATGCTGAGTGCGATGCGACTCCTGCTCCTCTCGACATATGAGCTGGGACGCCAGCCGGTTCACCTGGCCTCACCGGCAGCTTCGCTGCTCCGTGCCGGCCACGAGGTGCGTACAGTCGATCTGTCGGTTGACGATTTGACGGAAGATGACCTCGCCTGGGCCGACAAGGTGGCGATATCGGTGCCAATGCACACCGCCACCCGGCTTGCCGACGAGATCGTGTCCACCCTCGCCGCCACGGACCCGGACCTTCCCGTAGCCATCTACGGTCTCTATGCAGGCGTCGGAAGCGCCACGGTCCATGCTCGATTTGAAGGGGAATACGAGCCAGCATTGCTCGAGTGGGCCTCCAACGGGCACGGCGGGAACGATCGACACACGGGACGGTCTGACTTCGTAATCCCCGACCGTGACGGACTGCCCGGGTTGGAGCGTTATGCGCGCCTGGAGCATGAAGGGGCGTCCGTTTTGGCCGGGGCCGTTGAGGCTTCCCACGGATGCCGTCACCGGTGCCGTCACTGTCCCATACCTGCGGTCTACGACGGCCGGATCAGGGTGGTGCCTCGCGATACCGTGCTCACGGACATCGACGCTCTGGTGGAATCCGGTGCCCGGCATATCACCTTTGGCGATGCCGATTTCATGAATGCACCCGCCCATTCGATCGCGGTCCTGGAACAAGCCCACGAGGCTCATCCCGGGATCACCTTCGACGCCACGATCAAAGTCGAACACATTCTCCAGCACGCCGAACTCTGGCCGCGGCTCGCCGAGTTGAACCTGCTGTTCGTCGTGTCGGCCTTCGAGAGCGTCGACGAAGACACCCTCGAGATCCTGGACAAGGGTCACACCGTTGCCGACATGTCGAAGGCGGTAGAGCTGACCCGCTCCGCCGGGATTCACATTCGGCCCACCTGGCTCCCGTTCATGCCATGGACCACTCCCGACGACGTCGTCGACATCTTCAGATTCATCGATGCTCACGACCTCGCCGGTGCCACCGACCCTGTGCAGATGGCGATCAAGCTGCTCGTGCCGAAGGGCTCGCTGCTCGAGGACCACCCCGCGATGGCTCCCTATCTCGAGTTCTATGACACCGGGGCGCTCACCTGGCGCTGGAACTTCGGCAACGAGGAGACCCATGTGCTCCACAAGGAACTCGAGACGATTGCGGCCAATGCGTCGGACTGCGGGCAGGCGGCTGTGACCACCCTCAACGAGATGCGGGCGGTGTTGTCCCGGTTCACCGGGAAGGATCTTGCCTCTCTCGACCACCTGTCCCCCGCCCCCCGTCTGACCGAGAGCTGGTTTTGCTGTGCGGAGCCCACCGAGGCTCAGACGATCTCCATAAAGCCGACGTAGGCGCTGACCCGACTCACTGGTTCACACACAGTTACTTTGCATGGCGAAGTGTCAGCGGCCATGAGCAGCATGAACCATGAGGAGGCCCGGGTTCTTCTCGATGAGGTCTCCGAGATCCAATCGACCACCCGAGCTGCTCGCGTGGTGCTCACCCCGGGGGTGATGGCACAATGAGGACATGGCAGCGCTAGGTCGGATACTGCAAATCGTCGGTTGGCTGTGGTTGATCATTGGACTCTTCGGGCCGATGTTCGGCTTGATCAGCCTCAACCTCCTCCCCGGGATCATCCTCGTGTTCGTCGCCCGGGTCATCCGCAACCAGGCAGACACCCGCGAGATGCCCGATCTCGGTGAGCAGCCATCTGTGGAAGAGCAGCAGCGGTCCGCATCAACGGCGGAAACCCAGCCACGGCGTCAGGCACCTCCGTCTCCCGAGCCCTACGTTCTCGAAACTCCATCCCGGCGCGAGCCCTCCCCCGAGCCGCCGCCGGACCCGAAGCCCGCCCCCCGGCGTCGTGAGTTGCTGGAGGAGGTAGTCGGTTTGGATCCGGAACGTGACGACGACGATGCCAGCGAGAAGATTCCGATGTCCTCCGATCAGATGACAGACGCCGAAGAGCGACGCCCGATGTCTTCGGCGGAGATGATCGCCCGCGCCCACGAGCGTTGGGATTCGAAGCGACGCTGAGACCGCTACAGGCCTGCCGCCGCCAGGTCGCGGGCTGCCCGGACTTCGGCCGCGAACTCCGCCCGACGCTCCCTGACCCCGGGACCGTCCTCGATGAGATCTCTGTTCCGGGCCAGGTCCAACGCCGACTTGAACAGCACCTGACTGGCGCTCTCGCCTGAGATGAGACGATCCTCGATCCGGTACATCCGCGCCCGGTCCAGACATGCCTGGAGGAATCGCTTCTCCTCGAACTCGCCGCTCAGGGTCTCCAGTTCGTCCCCCACCACCTGGTAGGCGTCGAGGAAGGGGAGGAGGGCCCAGAAGGCCACCGGTTCGCCCATCTTGGCCAGCACCCCGAGGGGCCCGGCTGCGGCGAGGATCCCCTCCCAACCGGGGGCGTCCACCTCGATCTCGTCTGACACCGAACCGGGGAACTCCTCGCTTTCGGGAAAGAAGAACTCGAACTTCATGAGGTCGCGAAGCTCCAGGATGCGGCGGCGGACTGTGGCCGGGTCTCGATCCCCCTCGTCGATCAGTGACGTTAGAGCGATTTCGGCTATTGCCCGGTTGACGAAGAAGTGGACCACCACATTGCGGTAGTAGGAGATGCGAATCATCTGCTCGTCGTCCACCCAGAAGACACGACGGTCGATCGCTTCGTGACTCGACACGTTGCCATGCTCCGCCAGCCGATCCAGCACCCGGATCACGTCGTCGGGGTCGGATAGCTCCAGCCACTCGGTCGTCGGGATGTCGCGGGCCCGGATGAAGTCCACGAGACGGGCGCACCCCTCGGCCAGTTCCCCGGCAGTCTTGGCCCGGCCCCTGGCGGCGAGCAGGGCGATGGAAACGACCGCGACTGGTGTCACGGGTGTCACCCTTCCGATCCGGTACATCACCTCGAACGCCAGCTTCTGCAACCCCGGCGAGGCCTCATCGTCGTGGCCAATGCCTTCGATAACCGACGCCACCGAGACCGGCTCCGCGAACCGGATGTAGATGTCGCCGTATCGGCGTCTCAATGAGCGCACCGCGCGTACGAGCCAGCCGAGCGACTCCTTTTCTTTGCCCTGTCCTTGCGCCTCCCGGGCGTAGTCAGGGACGTCGTAGATCTGGTCGTAGGCGATCGAGACGGGGATGAGCATTATGTCCTCGCTCTTCCCGCGACGGAGTGAGTCGACGACGTAGTTGAGCATCCCGAATCGCGGCGGGTTCAGCTTCCCCGACCGGGAGCGACCCCCCTCCATGTACCACTCGATAGGGAACCGTTTCTCGATGAGGAAGTCGATGTAGGAGCGGAGGACGATCTTGTAGAGCTCGTTGTCCCGGAACGACCTCCGAATGAAGAATACGCCAGTCCTCCGGATCAGCGGTCCAACCGGAAAGAAGTTCAGGTTGATGCCGCCGGCGGTGTGGTTGGGTGGCAGATCGTTTTCCCACAACATGAACTGGAGGCTGAGCCGGTCGAGGTTGGAGCGGTGCGAGGGGAGGAAGACGATGGGGTGGTCGGCACCGAGGCTCGCGACCTCGCTTACCTCCTCGTCCGAGTAGCGGATCTGTCCGTATCCCTGGCTGTAGAGGGTGTGGATGGCCTTCGCCAGGAGATCGATGACGTAGGGGCTGTGAGTGGCGGCAATCTCCTTCAGGTACTTTTCCGCATCCCCCCTGACTTTGGAGGGGTCGGTGTCGGTGCGTTGCGCGTACTCATCGAGAGTTCGGGCGAACTCGCCGCGAGAGAGGATGGCTTCGGGGACGAACCGGGGGATCTTGTAGTGGTTTCCGCGCAGTCTCCGCTCCGCATGGTCCAGGGTCCTCCATGCTCTCCGGGTTACGAAGGGAACGATCCCGTCGACCTCACCAGAAAGGGAGTAGGCCTCGAGGAGATCAGCGCGAGACGCCCCGGTGGCCGCAACCAGCTTTACCCGGCCCGGCCGGAACGCCCGGATCAGCCGGGCTCGCAGTCCCTTCGGGTCGCGGGGATCCCCCGGCTTCAAAGCCTCGGACCAACCGACCGACCGGAGCCTGTTTTTGCCGGGAGCCATCCAAACGATGCGGACCGGAATCAGAAACACTGCGTCTCTGCACTCCATGACCGGACCGAGGTCATTCTCTACCCGGGTCCGCTTCCGACGCGACGACTTGATCCGGTAGCTCTCCGGCTCATCGACATGACGCTCGAGCCACTTGCGGAGCAGCTTCGCCTCGTACTCGCTGGCGGCATCGAGCAGGTAGACGACGCGGTGCCCCTCGGGTCCCTGGAGCATTTCGGTATCCGGTGAGGGTGAGCGGGCCACGGGGGTCACTCTATTTAACTGCCACAATCAGGCCCCGTGAGAGTCTTATTGCAAAGAGTGTCCAGGGCTGGTGTTTCGGTCGACGGCCAGGTCGTGTCATCGATCGGGAAGGGTTTCTGCCTTCTCGTCGGGGTCGGGCACGACGATGGGGAGAAGGAGGTCGCCGCCGCGGTGGACAAGATCGCCGGTCTCAGGGTCTTCTCCGACGCGGAGGGGAAGATGAACCTCGGCATTGGAGATGTCGGGGGTGAGATCCTCGTTGTCAGCCAGTTCACACTCCTCGGCGACGTCCGCAAGGGGAGGAGACCGTCGTTCACGCCGGCAGCCCGCCCCGAACACGCCGAACCGCTCATCGAGTCAATGGTGGAGGAGTTCGAGGCAGCGGGCATCGTCACCCGCACCGGCGTGTTTGGAGCCATGATGGAGGTCGAGTTGGTCAACGACGGACCGGTGACGCTGATTCTGGAAGTCAGCGACGGGCGCGTGCAGTGAAGGGAGCGTCCCGCCAGTGTCTTTGGAAGATGATCACGCTGATTCCGATGGCGACGACCATGAGCTGTCCCGTCGGCCGGATGCCTCCGGTGGGCCAGGCATAGACCCACCAGAGGACAGCCATCACCACGAGGGTGGCCATCGTGGCCAGGGCTGCCATGCCCGACGATCCGCTGAGCCGCATGCCAGCGAATATCACTATGGCCACAGGCACCAGTACCGCTGGCCACAGGCCGGCGAGGATTCCGAAGGAGATCCCCAGCCCCTTGCCGCCGTCGAACCGGTACCAGATGTTGTAGACGTTGCCGGCGACGGCGCCCAGACCACCCGCGATGGCGGCCGCATCGTCGGCCATCCACTCTCCTGCCCTCACTGCCAGGTATCCCTTGGCCGCCTCGAGCGCGAGCACCGCGCAGGCAAGAGCCCGGCCACCAGTACGCAGTGCGTTGGAGGTACCCGGGTTGCCCGAGCCCTCCTTGCGGAGGTCGACACCACGGAGACGTCCCAGGAACACGGCCGTGGGAATCGAGCCGATGAGATAGCCCGCTGCACCGGCGAGGAGGATCACTTCGAGATCTCCCTCTGTCCGGGTTCGCAGAACTGGAGGAAGTCGCAGTTGTGGCACCACCCGCCCGGGGATGCCGCGAACTCCCCGGCCTCTATCGACCCAGTGAGTTCGTGGAGGTGTTCTCTGGCTTGCCTGATCCAGTCGGAGTCGGCTCTCGTGATCACCTCCTCGAGACCGCCGCCCAGGTAGGCGAAGGTGACGTCCACTGTCTCAGGCTTTGGCGCCCCAAAGTCGACCTCGTCGACTGCGACGGCGTAGGCCTCGAGCTGGACCATCCGCGACGGGTCCTCCTTGCGTCTCCCGCTCTTGAAGTCGACTACCTCCCAGTGTCCGTCGTCCTCGTAGATGGCGTCGATCCTTCCCTTGACGGTGTAGCCGTTAGCGGTCTTCACACTGAAAGGCACTTCGACGAATAGGGCGCGTTCGCTGGCGAGACGCGAGTCCTCGTAGGCGCGAAAGCCACCAGTGTCCCCGTCTTCGGGGGTGTCGACAGCGTCGTAGAGGTCCGGTTCGAAATCCTCGAATGGCACCTGGCCCCTCTGGTGCAGCTCGATGCGGCGGTGGATCTCGGTGCCGATCGTCGCGGCCTGATTGCGGCGGCGGGGTAGGGGATCCACATCATTCCAGTAGTAGCGCTTGGGGCACTGCGCGTATGTGACGAGGCCGGTGACCGACACTGCGCGGCCGTCCCCGGAAGCGGTGTCTACCTCCTCGATCGTGTCGAGTTGGAAGAGTCTCTCCTCCCACTCGGCGGTGAGAAGTTGGTACTCCTCTTCGACACCGTTCTCGGTGGCGAGCCGACGGGTCTGCTCCGGGTCGTCGATGGCCATGCGCAACCCAGCCTGCCAGCCCCCCGCGAACAGCGGGTCGGGTTCCGGGGTCGCCTCCGGAGTGCGAAGCAGCTCGGGTCGGGGGGCTTCCTCGGCATGCCCGGCGTTCACGCTCGTCTCGTGACCTTCCACCAGCTCGAATAGCTCCGACGGCTTCGCCGGCGTCACCCGCGGCTCGGGTAACCCATACCAGTAGGCGCCGGAGACGAAGAGACGTTTCTTGGCCCTTGTGACCGCCACATAGGCCACCCGCCACTCCTGGGCCTGGTGACGATCCCGCAGAAATGCCTTACGCGCCTTTTCTTCGTCGGGCAGGTCATCGACCGTGGTGTCCAGACGCAGTTCCACGGGTAGCTGCCAGGCGAATCGGATCGGGTCGGGGTAGGCCCCGGCCGGGCCCGAGGGGAAGTTCTTGTCGACCACGGCCGGGATGGCGACGTTCTCCCATTCGAGGCCCTTGGCCCGGTGGACGGTGACGAGGGTGACTGCGTTTTCGCCCGAAAGACGTGCCGAGTCGAGCTCTTCGGCCGGCTCTTCCTCCATCATGTCCAGATACTCGAGGAATGCTGCCACCGAAGGCCGGCCCGACAGTGGGCTCCAGTCGTCGGCCAGGTCGAGAAACCGGTAGATGTTCAGACGGGCGGTGAGCCGGGCGTTCGGGGGCAGCGCCTCTATGTCCTGCCATGCCCTGGTCCGGTCCAGGATCAGACGGCAGGTCTCCGCGAGCGCCAGTCCTTGGGTGTCGAGAAGCAGCTCCCGGTAGATGGCATGGAACCGTTCGAGACGGCGGAGGGCCTCGGCACTCAAACCCTCGATGCTGTCCAACGACTCGATGGCTTCGACGAGGGTCACCGGTTCGGGCTCCTCCGAGTCGGGCTCTTCGGGCTGCTTCGCGGCGATCCACTGGGTGAGCACGGAGATGTCGGCCAGCCCCAGTCGGTAGCGGCTTCCGAACAGGATCTGGGCGAGCGCCGTGGAGTCCTCGGGGTTCTGAAGCACGGTGAGCCAGGCCCTGAGCAGGGAGATCTCGGGGACGGAGAGCAGACCACCGACGTTGGCCACTTCCAGCGGAATGTCGTGACGGCCCAGGACGTCGACGACGATGGCGAAGTCCTTGTTCTTCCGGAACAGGACTGCCATGTCGGACCAGTCGACTCCGTTCTCGTGAAGCGACTCGAACTGTCGGGCGATCCACTCCGCTTCGGCGAGAGCATCGTTGGCCCAGTGGGTGACCACCTCGGTCTCGACGTCGTCGGCGGCATGCAGCGGGTCGGCATTGGGGTTCGCCTGCCGGCGGATCTCGTTGGCGACGCTCAGGATCCCGGGTCCCGATCGCTGGTTCAGGGTGAGGCTCGTGTCGTGCGCCGGGCGACCATCCGAGGTGGGGAAGTGATCGATGAACTCCTCGAAGTTCTGAGCCGACGCCCCCCGCCACTCGTAGATGGTCTGGTCCTCGTCGCCCACTGCGATCACCGGGAACCCGTCGCCGAAGATGGTCGTGATGAGGACCCGCTGGGCTGGATTGGTGTCCTGGTACTCGTCCAGCACCAGGGCGTGATAGCGCTCTTTGATCGTCCCGGCGAGGCCCGGATGCTCCTGGAGCAGACGCGTGGACAGGGTTACCAGGTCGGCATAGTCGACGACGCCCAGTTCCTTTTTCGAGGCGTTGTATCCGGCAAGGGTGCGGGCCATCTCCACCCGTGCATCCCACACCTCGTCGCTATGGTGGACCTCCGCGGCGCGGATGACCTCCTCGGGCAGCAGCAGATGGTCCCCGAGCCGGTCGCCCAGCTGGCGGATCCGGTCGAGTGTTCCCGCGTAGGTCATGTCGAGATAGGTGTGGGGCTCGTGGTAAAACACATCACGGATGAGCTGGCGGGCGAAGGTGGGGGTGATGATCCCGGCCCGGGTATCGACACCGGCGAGGGGCCCGTATTCGGCGAGGACCTGGGCGGCAAAGCCGTGGTAGGTGTGGACCTCGACCTGTCTGGCCTGATCGATGGTGTCGGGCAGCAGGCCTCTCACCCTCTCGGCCAGCTCGGCGGCTGCCTTGTTGGTGAAGGTGATTCCGAGAATGCGCTCTGGGTCGATTCCATGGTTCTCGACCAGGTTGGAGATCACCAGCGCAACCGTCGTGGTCTTGCCCGTCCCGGCCCCGGCGCGCACCCGGATGGATGTCGCCCCGAGGTCGAGGATGGCCTGTTGCTCGCGAGTGGGGACGATGGTCATAGCAGGAACGCTCCCTTCCCCTCGGGCCAGGCGGGGCACGAGCGTCGGAAGTCGCATCGCTTGCACTGGTCGCCGACCTTCGGTTCCCAGATCTCGTCACGGATGGACCTGGTGATCTCCTGCATTCGACCTGTCACCTCCGGGAGCTGATGGAGGGCGAGGCTCCTGGTGGCGACGCTCTTGGTGGCGTGGCGCGGGTACCACATCTCCGAGGCGATGACCTTGCCGTGCTCGCGTTGGACTGCCAGGGCATAGAAGGCAAGCTGGATCGACTCGGCGGCTTCCGCCTTCGTGAGCACACTGGTGCCCGTCTTGTAGTCGACCACCCGGTAGCCCTCGTCGGTCCGCTCGAGGCGATCGATGCGGCCAAGCCATCGGACCCCGCCGATGTCCGATTCGACGTCCAGTTCCACATCGACCGGCTCTCCCTTGCCCGGCCATCTCTCGTAGAGCTTGGTGAGCATCTCGACAGCCTTCTGTTTCCAGGCCTCGTTGAGGCCGGGACTCCCGAAATCGGCCTCCTCCCACACCTCCTCGACGATCTCCAGCACGCGCTCGAGCCCGGCGTGTCGTGACCCTGTTCCGATGACCTCTCTCTCAGCTTGCTCCAAAACGTCGTGCGAGAGCTGACCGAAATGGGCGTAGACGGAGGCCGAGTCACCGAGCCGGAGACGGCGTTCCAGAACATACTGTCGGGGGCAGGTGTCATATGAACTGGCCTGGCTCGGGGAGAGGCGGAAGGTGTCTCCCAATACCCCTCGATCCGGACCGGGCTGGACGGCACCGGCGAACGCGGTCGGATCCCACCACGGTGCTGGGGGCTGACCGAGGATCGCCGCAGCCGCAAGCCGTCGTGGCGTTGAGGCGGCCCCGTTCAATAGATCGCGTCGCAAGGCGGTCTCCGCCTCCCGAATGGTGAGCGGCGGGTGATCCTCTGCGGCGGGCGGGCCGGCCGGGTCGTCACCGGCTGCGGCAAGCAGGAATCGGGAGGGCCGCCCCTCTCCCTGGTCGACGCCCGCGTCGGTCGCGGTCCATACAACCCGCCGCCTGGCCCTGGTCATAGCGGTGTAGGCCAGCCTCATCTCCTCCTGCACCTGGAAGAGATGCTGGGCCTCGGGATCGACCGTCCGCTCCGGAGAGAGCAGCTCGGGACGAAGCATGCGTCGGCTGCGGCGGAGATCGGGGAACACACCCTCCACGGCATTGGCGATGAACACGACTTCGAACTGAAGCCCCTTGGCCTGATGCAGAGTCGTGAGGACTATCCGGTCGTCGGCGAGACGGTGGGATATGAGCGGCGTCGCCTCGAAATCGTCTTCCTCAACCAGGTCGAAGAATCTGGCGAGGGTCACGGAGGGGTCGCGCTCGGCCTGCCTCCCCAGCATCTGCCCGAAGGCGGTCCAGGCCCGGCGCCACTCGTCCCGACCCGGGTCGGTCACCATTTCGGATATGCCGTCGAGACGGGTCCATACCTCCCAGAACCCGTCGGAGGCGCCACTGGCACGCCCCCATCCGGGGTCGGAGAGCAAACCGATGAGGCCGGTGCGGTTCGGGAGGTACCTGGCGATGATCTCGTGCCAGGGGTCACGTGTTCGCCGCCGCTCCCGGACCATCTCCCGTTCCAGACCCACGGTCACGCCAAACAGGGGACCGAGCAGTATCCGCCGGATCGACCGGTCGGCGGCATCCGACTCCACCGGTGACACGTCGTCCGTGGGGCCACCCCATCTGGCGACTGTGACGAGATCCTGGATGAGGCGGACCGCAGGATGGTCGACGAGCCGGGAGTGGGGCGGGTCGTGAGGCAGTTTGCGGCGGGCGAGGGCGCGTGACAGTTCCGACAGCAGTTCCTTCTTGGAGCGAACGACGACCGCAATGTCCTTTGGCTTCATCCCCTCGACCCGGATCAGGTGCTCGACCTCGCGGGCAATCCACTCGGCTTCGGCGGTCTCCTGGTCAAAGATGTAGGTCTCGGAGCGCCCCTCGTGCTCTGCCGGTTCGACGGACCCGGCCGATCCGGGAAGGTCACCGCCGGATATCACCCTGAGGGCAGCGTCCATGATCTGGGCGGGCACCCGAAAGCTTCGGGTGAGGACGATTCGTCTGGTCCCGGGTGTGGCCGAGAACGAGGCGATGTTGCGGACCTCGGCACCCCGGAACGAGAAAATGGACTGATAGGGGTCGCCGGCCACCGTCAGATTCCCATGCTCGGCGGCTGCCAGCTCTGCCATCTCCGCCTGGACGGGGGAGGTGTCCTGGTACTCGTCGACCAACACGTAGCGGAAATCACCGGCGAGCCTGCGTCCCTCTTCGCTGCGGAGTAGGTCCACCGCCCGGGTCAGGAGCACGCCGTAGTCGGTCCTGTCCCGGGTTTCGAGACGGTCGAGATAGCGGCGGTACAGAGCGGGGAGTCCCTTCCAGTCGGCTCGTTCACGGGCGCGTTCCGCCAGGTCGTCAGGGGTGAGGAGACGCTCCGAGCAGCGAAGCAGGAAGTCGGCCACCTCTGCGGAAAAGGCGTGGGTGTCGAGGATCCCGCGATAGGGCAGCGGCCAGTCTTCGGGGTCCTCCTCTGCCAGGACCTCGCGTACGACCCCAACCTGTTCCGGTGTGGTCAGCGGCACAGGACGGTTGCCATCGGTGGCCGCCTCCACAAGACGGATGGCGAGCGAGTGGAACGTGGTGACGTCGACCGGCACACCCGTCGTGCCGACTTCCTCCTCGATGCGTCTCCCGAGACGTGCGGTGGCCCGTCTCGAGAAGGAGACGACGACGATCTCCCGCGGGGAAGCCAGCCCTTTCTTCAAGATGTGGCCGACTCTCCGGACCAGGAATTCCGTCTTTCCGGTTCCCGGGCCAGCAACGACTATCTGGCGTCCATCGGTGTCATCGAGCGCCTCGGGCCATTCCTCGGGGCTCAGTCGTACCTGGTCCACGTCCTTGGGGATCGTAGGTGTCAGGCTGCGGCGGCGAGAACGGACTCTGCGACGACCTCCGCCTCGATTCCGAAGCTGGCGAGATAAGAGACGGGGTCCTCGAAGACGATCTCGGCTGTTTCTGTTTGGCTGGACTGGACTTTGCTCATGACCCTCAAATTACGGGTTGGCACCGACAGATTTCGCTGAGGCCCTCATCCTGGGTCCTCGATGTCATAGGATCGGCAGCGATATGCAATATGGAGGCAACGTGGAGTCGCGACCTGAGTTCGACTCACAGATGTACAACGAGGCCGTCGGTCAGTTCAACCGGGTCGCCGAACTGATGGGTTTGGACGACAACGTGGCGGACCGGCTCAGGGTGCCTCAGAAGGCGACCGTGGTGAGCTTCCCCTTCCGCCATGACACCTACACCGATGTCGAGACGATCTTCGGTTATCGAGTGCAGCACCTGACAACGATGGGCCCGACCAAGGGTGGCATCAGGTTCGACACCGATGTCGACCTGGGGGAGGTGGCGGCCCTCGCCATGTGGATGACTTGGAAGTGCTCCATCGTCGGCGTTCCTTTTGGTGGCGCCAAAGGTGGCGTGCGGATCAACCCCATGAATCTTTCCCGGGCCGAGCTCCAGAGAGTGACACGTCGTTTCACCATGGAGATCATCAACGTCATCGGCCCTGACACCGACATCCCGGCACCCGACCTCGGCACCAACGAGCAGGTGATGGCATGGCTCATGGACACCTACTCCCAGCACGTCGGCCATGCCGTGCCTGCCATCGTCACCGGCAAGCCTCCGGCCCTGGGCGGGAGTGTCGCCCGGCGGGAGGCAACGGGCCGGGGGTTGATGTTCCTGCTTCCACAGGCGGCTGCCGCTGTCGATCTCGATCCGAGCGAGGCGACCATCGCTATCCACGGGTTCGGAAATGTCGGCCGTTATGCATCCGTCGCCGCCCACGAGATGGGCGCAAAGGTCGTGGCGGTGTCGGACATCTCAGGAGCCATCTACAACCCCGACGGTCTCGACGTTGCCGCTGCCGGCAAGTGGGTTGACGAGAACCGTTTCCTGGAAGGGTTCCCGGATGCCGACTTCATCGACGGCAAGGAATTGTTCGGCCTTCCGGTTGACGTCCTTGTCCCGGCCGCGATCCAGAACGTGATCCGCAAGGACAATGCCTATGACATCAAGGCCCGGTTGATCATCGAAGGTGCCAACGGCCCCACCACACTCGAGGCCGATGACATTCTCGGGGACAAGGAAGTGATGATCATCCCCGACATCCTGGCCAATGCCGGTGGTGTGACCGTCAGCTATTTCGAGTGGGTCCAGGACATGCAGAAATACTTCTGGTCCGAGAACGAGACCATCGGCCGTCTCCGCGAGATCATGACCCGTGCCTTCGACGAGGTCCACACCATCTCCGAGCGTGAAGGGGTCAACATGCGAACCGCCGCCCTCATCAAAGGCATCAGACGCGTGGCGGATGCGAAGCTGGTGCGCGGGGTGTTCCCGTAGGCGGCGGCTACTAGGTGGCGTCACCCGCGAACGCGGGGCAGATCTCCTGGTAGGAGCACCAATCGCAGAGACGCCCGGGACGGGGCGGGAAGCGAGCGGTGGCCATTGCCTTCTCGATGGCGGTCCAAAGCGCCTGTAGCTGGCCGTTCATCGCATCGAGCTGGCGGTCGTCGATGGCCAGCCGGTAGAGGGTCGGGCCGTTGAGATAGAGGAGACGCACCTCCTTCGGTGTCTCGCCGAGCTTGTTGCGGATGAGCAGGGCGTAGATCTTGAGTGCGAAGAAGGCTGACAAGGCATACCTCTCCGGTGGTGCCTTGCCGGTCTTGTAGTCGGTGATGACCAGACGCCCGTCGGCGTCGCGGTCGATGCGGTCGAGGATGCCGCGGATGACCATGCCGTCGAGGTCTTCGACCATGTCGAGCTCCCGATCCTCGGGGTCGAAGCTCGCGGGGTCTTCGATCGAGAAGTAATTGGAGAGCAACTCCATGCTCTCTATGCCCCACTTCCGCTCGTCGTCGAGGTCGTCGAAGAGGTCCTCGAACTCCTCTTCACCGCGGATCTCTGTCCAGGCTTCTCTGAAGAGGTCGTAGAGACGTTCGGGAGTTCGCTCCGAAACATCGTCATCGAAGAGACGTTGCAAGGCGAGATGGGCTGTTGTGCCCCGCGCTTGGTAGACCGAAGTGGGCTCTTCGATCTTGTCGATCGCCCTGAACTTGAAGAGTTGAGGGCAGGTCTTGAAGTCTCCGGCCCTGCTGGGAGAGAGGGTCTCGAGACGGGGTTGTTCCAACTCGACAGTCACGTTTGAGATCATAGGAACCACCCCCGACAGATTCGCGTCAGTGGCCAACGGACTTTGGCTCGTCTGCCGGATCTGGCAAGCCAGGCGGCGGGACTTCCAATGTCCGGGTCCGGTCGAGCCGGCGTGCCGGGACGAGGAACCCGACCACGGCGACGGCGTCCCCCGCCGCAAGCAATGCTTGCTGCACACCGAGCGCGAAAACCCGTCCTAAGACGCGAAAACTAAGGACTGGATTCTCTTGACGCTTCCGGAGCCTCTGCGTACTTTTCCGTCCACCGGTGAGGGCAACCTCATTCGGGGAAGGAGAGACTTCGGTCTCTCCGGACCGCCACCCATCCGGGGGCCCGCTTTCCCGGTGAGTGGCATGAGAGCCCCAAGAGGGCTGAGGCTTCGGCCAAGGCTTTCTTGGGGCTTCTCGCGTTTCCAGGTGAGCGATAGCGAGCCGGTTTCTTCCCCCAGCGAGCGAAGCGAGCGTTAGGGGAAGTATCTCAGCCGGAGGCTCAGACGGAGGGGTCACCTCAAGCTCGGCTACCCGGTATCGGTCGTGCCAGGGCCCACCAGGTGACGGCAGCCGCGGCCCCCACGTGCCACAACCCGTGGGGCTGCCAGACGCTGGCCGGATCGCACAGAGGCCCTCCCGTCGCCCCCAGCCTGCCGATGATCGCCACCGTGACCAGCAGTGCCAGCGGCCCCAGCGTCGACATCGAGCGGTCGCTCAGAAACAGGAGGACGATGGCCAGGGCGGCTAGGGCGACACCGACCGGGTCCGCCGCACCGGGTATGAGCACGAGGACCCCAACGACAACGAGCCCGGGGATGTGCGCCCAGCGTTCCCACGATCGGCCATGGGCGGCCACCACCAACAGGAGCCATGCCAGTGTCACGTCGTGAACCCACTCGCCGTTTGGGGGCATCGGCCCGTGGAAGAGGAAGGACCCACCCCCGGTCGCGATAGATGCGATACCCACCCAGGTCATGCTGGAGCGGGTCATGATGAGCACCCCTCCGGCGACGAACGCCAGCGTCGTCAGCGAGTTCACGGGCTGTCCTAGAAAGGCGTGAACCACTGCCTCGCAATCCTGCAATGCGCTCATTCAGACCCAAAATACGAGGACACGAGCGTCTCGCGAAAACTGATCTACCGCTCGCGAAAAACAAGAAGCGATCTGGCTTGTCAGCTCCGGGTGACCGGCCTAGCTTTCCCGTCACGTCGATGGGGAAACCCGGAGACGGCGACCGACTCGGCGGGTAACCGCCGGACAGGTCGAACCAGAGGGCCGGTTTACCGGTTCGAAGGTCAGCCGGAGGTCGGCGGAAACGCCAGCCGAAGGTGCGGTCGGAGTTCCGGACGGGGATCCTTCGGGATCGTCGAGCGGACGAAGACCAGGGCAAGTTGAGAGGCTTGCCATCGGCGGACCGAAAGGTCGGCCACGGGTTGATCGAGAGGTCAGTCGGTGGCCAGGTCGTGAGACCAGCGCCGGTGACTCTCAGGAGTCACTACGCAGCAGGACTTGTTTCTGCTGCGACCCGGACGGAGTTGGGTCCCCGGCCCGACACCGTACGGATTAGGAACCCCGAGAGGGTTGAAGCTTCGGCGGAGACTCCCTCGGGGTTTCTCTATTTGATTGTGAGGGGGGACGACCCCCCTCGGACCCCCCGCTCGTCCCACCCGTCTTCCAATTCGAGGTTTGGGCGCGTCGTGGCTGTCGTCGGGGGTTGGGATTTCTTGATTGTGAGGGGGGACGACCCCCCTCGGACCCCCCGCTCGTCCCACCGTCTTCCAACTTGACGTCTGGGCGCGTCGTGGCTGTCGTCGGGGGTTGGGATTTCTGTTTCTTGTGAGGGACACCTCCCTCGGACCGCCCGCTCGTCCCACCCGTCTTCCAACTCGAGGTCTGGGCGCGCGTTTTGCGTTGAGGTGGTGCAGCCAGCGCCTCTCTTCATTCCCAGTTAGGCTCCGCAGCAACCACGCAAAGGAGCAGATGCCAATGGGATATCCCGCCCGATTGCTCAGTGACGACGAGGTCATCGAGAGCGAGTTCAGACCCCATTGGTCGGGGATCATTCGCGAGGGTCTCATCGTGCTGGCCGGGATAGTGGTGGCGGTGATCCTGCTGATCATCGGTGATATCTCGCCGTGGGTCTTCGCAGCGCTGGCGGTTCTCGTAATTGCTCTTGTCGCTCAGGGTCTGATCAAGTGGTACAACACCATGCACGTCATCACCAACGAGCGTCTGATCTACCGGGCTGGCTTCATCGCCAAGCACGGGACCGAACTGCCCCTCGAGGTGATCCAGAACGTCGCCTTCAACCAAACGATCTTCGAGAGGGTCTTCGGCACCGGGGATCTCATGATCGAGTCCGCAGGCACCCATGGCCAGACCCGTTACCGGGACATCCCCAACCCCGAAGGGGTGCAGTCTCTCATCTACCGCATGCGTGAGCTCAGGATGGAAGAGATGGAGCGCGGCGGCCGACCCCCGGAGCGGGAGGCCGCGCCCTCGGAGAGAGGCAACGACCACATCTCAGCGGAGCCGCCTCTCTCCAAGGGGCAATCCGTTGCCGAACAGCTCGAAATCCTCTCCCTTCTCCACGACCAGGGAAAGCTGACGGACGCCGAATTCCAGGCACAGAAGTCGAAAATCCTCGGAGGTGAAGCCTGATGCACATGCAAGACGACTTTCCGCTCCTGTTGAGCACGCTCTACGACCATGCGGTCTGGATCTACCCGGACCAGGAGGTCGTGTCGGTCGATGCCGACAGGTCCGTCTCCAGGTGGACCTATGGCGAGTTGGACGGGAGGATCCGCCGGCTCGCCTCGGCCTTCGAAGATCTCGGCATCGAGCAGGGTGACGCCGTCGCCACGTTCGCATGGAACAACCACCGACACCACGAGCTCTACTGGGCCACCGCGAACACAGGTCGGATCTGTCACACCCTCAACATCCGGCTGTTCGGAGACCAGATCGTCTACATCGTCAACCACGCCGAGGACAAGGCTCTGTTCGTGGATCCCGACCTCGTTCCCTTGATCGCCCCGCTCATCGATCGGTTCGAGACCGTCGAGACAGTCGTGATTATGGGCGATCAGGCCAGTGAGGAGATCCCCGGGTCGATCGCCTACGAGGACCTGATCGCCGGTCAGGTCGAGCACGGGAAGTGGCCGTTGATCAGCGAGCGCTCGCCGATGATGCTGTGTTACAGCTCGGGTACGACCGGCAATCCCAAGGGTGTCGCCTACACGCAGCGTTCGACCTATATGCACACCATCTCGAACCTGGCCGCTTTTTCCATCGAGCCGTCCGACAACGTGCTGCCGGTGGTTCCGATGTTCCATGCCGCCGCCTGGGGCTATCCGTTCATGGCGAAGACCAAGGGGGCCAAGATCACCTATCCGGGCCCGGACCTAACACCGGAAGGTCTGGTCAATCTCTTCACCGGGGAGGAAGTCACGTTCAGCGCCGGCGTCCCCACCGTCTGGCTCGGGGTCAAGCAGTATCTCGACGCCCATCCCGAAGTGGACGTCTCCAGCATCAGGGCCTTCCTCTGCGGCGGGTCGGCCGTGCCCCGGGCCATGATCAGGGCCTACTGGGAGGACCGGGGGATCCGCGTCCTGCAGGGCTGGGGCATGACCGAGACCAATCCCGTTGCCTCAATGGCCACGCTCAAACCGCACATGGAGGACTGGGACCTCGAGGACCAGCTCGACCGTCTCGAGACCGCAGGGATTCCCACCGCCGGTTTGGAGGTGAAGATCGTCGACGAGGTGGGAGAAGAGCTCCCCCACGACGGCGAGGCATTCGGCGAGCTGTTGATCAGAGGGCCGTGGATCGCCGCCGAGTACTACAAGGACGATCGCACCGCGCAATCGTTCGAGGACGGATGGCTCCGCACCGGTGACGTCTGCAAGATCACCCCGGAGGGCTACATCAGGATCACCGACCGGGCCAAGGACGTGATCAAGTCGGGCGGGGAGTGGATCAGCTCACTCGACGTCGAGAACGAGCTGATGGCTCACCCGGCCGTTGTCGAGGCCACCGTCGTCGGGCTGAAACATGTCAAGTGGCAGGAGCGACCGGCCGCCTTCGTGGTGGTCGCCGAGGGCGCCGAGGTAACCGCCGAAGAACTGCTGGAGCACCTCGGGGACAAGGTCGCCAAGTGGTGGTTGCCGGACGAGATCGTCTTCGTCGACGAGATCCCAAAGACCGGCACCGGCAAGTTCGACAAGAAGGTGGTCAGAGACCAGTACTCCGACCTGCTGATGGCGGAGTGAGGGTTCCGGTCTAGACCGTCGGGACCTCCATCAACTCGCCCGACCGCAGGTCCAAAACGAACTCCTTGTCGCTCTTGGAGTCGGCGATGAAGTTGGCCAACCGGGCCCCCTTCTTGCGCACGATCCACCAGGCATAGTCGTCGGATCCTGACTCCGCGAACGCCTGCCGGGCGTCCCTCGCCGCCTCGACCGCATCCGACTCGACCTCGAACTCACCGAGAGGGGTCTCCTCGGGCTCGGCCGCACTTCTTCTCTCGATGAACTGCACCGCCTCGAACATATGCGCCTCCTGGTGGCCGAGTGTAGCGAGCGGCCACCCCCAGGGATGAGGTTTATGCTCCCGCCGGGTGAGCTCGTTCCACGAAATCTGGGGTCAGGTCGCCGCGGGCATCGGCGGGGTGGTCGGATTGTGGGGAGTCCTCATCTCCAAGAGGGACACCCCGCCGCGGGTGTTCTACTGGGCGGTAGGGATCGCGATAGTGGGTTTCGTGACGCAAGTAGTCTCCGGTGTGGTGCTGATGCAGAGTGAGGGAATCGACCCCGGCGCCCAGCACGTGTTCTACGGTGTCCTCATCGCAGTGACGTTCTCGTTCGCTTACATTTACCGGGCCGAGTTCAGGAAGAGACCCGCCCTCTACTACGGCTTGCTCCTGTTGTTCGCGATGGGTCTGGGAATCAGAGGGATAATGACGATCGGAGTCGATTTCTGATGCTGCTCGAAGGCAAGAAGCTGCTCATCACAGGTGTGTTGACCGACGACTCGATCGCCTGGCACACCGCCCGTCTCGCCCAGGAGGAAGGCGCGGAGATCGTCTGCACCGGATTCGGGCGGGGACTGCGGCTCACGGAGCGCTCGGTCCAGCGTCTGCCTGAGGAGTGCGACGTCCTCGAGCTCGACATCAATGAGCCATCCCATGTCGAAGCGGTAGTAGGTGACCTCGACTCCCGCTGGGGCAGGGTCGACGGAGCGCTCCATGCAATTGCTTTCGCTCCCGATGACGCCCTGGGTGGGAACTTCCTCAACACTCCCGCGGAGTCGGCGCAGACGGCGTTCACCGTCTCCGCCTTCTCCTACAAGACCCTCGCTGTGGGCCTGCTGCCGCTGATGGAGAAGGCTGGGCGTGGATCCCTGGTGGCGATGGACTTCGACAATTCCCAGGCCTGGCCGGCCTACGACTGGATGGGGGTCGCCAAGTCGGCCCTCCAGAGCGTGACCCGATATCTCGCCCGCGATCTGGGGCCGCACAACGTGAGGGTGAACGCTGTCTCGGCCGGCCCGCTGGGGACTGTCGCCGCCAAAGCAATTCCCGGATTCGCCACCTTCGACCAGGTTTGGAAGGATCGCGCCCCACTGACATGGGACACCGGTGACCCCGACCCTGTGGCTCGGATGGTCTGTGTCCTCCTCAGCGATTGGGCCCCGATGACCACGGGCGAGATAGTCCACGTCGACGGTGGATTCCATGCCATCGCCGCGGGAGTCGAAGCCGAGTAGCGCCTACGTGCTCGCGGACGGCATGTCGGAAGACGATCCTACCGGCAGGTCGAGGATGAACGTGGCACCGCCTCCCTCGGTCGTCTCGATGCGCACCGAGCCGTGCATCACTTCGACGAGGCTCTTGACGATGGAGAGCCCAAGTCCGGTACCTCCCTTCGAGCGGGTGTCGGACTGATCGAGTTGGGTGAACCGCTGGAAGATGCTCTCCCGGGACTCCTCGGGGATCCCCGGGCCGTGGTCCACCACCGCGAGCATCGCCCGGTTCGCCTTTTGCCATGCGTACAGCTCGACGGGGGATCCGGGGGCATACTTCACCGCGTTCTCCACGAGGTTGATGAGAATCCTCTGGAAGTGATCCCGGTCGGCGTAGACCGCCAGGTTGGCGGGCTCGACTGTCGTCGTGGGCTCTATGGACACCACCCGGGTGACCTCGTCGAAGATCTCCTTGACCTCCACCACATCGGGGTGGACGGGGATGGCCCCCCGATCGATCCGGGAGACCACCAGCAGGTCCTCGATGAGACGCTGGAGACGGCCTGCCTGGCGGCGGGCGCTGTCGAGCAGCTGTTGTGACATCGGCTCCTGAGGAGCGAGTTCGGGGCGGTTCACCGTGTCCAGCGAGCCGATGATCGAGGTCAGCGGACTGCGCAGCTCGTGGCTGACCGTGGAGACGAAGTCGGTCTTCATTTTCGCTACCTCTTCGAGACGACGGGCCATCTCGGCCTGCGCTTCGTATCGACCGATCTGGCTGAGGACGAGCCCTGCCGGAGCGGAGAGCGAACCGAGTTGCTCGAGTTGGTCCTCGGTGAAGTTTCCCTCATAAGGGTCGCCGACGACGATGACACCGACCCGCATCGACTCGACCTTCAGCGGGGAGACCAGGGCCTGTTGCAGACCCAGGTCCTTCAACAGCACATGAGAGTCGGTTTCGCCATCTACCCGCTTGACGAATATCGGGCGGGCGGCGCGATATGTCTGGGCCACCACGCTGGGGGAGTTGATCTCCACCGAGATCGACTCTGTCTCCAGTGGATAGCCGTTGACCCAGATCGGGCTCATCACTTCCAGTCGCTGCAGTTGTCCGTCGTGGAGTAGCACCACCCCAACCTGTGCGTCGAGGTATTTGCAGATGGTGCCTACGAGGTGGGGGACGATCTCTGCAAGGGATTCCGCCCGCGCCAGGGTGGCGCTGACGGCGTAGAGCCGTTCGAAATCGAGACGTTGTTGCTCGAGCTTGGCCTCTTTGCCAAAGGAGGCCACCGACTCCCTCTCGAACTCGAATCCGACGAGAGCAGTAGCGGCCGCAACGACCCCCACGACCACGATCGGAGCCAGCACGTCGCCGAACACGTCGGCCTCGACCAGGGAAAGCTCGATGGTCGCGATGGCGAGGCCGATGATCACAGCGATCAGACCGTGCGCCCACCAGACCAACAGGAGACCCGAAACGGCGGCGATCCCATAGAGGACCGGCTCGGCGGTGTTCTTCAGGTCGGGGATCATCCCCAAAGCAGTTATGCCTGCGATCATCCCCAGAAGCCAGCCGCTGGCCGCCCAAGGAGCCGCCTCGGTCCGCATGACGCGGTCCCACCTGACCGCCGTGGAGAGGATGAGCAGGGCGGCAAGCCCGGCCATCGGAGTGTAGAACTGAGGCAGTGTGAAGAGTTGGGTACCGTCCTCGAGCGGGCTGCGGACGGCCTGATAGCCGATGATGATGAGAACGATCCATGCGACCGCCGAGGCGCGACGAAGCAGCGACGACCTGAAACGGGCCATCGATTCGTGCACGCTGACGCTCTCGGTAGTCATGTGATTTGGGCCTCTTGAAAGTATTGTCGGCGTTTCTGCCGGTCTGATCGAGGATTGTTATTGGCTCTGCGTTCTTTTCTTGACGGTGAGCTCTTCGCCGAGGTGTATGGGGAAGGGCCCTCTGAGATCCTTGCACTGCATGGGTGGGGGCGGCGCGGGAACGACTTCGCGGAGGTTTTCGACGGATACTCCGGCATAGCACCGGACCTCCCGGGCTTCGGGGCGTCACCCGCGCCGGATCATGTGATCGGCGCTGAGGCCTACGCCGACACCGTGGCGAGAATCCTCGACTTCTTCGATAGGCCGCCGGTCGTGGTCGGACACTCTTTTGGGGGCCGGGTGGCGGTGTGTCTCGCCGCCAAGCACCCTGACCGGGTAGGGCCACTGGTGTTGACCGGGGTACCGCTCATTCGTCTCGAGACCGGACGCCGTCCATCGCCCGCCTACCGGTTTGCTCGATGGCTCAACCGGGTGGGCGTTGTCTCAGACGAGCGAATGGAGAAGGAGAAGCGCAAGCGGGGATCGGACGACTACCGGGCCGTGAGCGGAGTGATGCGGGACATCCTGGTGAAGGTGGTCAACGAAACCTACGAGGGTCAACTGATGCGCATCACCGTTCCCGTCCAAATGCTTTGGGGGGAGAGAGACGAGGAGGTTCCGCTGTCGGTGGCCGAGGCCGCTCAGGCCCTGATCCCTGACTCCTCTCTGGAGGTGCTCCACGGTGTGGGCCATTTCGTTCCCCTGGAAGCGCCGGAGGCTCTGCGGGCCGCCATCGAGAAGGCGATGGCGTGAACTGGGCCCTGGCCGCAGCATGTGCGGCCGCCTCGGTAGCCGCCGGCCTGCGCTGGCTCCGGGTGGCCCAACGTGAGCACTACCTGCCTTGGTCAGCTTCGAGGTTCCAGTGGAAGTGGTGGATCAGCTCCCCGGCCAACATGGCTTTGGCGGCGGCCTCTCTAACGGGGGTTCTGGGCTCGCTATTCCATCCCGTCTGGGGCTTTCTCGTCCCCCTCGCCCAGATCGGCCCGTTTGGACTGCCCGTTCGCGGTGTGACCTCTCCGCTGGCGTGGACATCCCGTCTCCGCCGGGTGGCAATCGTAAGTGCTGTCGTCTTTGCTGCCGGGATCGCGATTGGCCTGGTCCGGGACGAGACAGTGCTGGTCGTGGGCTCGTTGTTTTTCCTTCCGCTGATCGTCGACATCGCCCTCTGGGTCCTCGCACCGGTAGAGAAGCGACTGGGGACCCAATGGGTGGAAAGAGCCGCCTCCAAGCTGCAAGCGGTTGGTGCCGACGTGGTTGCCATAACCGGCTCGTACGGCAAGACCACCACCAAGAACTATGTCGCACATCTCGTTGGGGCTGCCAAACGCACCGTTGCCAGCCCTGCCTCGTTCAATAACCGCATGGGTCTGGCCCGGGCCATCAACGAGAACCTGGTTCCGGGAACAGAAGTCTTCGTCGCCGAAATGGGTGCCTACGGGCCGGGAGAGATCGCGGAATTGTGCGCCTGGATTCCCCCGAAAGTGGCCGCGATGGTCGCCATCGGCCCCGTGCACCTGGAGAGGTTCAAGACCGTCGAGAACATCGTCAGAGCCAAGTCAGAGATCCTGGATCGTGCCGGGGTCGGGGTGATCTGTGTCGACCATCCTCTCCTGGCCGAACTCGCCCGGGAGCGGGCTTCGACCATGAGGATCATCGAGGTATCAACCGGTGACGGCATCACCATCGAGGGGGAGCGAGTGGCGGACATTCCCGAGGGCGTCTTCGGGGCGAACCTCGCGGTGGCGCTCGGGATCTGTCGAGCACTCGACATCGACGTGACCGATGTTCTGCCACGCATCGGTGATCTACCGACAGCCGAGCATCGGCAATCGGTGATGACCGCCGGCGGGGGTTTCACGATCATCGACAACACCTTCAACTCGAACCCGGCCGGGGCCGCCTCGGCCCTCGCCGCCCTGGTCGAGGCCGGATCGGAGGGCAAGACCGCGGTGATCACACCCGGGATGGTCGAGCTCGGACCCGTCCAGAAGGAAGAGAACATGGAATTCGCCGCGGCGGCTTCCGCACAGGTGGACCATTTCGTGATTGTTGGCAGGACGAACCGGCCCTACCTGCTCGATGGTTCCGTCAACGGCAAGGCATCGGTTACCGTCGTCGACTCGCGGGACGAGGCAGTTGAGTGGGCCCGGGCGAATCTCGGACCCGGCGACGCCGTCCTGTACGAAAACGACCTCCCCGACCACTACCCGTAAAACCAAGCAAACTCCAAATGACCAGATCAGCAGTTGTCTTTGGCGGCCCCTCCGACGAGCACGACATCTCCATACTCACCGGGCTTCAGGTGGCCAGAGCCCTCGACGAAGTCGAGGCCATCTACTGGTCGAAGTCGGGGGAGTGGTACTCGGTCGATCCCGGGCTCGAGGCCGGCGACTTCATCGAGGGGGCGCCACGCAAGTCGAAGGAATTGTCCTTCGTGGCTGTGCCGGGCCAGGGTTTGGTTCTCAAGAGAAAGCCCCTCGATCTCGACGCCGTTTTCATCGCCTGCCATGGCGGACCGGGCGAGGACGGGACGCTCCAGGGGATGCTCGATCTCGCCGGTCTCCGCTACACAGGTCCCGGTCAGGCCGCGTCTGCTCTCGGGATGGACAAGCTCGCGTTCGGCTCGGCGATGGCCTCGGCAGGCCTTCCCACGCTGGAGCGGACCTTCGTGCAAACCGGGAAGGAGCCGGCACCGGCCTTCGACGGCCCATTCATAGTGAAGCCCCGGTTTGGCGGGTCGTCCATCGGCATCGAGATCGCCGAGGATTGGGACACGGTTCTCGCCCTCAAGGCCTCCTCCCGGTTTTTCGACCAGGGCGCCGTTGTCGAGCCCTTCCTGGCAGGCAGTCGCGATCTCCAGGTGGCCGTGCGCACCCATCCCGGGTGGGAGTTGTCGGCCATCGAGGAGCCTGCCCGTGCCGGGGAGGGGATCTACAGCTACGACCAGAAGTACCTGGCCTGGGGTGGGGAGGTCAGCAGCGGAAGACAGCTACCTGCCGAGGTCGACGATGCAACCAAGCGGACTATCGCCGATCTGTCCCGGCGTGTGACTGACGTCGCGGGCTTGCGCGGGATTGCCCGCATCGACTTTCTGGAAAAGGACGGGGAGTTGTGGGTCAACGAGGTCAACACGATCCCAGGCTCCATGGCCGTCTATCTGTGGATCGACCCTCCGATAGAGCGCGCCCGGCTGTTTCACGACATGCTCGAAGAGGCGAGGTCCGGGATGACCCGGGTCTTTTCGACCGCGGGCAGCGATGGCACGGCGCTCAAAAACGCCGGGGCGATCGCCTCGAAGCTGGGTTAAGAGTCTTCTAGAGGTGAACTACGGGGCAGGTGAGGGTCCGGGTGATCCCGTCCACCGCCTGAATGCGGGCCACGACGAGCTTGCCGAGTGAGTCGACGTCGTCACTGCTGGCCTTCACGATCACGTCGTAAGGGCCGGTGACGTCGTCGGCCGTATCGACACCGGGGATGTTGCGGACTTCCTCTGCGACGAGGGCGGCCTTGCCGACCTCTGTCTGGATCAGGACATACGCCTGGACCAAGTTGAGCCTCCTATCGCTCTAGGAGTTTGCGACACTAGCGGAATGCTCGTCGCCGGCGCCCTGTGTAGCTGACGGCCGGTTGTCGAGGTGGTCGACGACTCCCGAGAGAGGATGAAGATGCGTACCGGCAGGCTAGGGGAAGACCCGGCTCGCTGTGCTCGCGAGCGGGGGAGACGACTTCTAGTGGCCGTCCTGTCCGAGACGGATGTTGCTGACGAAGGTGTGGTCGTCCTCGTCGACTGTGTCGAAGATGATCCGTTGTCCCTGGCGGAGGGTGCGGAAGACGGAACCCTTGAGCGATCCCGGACGCAGAAACACCTCGGATCGGTCCTCGTCGCGCACGACGATGCCGACACCCGTCACCGGGTCGTAGGTCTTGACGACACCCTGGTCCATGACGGAGGAGACTAGTTGGCTAAGCCTTGACGACTTTTCCTGCCCGGATGCACGAGGTGCAGACACGGGCGCGTCGGGTGTTGCTGCCGTGCTTCACCCTGATCTTTTGGACGTTGGGGAGGAAACGGCGGTTGTTTCTCTTGTGGGAGAAGCTGACGGTCTTCCCGTAGGCCGGCCCTTTGCCACAGATCTCGCAACGATGGGACATGACGAATAACTCCTGGAGTGGTCAGTGAGGCACGGGGGATTCCCGTGGACCGGAAAGTGATGTTAACCACTCGCCCGGTCAAGTCCCACTCGGAAGTTACCGTACCGTCCGTGGCTTCCCTCACCCATCTCGCCACTATCGACGTCGGGCAGGTCAAGGGTCTCGGCGGCAAACGGTCGGAGAAACTCGCCGAAGCCGGGATCGAGACCGTCGCCGACCTGCTGCACCATGTGCCACGCCGGTATATCGACCGGTCCCGAAAGGAGCCGATCGCCAGGGTGCCCATCGGGTCGGAGGTGACGATCATCGGGAAGGTGGTCTCCGTCAAGCAGCGACGGCCCCGCCGCAATCTCCAGATCATCGAGGCAGTCATCGAGGACGACAGCGCCCGGATCAAGGCGGTGTGGTTCAACCAGAGATACCTGGTGAAGCTCCTCCAGAACGCAGACGAAGTCGCTCTCTCCGGGGTGGTGGAGAGCTTCAGGGGGTCGCTCCAGATGAAAACCCCCGCGGTCGATGTCCTCTCCGGGGACACCGAAGGGCTCACCGTCGGGAGGGTCGTCCCCGTGCACTCGACCGCAGGTGGTATCGGTCCCGGCTACTTGCGCAGGGCCATCCATAACGCCCTCACCCGTTCGAGACCCATCGACGATGTCCTCCCCACCGAGCTGAAGGCTGCCAACGGGCTGATGGAACGCGACCAGGCCTTCCAGTCGATCCACTTCCCCGAGAGGATGGAGGAGGTGGCACCCGCCAGGAAACGTCTCGTCTATGACGAGCTGTTCCGCCTCGAGCTGGCCCTCGCCATGCAGAAACGCCACCAGATGGAGAGCTCCATCGGCATATCCCACGAGCCGAACGGGGAGCTCGCCGACAGGTTTCTCGACGGTCTTCCCTATGACCTGACCGGAGCGCAAAGGCGGGTGCTGGATGAGATCGAGGTCGATCTCCGGGCTAGCCATCCGATGCACCGCATGCTGCAGGGAGAGGTCGGCTCGGGCAAGACGGTGGTCGCGGTGGCAACTCTGCTGCGCGGGATCGAAGGGGGATGGCAGGGAGCCCTCATGGCGCCCACCGAGGTCCTGGCCGAACAGCACTATCTCGGGGTGCGCAGTCTCCTCGCCGACGCCGGGCTGTCACCCGCTCTCGGTGAGACCCATTTGGGCATGGACAGCCTCTTCTCCGAACAGCCCGAGGGGCCCGCGGTCCACGTAGCCCTGCTCACCGGTTCCAACGCCATCGCCAACTACAACGAGGAAATCTCCCGGGATGAGCTCGCCAGTGACATCGCTTCCGGTCAGGTCGACCTCGTCGTCGGAACCCATGCATTGATCCAGGAAGACGTCTCCTTCGCACGGCTCGGCGTGGCTGTCGTCGACGAGCAGCATCGATTCGGCGTCGCCCAGCGGGTGATGCTCAAGTCGAAGGCAGATGCCGCCGAGCCCGACCTGCTGATCATGACCGCAACCCCGATCCCCAGGACCCTTTCGATGACGCTCTATGGCGACCTCGACGTCTCGATCATCGACGAGATGCCCCCCGGTCGGAACCCGGTGAAGACCAGGCTGATCTCGAAGGCGGAGGAGAAGACCGCCTGGAACCAGATCGGAGACGAGGTGGCCAAGGGACGCCAGGCGTTCGTCGTGTGCCCCCTCGTCGACGACAGCCCGAAGGTGGAGGCGGCATCGGCCACTGCCGAGTACGAGCGACTCTCCGCCCTCATGCCCGAGATGCGGGTCGGTCTGATCCACGGTCAGCTGCGGTCGGCGGACAAAGAAGAGATCATGGCCGGCTTCCGGGCGGGCGGGATCGACGTCCTGGTGTCGACCACAGTCATCGAGGTGGGCATCGACGTTCCCAACGCGACCGTGATGGTCATCGAGGACGCCCAGCGCTTCGGGCTCAGCCAGCTCCATCAGCTGCGGGGCCGGGTCGGGCGCGGCGAGCATCCCGGGGTGTGCCTTCTCCTCGCCGACCCCACCACCGACGAGGGGGAGGAGCGACTCGCCGCCATGGTCGGGACCAACGACGGGTTCCGTCTCGCCGAGGAGGACCTCAGGATTCGGGGTCAGGGCACGGTTTTCGGAACCCGTCAGTCCGGGATGAAAGACCTGAAACTCGCCGACATCCTCGCCGACTTCGAGATGCTCACCGTCGCCCGACGCGACGCCTTCGCCCTGGTCGATTCGGATCCGACGCTCTCCGGGCACAGAGACCTGAAGGACGAGGTCGCCGCCATGTTGGGCAACGAAGTCGACTGGCTCTTCGTGAGCTGAGGAGAAGAGCATGCGCATCATCGCGGGGAAGGCCGGAGGTAGGCGGCTCAAGGCTCCGGACACCAAAGGAACCAGACCGGCTGCAGATCGGGTCAGGGAGGCCGTGTTCTCCTCGATCGGCAACTGGGTCGTCGACTCGGTGGTGGGCGATCTCTACGCCGGTTCGGGTTCGTTCGGGCTGGAAGCGCTCTCTCGCGGCGCCAGCTCCGCGGTCTTTGTCGAGAACGGCCGCAAGGCGCTTCAGGCGCTCCGGCAGAACATCGCAGCGGTAGATCTGGGCGGGACAGTGATCGAGAGCACGGTGCAGAGCTATCTGGAGCGCAGCGGACATCAGTTTCATCTGGTGTTCATCGACCCGCCGTGGTCGCAATCCAGCGCGCAGTTGGAAGAGGACCTCCACCGTCTCGATCGTCTCCTGCTGCCTCAGGCCGAGGTAGTGATATCCCGACGTCATACCGACGTGGCCCCGGATCCGCCCGAAACCTGGCGGGTTGCCACCGATAAACGGTACGGAGATACCAGAATCATCAGATACGAGAAGGTAGAAGACGTTGACGACGGCCCAGAAGACCGCACTGTGTCCGGGGAGCTTTGACCCGCCGACCAACGGCCATGCCGATGTGATCGGCAGGGCCCTCGCCCTGTTCGACAGGGTGGTGGTGGCAGTCATCGATAATCCCTCGAAGAAGTTGATGTTCTCGCCTTCGGAGCGCGCCGACCTGCTGAAAGGGATGTTCGGGGACGAGATCGAGGTCACCTCCTTTCGCGGATTGCTCGTCGAGCATGTCCGGGAGGTCGGCGCCGACACGGTGGTCAAGGGCCTCCGGACCGTTGAGGACTATGAGTATGAGACACAGATGGCCCAGATGAACCATCACATGACCGGCATGGAGACGCTGTTCATGCCGACGCGTCCTCAATATCGATTCATCTCCTCGTCGCTGGTCAAAGAAGTCGCACGTTTGGGCGGGTCAGTGGGCGGACTGGTACCCGACGTGGTGGAGAAAGCACTGAAGGAGAAGCTGTCATGACCCAGGACACACAAACCGAGCCAGACGTGGTAGTCGACGCCACCGAAGGAGCCGAATCACAGGCTCAACCCGAGACCGAGGACATTCTCGACATCGTCGACGACCTCATCGTCCATCTCCACGAGGCGAAGGTGATGCCGCTTTCATCGAACGTCTTGGTCGACCGGGACGCCTTTCTGTCCAGATTGGAGAAGATTCGGGCCAGTCTCCCCGATGAGTTGCGCGCCGCCCGCTGGATGGTGAGGGAGCGCGAGGCGTTCATAGCCAGGACCAACGAAAAGGCTCGCGAGATTGTCGACAATGCCCGCGAGGAAGCCGATTCCCTCGTCGCGGAGTCGAACATCGTCAAGGAGGCGGTGGAGGAGGCGAACATCCTCGTGCGCAGGGCGGAGGGCGATGCCCGCCGGCTCCGTCTCGAGACCGAGGACGAGATCGAGCGCAAGCTGCAGAAGCTGGAACATCTCCTCGTCGAGCTGACCTCCCAGGTGCAGAATTCCCGCGCCGAGTACCACCAGGCGAGGCCAAAGCCGCCCGACGTCCCCGTCTAGAGAGACTCCGGATTGTGTGTCACCCGTCCGTACCATCGCGGGTGTGAGCAGTCCAGAACTCATAGTCGACGTAGGCGATCTCATGGGTCATCCCGAAGCCGTCAAGGCGGTTTCGGGGACGCACCAGGTGTCCCTCCGTCTCGGCGATGTCACCGTGAAGGGTGCGATGGCCGTCGACGGCGAAGTCAGGGGGACCATCGACGGAGTCCTGGCCGATTTCGACGCCCGGGCGCCGGCCCATTTCGTCTGCGTCCGCTGTCTGGTCGAGTGGGATGGTGAGCTGGTGACCAGCGGGACCCAGCACTTCTCCAGGGTGCCCGACGAGGATGGGTATGCCATCGAGGACCGTCAGATCGACCTGACCGGGCCCGCCACCGACGAGCTTGCTCTCAGCATGCCCCATGCCCCGTTGTGCCGGGTGGACTGTCAGGGACTTTGCCCAATCTGTGGAACCGACTTGAATGAGGACCCGTGCGATGGCCACGGGGAGGACTCCGACTCTCCTTTCGCCGTCCTCAAAGACTTGTTCGATTCTGATTGACCAAGGAGTGCCGAAATGGCGGTGCCCAAGAAAAAGATGTCGCGTTCCCGCACTCGCTCGCGCAAGGCAGCCTGGAAGGTCAAGGCACCGCGCTCGGTGGCCTGCGAGCAGTGTGGCCAACCCAAGCTGCCCCACCGCGCCTGCCGGGAGTGCGGCACCTACAAGGGTCGCGAAGTCCTAGAGACCACCTAAAA
>JBKHKD010000007.1:0-107312 GCA_046537785.1 Actinomycetota bacterium
CTCGTCCGCGCTGCATGGTGTTGCGGTTTTCGCCACGTTGTGCAGCGGAGTCGAGAACCCGGGGCCGTCTCCCAGGGCAGCCGACCCTGACCGTTCCCATGACCGGCCCGGCGCTATACCGTGGTGACATGACCCTCGACCGGGAACGATGGCGTCCCCCGGTGGCCATAGCCCACCGTGGCAGCCGCGTGCTCTGGCCCGAGAACACCGTCGCCTCTTTCCAGGGCGCCTACGACCTCGGCTACCGCCACTTCGAGACGGACCTCCACATGACCGCCGACGGAGTGCTGGTCTGCTTTCACGACCCGACCGTCGACCGGACCACCGATGCCGTCGGCCTTGTGGAGGATCTCACGCTCGAACAGCTCCAGTTGCTGGACGCCGGTCACAAACACGCCACGCCCGACGGTTATGCCTTTCGGGGAAAGGTCGCCAGGGTCCCGACTCTGGAATGGCTGCTGACCACATTCCCGGACACTTCGGTCATCGTCGACATGAAGACCGATGGGCTGGCGGATCCACTCGCCGAGCTGATCGACAGACTCGGTGCCCACGGGCGCCTGATCGTCGGATCTTTCTCCGACAAGCGGATCGCCGAGTTTCGGGTGCTTACCGAGGGCATGGTTCCGACCTCTGTAGGTCCCCGCCGGGCCCGGCTCTGGTTCCTTGCCTCCCGCATTGGTCTCGGAGCTGGCAGTGACGCCTCGGCGTTGCAGCTGCCGACCCATGAGCGCGGGATCAGGGTCATCGACGAGAAACTGGTCTCCACCGCTCATGCCAAGGGCTTGCAGGTTCATGCCTGGACAGTGAACACACTTCCCGAGATGAGGCTTCTGCTGGACATCGGGGTTGACGGGTTGATTACCGATCGCGCCGATCTTCTCAAGGATTTGCTTGTGGAACGGGGAGAATGGGGGTCATCATGAGAGGACTCCTCGCCGCCGTCATCCTCGGCGGAGTCTTCGGCTCCGCCTCCGCCACCGTGGAGTCAGTGACCGGAGATGGAATGATGGTGGAGATCGAGGTCGAGGTGTCGGGAGCGCCCGAGACGGTGGTAGCCCACATGAGCTTCGAAGATGAGCGCTTCACCCTGCCGCTTCTCGACCGCGGTGACAGTGTGTTCGGGCTTCGCACCGAGCTCGAGCGGAAGAATTACATGGTTGCCTTCGAGGTGGTCGACGAGGATGCAGCAAGCTCCGAGCCCGTCAGCCTCCAGGAGATGGGAGCGGACCTGAGTCTCGCCAGCGGGGAGACGACCACGACTACAGAGAGCGAGGAGGGACTCAGCCAGGAGTCACAGCGGTTGTTGTGGCTGGCGATCGCCCTTGGGGCCGCTTCGCTGTCGCTCCTCGCATTCTGGGTCCTCGGAGACCGTGGCGAAGATGACGAACCAGTCCGCCAGGACGACGAGGACGACACCGAGGAGGAGTGACGTGGTGCGTCAGGCCACGCTCGGAGACGCCGAAGCCCTGGCGGAGATTCACGTGCGCAGCTGGCAGGCTGCCTACGCCGGGATCTTCCCCGAAGAGTTTCTGGACGGTCTCGATCGAGGGCGGCGAGCCAGATGGTGGCGTCGCTTCATTGGCGACGGTGCCACGGTCCATGTCAGCGAGGCAGACGGTGTCGTCGGCTTTTGCACTGCGGGTGACTCCGATGAGGACGGCTGGGGTGAGGTCTTCGCCATCTACGTCCATCCCGACCACTGGGGTGAGGGTCATGGCTATCACCTGCTCCGGGCGGGGGAGAACCGACTAGTCGAGGAGGGTCACGAGAGGGCATTGCTTTGGGTTCTGGAGGCCAACGGTCGTGGGCGAAGGTTTTATGAACGACAGGGCTGGACGGTGGGCCGGCCGATCAGGGTTGAAGAAATCGGAGGGGTCCAGGTCACCGAGCTCAGGTACGAGAAGCGTCTGAAAGGCGACTCCTGACCTCGTCGAGGTCTTCGGGATAGGTCACCTTCAGGTTGCCCGGGTCGCCCGGGATTCCGACGATCCTCACGTTGCTGTACGCCTGCATCACCTCGACCGTGTCGTGGCCCTCGAAGCCGTCCTCCCTCGCTCTCGAGTAGGCAGCCATCAGATCTGCGGCCCGGAACACCTGGGGAGTCTGGGCGCCGTGCACGCCGGGAACCGGCGCGAGTGTCTCCCGGTCGACCAGGATCCGCCGATATTCCAGGAGAGGCAACGCCCCGCCCTCGCTCAGAGCCGTGTCGAAGAGATCTTCTATGACGCCACCGCTGATGAGAGGGCGGGCAGCGTCGTGGATCCCGATCAGGTCGACTTCCCGGTCGATGGCGGACAACCCTGCAATCTCGCTGCGGGTCCGGGTTGTTCCACCTGCCGCCACCACGACCCCGGGGCGCCTCTCGAGGATCACCCGGCCGACTTCTTGCCGGCACACCACCACACACAAGTCGACGTGGTCGATGACCGCGTCGATCGTGTGCTCGAGCAGGGTGCGCCCGTCTATTTCGATCATCAGCTTGTCCCGGCCGAATCGGGTGCTTGCGCCTCCCCCGACCACGACCATCGCTCGCGACGGCATAGAGCGAGAGTACTTTGGCCCCGTGATCTCGATCTCCCACCTCCGAGCCCGCATCGGCGGAGACCGGGTGGTGTTCGACGGGCAAGGGAACCCGGCCGACGCCGACGTCTCCTCTGTTCGTGCTCGGGCCGTCCTGGTGGTGGCTCCCGTCACCGATGCGGTCAAGCGTGTTGAAGAAGGCCGGGTGGAGTCGCTCGACCGGGACGGGATGTGGGCGGTCGAGGCGATAGCCCTGGACAGGGTGGTGCTCGAACAGCTCGAGGGGGAAGAGCTGACCGTCGAGGAGCTACTCGCCGCGGTCCCCCGGATGGGCTACCCGTGGGAGATCAGCCCGAGCGCCGACCTTTGAGTGCCCAGTAGGAAAGTATCGCCGCGATTCCGGTGGCGACTGCTCCGGAGGCAGCGATAGCGGGCAGCTTGTCCCGTAAGGTGACGGTCGATTCGAATTTCCTGATCGGCCACCCTCGCTCCTCGGCGATGGCACGTAGCTCGGCGTCAGGGTTGACTGTCACCGGGTTGCCCACGGACTCCAACATCGGGAGGTCGGTTATCGAGTCACTGTACGCGTAACTGGCTTCCAGGTCGATGTCCTCGGCCTCCGCCATCGCGCGAATCGCCTCGGCTTTGCCTTCCCCGTACGCGTACAGCTCCAGGTCCCCGGTGTATCTGCCCTCTTCGTCCACCGCAGCCCGGGTGGCGATCACGTCGTCTATGCCGAGATGCCGGCACAAGGGCTTGACGATCTCCTCAGGGCTGGCTGAGACGACCACGACCCGTCGGCCCGAGCCCCGATGCTCCTCCATGACCGCGAGGGCCTCTGCATACACGAGCGGGGTCACCACCTCGTCGACGGTCTCGGTGACGAGCGCCTCGATCTCGGCTCGATCCCACCCCTTCGTCATCGCCGACAGCTCCTCCCGCATCCGCTCAAGTTGGTCGTGATCGGCTCCAAATGCCTGGTAATACACCTGAGCGATGCCTGCCTTGGCCAGGGTCGAACCGGTGAGCAGGCCAGCCTTGAACATCGGCCGGGTGAAGGCAAGGGTCGACGACTTGGCAATGATCGTCTTGTCCAGGTCGAAGAAGGCTGCTGCCACCACAGTTTCAAGATAACCCCGCATGGGGGTCTTGTATCCGGCTCGCGCTCCCCATACGTTCGAGACATGGTTGGGAAGGGGAGACACCCGATCCTTGGCGTTTGGTCGCCCGATCCGATCCTGTCGATCGTGGCCCCCATCGGGATGGCCGTCGTGGCGGGTACTGCGCTGGTGGTCGATTTAGGGGCGAGCACCAGACAGCCCGGACGCAGCCTGGCTGACCTCGTCGACGATGGACCGAGTCTCTCCGAACTGAGCCCGGGCCGCCCCGGAGTCGCATTCCTGCCCGGGGGGAAGGTCGGCCGGGACGACGCGATCGAGTTGCTCACACAGCTAGCGGGACACTGGCCGGCGATTGTCGTCCGGGTCGCCGATTTCGATTTGTCCATTGCCACCGTCCCGGTTGTCCCGTTGTTCCCCGGCCGGTTCTCGCCAGTGTCGGTTCCCCCACGGGGGGTGTGGCAGCCGGTCGCCGGGGGTGGCGACCCTCCGGGGCCCGGTCCTGTTCTACCCCGGCTCGGAGCTGGTCTCGTCCGACGCATCCTGGCCGGACAGATGCCACGGCGCAGTCGCTGGATCAATGCATGGAGACAGGTTTGGGAGATGCCGTGGGCCTAGTCGAACGGATCAGCCGAGCTATCGCTGTCGGCGACACCGCGCTCGATCCCGACTCGGTGGCTTTCGAAGCGGGTCGATTGCTGGACACCGAGACACCCTGGCATGCCGAGAGTCGTCTCCAGGGCGTCGTCCACCAGGTCACCGGGCTGGGGGCCGTGCAGCATCTCGTCGACGACCCGTTGGTGAGCGACGTGCTGGTCAACGGTCGCGGGGACGTGTGGATAGACCGTGGCGAAGGACTGGAGGCGGTCGATGCGAGCTTCTCGTCCGCCGACGACATGGTGGCCACGGTCGAGCGTGTCATCGCCCCGCTGGGACTCCGCATCGATCGGGCGTCGCCCATGGTCGACGCCAGGCTTCCGGACGGGTCCCGCCTGCATGCCGTGCTGCCGCCGGCATCAGTCGACGGGCCCCTTATGGCCATCCGCCGGTTCACCCAGCGGGTGAGTTCACTGGCCGACCTGGTTGCGTCCGGGACTGCGACGGCGGACCAGGTCGACCAACTCGTTCAGCTGGTGCAGGAGCGGAGAACGATGGTCGTCTCGGGAGGCACCGGGGCGGGCAAGACAACCCTGCTCAATCTGCTTGCCGGATCGATCGAATCGACGGAGCGGGTGGTGACCATTGAAGACGCCGCCGAGCTCGACCTTCCGGGACACGTCGTCAGGCTCGAGGCCCGTCCGCCAAACGCCGAGGGCGCCGGGGCCATCACGATCCGTGCCCTGCTGCGCTCGGCCCTCAGACTCAGACCTGACAGGATCATCGTGGGGGAGGTTCGAGGTGGCGAGGCATTGGATCTCATCTCGGCGCTCAACACCGGCCACCGCGGCTCGCTCACCACGGTCCACGCCAACTCTCCGGAGGAGGCTCTCCTTCGCATCGAGACGCTCGCACTTACCGCCGGTGACACCTCTGAGACCGCGGTCTCACGTCAGCTCCGGGCCGCCGTCGACGTGGTGGTACAGATCGAACGGTCGGGGAGTCGTCGGCGCATCGTCGCAATCGATGAGGTCGGGAAAGGTGCCGGATGATCGTCGCGCTGACGCTTGCCGTGGCCTTCGCTCTTGGCGTCGATCTCCGACGTCTCGCTCTGCTCGCCGGTGCGATCTACTTACCGCTCATCGTTGCCGGCCTCATCGCTCTCTATTGGTTTCGAGCGAGGCCCGACAGCTCCAACTCGCCAGCTCTGTTTTGCGAGGCTGTCGCCTCCGAGCTCCGTGCCGGAGCCAATCTGCGCGATGCCCTCACGACCGCGGCCACCTCGGTTGGGGATGATGCCAATTCGGTCGACCTCCCACCCGGCTCCTCGATGACCGAGGTGGCCGCCCGGGTGGCAGCGGCATTTCCGGCCATCGAAGAGGAGCTCCGGCTGGTGGTCCTCACCGCCTCCCGATCAGGTTCGGATGCCGCCGCTCTCTTCGATGAGATCGCGTCTCTCAGCATCGCCAAAACCGAGGTGAGTCGGGAGGTCCGCGTGGCCACCGCTCCGGGCCGGGCGACTGCTCTGGTCCTCATCGGCGCTCCGGTCTTCTATGTCGTCGGTCGGGCCAGCTCGGGTGGTCTCGGCAGCCTCGTCGTCTCCTCGGAGCAAAGAGTCGCGGCGGTAGTCGGCCTCGGCTTGTTTGCCGCAGGTCTGGCATGGGCGTCCCTGGTGCTCTGGAGGGCGTCTCGATGAAACTGATCGTCGCCGCCTCCGTTGGAGTCATCGTGGCCGGCCCGGTCGGTGGTCTGTTGGCTGGATTGGCGCCCCTCGTCTGGGACAGACTGTCCGCCAGGCGTCGGGCACCTGACCCGCCTCTTAATCTGGTCCTTCTGCTTCTCCTGGTTCAGCTTCGTTCCGGTTTGTCTGTTCTCGCAGCCCTCATCGAAGTTTCCGAAGCTATCCCCCGATACGAGGTTCTGCGAAGGGTGGCCCGGGTGGCCCGGATTTCCGGTCTGGTCGCCTCGATCCCTTACGCCGACGACTCGCTCCGTCCGGTGGTCGCTCAACTCGCCAGGGCCCAGCGCTCGGGAGCGTCTCTGGGAGGAGCGGTGCGCCGGATGTTGGAGACCAACCTCGCCGCCGACCGTTCCCGACGCATCGCCAGAGCGCGCACCCTTCCTGTAAGACTGATGATTCCGGTGACGCTGCTCATGCTCCCCGGACTGATCCTCCTGCTCTACGCACCGTCGCTCCTCGGCATGTTCGGAGACCTCACCGGGGTCCTCTAGTGCTGCGACCACAAACGTTCGCCACAGCACCAGTGAGTTCCGCACTTCCTCCCGCACCGGTCGGCAACCGGAATGGAAGGAGTGTCTATGACACGCATATGGAACCGGGTGGTATCCCGTCTCGCCTCTGATCGAGGCCAGGCGACAGTGGAGTACTTCCTGGTGATTTTGGCGGCCACGGCCCTGGCAATCATCGCCTTGAAGTGGCTTCAGTCGGGCAGTGGCGGGGGACTGCTCGGGGACCTGTTCGGCAAGGTCATCTCGTGGGTGGCCGGGGCGTTCTGAGAGGAGACCGGGGGACAGTGACGATTGAGTTCTTCCTGGTCATCCCTCTGCTCATCGTGGTGCTCGCCGCCGGGATCCAGGTGATCTCGGTGGCGCGCGCCCGCATCGAGTTGCTGGGTGCTGTCAGGGAGGGTGCCCGGGTTGCGGCCACCACGCCGGATCCTGCCCGTGCCGTCGAAGCGGTGCGGACGGCGATGCCGCCCCATGATCGGGACCGGGTGCGCATCACGGTGAGCCGTCCGGGGGTAGTGGGCAGACCAGCGCGGGTAACGGCCACACTCCGCCACGTCCTCCCGGTGCCGTGGCTCGACGACTTCGGGGTCGACCTATCGGCGACGGCGTCGATGCTCGTGGAGAGATGAGAGGCGAAGACGGCTCAATGGCGGTGGCCATGAGCGCCGCGGTCGCCATCGTCGCCGTCCTCGCCGTGGCGGTGGCCTCCATCGGGACTCTCTATGCGGCCCGGGCCCAGGCCACCAACGCCGCCGACGCCGCGGCGCTGGCCGCCGCCGTCTCCACATATCCTCCGGCTTCGACGACGTCGCCCGCCGTGGCAGCGAGCGACGCTGCCCGATCCAACGGTGCCACCCTCGACCGATGTCAGTGCCCGATCGACGGCGGGATGCGCGACCGGACAGTCGAGGTGACGGCCTTGGTCCGAGCCACCGTCCCCATCTTCGGGGAGATCCCGGTGCGAGTCTCCAGCCGCGCCGAGTTCTCCCCGGGGGAGTGGCTCGGCCGGTAGGCCCGTGTGGAACCGATAACCTCAGGTAGTGGGGCCCGGATATGGAACCCACGGCCTCGAGAAAAACTCGAGGCCGTGGGTTCGGTCATTCTCGAGGCTCTCGGTTCCATATATGAGCCGTACTACCTGAGGTTTCGGGTTCCGCCGCGGATAATGTCGCCCGATGGTCACGCGATCAGAAGCCATCCGGATGCTGGCGGAGCTCGCCAAGCTCACCGCCCTCGACGAAGGGTCGCCCCAGGCGTTCAAGGTGCGGGCCTACGAGAACGCCATGGCCGGCATCGAGGCCCACCAGGGCGAGATCGAGGGTTTGTCGAAGGCCGAGCTGACCAAGATCAAGGGGGTGGGTGGCTCCACTGCCGACAAGATCCTCGAGCTCGAAGAGACAGGGACGGTGGTCAAGCTCGAGAGTCTCCGCGAGAAGTATCCCCCCAAGTTCGTCGAGCTGACCAAGATCCCCGGTCTCGGCCCCAAGACCCTCAAGAACATCAGGGCCGAGTTGGGTGTGGAGGACATCGAAGGGCTCAAGGAGGCGATCGAGGCAGAGAGGTTGCGGGACCTTCCTGGGTTGGGGGAGAAGTCCGAGGAGAAGATCAAGAAGGCCATCGAGCGTCTCGGCCTCCATGGCAAAGACCGGAGAACTCCCCTGGCGGAGGTTTACGGTTTCGCTCACTCCCTCGCCGGGCGCATCGCTTCCATCGACGGGGTCACTGATGCTGTCCCATGTGGCTCGCTGCGTCGGTTCTCCGAGACCATCGGAGACGTCGACATCGTTGTGGCCACCACAGACGCCCCGAAGATTCATGACGTGGTCCTCGGATACCCGGAGGTCGCCGACGTGGTCGGCTCGGGCGGGACCAAGACCTCGTTCCTCACCAGGGACGATCTCCAGGTCGATGTTCGCACCGTGAACCCCGACCAGTTGGGCTCGGCCCTCCTCTATTTCACCGGGTCCAAGGCCCACAACATCCAGTTGCGTCAGGAGTCGATCGACCGCGGCTGGCTCCTCAGTGAATACGGCCTCTTCGACGGCGACGACGTGGTGGCATCGAAGACCGAAGAGGAGATCTACGACGTCCTCGACCTGGAGTACATCCCTCCCACCATGCGGGAGGGCGGTGGGGAAGTCGAGTTGGCCCGGGCCGGCGAGCTGCCCGATCTGGTGACCCGCGATCGGATCAAGGGAGATCTTCACTATCACTCCGACCGGTCGGGCGACGGTCGCTCTACGCTGGAGGAGATGATCGAAGCGGCGATTGCCGCTGGCTACGAGTACGTCGCGTTCACCGACCACGGCGAGGACCTGACCATCAACGGGTCGACCCGTGAGGAGATGCTGGCCCATCGCGATCGGATCCGGACGCTGAACGAGGAGAACTCCGACATCGAGATCCTCTTCGGCTGCGAGTTGAACATAGGTCCCGACGGCAATCTCGACTACGACCCCGACTTCAGGCTCGAATTCGACTACTGCGTCGCCTCGATCCACTCCCATTTCGATCTCCCCGAAGACCAACAGACCGCCCGCATCCTCACCGCCCTCGCCGACCCCGCCGTCAATGCCATCGGCCACCTCAGCGGCCGGTACGTCGGCCGTCGCCCCGGAGTCGAACTCGACGTCGAAGCGGTCATCGAAGGGCTTGCGGTGACCGGGGTGGCCCTAGAGATCAATGGAGCCCTCGACCGTCTCGACGCCACAACGGAAGTGACGCGACGTGCCATGTCGGAAGGGGTCGATTTTCTCATCGACACCGACTCACACCACGTCTCCGACCTGCGACGCATGGACTACGGGGTCTTCTACGCCCAGCGGGCCTGGGTCACCAACGACCGGGTCGTCAACACCCGTGGTCGGGACGACTTCCTCGAGTGGGCGGCAAGACGCCGGTAGCGGTGGTCCCCCGATTCAGCCATTCCGCGCCGGCCAGGGCCTTCGGATGGGCGGCCAAGAAGCTGGCGAAGGTCGGTGTTCCGGGTCTCGCCGTGCTCACGACCACAGGGCGTCGGAGCGGCCTCGACCGCGAGGTGCCGGTGTCGCCGCTTCGTCACGAAGGCGCCACCTATCTGGTCTCACCCTATGGCCAGGTGTCATGGGTGCACAACGTACGCGCCGACCCGAGAGTGAAGCTGAGACAGGGTGGAAACGAACGTGAGGTGGTGCTGCGCGAGGTAACCGAGCCCGAGGTCCTACTGCGGTACTACCGGAGCCAGCCCGTCGCTTCACGTTTTATGGAGATTCCCGGCAAACGCGTACTCGACGACTTCGCATCGGTAGCGCACCGATTCCCCGTGTTCCGTGTCGACGAGTGAATCCGATGCTTGTAATTCGTCGCCCGATTGATGAAGCTGTGAGCCTTGGCGACGACATCTAAGGAGACCAAGCCGGTGGCTTCCACCTTCGTCCTTGACACCTGTGTCCTGCTCGCCGACCCCCACTCACTTCTCCGTTTCGATGAACACGAGGTGGTACTTCCGCTCGTGGTCGTAGAAGAACTCGACCGCAAGAAGACGCGGATGGACGAGGTCGGTGCCAACGCGAGAACGGCCATCCGGCTGCTGGAGGAGCTGGGAACGTCCAACGCAAACGGCATGCGGGAGGCAGTGGAACTGCCCGGTGGTGGCAGCCTCCGCATCGAGTTGAACGGGATCTACTCGGAGAGACTTCCCTCGGTCCTCGACCCGAAGACACCCGATCACAGGATCCTCTCCACGTGTCTCAATCTCAGCGAGGAGACCGACGCGGTGCTCGTCACCAAAGACGCCGCCCTCCGGATCAAGGGAGCTCAGCTCGGCGTTCCCGTCCAGGATTACAAAGCCGACACGGTTCAGGTCGACGAGCTGCATTCCGGGATGGTGACCCATCGGGTGAGCCCGGAGACGATCGACCGCCTGTTCGACGAGGGGAAACTCGAGATCGACGACGTCGATGCCCCTGTCAACGAGTTCCTCGTGCTGAGAAGTGGCCCTTCCCGATCGGCCCTCGCCCGGGTGGTCCAGGCCGATCCGACGGTGGTGGTGGAGCGCATGCCCAACCATGTGAAGGCGTTCGGTGTCGAGCCCAAGAACGTCAGGCAGACCATCGCCCTCCATCAGCTGCTCGACCCCGACATCCCCGCCGTGTCCCTCATGGGCATGGCCGGAACGGGCAAGACCTTTCTCTCACTGGCTGCCGCCCTCGAGCAGGTCCTCGAACAGGGCCGCTATCGCAGGGTCTCCGTATACCGTCCGCTCGTCGCGGTTGGCCGGCAGGAAGTGGGCTACCTGCCGGGCGACCTCAGGGAGAAGCTGGCGCCGTGGATGGCCGCCGTGCACGACAACCTCTACGCACTCTTCTCCGACGCAGGCGTCGATGCCGCCAGAGGAGCCATCGACGAATTGGTGGAGAGAGGGGAGCTGGAGATGGCAGCCGTGACCTACCTGAGGGGGCGTTCTATCACCGGAGAGTTCGTGATCATCGACGAAGCCCAGAACCTGGAGCTGTCGACCCTGAAGGTGATTCTCACGCGTATGTCTCGTGACTCAAAGGTCGTCTTCTGCGGCGATCTATCCCAGGTGGACAACCCCTACATATCGCCGTATGGAGGCATGGCCGCCCTCGTCGAGAAGTTCAAAGACTCCGCTCTGTTCGCCCACGTGTCCCTGGAGCGATCGGTCCGCTCGCCCCTGGCGGAGATGGCGGCCACCAGCCTCTAGGGGACCGCTTCCTACTTGTCCATCCGGTCGCGGCGGGCCTGGAGCAGCTCGGCGGCACGTTCCAGGGAGATCTTCTCCGGGGAATCGCCTTTTCGCAGTGACGCGTTGACATCGCCGTCGGTGACGTAAGGGCCGTAGCGCCCTGAGCGCACTGTCACCTTCTTGCCGGAGACCGGATCCTCGCCTAACTCCTTCAGCGTGGAGGACCGGGTTTGTCCTCGCCTCTTCGGTGGCTCCGCCAGGAGCTTGAGTGCCTCGTCGACGGTGATCGTGAACAGCTGCTCCTCCGACTCGAGGCTGCGTCGATCGTCACCCCGCTGGATGTAGGGCCCGTAGCGCCCGTTGAGCGCCAGTATCTCGACCCCGTTCTCGTCGGTGCCGATGGTGCGGGGGAGGGAGAGCAGCTTCAGGGCGTCATCGAGGCCGATCTCGTCCATCTCCATGGTTTTGAGAAGCGAGGCGCGCTTCGGCTTTTCCTTCGAGCCTTCCTCCTGCTCTCCGAGCTGCACGTACGGTCCGAAGCGTCCGGTCTTGCCGTAGACGGTGAGACCGCTCTCGGGGTCGGTGCCGAAGATCTTGTCGCCCTTGTTCTGCTCCTCGATGAGCTCGATCGCCTTCTCCACGGTCACCTCGTCCGGCGCCAGGTCTTCGGGGATCGACCCGCGTTCGTCACCTCGCTCCACATAGGGCCCGTAACGGCCCACACGGGCGACGATCTCGGTTCCCTCGTCGTCCTCCCCGATGGGGATCGAATTGATCGCTCTCGGGTCGATCTCGTCGAGACGCTTGGCCACCTTCTCTTTCAGCCCGTCGTCACCGAAGTAGAACGCAGAGAGCCAGGGCACAGTCTCCTCGTCGCCGCTGGCGATCCGGTCCAGGTCGGTCTCCATGGCCGCGGTGAACTCGTAGTCGACGAGGTTGGGGAAGTGCTTTTCGAGCAGGGTGACCACGCCGAAGGCGGTGAAGGTGGGTACCAGGGCCGAGCCTCTCTTGAAGACGTAGCCCCGGTCCTGGATTGTGGTCATGATCGAGGCATAGGTCGAGGGCCGGCCGACTCCCAACTCCTCGAGCTTTTGGACCAGCGAGGCCTCGGTATACCGCGACGGCGGTCGGGTCTCGTGTCCTGTGGGCTCGAGGCGCTCGACAGCCAGATCGTCGCCTTCTTCCAGCGGCGGAAGGATCTTCTCTCTGTCGTCCAACTCGGACTCCGGGTCGTCGCTTCCCTGCACGTAGGCCCGGAGGAAACCGGGGAAAGTGATGGTCCGCCCCGACGCGCCGAAGAGGACATCCTCACCTGAAGAGGCCATCGCCCCGATGCGAATCGAGACGGTGACACCCTTGGCGTCGGCCATCTGGGAGGCAACCGTGCGTTTCCAGATCAGGTCGTAGAGGGCCGCCTCGTCACGCCCGACGCTGGCGCCGACCTGTTCCGGGGTCAGGAAGTCGCCGGCAGGACGGATCGCCTCGTGGGCCTCCTGGGCGCCCTTGGCCTGTTTCCCGGAGTACTTCCGCGGGGAAGGGGAGAGGTATTCCTTGCCGTAGAGCTTGCTGATCTGGGAGCGGGACGCGGCGATAGCGGCATCGGAGAGCTCGACAGAGTCGCTCCGCATGTAGGTGATGTAGCCGTTCTCGTACAGGCGTTGGGCAACCGACATGGTGCGCGAGGAGGAGAAACGCAGCTTGCGGCCGGCTTCCTGTTGCAGAGTCGAGGTCCGGAACGGGGGATAGGGTCGGCGGGTGTAGGGCTTCGACTCCACGGACACGACCTCGAAGTCCGATTCCTGGAGATTGGTGGCCAGTTCGGTGGACGCTCCCTGGTCGAGGACCACGACGTCCTTGTTCGCCTTGCCCTTCGAGTCGAAGTCCTTACCGGTCGCCACCCGTTTGTCGTCGATGGAGAGGAGAGTGGCGTCGAACGTCTTGTCCAGGTCGTCGGCGGGGGCAAACGACCCCTCAATGGACCAGTAGCCGGCGGGCACGAACGCCATCCGTTCCCGCTCCCTTTCCACGACGATGCGCACGGCCACGCTCTGAACACGGCCGGCGGAGAGCTTGGGCTGGACCTTCTTCCAGAGCACGGGGGAAACCTCGTAGCCGTAGAGGCGGTCGAGGATGCGACGTGCTTCCTGTGCCGATACGAGCCGATCGTCGAGGTCACGGGGGTTGGAGAAGGCCTCTTCTATGGCGGGCTTGGTGATTTCGTGGAAGACCATTCGCTTGACGGGCACCTTCGGCTTGAGCACCTCCACGAGATGCCAGGCGATGGCCTCTCCTTCCCGGTCCTCGTCGGTGGCCAGGTAGAGCTCGTCGACATCGTTGAGCATGTCTTTGAGCTTCTTGACGTGGCTCTTGCGCTCTTTGGGGACGACGTAGAGGGGCTCGAAGTCGTCGTCCACATTCACCCCGAGGCGCGCCCAGTCCTCTCCCTTGACCTTGGCGGGGATCTCCGAAGCCGACCGGGGGAGGTCGCGGATGTGGCCCATCGACGACTCGACGGTGGCGTCAGGACCCAAGAAAGACGAGATAGTTCGGGCCTTTGTGGGCGATTCGACTATTACGAGACTCTTCGGCATTGGGGGGCAGTTGACACCAGTTCCCGCCCTTATGTCAATCTTTGGCTGTCTGTCACCCGGGCTGGTTACCGTGTTCGCCGTGACCAAATACATCGCCCTGGAAGGGGTGGACGGGAGCGGCAAGAGCACCGTGGGGAGAGCTCTGGTGGAGCGTTTGGGCAACCTTGGAGAGGAGGCGATCCTGGTCCGCGAGCCCGGCGGCACCGATGTCGGTGAGGCAGTCCGGCGTCTGTTGCTCGACTCCGATTCGCTCGATCACTGGGCTGAAGTGTTCTTGTTTGCCGCGCAGCGCGCCGAACTTGCCCGTGAGGTGATCGCGCCGGCTCTGGAGGAAGGGAAGTGGGTTGTCTCCGATCGCACCTATTACTCGTCGATCGCCTATCAGGGCCGGGCCCGGAGCCTTGGCGAAGATACCGTGAGGTCGATCAACGAGACCGGTCTCGAGGGGGTGCTACCCGATCATGTCTTCGTTCTCGATGTGGAGCCCGATGTCGCCCTCGCCCGTCAGGATCGCCCCGACCGGATCGGCAAGGAGGGAGTCGAGTTTCAGGCGGCGGTCCGCTCGTGCTACCTCGACCTGGCCGACACCGAGGAGAAAGTCGTGGTGGTCGATGGAACCATGTCGGTCGAAGACACGGTCGAGAGGATCCTGGAGATCGTGAGATGAGCGACCTTTATGCCGACGTCATCGGCCACGACGCGATCCTGAGTCTGTTGCGGGCGGAGATCGAGCACCCCGCCCAGGCCTACCTGTTCGTCGGTCCCGAGTCGATCGGCAAGGAGGCGGTGGCGCTTCGCTTCGCTACCGCATTGCTGGGCGGTGCTGACGACGAGAGGGCGCGACGCCTCGCCCTGATGCGCGCCCATCCCGATCTTCAGGTCCTCGAGCCGGAGGGTGCGGCCAGTCTGGGTGTCGACCAGGCCCGCGATGTGATCTCCCGGGCTTCCATGTCCCCCGTGGAGGCCTCCCGGAGTGTCTTCTTGTTCCCCGATGCGGGGGCCATGACCGAACAGGCCGCCAATGCGTTGCTGAAGACCCTCGAGGAGCCGTCGCCACAGGTGGTGTTTCTCCTGGTGGCCGGCTCTGAGGACGACTTCCCGCCCACTGTTGCGTCCCGGTGCCGGACCATTCACATGGGCCGGGTTCCAGTTCCCGACATCGTCGAGGCACTTCGGGCACGCGGACTTTCCGAGGACGATGCCTCCGGCGTGGCGGTGGTGTCCGGGGGACGCCCCGGTCTTGCCCTCGCGTTGATGAGTCAGCCGGAAGTAGCCAGGTTCAGGGAGATGTGGTTGTCGCTTCCGGGCAAGGTGACTCCGCATCCCGGCGACGGGCAGCGTCTGGCCATGGAGCTTTTGGAGGAGCTGGCGCCCCTGGTCGACCAGTCGGTCCCCGACGATTTGCCCAAGGACAAGGCGCAGCGGGCCAAGCGGCGTGCCGAGATGTCATTGCTGGTGAGCGGGTTGGAGATTCTCGCCTCCTGGTACTCGGACTCGGCCTCGCTTCAGCTCGGCGGGCCGATCCGCAACAGCGATCTGAATCTAGCTGCGTTCACCGACGTCCCGCCGCGCCGGGCGGTGTTATCGGCCGAGCAGGTGCTCGACGCCGTGGTCGACATCCACGCCAACCTCCGCCGGGAGCTGGTCCTCGCCAACCTGTTCGCCTCTTTGGGCTCGGAGGGTTGACAGAGGCGTTTCTGTCCTCGTCCTCGTGCAGGGTGAATCTCAGACTTAAGCCCCCCGCCAACGGTCAGAAGAGGCTTATCCGATGTGCCAGTGATTTCACCGAAATCTAGAACCTCATCGGGCTGGCTCAATATCTGGAGGTTGAATACCATCGTCATCCCGGCCGGAGTAGCTCAGTGGTAGAGCGAGCGCCTCGTAAGCGCTAGGCCAGGGGTTCGATCCCCCTCTCCGGCTCTCACTCCTAACCGAAGGCCTTTTGCATCCAGCTTTCGGCGGTTCCATCGAATGGTCCAGCGCCTGCCCGCAGGAGCGTGGCGGCTTGGCTGGCCGCTTCGATGGCTCCCTGAACTAACTCGTCGGGGTAGCCGTAGGTGGCGCGGTTCCCTTCAAACTCCTCCTGGTCGATGATCTCCACGCTGCCGTCCAGCCGACAAATGACGTCGAGGTCCAGATCGATGAAGGTGAGACGGGAGCCGTCCCACTCGGGCGGGGTGGCGATGTCGACGTATACCGAAAGCTCGGGGTGAGTCGAATAGAAACTGGCGACCCACCACTCGTCCACCGGGGCTAGCGCCACGAAACCCCCCGGTAGCGGCCACGGCTCGTCCTCTCCCCGCGTGACGATCGTCCCGGCTGGTACATGAATCCATGCACCAGCCACGTCTCGACCCAGCCATCGGGCCTCGAGTTGGTAGTGCTCGCGGTCGGGCCATTTGCGCTGATCGACGTGCACGAGGTCGGCCACGCCCGAAACCCTATCCGGAGCGCATTCCGTATCGCTTCGCGCCACGTGGTGCCGCGCGAACCCGCACAGCCCTGAAGTCGTCGCATTTTTCACCCCCGGCTACCGTCCAAACCGATGGCCGATCAGGCGAACTTCGAGCGCGACGCGATGCAATATTCCCGCCAGCTCTACTCGGCTGCGATGCGGATGGCCCGTAATCCCGCCGATGCAGAGGACCTCGTACAGGAGACCTTCTTGAAGGCTTATCGGGCCTACGACACCTTCGAGGAGGGCACCAATCTCAAGGCGTGGCTATATCGCATCCTCACCAACACCTACATCAACAAATACCGGAAAGACTCCCGGCGCCCGACCGAGACCGATCTGGAGGACGTCGAGGACCTCTACCTGTACCGGCGTCTCGGGTCGGAGGACACGATCGATGTTTCACGTACTACCGAGGATCAGGTGCTCGACAGCCTCGTCGAGTCGGACATCAAGGCGGCTGTGGAGGAGCTACCCGAGAACTTCCGGATACCTGTTCTCCTCGCCGACCTGGAGGGATTCTCCTACAAGGAAATCGCCGAGATCCTCGACATTCCGATCGGTACGGTTATGTCCCGGCTCCATCGCGGAAGAAAAGCGATGCAGAAGAGGTTGTGGGAATTTGCAAGCCAGCGAGGACTCATACCGGAGGACGCTGAGAGACCATGAGCAACGAATGCGGAGAGGCACGGGACCAGATCTATCAGTACCTCGACGCTGAGTTGGATGAGGACACCGCGGCAGCAGTGCGCATTCATCTGGACGACTGTCCGGGTTGTTTGAAGTCGTTCGACTTCGAGCGTCGGCTCAAGGGCGTGGTCCGCAGATGTCTCACCGAGGACATGCCCGAGAGGCTTGAGACCAGGGTGCGCGAGCTCATCCGGCGGGAGACTGCCTGAACCGCTCATTTCGGGTTTCGGGTAGTTCGCCCGGCGTTGGAGTGGCTTGTAGGCTTCGCCGCATGAGTCGTACGCGTCGCAACTCACTTATGGTCTTGCTCGTCGGCATTCTCATCGTCGGGTCTTCGCTCGTGGCGATTGCCGCTGAGGAGGGTGGCGAGGAGGATGGAGCCGCCGACACGACGACCACGACGATCGACAGCGGTCTCGAGCCCGCAGTGTCGATGAACGGCGAGTCGCCTGTCGAGCCCCAACCCGAGTGGACTTACCGCTATCTGGTTCCGACCGGCCTGGCTCTGGCCGCCGTCATCGTTATCTTCACCGCTATCAAGTACTTCACCGACGTTGTGCGCAAGCGGTACCGCATCGTCGACGAGTGACCTCTCAACGGCCCGGACGCGGCCGGCTCTCTAATCGGTTGGCGGGAACCTATCCACTCGCCGAGACCTACCACTCCCGATATTTGGCGGAGCAGATGGAGGACGTGACGCGTGAGGTGTCCGAGATCGTGCCCGCCGCCACCGGGCTGAGTCTGCCCGGTTCTCCATCGACCGTCGTGATCGATCGTGGGGAGTGGATCGATCGCAATGTCGCCACGTTCGGACACCTGACCGAGCCGGCGCGGCGAAAGCTCGAGGAGCGGATGAAGGAGTCGGGAACCCGCGGCCAGACGGCAGCCGCGATCGCCAAGCGGGTCATGGCAGCCGAGACCCGGGGGGTGCTCAGCATCCTGGCACGTCGAGTGTTAGGTCAGTACGAGCTCGTGCTCCCCACAGGTGGGCCCGGTGACACCGTTTCATACGTCGGGCCCAACATCCTCCAAATGGAACGAACCCATCAGTTCAAGCCGGCCGAGTTCCGCTACTGGGTCGCATTACATGAGCTGACTCACAGGGCACAGTTCCAGGGCATCCCCTGGATGCGTGACTACTTCATGGGTCTCGTGACCGAGCTTGTGGAGAGTTCCCAGCCGGTGTCCGGCGCCCTGGGGCGGGTCATCGAAGAGATCACTTCGCGAAAGGCAAGCGGGCGGCCGATTCTCGACGAGCGCGGGCTCCTCGGGTTATTCGGCTCGCCGGAGCAGAACGCCGTAGTAGACAAGGTCCAGGCTCTTATGTGTCTTCTTGAGGGGCACGGACACGTCGTCATGGATCGGGTGGGGTCGGAGCGTTTGCGCTCCCAGGACCGGATGAGCCGCGTGCTCAAAGGGCGCCGCCACGACAAGAGGACCGCGGCGTTCTTCCGTCTCACCGGCCTCGAGATGAAGATGAAGCAGTACAAGCTCGGCGAGAGGTTCGTCCTCGACATCGAGCGTGAAGCGGGATGGGAGACGATCAACATCGCCTTCCGGGGGGCCAGCAGCCTGCCTGATCTCGATGAGATCGAGAACCCGAAGAAGTGGCTGAGACGCGTCGCCTGAGTGAGCTGGTCTCCGGGGCGCAGCAGAGACTCGTCCTTCCGGAAGGGCCCGTCGAAGTAGCCCTCTCGGGAGGCGCCGACTCGGCATCTCTCGCCTATCTGTGCCTAGAGAGCGGCCTCGATGTTCGCGCCCTGCACATCGACCACCAGCTCCCGGCGTCTCCGATGATGGCCCGAGCGGCCGGGGACATCGCCGGAAAGCTGGGCATCGAGCTGGAGGTGAGGCAGGTGACCCTCGCTGAAGGACCTTCGCCAGAGGAACAGGCCCGGGAGGCTCGGTATGCAGAGCTGGCCGAGCGCGCAGGCGCAATTCTGACCGGACACACCCGTGACGACAGCATCGAGACGATGCTGATCAACCTCATCCGTGGCACCGGGCCGACCGGGCTGACGGGGATTCCTTCGTTCCGTCCGCCCAACATCTACCGGCCGATGCTCGCGGTTACCCGCAGCGAGACGAGGGAGATCGCCACCCTGGCCGGACTTCCCTTCGTCGACGACCCGATGAACGAGGACCTCTCGTTGACCAGGAACCGGATCCGCCTCGAACTGCTGCCCGTAATGAGGGAGCTGAATCCTCAGGTCGAGGCGGCGTTGGCCCGCACCGCGGCCACTCTCGAAAGAGACAGGGTGTATCTCGAGGAACGTGCCGACGAGCACTTCGGACGGGCGCTACCGGTATCGGCCGTTACCACACTTCCCCCTGCCCTGGCCGATCGCGTTCTCTGTCGCGCCCTGGAAGAGAACGGCATCGGCCCGACCTCGGACCGGATCGGCAGAATGTGGTCCGTGGCGTCGGGCGAGAGCGAACGCCAGGAGTTAGCCGCGGGCCGGGTGGTGGTCCGACGCGGGGCCCTGTTGGTCATCGAGTAGTCGACTCGGTGGAAACCTTCTCTGTCGATTACCTTTCCGTTCACCACCACAGCACCAGGGGATAAACAAGGATGGACATCAAGCCGCTTATCACGGCCGAGGAGATCGAAACCAAGCTGGAGGAACTCGGCAGGCAGATCTCAGAGGACTACGCCGGCAAGGACCTGCTCCTGGTGGGGGTTCTGCGCGGGGCATTCATGGTGATGGCAGACCTGGCTCGTCACATCGACCTGCCCTGTGAGTTCGACTTCATGGCCGTCTCCTCATACGGCGCCTCCACACAAACCTCCGGTGTGGTGCGCATCCTCAAGGACCTCGACGAAGAGATCGAGGGTCGCCATGTTCTCATCGTCGAAGACATCATCGACTCGGGGTTGACTCTCAACTACCTCATCAAGAGTCTCAACGTGCGCAAGCCTGAGTCCCTCGAGATCGCAGCGCTGCTCCTCAAGGAGGGGATCCAGAGGGTCCGGATCGACGTCAAGTACGTGGCTTTCTCCATAGGACCCGAGTTCGTCGTCGGCTATGGCCTCGACTATGCGGGCAAGTACAGAAACCTTCCCTACGTGGGAGTGATGGGCGAAGAAGCCTGAGAACCCATCGCCGGAAGACGACACAGGGGTTCGACTATTCGGTCAATCGACGTACCATCTAGGGAAGCCCACCCAAGACCCACGCAAGAACCGAGGCTTAGTGAACCGCACTCTGCGAACCCTGATCGTCTACGGGATGTCGATAATCCTTGTCGCCATCCTGTTCTCGTGGTGGTTCGACCAGGTCGCTGGTCCCGAAGAGATCAGCATCTCCCAGTTCGTCGAGAACGTCGAGGAAGGCGAGTACGAGAACGTCGTCCTGCTGGCGCGATCCAAGCGCGCTCAGGGTCGCCTGGCGGGCAGCGACGCCGAGGAAGGCGCCTTCGATCAGGTGGCGAGCTACGTAGAGGGCTATGAGACGGAGTTGACCAACACCCTCCGTAGCACGGGCACCAATTGGGACGTCGACGATGAGCCCGCTGGCTTCATGGAGTTGCTCATCGGGTTTTTGCCGTGGCTGTTCCTGCTCGGGTTCATGGTCTTCATCTTCATGCAGATGCAGGGCGGTGGGAACCGCGTCATGCAGTTCGGCAAGTCGAAGGCGAAGACGGTCGGCAAGGAGCAGCCGAAGGTCACTTTCGACGATGTCGCAGGTCTCGAAGAAGCGAAGGTCGAGCTCGAAGAGATCAAGGACTTTCTCGCCAACCCGGACCGCTATCGCCAGATCGGGGCCAAGATCCCCAAGGGCGTTCTCCTGTTCGGCCCTCCTGGAACTGGCAAGACCCTCCTCGCCCGCGCCGTGGCCGGGGAGGCCGGGGTGCCGTTCATGTCGATCTCGGGCTCTGATTTCGTCGAGATGTTCGTCGGAGTCGGTGCTTCCCGGGTGCGCGATCTCTTCGAACAGGCCAAACAGACCGCTCCCGCCATCATCTTCATCGACGAGATCGATGCCGTTGGCCGTCACCGTGGCGCAGGGCTCGGAGGGGGTCATGACGAGAGGGAGCAGACCCTGAACCAGCTTCTGGTCGAGCTCGACGGCTTTGAAGGCAACAGCGGAGTCATCGTGATGGCGGCCACCAACCGGCCCGACATCCTCGACCCTGCCCTGCTGCGTCCGGGTCGCTTCGACCGTCAGATCACCGTCGACGCTCCCGATGTCGAGGGACGGGAGGCCATCCTCGAAGTCCACGCCAAGGGCAAGCCACTCGGCGAGGACATCGATCTCGGTGTGCTCGCCCGCCGCACCCCTGGCTTCACCGGGGCAGACCTCGCCAACCTCATCAACGAGGCCGCACTTCTGACTGCGCGAAAGCGCGGTACCGAAATCACCATGGCGGAGCTGGAGGAGGCCATCGACAGGGTGATCGCAGGCCCGGAGCGCAAGAGCCGGCTCCTATCCGAGGAGGAGCGCAAGGTCATCGCCTATCACGAGACCGGCCACGCGCTGGTCGGGTACGCGTTGCCCAACTCCGACCCGGTCCACAAGATCACCATCGTGTCCCGCGGTCGCTCATTGGGACACACCCTCGCCTTGCCCACCCACGACAAGTACCTATCGAAGCGAAGCGAGCTGGTCGATCGGCTCGCCATGCTGTTGGGCGGGCGCACTGCCGAGGAGCTCATCTTCGCAGATCCATCCACCGGTGCCGCCGACGACATCGAGAAGGCCACCACCATCGCCAGACGCATGGTGATGGAGTACGGAATGAGCGACAAGCTCGGACCGATGCAATATGGCAAACCCAACGCAGAGGTCTTTCTCGGTCGTGACTATCAGCGGCAGCAGGATTACTCCGACGAGGTGGCCTCCTTCATCGACGCCGAAGTGCGGAAGATGATCAATGCCGCGCATGAGGAGGCCCGCACCATCCTGGAACACCACTCCGATGCGCTCGAGCGGATGGTCGAAGTTTTGCTCGAGAAGGAGACGGTCGACCGGGACGAGGTCGGCGAGATATTCAGCGACGTCCCCAAGTGGGAGCACGCCTCTGCCGGCTCGTTGCGGATCAAGTACCCGGATGAGCCCGTTCTCCCTCAGCACCGGCCCGAGGATGAGATAGCCGCGGCAACGGAGCAAGAGGACGATTCAGAAGAGGTCACCGAGTCGCTCAAGCTCGGCCGGAAGATCCCCCGCACTAAGGGCCGGCCAGCCGAAGCCTGACCGGGGTCCCGCGCTTGAAACGTCAGAGCGGGACGAGCTGAGTTCTCTTCCCCGATGGTCAGGAGATCGGGTCTCCGACTCGGAGCCTCACAACGGTGTCCCGATCCCTGACCTCGATTGATTCGAAACCTCGTTTTTCATACATCGAGCGGGGCCCTCGGTAGTTGGCCGCGTCGGAGTCCTCGGGATCGTTGTATGGGTAGGCCTCGACCCAGGAGGCGCCCCGGTCGGGAGCGTCCTGGATGACACGATCGAGGAGCCGGTCGGCGATGCCGTGTCGACGGTATGGCGGCGCGATGACGAAACAAGACACTCCGATCACTTTCTCTGCCGGAGCCCGGTCGTCGGCGGGCCGATAGTAGGGGCTGTAGTCGGAGCGTTTCGAGGCGTTGACCCATGCCGCCGGTTTGTCGTCGACGTAGGCCAAATAACCGAAGGCTTCGCCGCCGCAAAGGCGACTGGCCATGGCGGCCCGGGTCTTCTGCCATGGAGTCGGCTCGGACTCCTCTTCCTGTTCTCCCGTCGGCCGAACATGCGGCTCGAGGCAGTAGCAGTCCGCCCACGCTGGATTCCCGGCGAAGGCGTCATGGTCGAAGAAGTCAAGCCAGTCTTCTGTCCGATCAGGGGTCACCGGGCGGATCACCGGATCTGGGATGTCTGCGAGGCGCTCCGACGCTCCGGTCAGCCTCTGGGTGGCCTCGGCATAGTTGCGGATGCTCTGGTCGGGATACGGCCAATCATGTCGGGAGCGAGCGTGAGCCACGAAGGCGTCGCCCAGTTCGGACAGGGCGGATGCTGTGACGGTCTGGCCGCATTCAAAGCATTGCAATTCCATGATGTTCCGAACGGTATCGGTGATAACGGACAGAAAATGTCCGCTATCTTCCCTGATTTCAGTCGGCTCTTTCGATCCTGAGGTCGCCCGACACCAGCTTGACCCGGATCTCCATTCGCCGTTCTGGCTCGTCGTCCCCGGTCTCGGGTTCCGGGAGCTTCATCTTCCCGGAGAGCAGGTTCACGTCCAGTGAGACCTCGGTGCGGCGTGGGATGCCGAGATCGATGGTGCCCGACATGCCCTTGCAGTAAACGCTGCGGCCGGTGAATCGGCGCACCCGGGTATCTCCCGATGCGGTCTTCACATCGAGGGTGCCTTCACACTCGTCGATGTAGATGTCGCCCGACGCGGTGGACGCGCTAATACTTCCATGCACGGTGTTCTCGACCACAAGATCGCCCGAAGCGGAGGTGAATCGGAGCGATCGGTCGACACGTTTGACCCTGGTGTCTCCGCTGGCGGTCTTCACGTTGAGTGTTTCGGCGCTTTCGACCTCGATGTCTCCGGAAGCCGTCTTGATGTCGACCTTGCCGAGAGAGAGGGCTGCCTGTGTCTGGGCCGAGGCGACGGCCATCAGAAGATCGCTGCCTTCGGGGGTCTCCACGACGACATAGGCCGAGCCGCGGGACAACCACGGTGTGGTCTTGTCGGAGGAAACCAGAATCGAGTTGCCCCGCTGCTCGACGATGAAGTCAGGGTTCTTGGTGTCGACCGTGACATGAACCGTCCCGGGCCTGCCACGGCGCAGCTCGACACGTCCCGACTCGACGCGGACCTCGATGTCGGGTGAGCTGTCCACCGAAAAGGTCTTGTCGATCACAGCCGGATCGTTCCCTTGTGGTGGGTTCCATGAGAGGCGTGTCGCCTGCGGGCCTTGCTGTTGAGGACATCGACCACGTAGGAGTTGATCGAGTCACCGGCCGACTCGGCCTCATTGGCGATCAGGTTCTTCAGATATCCAGGCAGACGCACCGTGATCCGTGCTTCGTCGGCATCCTCGTTCCCGGGAGACGGGGGCGGTGGCGGGGGAGGGGCCGCAGATGGGTCGTCGCTCACGACCAACTCGGGGTCGCCGTCGACCAACTTGATGTCGATCGTCTGGGTGTCGAGCTGGCTGGAGATCTCGGTGACCGCCATGTTGACCACCTCCATCATCGATTGGGTGATGGCGGGCTTGAGGGCTGCCATGAGTTGGGCGCCGGCCTCTGCCATCTCGGGCCCGGCCACCCGTAGCTGTGTCTCGACCGCCGACTCGAGGTTGGTGATTGCATGCGATAGCTGCATCAGCGTTTCCTCTTCTTTCGGGTGTGATAGCGAATGCGCTCTTCGATGAGCGCCTCCACATAGTCCTGGGTCATGGTAACAAACATGGCGTCTCCTAGGCGTCAATGCTGACACCCTGATGATGTCAAACTGATGTCACCATACAGTCATGCCGACGTCAGAGTCAACCCCCTTTGTGGATTTGGAGAAATACGAGCTCGGTGGCGGTAGTTTCCACCTGCAATGAGCCAGATCGACAAGGGCCGGATAGAGAAGGCGGTTACCGAGATCATCGAGGCCCTCGGTGAGGATCCGCTTCGCGAGGGCTTGGTGGACACACCCGAACGGGTGGCAAGTTTCTATGAGGAAGTCTTCGAAGGCATCCACACCGACCCCGGAGATGTCGTCGATGCCTTCTTCGGTGAAGAGCACTACCAGGAGATCGTCATGGTGCGCGAGATCCCGTTCTACTCGATGTGCGAGCACCATTTCGTGCCGTTTCATGGTTACGCACACGTCGCCTACATGCCCCAGGGGCGGGTCACCGGACTGTCCAAGTTGGCCCGTCTCGTCGAAGGCTATGCCCGCCGCCCGCAAATGCAGGAGCGTCTCACCGCCCAGGTGGCCGACTGCCTCGATGACCGTCTCGACCCTCTCGGTGTTCTCGTCGTGATCGAAGCCGAGCACCTGTGCATGTCGATGCGCGGAGTCAAGAAGCCGGGAGCGCGCACGGTGACATCCGCCGTCCGCGGGACCATGGAGTCGAATCCGGCAACCAGGTCGGAGGCCATGTCACTCCTGTTTGGCACCCGTTCTTGAGCACGGACCGCGTGCGTTGGGTCGTTGCCGGTGACGAGATAGCACTCGACACCGGGGTGCTCATCGGGATCCTGAACGTCACCCCGGATTCCTTCTCGGATGGCGGCGAGCACGCCGATCCCGAGGACGCTGTCGCTCATGGCCTCTCCCTGGTGGCGGATGGAGCGGCCATTGTCGACGTGGGTGCTGAGTCCACCCGTCCGGGTGCCAAGCCCGTGGAACTGGATGAAGAGCTTCGCCGCCTCATGCCCGTAGTGGATGGCCTGGTCGACGCAGGGGTGGCAGTGAGCGTGGATACCTACAAGCCCGAGGTCGCCACCCGGGCTCTCGAAGCCGGCGCCGCGGTGGTCAACGACGTCACCGGGTTCCGCAACCCACAGATGGTGGAGACGGTTGCCGCCACGGAATGCGGAGTCATCGTTATGCACATGCTGGGGAGGCCCATCGACATGCAGGTCGACCCAAGCTATGACGATGTGGTTGCCGAGGTGGAGGACTACCTGCTTGCCCGGACGGATCTACTGGCTCGCTCCGGAGTCAGCCGGGACCGTATCGCCATCGATCCGGGGATCGGTTTCGGGAAGCGAATGCATCACAACCTTGCCCTGCTCGCAGCCCTCGACCGGCTGGCCTCTCACGGCCTACCGGTAATGATCGGGACGTCCCGCAAGAGCTTTTTGGGGAAAATGATCGCCGGGGACTCGCGTGAAGGCCGTGACCGGGCGACGGCGATCACCACAGCGATGGGTTTCGCCAGTGGAGCGAGGCTCTTTCGGGTCCACGATGTGGCCAAATCGAGAGATGCGCTGCGAATTGCGGGCGCTATCGTGACCGGCCAGGAATGGGACGAATGGTCGCAGGGCTAAAACCCCGGGGGTTCACCTGGGTTATATCCGATCGCCTCGCTGTCTCCGACCGCGTCGGCGGGTCGGGATTCCAGCACCGGCGGGTGCGTCGGGAAGAAGAGATCACCTGGCTGGTGGAAGAGGCCCAGATAAACACAATCGTCTCGATGCTGGCCGGCAACCAGAATCTGGCCGCATACCGCCAGGCCGGCATCGCGACCTACTCGGTGCCAATCTCCAACCCGCTCACCGAGCACGATGTCGGCCGCTTCTTTGCCACCCTCGACCAGGCTCTCGGGAGGAATCACGCCCGGGTCCTCATCCACAGGGAGACCATCGACGACACCATCGGCGGCCTGCTCGGCGGCTATCTCGTCGATTCCGGCATGGTCGACGATCCCATCCTCGCTCTTGCCTTGATCCAGCAGATACTCGGCCGGGCGCTGGGCCCCGAAGGCCGGTCGCTCATTCCGGACGCCAACGGCAGTTGAACGACCGCATCGACCTCACCGGGATCGAGGTCTATGCCAGACACGGGGTGCTCGACAGCGAGCAAGAGCGAGCGCAGGTATTCAGGATCGACGTCACGGTCTTCACCGATCTCTCCAGGGCGGGAGAGAGCGACGACCTGGGCGATTCACTCGACTACTCGGAGTTGGCCCTCGAGATCCGCGAAGTAGTGGGGGCCGAGCGAAACAGGCTGATCGAAACGGTGGCCACGAGGGTGGCAGACGCCATGCTCGGGCACGATCAGGTGACTCATACGGTCGTGACCATCCACAAGCCGAACGCACCGATCGACATGGCATTTGACGATGTCTCGGTGACGATCGAACGGAGCCGGTGACCCGTTACGCCATCGCTCTCGGATCAAACGTCGGTGATCGGCTGGGTTATCTCGTAGCTGCGGCAGGGGCGCTCTCGGAGCGATTGGGAAGGGTGTCAGCCTCGTCGCTGTACGAAACCCTGCCCGTCGGAGGCCCGAAACAGGATCCATTCCTGAACGCAGTGGTTGTCGTCGAGAGCGATTTGGACGCGGGACAAGTCTTGGAGATCTGCCAGGAGATAGAGCACACCCGGGGAAGAGAGCGGCAGCAACGATGGGGGCCACGCACTCTCGACCTCGACATCGTGACATCCGACGGGCCCGACCACGCCGACGAGCAGCTGACGATTCCGCATCCCAGAGCCGCTGAGCGCGAGTTCGTGCTCCGACCACTCTGCGACGTGTGGCCGGACGCGCCGGTAGGTGAAGGGATGACTGCATCGTCTGCCCTGGAGCGGGTGGGCGATCAGGGAGTGGACTATCTGACCAACGACTGGATCCCCCCGGTGTCGCGCTGGAAGGCGAACGCCCTCCTGGCCGGTCAAGCGGCCATCTTCGCGGCGGCGGCCATCGCGTTCGTCGCCGATGGAAACCTCCCCGAGGATTGGACCCCGATTCGTGTCGCTGGCGTGGTGCTGGCACTCGCCGGTGTTGGCCTGGCGTTCGCGGCGGCACGACGGCTCGGAGACTCGATAACCGCCAGTCCGGTTCCAAAGAGCGGCGCTCAGCTCGTGGTCAAAGGACCGTTTGGCTATGCACGTCATCCCATCTACGGCGGTGTGTGTCTGTTTCTGATCGGGACGGCGTTGGCCCTCGGGAGCGGTCTCGGCCTCGCGGTGTCGGCAACTCTCGTTCCCTATTTCCTCTTCAAGGCGAGGTACGAGGAGAGACAGCTACGGATGAGGTTCGCGGGCTACCTGGAATACACACGCCGGGTGCGGAAACGCCTGATCCCGTTTGTGGTCTAAAGACCCTGTTCGCCATTTCTCAGCGCCTGCTAGGTTTCGAGCATGGTTCGAGTGGCCAGACGCCAATACGCAGGCGGCGTCTCTCCGGCCATCTACGCGCCCGCCCGGTCAGCGATGACGCGCGGGCGTTCCCCACCTCCCCGATCTAGATCACGACCCGTTCGACTACAGGAGGTAACGCATGGCCAGAAGGTCGCGAGAGCATCGCCAGGAGATTCCCGGATACGACGAGAGTCGACCGACGCGCGAGGAGCGCAAGCAACAGCATCGGGCAACCAGGCACGCCGCGCACCAGTTGCTCCAAACTCTCGAGGACCCGGAGGACATCGTGCTGCCGGAAGAGAGAAGGACACGCTCCGACGAGACCTACAACGGTGGCGGCGATCCGGGAAAGAAGCACCGCTTCCGGGTGTGGAAGACGAAGTTTTGGAAGCGCCGGGATGAATACCGCTCTCGGAAGGCCGAGCTGGACGCCAACTGGCCGGTGATAACCCCTAACCAGATCCAGGAGGAGTAACCCCGACGGCTCAGTGCCCCGATCAGCAACGTTTGGCGGATTCAGAGCGGCCATCGTCGCCACCAGCCGCGTCCTCCTCCTAGACGCACCTCGCCGGTGCGCCTTCGTCGTGCGTCCTTGCCGGATGACGACGCTGACTCGCTCTGACTCTCACCAACGTCACTGGCCAGAGCACTAGCCTCGCCGCAATGCGGCGGCGAGATACCCGATGCGCTTGATCATCGTCGGCCCGGGAAGGGCCGGAGGGTCGATAGCCCTTGCCGCCGAGGAGGCGGGTCATGAGATCGTAGGCATCCTCAGCCGGCGGGAGAACGAATACGGCTGGCCGTCGCTCGAATGGGACACCGACCTGCCGGAGACGGATGTCGTCTTCATCGCGGTCCGGGACGAAGCGATCGTGGAGGTCGCCGAGCGACTTGCCCCTCACGTCGGTCACGCCGGGGTGGTCGCACATCTGTCCGGCTTCACGCCAGTGCTCGCCCTTCACGGGATCCAGGAGCGTGGGGTTGCGGTGGGGGGGTTCCATCCCCTCCAGTCACTTCCCGACCCCGAGACCGGATCCAGGGCGCTCAGGGGCGCCTTTGTAGGCATCGGCGGCGATCAGCTCGGTGTCGACATCCTCACCCACCTGGCCAGTTCCCTTGGCATGGAGCCGTTTCGTCTCGATGACGCTGCCCGTCCCGCCTATCACGCCGCGGCGGCGGCAGCAGCCAACTTCGTGGTGGCTGCGTTGGCGGTGTCCGCCGACCTCTACGAGTCGGCGGGAGTAGATCCCCGTGTTTCCCGTCCCCTGGTGGAGAGGGCCGTTGCCAACGTCTTCGAGAAGGGTCCCGCGGCGTCGCTCACCGGGCCAATCGCCCGGGGGGACATCGAGACGGTGATAGGCCATCTCGAGGCCGCGCACGAGGTATCCCAGCACGTGGGGCGTCAATTTCGTCTCATGGCTGAGGCCACGACAATCAGAGCCGGTCGTGAGGAGGATCTTCGCCGGTGGAAGTGACCAGGACGTTCGCGGAGACGCGTTCGATTTATGAGGGGAGGGTCGGCTTGCTACCCACCCTGGGGTACTTCCATGAGGGTCACCTCCGTCTCATGGACCTGCTGCGCGATGAGTGCGACACCCTGGTGGTCTCACTCTTCGTGAACCCCACCCAATTCGACCAGAGCGATGACTTCGAGGCCTACCCCAGAGACGAGGAGCGCGACGCCACGCTGGCGGCGGAACATGGCGTCGACATCCTCTTTGCTCCGGATGAGATCGAGGTCTATCCAGGGGAATCGGTCACGACGGTGGAGGTGATCGGCGTCACCGACGAGATGGAGGGAAGACACCGGCCGGGCCACTTCGTCGGAGTTGCCACGGTCGTGGCGAAGCTCTTTGCCGGGCTCCAACCCAATCTTTCCATGTTCGGCCGCAAGGATGCCCAACAGCTGGCGGTCCTCGAGGCAATGGTGCGCGACCTGAGGTTCCCTGTCGAGATCGTCGAGGCCCCTGTCGTTCGCGAGCCCGACGGGCTTGCTCTGTCGAGCCGCAATGTGCGGCTTGGCCGCGAAGACCGCGAGTTGGCGCTCGCCATTTCGCGAGGGCTCTTTCAGGCCGCGGAGCAGGTCGATGCGGGAGAGCGTCGCGGCCAGCGTCTGGAGGCGACCGTGGAGCGGGCGATGAAAGGCCTCGCCATCGACTACGTCAAGCTGGCATCACAGGAGACAATGAAGCCGATCGAAACCCTGGACCAGCCCTCGGTACTCGCGGTGGCAGCCCACGTGGGCCCGGTGCGTCTCATCGACAACGTCGCCTTCGACATGGTCGAGGGCGAGCCTGTGCCCGACCGCGGCATCCTCCTCGAGGAGCCGAGCGAATTGACCGCCATGGCATGATCCCCTGTCTGCGATGAGCGAACAGAACGACACCAGCGGAGGCCGTGTCGAACGGCAAGACAAGCACGAAGCCGTCCTCGCCGCCGGCGGGTATCCACATCGTTTCGAACGGACCCATCTGAGTGGCGACCTGCACGCCAAATACCGGGGTCTCGAGCCCGGCACCGAGACCGAAGACGAGGTGACCGTCGCCGGGCGGCTCATGCTGCACCGGTCGTTTGGCAAGCTCCAGTTCGGGACGCTCCAGGACGTCAGCGGGACCATCCAGCTCTTTGTGGAGAGGGGGACGGCGGGATCGGAGACAGCGGATCGTTTCGCCGACCTCGATCTTGGCGACTGGGTCGGTGCGTCGGGTGTTGTCATGACCACCCGGCGGGGCGAGATCAGTGTGAAGGTCGACAGCCTCGACCTCCTCCAGAAGGCGTTGCGGCCCCTACCCGACAAGTGGCACGGGTTGGTCGACGTGGAGACCCGGAGCCGCCAGAGGTATGTCGACCTGATGGTCAACCCTGAGGCCCGCGACACCGCCGTCACCAGGGCAAGGGTCGTCTCCGAGCTGCGTCAGCAGTTCGAGGCCAGGGGATTCATCGAGGTCGAGACTCCTGTGCTGCTGACCCAGGCGACGGGGGCCCTGGCGCGGCCCTTCGTCACCCACCACAACGCTCTCGACATCCCGCTCCAGCTTCGCATCGCCACCGAGCTTCACCTCAAGCGTCTCGTGGTCGGGGGCATGGAGAAGGTCTTCGAGATCGGAAGGATCTTCCGAAACGAAGGGATTGACGCCACCCACAACCCCGAGTTCACCATGCTGGAGGCATATCAGGCGTTCGCCGACTACACCGACATCATGGTTCTCGTGGAAGACGTCATCGCCGCGGTGGCCGAGTCGGCGGTCGGAAGCATCACCACGACATTTCAGGATCGGGAGCTGTCTTTCGCCAAGCCCTTTGCCAAGGTGCGTCTCGTGGACCTCGTCTCCGACTTCGTGGGGGGAAAGGTAGATCTCGATACCGACCGGTCCGAGCTGACACGGTTGCTCACCGAGCGCGGGGCCAGCGTCGACGAGTCCTGGGGGCCGGGCAAGCTCCTATTCGAGCTGTACGAGTTGGCGCACCGGGAGGTGTGGGAGCCGACCTTTGTGATGGATTTCCCGACCGAGGTGTCGCCCCTGGCCCGCAAGAATCCCGACGACCCGCGGCTTACCCAGAGATTCGAGCTGGTCATCGCCGGGTCCGAGTACTGCAACGCCTTCTCCGAGCTGAACGACGCCGACGACCAGAGGGAGCGGTTCGAGGCGCAGGCGGCCGTCAGGGCTGGTGGCGATGATGAGGCGCACGTGGTTGATCACGACTACGTCCGCGCCCTGGAATACGGGCTCCCCCCGACCGGCGGTCTGGGGATCGGTGTCGACAGGCTGGTGATGCTGCTGACGGACCAGCCTCACATACGGGAGGTCATCCTCTTTCCGATCTTGCGTCCTGAGGGCTCCTAGCCCCGCGCCGTCTCCACCCGGTCGAGCAGGTAGGCGCCGAGCTGCTCGAGGATTCGTTTGGGCTTCGACTTGGGAAGGGTTCCGAGTGCAGCATCTGCGATCGTCAGTCGGGTCGCCGCGGTCTGGAGAGCGGCATCGACATGGCCGCCGTCCCGAACGAGGAATATGACCTCTGCTACTGCCTCGTCGGAGTAGGGCCGGCCGGCACCCAGGATCTCCCTCACCCGCTCGCCTTGGGGCCCCGAGACCGCTCTGAGCACGGGGCCGGTGAAAGTCCCCTCCCTTATGTCCGATCCCGCTGGCTTGCCGATGGTCTCCTCGTCGGCGACCAGGTCGAGGGCGTCGTCTGCGATCTGGAACACCATGCCCACCTCCCACGCCCAGGTGGACAGTGCTTCGACGGTCTGCCTGTCGGCATCCGCAGCCATGGCCCCGAGGCGGGCCGAAGTGCGGATCAGCGACGCTGTCTTCCCCCCGATCACCTGCTGGTAATCCTCGAGCGAGTGGCCCAGGTCGTCGGTGAGCTGAAGTTCGCGTGTCTGGCCCTCCACGAGCTCGGCATACGTGGAGGCGAGCAAACGAACCGAGTCCTGGCTGAGATGGGTTGCCGCCACTTCTGAAGCACGTGCCATGAGGAAGTCACCGGCGAGAATTGCAACGGTGTTGGTCCAGTTGGCGTTGGCGGAACTGGCTCCCCGCCGGGTGTCGGCTTCGTCGATGACGTCGTCGTGATAGAGCGATCCGACGTGGATCAACTCGACCGCCACACCGGCTTCCACGGGACGCCCGTCCCGGGACTCACCAAACTCGGCAGCCAGCAGGGCGAGCAGCGGGCGGAACCGCTTTCCGCCGGCTATCAGCAGGTGCTGGGCTATCTTGGTGAGATACGGGTCGTCGGCGGTGGAGGCTTCGAGGAGCCTTTCCTCGACGTCTTCCAATTGGTCCCAGATTCGGGGAATGCCGACGAGGCTTTGGAGGTCTTCCATTGGTGACGATGGTATTACGGATCGGCCAGCTCAGAAGTGAGGTGGGGTTCAGTCCCCAGCCGATGCTAAAATCTGAGTTGCCAGGTTCAGGAGAAGCGAATGTTTGAACGCTTTACAGATCGGGCTCGCAGGGTCGTTGTACTGGCCCAAGAAGAAGCCCGGTTTCTAAACCACAACTACATCGGCACAGAACACATCCTCCTCGGATTGCTGAACGAGGGGGAAGGAATCGCCGCCCAGGCCCTCGAGAGTCTCGACATCGATCTCGCCTCCGTCCGGGACGAGGTCGTCAAGATCATCGGCCAGGGCCAGCAATCCCCTTCGGGGCACATACCCTTCACGCCCCGCGCCAAGAAGGTTCTCGAGTTGTCTCTCCGCGAGGCGCTCCAGCTCGGTCACAACTACATCGGGACCGAGCACATCCTGCTCGGCTTGATCCGGGAGGGGGAAGGCGTCGCCGCCCAGGTCCTCCAGCAACTCGGTGCCGAGCTCCAGAAAGTTCGTCAGACCGTCATCCAGCTCCTGTCCGGGCCTGGTGGCAGCGAAGAGCAGCAGCCGAAGACCGCGGGTGCGGGTGGCCGCGAGGCCAGTTCGTCCGGCTCGACGGTTCTCGACCAGTTCGGTCGCAACCTCACCCAGTCGGCCCGGGACGGCTCCCTCGACCCGGTCATAGGCCGCACCCGGGAGATCGAGAGAGTCATGCAGATCCTCTCCCGTCGCACGAAGAACAACCCCGTGCTCATCGGGGAACCCGGCGTAGGCAAGACCGCCATCGTCGAAGGGCTCGCCCAGCAGATCGTGTCCGAGGAGGTGCCCGAGAATCTCAAGGGCAAGAACCTCTACACCCTCGACCTCGGGGCCCTCGTCGCCGGCTCGCGTTATCGCGGTGACTTCGAGGAGAGGCTCAAGAAGGTTCTGAAGGAGATCAAGAACCGCGGGGACATCATTCTCTTCATCGACGAGATCCACACCCTCGTCGGTGCCGGTGCCGCCGAAGGCGCCATCGATGCCGCGTCCATCCTCAAGCCGATGCTGGCCAGAGGCGAGCTTCAGACCGTCGGCGCAACCACACTCGAGGAGTACCGCAAGTATCTGGAGAAAGACTCCGCTCTCGAGCGGCGTTTCCAGCCGATCCAGGTCGAGGAGCCGTCACTGACCGACACCATCGAGATTCTCATGGGTCTCAAGGATCGTTACGAGGAGCACCACTCGGTCAGATTCACCGACCAGGCCATCGTCTCGGCAGCGAACCTGGCGGACCGCTACCTCGCCGATCGGTTCCTGCCCGACAAGGCCATTGATCTAATCGATGAAGCCGGCTCCCGAATGAGGATCCACCGCAAGAGCGACATACCCGAGATACTCGACATCGACACCAAGCTCGCCGGGCTTCGCAGGAACAAGGTCGAGGCAGTTTCCGGCGAGAACTACGAACGTGCCGCTTCCCTCCGTGACGAGGAGCGGACCCTGCTGGTGGAGCGGGCCGAGCACGAAGCCGACTCGGACGCCAATGGCTGGGTCATCGACGAAGAGGAGATCGCCGAGGTCCTGGCGCAGTGGACCGGGATCCCTGTCCACCGTCTCACCGAGGAGGAGACCTCCCGTCTGGTTCACATGGAGGACGAGCTCCACAAGCGGATCATCGGCCAGCACGACGCCATCCAGGCCGTTTCCAAGGCCATCCGCAGGACGCGCGCCGGGCTCAAGGACCCGCGTCGTCCCGCCGGCTCTTTCATCTTCCTTGGCCCCTCCGGTGTCGGAAAGACCGAGACCGCCAAGGCTCTCACCGAGTTCCTGTTCGGTCAGGAGGACTCACTCATCCAGCTCGACATGTCCGAGTACATGGAGAAGCACACTGTGAGTCGTCTGGTCGGCTCGCCTCCCGGCTATGTCGGGTACGACGAAGGAGGCCAACTGACCGAGGCCGTGCGGCGCAAGCCCTTCTCGGTGGTCCTCTTCGATGAGATCGAGAAGGCGCATCCAGATGTCTTCAACACCCTGCTCCAGATCCTGGAGGAGGGTCGTCTCACCGATGCCCAGGGCCGCAGCGTCGACTTCAAGAACACCGTCATCATCATGACCTCCAACCTGGGAACCCGTGACCTCCACAAGAAGGCGGTCGGGTTCCACGTTGAAGACGAGGAGCTGACCTACGAGCACATGAAGGAGCAGGTCACCGACGAGCTGAAGAAGAACTTCCGGCCCGAGTTCATCAACCGGCTCGACGAGATCATCGTCTTCCACGAACTCAAGATGGACGAGCTCAAGCAGATCGTCGACCTGTTGCTGACGAGGGTCCGCGAACAGCTTGCCAGCCAGCACCTCGATCTCGCTTTGACCGACGATGCCAAGGAATTCCTTGGTGAGCAGGGGTATGACCCCGAGCTCGGAGCAAGGCCGCTCCGTCGTGCCATTCAGCGTCTTCTCGAGGATCCCCTCTCGGAGCGAGTACTGCTTGGCGAGTTCAAAGCGGGAACGACTGTCCTGGCCAGCTTCGACGCCGAGAACGAGGAACTGACCTTCGAGGGGATCACCTCCCCCGAGACACCGCCCGTGGAGCTGGCAGGCCAGGAGTAGAGGACTCCCCTTCAAACTCCTAAAGGCGGGTTCCCGAGCGGTCGATTCTGTACGGGCGCTTTAGCTATGCCCACTCTTTTCGTCCTCCTGGCCGCCATGACCTTCGGCCTCGGATCCGGGGAGGAGCCCGAATACGCTCCGGCCGGTGACGAGGCCTACTCGCTTGATCTCGAATTGGACGGATACGTCAACGGAAGGATGGACCCCGACCGGATGCTGTCCGTGGGCGGCTGCACCCTGGAGCGCGACGCCGCCTATCTCTTCTCTCTGCTCATGGACGCGGCCCGCAAGGATGGGATCGACCTCCGCCACGAAGACTGCTACCGGTCCTATGACGTGCAGGCGAGGGCCTATGAGCGTCGCTGCCCTGTGGTCGAGACCGCGATCTTCAGGCTCGACCCCGACAGCGGCGAGAAAGTACGAACGGGCACCAAGCGGGAACGCGAGTGCAGCGGCCCACCCATCGCTCCCGCCGGGCGCTCCAACCACGGCTGGGGACGCGCCGTCGACTTCGCCGCCCGCGACTCGGTACTCACCTGTTACGACGAGGAGTTTCACTGGCTCAAGCTGAACGCCCACCGCTTCGGTTGGGTGCACCCCGAGTGGGCTGAGTGCGGCAAGGTCACCCAGGAGCCGTGGCACTGGGAGTTCGCTGGCGTCACCGACCCCACCCTCGTCCAGTTCATCGACATCGACCCCGCCCTGGTCCCCGCCCTCGAGTAGCCGAAACCTGCAACCTCAGGTTGGGTGGCTCATATGTGGAACCCACAGCCTCGAGAAAGGGCCGGGTTCACCATCCTCGGGACTCAAGAGCGGCCTTGACGGTCTGAATCACCGTTGACGGTTCCGTCTGGATCATCCGCCATGTGATTCTGAGGATGATCCAGCCCGCGATTTGTGCAGCGTTGTCTCTGGTGCGGTCGCTTTCGAAGGCATCGAAGGTTCCGTGCCAGCGCCGACTATCTCCCTCGATCAAGATCTTGTACATGGGATAGGCGAGATCGACTCGACCGTTGAGGCGTTTCAGCCATGGCGCATGAAACTGCTTGACCGGCTCCGGGAGACCAGCGTTGACGATCAGCTCGATCAGGAGACGCTCCAACTCGCTCTCGGAGAGGGCGTTTCCTGTCAAGTTCTCGATAACGTGGCGCATTCGCTTGATGCCCACCTTGCCCCGGCGCGAAAGCGCGGTGGTCAGCTCGACCAAATCATCGAGGTCGATCTTCCCGGCGATGAGGGCGTTCTCGACGATGCGCTCCAGCCTGCGAGCACTGTAGACCTTGGAAAGGTCGACAACCGTTCTCGGCGGCGTCGTGACACGCGTGCCAGATATCTCCATGACATGCTCATCGAGTAGATCGGTTGACTGGTGGACGATGACGCCGGGGAAGGAGTGGGTGCCTCGATGGGACACGGTCACACTGGGAGGTGAGTCTTCGATTGGCTGCAGACCGTGGATGCGAGCCGCCGCCTGGTGTGAGACCACCGCCCCGAGTGTCTTCAGGGCGGCACGCATCGCGATATCGGGACGGGTGGCCGTTCCGGGAAGAGCAAGCACACCCGGAGCAATCCGGACAAAGATCCCGTCGGTAACTCGCCGACTGAGGGTTGCCTTGGCGAGCCCCAGTGCAACGGCTTCTTGAGTGGAGAAGATCCCACCATTCCGCCGGGCGAACTCGATGACCTCTTTGGTTGCTGACATATGCCAAACATGACGTATTCGGTCACTGAATGGAAGGGGGTCGTTTCTCGAGGCTCTCGGTTTCATATGTGAGCCGTGGAACCTGAGGTACGCGGTTTCACGCGCCGCTAGCGTGCCCGAGCGTGGACGTTGTCGTCATCGGGTCGGTCAATCGGGATATCAGTGTGATGGCACCCCGGTTGCCGCGGCCGGGGGAAACCGTCACGGGGACCGGGCACTTCTACGGGCCGGGCGGTAAGGGAGCGAATCAGGCCGTCGCGGCGGCCTGTCTCGGGGCGGAGGTGGCGATGGTCGGCCGGATCGGGGACGACGAGCACGGTGCGTCTCTGGTCGAGGGGCTGAGAAGGGCTGGAGTGGACGCGACAGGCATCGGGGTGGACGACCGGGCGGGCACCGGCATCGCGGTCATCACCATCGACAATCGGGCGGAGAACACCATCGTCATCAGCCCCGGGGCGAACATGGAGCTGGCACCCCACCACATCGAGGCGTGTCACGATCTCGTTGCCGGAGCCGCTGTCGTGCTGGCCCAACTGGAGATCCCCATGGATACGGTCCTGGCCGCGGCAGGGATCACATCCGGCGTGTTCTGTCTGAATCCCGCACCCGCCGAACCCATGCCGGCGGAACTCTTGGAGCGTGTCGACGTGCTGGTGCCGAACCGTTCCGAGCTGGGTGTGCTCGCTGGGGTCGACGAGCCGGGGACGGCTGCCGAGGCGGTGGCCATCGCGCGGAGACTTCGCCACCAGGGGCCCACGGTCATCACCTTGGGGGCCGACGGTGCGGTGATCGTTGACGGTGATGAATCGGAGATTTTCCCGGCCCCGGAGATCGAACCGGTCGACCCGACGGGGGCTGGTGACGCCTTTTGCGGGGCCCTGGCGACAATGCTCGCCTGGGGGCGGGAGCTGGAGCGGGCTGTTCCGTGGGCGGTTGCTGCCGGTGCAGCGGCGGTCACACGTCGTGGAGCTCAGACCGCGATGCCCACGATTGACGAGGTCGAGACGCTTCTTTCGGAGTGATACGCTCCCGCGATCTCGAAGCCAATCATCATCGACACCGATCCCGGCCAGGACGATGCCGTGGCGATCCTCACCGCCCTTGCCTCTCCGGCTGAGCTCGCGGTGCTCGCCATTACGGCGGTTGCGGGGAACGTGCCTATTGACCTCACCGTCAGAAACAGCCTCGCCCTGGTCGAACTGGCCGGTCGGGAGGACGTTCCCGTTTATCGGGGCTCGGTCCGACCCATGGTCAAGGACCTGGTGACAGCTGAATACGTCCACGGGCCCACTGGACTCGACGGAGCCGATCTGCCGCCGCCGACACTGAAAACGAGCCCGGGCCATGCGGTCGAGGGGATCGTAGAGCTGGTGAACTCTTCTGATCGGCCGGTGACGGTTTGCACGCTCGGTCCGATGACCAATCTCGCTCTGGCCCTGGTCCGTGATCCCTCCATTGCTCAGAAAATCGAGCAGATAGTGATGATGGGGGGAGGGTTCTTCGAGGGAGGCAACACCACCCCGGCGGCCGAGTTCAACATCTTTGTCGATCCCCACGCGGCCCACGTCGTGTTCACCAGCGGCATTCCGATCGTGATGATGCCTCTCGACGTGACCCACAAGGCGCTTACGACCCCGGACCGTCTCGACCGCTTCACCAAACTCGGCACCCCGGCCGGAGACGCGGTCGCCGGCATGCTCGGCTTTTACGACCGTTGGGACATGGAGAAGTACGGGCTGCCGGGTGGCCCGTTGCACGACCCGACCGTCATCGCCTACCTGCTCCAGCCCGACCTGTTCGACGGCCGGAACGTCTCCGTCGAGATAGAAATCACCCCCGGCCCCACGCTAGGGATGACGGTGATCGACTGGTGGGGGGTCACCGACGACCCACCGAACGCCCTGGTGATGAACGCCATCGACGCTGATGGATTCTTCGATCTTCTCGTAGAGCGGATCGGCCGGCTCTGAAGCTGCGGAGACCCGTTTCCACCACTCCGGCCGTAATGAGCGCTGGTCGGATAACCAATAACCAATAACGTGGCGCCTCACAATGGATAAAGCGGTGCGCTCGTTGCTGATCGTCGGCGGTGCCTACCTCGCTGCACAGATGATGGCGGACATCGCTTCCTTGCGGATCGTGGAGTTCGTCGGGAACGCCGTCGACGCCGGCACCATCGTCTACCCGTTCACATTCACACTGCGCGACCTGATCCACAAGATCGGTGGTAAGACGGCGGCGCGAACGCTCATCGTGCTTGCTGCTGCGGTCAACCTGGTGATGGCCGCCTATTTCGGCCTTGTCGGTCGTCTCCCGGCCGACCCGGGAACCGGTCCCCAAACCGAGTTCGGGGAGGTTCTCGCCCCGGTCTGGGGGATCGTGATCGCGTCGATCGTCGCCGAGGTGGTAGCCGAGCTCATCGACACTGAGGCCTATTCCGTGTGGGTGCGACACTTCGCCGATCGACACCAGTGGGGAAGGGTCCTCGCCTCGAATGCCGTGGCGATCCCGGTGGACTCAGCCCTTTTTGTTGGCCTTGCCACCCTGTTTGGCGTGTTCCCGGTGGTCGCGGCCTGGTCGATTTTCTGGGTGAACGTGGTGTTCAAAGGAGGGATCACCCTGGTGTCGGTCCCGTGGATCTACCTGGTGCGCCCCACACCACTCTCGTCTACGCATAAGGGTGTTTGAACAACTAGTCTGCTTCCGCGGGCAGGCCACTGTTCGCATTCACAGTCACTGGAGGAAATTCAGCGTGAAACGGAAAATTAGGTATCTCGCCATCTTCGCCATCCTGGGCCTCGTCATCGCGGCCTGTGGTGGTGACGAGGGCGGCGACACCACCACCACCGAGGCCCCGGCGGCAACAACCACCGAGGCTCCCGACGAAACCACGACCACCAGCGGTGCCGAAACCACGACCACCAGCGGTGACGAAACCACGACGACCGCCGGAGAAATGGGCGAGGCAATCAAGGCATGTCAGGTCACCGACACTGGCGGCATCGACGACCAGTCGTTCAACCAGACGGCTTGGGCCGGCGTCGAGGACGCGATGGAGGATGGACTTGCCACTGAGGACTCCGACTTCTTGGAGTCTGGGGCTGACACCGACTATGTGCCCAACATCCAGTCGTCCATCGACGCAGAGTGCGACCTGATCATCACGGTCGGGTTCCTGTTGACCGATGCAACGGAAGACATGGCCCAGGAGAACCCGGACCAGCTGTTCCAGATCATCGACTCGACGATGCCTGAGCCACTGGACAACGTCCAGGGTGCGATCTTCGGCACGGCCGATGCCGCATTCCTCGCTGGATATCTGGCGGCTGGTGCTACCGAAACGGGCGTCGTCGCTACTTACGGTGGTATCCAGATTCCCTGCGGTGTGACCTGTTTCATGGACGGCTTCGTCTATGGCGTCAGGTACTACAACGAGGTGAACGACACCGAAGTCGAGGTGCTGGGTTGGAACCCCGAGGAACAGGACGGCACCTTCACCGGTGACTTCGAGAACCTCGACAATGGCCGCAATACCACCCAGGCGTTCATCGACTCGGATGCCGACGTGGTTCTCCCCGTTGCCGGCCCTGTCGGTCTCGGCTCCGCAGCTCTGGCACAGGAGGTCGGTGACGTATGGGTTGTCGGCGTGGACGCCGACTGGTTCGACACCGCTCCCGAGTACGAGGACGTCATCCTGACGTCGGTGCTCAAGGGTCTCGACGTTGCTGTCTACAGCGCCATCGAGAGCGTGGTCAACGACAACTTCGAATCCGGACCGCGTCTCTATACGATCGAGGAGGACGGTGTCGGTTTGGGCGAGATCTCGCCTGAGATCGATCAGGCTCTCGTCGACGAGGTCGAGGAGATCAGGTCAGGGCTCCAGGACGGTTCCATCGAGACCTGCGCCCAGGCGGAGGGTCCGAGCGACTCCTGCCCGGACGCCTAGCCGACCATTTAGTCGCAACGACCATGGGAAGGCCCCCACTTCGGTGGGGGCCTTCTCTTTTTCCTCGGGTGGATTGTGGCCCCAGTGACCACTGAGTGCATGGGAACCCGGCGCGGTGTGGCTATGCTCCGGCCGTCATGGCTACCGGCGGTCGGTCTTGAAGCTCGAGTTTCGCAATGTGACAAAACGGTTTCCGGGTGTCGTCGCCAACGACTCGGTTGATTTGACGGTCGAGTCCGGAGAAATCGTCGGTCTCCTCGGCGAGAATGGTGCCGGCAAGACCACATTGATGAACATCCTCTACGGTCTGTATTCCGCCGACGAGGGTGAGATCGTCATAGATGGGCAGGTCGTCACCTTCGATGATCCGGGCGACGCCATCGCTGCCGGAATCGGGATGGTCCACCAGCACTTCATGTTGGTCCCGGTTTTCACCGCGCTCGAGAACGTCGTGCTCGGGGTGGAGCCGACCACCGGTCCTGTGGGCAGCATGAACCTGAAAGAGGCGCGGCGTGAGGTGGAGGAGATATCCGAGCGGTATGGGCTGAATGTGGATCCCGATGCCCTCGTAGAGGACCTTCCAGTCGGTGTCCAGCAGCGAATCGAGATCATCAAGGTGCTGTTCCGCGAAGCAGAGATCATCGTGTTCGACGAGCCCACCTCCGTGCTCACTCCCCAGGAGGTGGACGACTTCTTCAAGATCACCAACTGGCTCAAAGAGACCGGGAAAGGGATCATCTTCATCACCCACAAGCTCGGTGAGGTTCTCAACGTCGCCGACCGAATCGCAGTCCTGCGTCGAGGGAAGCTCGTCGGCGAGGCAGACCCCAAGACGGCTTCCAAAGAGGAGCTGGCCGAGATGATGGTCGGCAGACCAGTCGATCTCGTAGTGGACAAGGGTCCGGCAGAGCCCAAGGATGTGGTGCTCTCAGTCAGCGATCTGGTCGTGCCCGACGAGCGCCAGCACACCGCAGTCGACCACGTCAGCTTCGAGGTTCGGGCTGGCGAGATCGTCGGAATTGCCGGTGTCCAGGGCAATGGCCAGACGGAACTCGTCCGGGCGCTCACCGGGCTCGCTGCTCCACTCGCCGGCCACGTCGAGCTCGACGGGGTCGACGTGACCCTGGCATCGCCCAGAGAGCTCCACAAGGCGAGTGTGGCCCACATCCCCGAGGATCGACAGCGATCCGGGTTGATCCTCGACTTCGACGTGGGCGAGAACATGGTCCTCGACAGCTATTACGCAGAGCCCTATAGCCATGGCATCCGCATGGACTGGGAGCATGCACACCGACACGCCGACGAGCTCATCGAGCAATACGACATCCGCACCCCATCCTCCTGGGTGCCCGCCTCCACCCTCTCGGGGGGAAACCAGCAGAAGCTCATCGTGGCTCGCGAGTTCGCCAGAGAAACCAAGCTGATCATCGCTTCACAGCCGACCCGGGGGATCGACGTCGGGTCCATCGAATACATCCACAATCGAATCGTCGAAGAGCGCGACGAAGGTGCCGCGGTGCTGATCGTCTCTAGCGAGTTGGACGAGATTCTCGCGCTCGCCGACCGGATACTGGTCATGTATCGAGGCGAGATCGTCGCCGAGGTCCCCGGCGAGGAGGCAACTCCTCGGCAACTCGGCCTGTACATGGCAGGGCAGGTGGCATGACCGACGAACCGAACACGGAGGTCAGAGAAGAGGACTCCGGGCCGGAACGTCCGAGTTGGCTGCAAGTCGTGGCTCCCGAAGGGATCGACTGGACCACGTTGCTCGTCATCCCGTTGCTGGCGGTCCTGTCAGCGCTGGTGGTGGGCGCGGTCATAATCGTTTTCACAGACGGTTTCGAGGCAGTCTTGCCTGCATATTCGGCCCTGTTCCGCGGTGCTTTTGCCGGTTGGGGCCCCATCTCGGAGACTCTGCTGGCATCGACGCCCCTTTTGCTGGCGGGTCTCGCCGTGGCAGTGGGCTTCCAGGCAGGGCTGTTCAATATTGGTGCCGAGGGTCAGATGACGATCGGTGGTCTCACCGCGGTGATCGTGGGATTCTCCTTCGATGGGCTTCCCCTCCTGGTCCATCTTCCTCTCGCAGTGGTCGCTGGCTTCCTCGGTGGTGCCCTGTGGGGCTTCATCCCCGGCATCCTCAAGGCCAAGACCGGGGCTCATGAAGTGATCATCACCATCATGTTGAACTTCATCGCCTATCGAACGCTCGACTACATGCTCACCAGACCCTTCATTCAGCGGGAAGGCCGATTCGACCCCGTCTCGAAGGACGTCCTCGACTCCGCCACATTTCCGCCTCTCCTCAACTGGCTTCCGGTGGAGGCTGCCGGGCGATTCCGGCTGCACCTCGGGTTCATCTTCGCCCTAGCCGTGGCGTGGCTCATCTACTGGCTCCTCTATCGCTCGACGATTGGATTCGAGTTCCGGGCTGTGGGTGCCAACCCGCATGCGGCGAAGTACGGGGGCATCAAAGTCGCCACGGCGATCATTCTCGTCATGTCCTTGGCGGGGGGTCTGGCCGGCTTGGGCGGAGCCAATGAGACTCTCGGAGCAGTCGGTCGCGCTGTTCCCGGGTTCACCTCACAGATCGGTTTCGATGCCATCGCCCTGGCGCTGTTGGGGAGATCGCATCCAGGTGGAGTCGTGATGTCAGCGCTGCTGTTCGGAGCTTTGCGCGCTGGGGGACGCACGATGCAGGCGCAGAGTGACGTCGGCATCGACCTCATCGTCGTGGTCCAGGCGCTGATCATCGTCTTCGTGGCGGCACCCGAGCTGGTGAGGGCGATCTATCGGGTCAAGGGCGGCAAGAAACAGGGCCGGGTGACCCGAGGGTGGTCAGCGTGACGATGCTGACCGGTCCGAGCGATACAGTTCGCGCACCCGCCGAGGTTCGCCGGGCACGCGTCATCGGGATCACCTATGTCCTGTTGGCGATTCTCGTCTACTTCGTCTTCGCCGCGGGCACCGAGGGCGATGTCACCTTCCGGTTTGGGGAGTCCGCAGGTGATCTCGACTGGACGGTTTCGTCCTCGATGCTGGCGACCGTGTCAGCGATCGTCTTCGGGTTCCTCGCCGGTGTCCAACTGACCCGGGGTTTCGGGACGAAGACGAACGTCGTCCTCGGAGTCGGCCTGGGGATCTTCGCCTTCACCTTCCTCGCCTGGGCCGGGGCCGGAAAGTCGATCGGGATCGTGGGGATCCTGGTGACTACTGTGGCCGCCGCCACCCCGATCGCTTTCGGAGCCCTGTCGGGTGTCATGTGTGAGAGGGTCGCGGTGATCAACATCGGCATCGAGGGGATGTTGCTCACCGGCGCTTTCACCGGTGCCCTGGTCGGCACAGTCGTAAGCCCGTTCGTCGGGATAATCGGCGCCACCCTGGCGGGCGGGGTGTTGGCGCTCGGGTTGGCGGTTCTCGCCATCCGCTACCGGGTCGATCAGATCATTGCGGGAGTCGTCATCAACATCTTCGCCCTGGGTCTGACGTCATTCGTCAGCTCCCAGGTGCTCGTCGAGAATCGGGAGGCCTTCAACCGTCCCGGCATCCTGGGGCCGATTCGAGTTCCGATCCTGGCGGATATACCGGTGTTGGGTCGGATCCTCTTCAACCAGAATGTCTTCGTCTACGTCCTGTACACGACGGTCGTTGTGCTGACCTATATGCTCTTCCGTACCCGTTGGGGTCTTCGATCACGGTCAGTGGGCGAGCATCCCAAGGCCGCCGACACGCTTGGTATCGACGTATACCGCACCCGTTATCGCAATGTGTTCTACGGGGGGCTCATCGCCGGGTTCGGCGGCGCCTACTTCACGCTGGGATCCGTCGGGGCATTCAACGAGAACATGACCGCAGGACGTGGCTTCATCGGGTTGGCCGCCATGATCTTCGGCCGCTGGCATCCGGTGGGTGCTCTGGCCGCAGCTCTCATCTTCGGTTTTGCCGAGTCACTTCAGATCAGGCTGAGCATCCTCGACATCGGCATACCCTCCGAATTCCTGTTGATGGCCCCATACCTGGTGACCATCGTCGTGGTCGCCGGTGTCGTCGGTGCCGCCAGGCCACCCGCCGCCGACGGCCAGCCCTATATCAAGGAATGACGCTGGGCCCTTGAGTATGAAGTATCAGGTATGAAGTATGAAGACCACCCGGTTCGTGATGTTTAGCTCTCGAGGGGCAGCCGTTCCTAGACGTTGACCTTGCCTGGGGAGAAGGTCGGTCCTGATACCTCATACTTCATACCTTCTACCCCTCGGTCGTGCTGGTGTCGCCCGGGACCGTGGTTCCGGTGGGAGCGGTGGTATCGGTGCCCACTACGGGGCGGCCGATGACTTCGATCTCGTCGATGGCGATCTCGTCGAATCTGTTCTCCTCCACGACCTCGGCTTCATAAGCCTCCACAACCCTGATGGTCAGGGTGGTCGTGTTCAGCGCCTGGAACGGGACTTGCTGGGTTCCCTGCTGGTCCTGGAGACGCACCGGTACGGGTCCGGCAACCGAGTCCTGGGCTTCGATGGTGATGCTCTGGGCGCGGTAGTTCTGACGGAAGCGGACGGGGTCGTCGATGTTGGTCCAAAGGATCTGGGTTATGGCCATCGGCTCGAAGAAGCTGAGTTCTATGGTGATTCCCTGGTCGCTGGTTTCCTCCCAGCTCACCTGATACTCGTCGTCGGTTCCGGAGGTGAGGTTGGCACAGATGAAGCTGCTGATTCCCTGCGGGGTGCAGGTCTCTTCCAGGATCTCGATGGGCCCTAGCTCCTGCACCTGAGGAGCCGTGGTCGGTGTGCTAGTGGTTGATGTGTCCGGCGCGGGATCGTCTCCGGAGAAGATGTTGAAGAAAAGAGCGATGAGGATGACGCCGAGGAGGAGACCGCTGATACCTAGCGCGGCACGGACACCGGCGGTGGCCTGGACCGCGGGTCTCGGCGCAGTGGGGAGCGGGCCCTGGCGGAGACGGGCGCCACACTCCTGGCAGTGCCGGTTGTTCGAGGGGTTGACGGCACCACACGACGGGCACTGAACAGGTCCGCCGTTGCCGTTGCCGCCACCCCTGGGCGAGGCTTGATGCGGTGGTGGAACGTCTTCATTTGGAGGACCCGACTCGAGAGAGAACTCCTCATATGGCGAGTCATTGGAGGGCCCATCCGAGCTGACGCTTATCACATTGCCTTGTCCGCTCGAGGGGCCAGAGCGCGACTTCGGGGCGGCCATGGGATCCATGAACGCTCCGCATGACGGACAGAACTGCTCGTCGCTCGCGACTATCGAGCCGCACTGCTCACAAGTGTGTGAAGCCACGTCCCTCCTTTGAAGTTATTGTGCCACGGCATGTTGACCCTGGCTTTGAGGACGTACGAGCCGTGGACCCTGGCAAACATCCTGGGGGGACTGGTCCTGTTGGCGATCCTCCTGGGGGTCTTGATTTTCGCATTGCATCGCGTCAATCGTTAACTCTAAATGGCAACATCTTCCACATTCTCGTGCGTTTCCTGCGGCTATCGGTCTCCCAAATGGATGGGATTCTGCCCGCAATGCGGCTCATCCGACCAATTGACCGAGACTTCAGGACCGGCAGCGTCGTCACGACACAGGCATGCGGCGGCGGCGGTATCGATCGCCGAGGCCACCGCATCCCGGATGGAGCGCATCCCCACCGGCTGGAACGAGGTCGACCGTGTCCTTGGCGGAGGTCTGGTGCGGGGCTCAGCCGTTCTTCTCGGCGGGGAGCCTGGGGTGGGCAAGTCAACCCTCTTGCTTCAGATGGCCGGTGGGCTCGGCTCCAGCGGCCTACCCGTGGTCATCGCGTCAGCTGAGGAGTCGGCCCACCAGGTGGCGATGCGGGCGGAACGAATCGGGGTGGCCGCAGCCAGCATCGACCTCGTCTCGGACGACGACGTGGACGCGATTGTCGCTTTGGCGCAAGAGCAGAACCCGGACGTCCTTATCGTCGATTCGATCCAGACGGTCGGGGTCACCGAGATCCCGTCGGCACCGGGTGGAGTGGCCCAGGTGCGGGAGAGCGCAGCGCGGCTGATCCGACTCGCCAAGACCACCGGGACGGTGGTGGTGCTTGTGGGCCATGTAACCAAGGAGGGCGGTCTGGCTGGCCCGAAGATACTCGAGCACATGGTCGATGTCGTGCTCTACATGGAGGGTGACCCCGACCGGGGGCTGAGAGTGCTCCGCAGCAACAAGAACCGTTTCGGGGCCACCCATGTCTCGGGGATGTTCGACATGCAGGGCGATGGACTGGTCGAGGTAGAGGATCCGTCGAAGTTGTTCCTGGACGGGTGGGAGACCAAGGTCCCGGGAACGATCGTCTACCCGGCAGTGGAAGGGCGGAGGTCGGTGCTCGTCGAGATCCAGGCCCTGGTTGCGCCCTCCAACCAAGCCCAGCCCAGAAGGTCCGTCCGCGGCCTCGACGCTGCGCGGGTCAATCAGGTGCTCGCCGTCCTCGATCGACACGCCGGGATCAAGATGGGAGACAAGGAGGTCTACGTCAACGTGGTCGGCGGGTGGAGACTCGATGAGCCCGGTTGCGACCTTCCCGTCGCACTAGCTCTGGCGTCATCGGCGGCCAACGAGCCGCTGGGACGAGTGGCCGCATGGGGCGAGGTAGGGCTCGCCGGGGAGGTTCGCTCGGTCCCGTTCGAGGCGAGGAGAGTCGAGGAGCTGGAGAGGATGGGTCTCGAGAAGAGAGTCGCTCCCGGTGGGGGTGAGCCCATGCGTCTCGCCGACGCGCTGCGCAGGGCTGGTCTTTGAGCCCGTCTGGCGAGGAAACGGCGTCTGATAGCCTGAGCATCGTGGGCGGTCCATCGATAAATGAGACACTGGAGCGGCTGGCGCCGGGTACGCCCATGCGTCATGCCCTGGAGCGGATCATCCAGCAGGGCAAGGGCGGTCTGGTGGTCCTGGGGCAAAACGCGAAGGTCGACGCCGCCAGCTCGGGCGGATTCCAGCTGGAGGACGCCGATTTCACGCCGGCCCGGCTCGCCGAGCTGTCCAAGATGGACGGGGGGATCGTGCTGGACGACGACTGGGACAAGATCCTGGCCGCTAACGTCCACTTCGTACCCGACGGGTCGATCGACACCGACGAGACCGGTGCCCGCCATCGCACCGCTGAGCGCCTCGCCAAAGAGACGAAGACGCCAGTCGTCGCGGTGAGCGAGGGGCGCCGCGTCGCCACCCTCTTCTACGGTGATCAGAAAATCGAGTTGGCCACTCCGACCGAGGTCGCCGCGTATGTGAATCAGGAGTTGCAGAGCCTGGAGCGGCTCAGAAGCCGGCTCCATGAGGCGGAGTCGCGCCTCAGCCGGCTCGAAGTCACCGGACTGGCCACCTACCGCGCCGTGGTCACCGTTGTGCAACGTGCAGAACTGGTTCGCCGGCTCGGGGCGGTCATCAGAGACCGCACCCGCACGCTCGGAGACGAAGGTCGGATCGCCACCCTCCAGCTCAACGATCTCCTCGCCGGGGTCGAGGCCACGCAAGAGCTGGTCCTCTCCGACTACATAAAGCCACTCCGATCTGGGTCCGTCGACCGTGCTCTCGGGCGTCTCGCCGATCTATCCGGCTCCGAACTGGAAGACCCTGCCCGGGTGGCCAAGGAGATTGGGTTCAGCGATCTCGACGATCCCGCCGATGCCCGGGGCCATCGCCTCCTGTCCCAGGTGGGAAGACTTCCAGACGGTGTGCGCGAGGTCATCGTCCGTCATTTCGGCTCGGTCGATCGCATTCTCCGTGCCTCCGAATCACAGCTGATCGCGGTGGAGGGTGTCGGAGAAGCCAGGGCCAAGCAGCTCCTCAGCTTCTTCCAGCGTCTCGAGACCGCGGCTCACGAATGGGAGCCGGTGCTTGATTGAATGAGCCCAGCTGTACACTCCGGATTCGTCTATGGCAGTTGATACCAAGTACTCGGTAGGGGACAAGGTGGTCCACCCCCAGCATGGGGCAGCCACCATCGCCAAGAAGATCAAACAGGAGTTCGACGGGGAGAAGAGTGACTACTTCATCCTCGAGATCGCCACTGAGCAGCTCACCGTCATGGTTCCACTGGAGAAGGTGGAAGATTTGATCCGTCCGGTCATATCGAAGACCAAGTCCCGGGAAGTGCTCAAGTCCTTGAAGGGAGAGCCCGAGGAGGCAGGCTCCAACTGGAGTCGCTGGTACAAGGTCCTTAACGAGAAGATGGTCTCGGGTGACATTTTCCAGGTGGCCGAGGTGGTGCGCGACCTGTCCTACGCCCAGCAGACCAAAGGCATCAGCCCTGCTCTGAAGCGGATGCTGTCCAAGGCACGTCTGACTCTCAGCTCGGAACTTGCCTTCAGCCTCGACGTGGACGAGGAAGAGGCGATCAAGAAGCTCGACCGGGCACTTCCCAAGATAGAGCCCGAAGAGGAGTGACCGCCAAGTCTTCGATTCCCCGGGTTGGTTGGGGATTCGACGCCCACCGACTCGACGACCAGCCTCCTCTGAAGCTCGGCGGGGTGGTCGTTTCAGAGACTCAGGGTGTGACCGCCACCTCGGACGGCGATCTCGTGGCTCACGCGGTCACAGATGCTCTCCTGGGGGCTTGCGTCCTCGGCGACATCGGTGAGCATTTCCCGTCTGATGACCCCAAATGGGCGGGGGCCGATTCCATGGAGCTGCTTCGGCTGTCCATCGACAAGGCGAATGGGGCGGGATGGAAGCCATCTCACATCGACGTCACCGTGATTGCCGAGTCAGTGCGGGTTTCGCCGCACCGAAACGAGATCACGGCGAGCCTCGCCGACGCCGCACGGATCTCGGCCGATGCCGTCTCGGTCAAGGCCACGAGCACCGATGGCCTCGGCGTTATCGGCCAGGACGAGGGGATTGTCGCGGTGGCGGTGGTCACGGTCATCCCATCGGCCTGATCGAGCGTGACACCCATGCGGTGAGCGCGGCATCGTGGCCCATTCGGTCCGGTGACTTAACATCGCGGCCGTGATTCGCGTCCACAACTCCATGGGCCGCACCCTGGTCGACTTCGAGCCCCGTGACGAGGGCAAGGTGGGCATGTACGTGTGCGGGCCGACAGTCCAATCAGAGCCGCATGTCGGACATGGAAGATATGCCGTGGCCTTCGACGTCATTCGCCGCTACCTGATCTGGCGTGGCTTCGACGTCACCTATGTATCGAACATCACCGACGTCGAGGACAAGATCATCGCCGCGGCGGAGGAGCGCGGTGAGAGCGTGGAGGAACTGGCGGTTCGTATGACCGAATTTTTCGCTAACAGCTTCAAGCGGCTGGGAGTGCTCCCGCCCGACATCGAGCCCAAGGCCACCGAGCACATTCCCGAGATGCTCGACCTCATCGGCAGACTCATCGACCGCGGGCTGGCCTATGTACGGGGGGACGGCGACGTGTACTTCTCCGTCAAGACTCTGGAGCAGTACGGCCGGCTGTCGGGGCGCAAGCCGGAGGAGTTGCGGGCCGGGTATCGGATCGAAGTCGACGAGTCGAAGGACGATCCTCTCGACTTCGCCCTCTGGAAGGCGGCCAAGCCCGGCGAGCCGACCTGGGACTCCCCATGGGGCCCCGGCCGGCCCGGGTGGCACATCGAGTGCTCCGCCATGGCCACCAAATACCTCGGAGACGACTTCGACATCCACGGCGGAGGACTCGACTTGATCTTTCCCCACCACGAGAACGAAGTAGCGCAGAGCGAGGGCGCATCGGGCAAGACGTTCGCTCGCTATTGGCTCCACAACGGGATGGTGAACCTTGGTGGGGAGAAGATGGCCAAATCCACCGGCAAGCTGGTCGATCTCCAGGAGGTGCTCGACGCCCACGGTGGGCGTGCCCTGCGCATGCTCTATGTGCGCGCCCACTATCGCTCGCCTATCGACTACTCCGAGGAGCTGCTGGGTGAAGCCGAGGACTCCCTCGACCGGCTCGACAGGTTTCGTGAGCGTGTCACCCCGGGTGAGCCCGACCCTGCTGCTATTGAGAGGTTCACCCGGGCGATGGACGAGGACTTCGGGACACCGCAGGCGGTCTCGCTCATGTTCGACCTCATCAGAGAAGGGAATCGTGTCCTCGATGACGGCGGCGATGCCAGTGCGCTGGCCGGAGCCGTGGAGACGATCGTGGAGGTTCTCGGTCTCGACGATGCGGACGAGGCACCGAAGGCGGCCGCATCGCTGTCAGATGGCGAGATCGAGGCTCTGGTGGCCGAGCGTGACGAGGCGCGGGCAGAGCGGGACTTCGTCCGGGCAGACGAGATCAGAGACAGGCTGGCGGCTGCCGGCGTGACAATCGAAGACGGCCCCCATGGCACCCGCTGGCTACGGCGATAGCGTCGAGGGTGTCCATGCGGTGGCCGCGGCGCTGGCCGCCGGGCGTGTAGAGCGGCTCTACGTCGAAGAGGGCAGGCGGGAACGTATCGGCGAGCTTTTGAATGCAGCCGACGAGGACATGGTGAAGTTCGTTGAGGATGTCCGCTCGCTCGCCGACACGGACGCACCACAGGGTGTGGTCGCACGCTGTCGGCCTATTCAGCCGGTGACGCTGGACACCCTCTCATCTGAGGACGCCGCGGTTCTCGTGCTGGACCACATCGAGGATCCGCACAATGTCGGTGCTGCGGCGCGAAGCGCACGGGCGGCCGGGGTCGGTGGGATGATCGTTTCAGATCGGCGCGCCGCTCCTATGTCCGGGACGACGTTCAAGGCTGCGGCCGGAGCTCTGGAGACGCTGCCCGTGGCCATCGTCGGGTCCATCCCCGAGGCGCTGAGCCGGCTCAAGGACGATGGCGTCTGGGTTGTCGGCCTTGAGGCGGATGGTGATCAGAGTCTCTTCGATCTAGACCTGCTCACCGAGCCGGTGGCGGTGGTAGTCGGTGCGGAAGGCTCCGGTCTCGCCGAGTTGACCCGGAAGCGATGTGATGTGCTGGCTTCGATCCCGATGGCAACGAATACCGAGAGTCTCAACGCCTCAGTTTCCGCTGCGCTGGCGTGCTTTGAGATAATGAGGGTGCGCAGCAGGCCGCGTTAGCTCAGTTGGTAGAGCAGCTGATTTGTAATCAGCAGGTCGTCGGTTCGACTCCGGCACGCGGCTCCAAGATAAGACAGAAACCCCGTTGTAACTGGTGGTTTCCGGTAATACCTCCTCGTGTCATTGACTCTGGTTAGACTGGCACTACGCTAGCACAGCGGATAACAATGGCAACTGATTCTCTCCCGATCCCCGACCTCCTCGACTCATTCGAACTTCACCTCCGCGCTAAAAACCGTGCTGAGAAGACGATCAAATCGTATCGGGAGGCTGTGACACAACTCGCCGGCCACGTCGACGGCAAGCCCTCCGACCAGATAACCAACCAGGACGTCGAAAGCTATCTGGCCGCGGTCCTCGCCAAAAACGCCCCGGCGACGGCCCGCCAGAGGTACGCGTCACTCGTCCAGTTTTTCAAGTGGGCTCACGCCGAAGGCGAGATACCCGACAACCCGATGGACCGCGTACAACCCCCACAACTCGCAGAGCAACCCGTCCCGGTGCTCACCCCCGCCGATCTAAGCGCCCTGATTCGGGCGGCGAAAGGTCAGGGGTTCGAGGAACGCCGAGACGAAGCCCTCATCCGAATGTTTGCTGATACCGGCGTCAGGCTGGGAGAAATGGCCGGTCTCCGCGTCGGTGACGTAGACCTGAACCTCGCCGTCGCCGTCGTCAAGGGGAAGGGCTCGAGGTTTCGCACAGTCCCATACGGCGACAAGACCCGCGAAGCACTCGACCGCTACCGACGCCAACGGATGCGACACGAGTACGCCGACCTCGAAGCCTGGTGGCTCGGCCGCAAAGGTGCGCTCACCGACTCAGGGATAACGCAGATCCTCAGACGCCGCGCCAAAGACGCCGGACTCGACGGTCTACACGCCCACCAATTCCGCCACAGCTTCGCGCACCAGTGGCTCGCGCAGGGCGGCAACGAAGGCGACCTGCAACGGATCGCCGGATGGTCAAGCCCGCAGATGCTGCAACGGTACGGCAAGTCGGCCGCGGACCAGAGGGCGCGGGAGAACTACCGCAATAATCCGTTATGGGGGGACCTGTGACAACCTTTGTTGTCCGATGCAACGTCGACGGCCATCGCCAGGCCATCGGGACAATCGAACTCGGCCCGGACGGAATCGAACTGGTGCGCAAGGCCCCGATAGACGGAGTACAGACCGGCAATAAGCCACTCTGGCTGCACCGCCGGTCGCATCTCACGCACACAGAGCTATCTCAGGAGCCTGATTCCGTGGTTGAGTTCTACTGCCCGCGACACGGAATTGGTGAGAAGGCCTTTAGTGAAATCCAGCGAGCGATCCGAGAAGTCAGATAACCAAGGTCCGCTGTGCTATATTGAGAAGCACATAGGAATACGCCCCCAGGCCTAGCCGGAATAGGACCTCGCCCGTCGGGCACGGTGAGAGAACAGGAGTTCTCCACATGCCTAGGGGTATTTCCAACCTCACACCCGAAGAGCGGAGCCTCAGAGCCCGACTCGCAGCCCACACGCTGCATTCCAAGGTCGACCCGACCAAACACACCGAACCCGCCCGCGCGGCGTTCATGGATCGGTTTCTCGATGAAGTAGACCCGAACCGGGAGCTATCCGAAGCTGAACGCCACCGCCGAGCCGAACACGCCCGCAAAGCGTACTTCTACCGGCTGTCGCTGAAATCTGCTCAAGCTCGCCGGAAGGCGGGTGTGGCATGAGCCGCTTCGACCAGAGAGAAAGCGGCCCCCGCCAAGAGGCCGCTTCCCAAACATCGGCTACCACACCGACCAACAAGGACAAGGATAACAGGCCAAGCCAATACGACCGAGTGCTTTCGGTCCTTCTGGAACACGGCGAAGTCTGCGGACACCACACGTTCTATGCGTCGATGATGATTCCCCGGTTCGGCGCGCACCTGAACCGCATGAAAAATCGGGGCATCCTCTGGTCTAAGCGGCCGTGTGACCGCCACAACCATGAGGGCACCGCGTACCTGTATCGGTTGGAGTCGGTCCCAGCGCCCGCGGAAGGCGAACCGTGCCCGGCTTGTGGCGGCCGGCTGGCCTGCGTGTCTGACTGTCGCGCCCGTTCTTTAGATATGGGCACTCTGCCTTTCGTGGAAGGGTCGGCGTGACGGCTCATGGCACTCTCACTAGTCCGCGCCATACCCGGCGCGCCCGAAGACGTCAGAGCCGCCGTAGAAGCCGCCCACGCGGCCCTACACGAGACCCGGTGTCAAGCCTGGCTGAGAGCCACCGGCCACCGGCCAGTCAGCCCGTATGCGGCGAACCGTCGAACCGCTGTCATGCTCGACGGGAAAGACAGTCCAGTCCCGGTCGCCAAGACCGCTGTCCCGGTCCGTGGGGAGTCCTGCGAATACCACCCGGTCGAGGAGTCGCCGTGATTACCGGCGAAGCGTTCTGGACGGTCGCCCAAAGGGAATACGCCGCGGACCGATCCTGGCACGTCGAGCAAGCCGGTAAACCCTTCTTCTCGACGGTGTTCAATGAGACACTCGATGACTTCCTGGCCGACAACCCGGACAGACGCGGCGATGTAATCGGCTATTACCTGCTCGCCTGGTACGAACTCTACGAGCCGCACGAACTCCCGAACGGCGACCCAACAATGGAGCGCGAGTTTTCAGAGGAATGCGACCGATTCGACGGCCACCTGCAAGCCCTCGCCAACGGCAAGCCAGCCAAGACCGAGAAGTCGGCTGGCGATAAGTGGGCGAGTCCTGGCCGTCTCGTCTGTACCTGGCCCGACCTCGACCTAACCGCCCGCGCGGTCCTGTTCGTAATGGCCGCCCACGGACGCGACGACGGATCTAACTGTTTCGTCTCGCAGGCGACTATTGCCGAATACTTGGGGTTGTCTCAGGTCGAGACGGTGCGGCGAGCTTGGCGGCGACTCGAGAAGGCCGGGGCAATCAAGCAGACAGCGAAGGCGACTCAACAGAAGCCGCCGACGTATCGGATCAACCGAGGACCGAGGGTCGTATGAGCACCTATCCAGACCCCTACCACCGTAGGGGGGTACCAAGTCCAGACCCCTACGACGACGCGCTCAGACCCCTACCGCCACGCGCTCAGACCCCTACCGCCGTAGGGACTAAGAGTCTTAAGAGACTCAAGAACGCTCCACCGCGCCGCCCTGAAGGGCGGGCGGCGTCGCTTCAAGAACGCGACCGTCTGATTCTGGACATCGTTGAGTGGGCTCAACTCGCCGCGGAAGGCATCGAGGGGTACCGCCGATGAGAGAGTCAGCCTTCAACAAAGCCCGTCGATACCTCACCGAAGGCCGACTGTTAGTTGTCGCTGTCAATGAAAACCGCATCGACGCGTTATGCCGCGGAGACGGCCGCATCTACTCGCTGGGACTCAACCCGGGAGGCGTCTGGTCTTGTGACTGTCCCGCGCGTACCGACCAATGCGCCCACCTACGAGCCCTCCGATTGGTCACGATTGAGGGAGGCCACCAGTGACCGAGAGATTGACATTCAGTTGCGCGGCATGTGGCTGGGAGTCCCGACCCCCCGCCGGCGTCGAAATGGTCTTCCACCCCTGCTCCGCCACCCGGACCCGCAGACAGCTCCGCCGGACCGCACACCGGGCCGTCGTCTCCCTCCAGGACCGCACCCTCGTAGACCGGGAGGAGATCCAGGAGGCTGACCGGGAACGCTGGCGGGAGGAGTCCCCCGTCGTCCAATCCCTCGAGACCGTGCTCGGGGAAGCCGCACTCAGGAGCGTCGACTAATGGTGGCCTGGCGCGTCCAATACTTCCGTGAAGGCTCCCCCTACCCCGTCTCCCGATACCACCACGGCGACCAAGCCGAGAAGGAAGCGAAAGCCGAAGCCGCCGAACTCCGGGACCGCGGCGTCACCAACGTCGAAGTGAAGCGGATCGAGAAAGGATCGAAACCATGAACCCGATTTTTTTAGAGGCGTTTAGGAGCGGCGAGTACACTCCTGGCGTCTCTCTCCCCTGCGTGCCGAGGCCCATTTTTGAGCGGCGCTCAAAGTCTGCGGGTGGCCGCTGATGGCTGACTCACCGGGCGAGCGGCTCCGGGCGGCGATCCTTGAGACCTACACGCTCGACGCTGGCGAGATGGTCCTGCTCGATCAGGTGGTCGAAGTGTGTGACGCCCTGGAGCGGGTGAACCGGGACGTGGCCGCGTTGGACGTGCTGACCTCGACGGGTTCGGCCGGCCAGGAAGTCGAACATCCGTTGCTGAAAGCCCAGCGGGACTATTCGGCGTTGTTGGCGCGGATGGTCGAGGCGTTGCGTCTCCCGGCGCCGGGCGCGGCCGAGGACGAGGAGGGCGAGTCACAGATCACCCACTTGGCGCGGAAGGCCGCCCGCGCCCGTTGGGAGAAAGCGAGAACTGATGGCTAGACGACAGAGACGCGACCGCGGGCCGTTCAAACTCCCGGCGAAGCTGGTCCCTGATCTTGACGATTGGGGATCTGAGGCTGAGGAGGAGAAGCGGCGACTACGAAACGAGTGGCTTCGGGCGACCGACCAGGCAGACCGGTATTTCTTTGAGTGGCTGCCCGCGTACCTGGCCGAGCGGCGAAGGCTCGCGGGGAGACCAACACCGCCGCCGCCGAGACGCCGCGGGCCGCTCCCCGACCGCGTGAAGGCGTTGCTGGCCAGCATGGAGAGTGGGGAGGACGAGTGAGACGCCGCGCGTACCCGTTCACCGCGCCGGCGCGGGTGACCCCCGAGTCGGTGGTCGGTGTTGTCGTGACGGTCGATCCGATATCGGTGGATATGCCGACGAGGGTTCGGGTGGAGCGCCAGCTGGCTGGTGCTCTCAAGGTTCTGGGAATGGAGATTGTCCCAGTTGAGAAAGCAAGCCGTCCCTGGTGGCGGCGCAAGACGAACCGAGGAGGTTCACAATGAGAAAAGAAGAAGTGTCGACAACTGAGACTGAAGTCTTGTCGATGTGTGACGGATGCCGGCTAATCCCGGTCAGTCATCTAGGGCTGGACATCACCGAGCCGGTGCGCGGGTTCGCGTACATGCTCGCCGCCAACGGCATCGAGGTTGTCGAGGACGACATCGGGCGCCCGTCGATTAGCCGGGATGACCTTGGCTGGCTTCTTGCGGAACGTCGGGAGCGTGAGGCACGCCGGGCCGCGGAAGCGGAAGAGCGCCGCGCCCAAGCCAAGCCCAATGTCGTCCTCGCCGGCGTCCCTGCCCAGGAAGGAGCGACCCCGTTCGAGGCGATGATGGCCGCGGAGAGCAACTACGTGACCCCCGACCGCGAGTTTGGTCGTCCTGGTGCCGGAACGGCGACGCAAGAGCTGCTGGAACAGCAATTCGCTGAGGGCCGGCGCCGGGACGCGGAGCGGAAGGCGAAGGCACGCAAGAAGAAGCAGGCCAAGTCGTGAGCCGGGTTACGTCGATTCCAGTTGTCGCTCTCGGCAAGGACTCTGATGGCCGGCCTACGCGGCTGTCGCTTCCAGGGACGGTCTCGAAGCCTGTCCCTATCAGGTCCGGCGGCCGGAAGATCGGCGAGGTTGCCCGCGACGGCTCGGTGTCATGGACTCCTGCCGGCAGCGCCGCGTCGTTCGAGGAAATGGTCGCCATTTCTGATGGTCTCGATCAGGCGAAATGGTCCCGGCGTCGGCTGCGTGCCGCCCTCTCCGGCGACAAGGTCGTGGCGGTTGTCGTACCAGCGAAGCGCCGTAAGACCGCGGTGGCGCCCCGGTTCGAGAAAGCCCCCGGCGGGTCTGTCCTCGACGTCCGGTAGACAAGACAGTGAACGACGTCGCGCGTGTCCTCGAGCTACGGGATCGGCTCCCTAACGAGTGGGCCGGCCTGTTGACCCGGAGCGCGCAGGCCCTCGCCGCGGTCCAAGCCGAGACCGTCGACGAGGGCCGGTGCCGCGGCTGCGGGTCGGCTCTCCCGCCACAGGACCGCGGACGGCCGCGGAAGTGGTGCCAGGCCGCCCATTGCCAGCGAAAGTCGAAAAACGGCAGGAAAAAGGCGGGAAAAAGGACTATGGGGTCGTGATGGCTCCGATAGTCGACCAGAAAGCGTTAGAGGACTTCATCGAGCACGCCGACCTCGATGAGGCTCGCCGGGCCGAGGCCGCGTTAGGGGCGATGGCCGCTTCGGTCCGGTTGAGAGTCGTCGAACTCGAAACCCGGCGCTCCAAGGAGTTGACCGTGTATCCCGCTGATCGAAAAGGAGACTAACCAATGAGCATGCTTGCTCGACGACTTACAGTTCATAACCCTGCCGAAAACGGGAACGGCGGGAACGGCGGAGAGACGACTGACGTGTTGACGTCCGATGCGGCGTGGACATGGTTCCACGACCCCCGCGCCACCTACCATTCGGGCACCCACAACCGAACCTATGTGACCTGGACTGCATCCGATGGGATCTGGGTCGGAGCCTACGACCATTCAACTAACGAGTGGTTCGACTTCCGGCTTACCGACGCCGACCAGGACGACCACCATGTCGCCGCGTTAGGCGTCCGCACCGACGGCCGAATCCTCGCCTGCTACTCCGAACACAACGGCGACCTGATGCAACGGATCTCTGTCGACGCCGAGGACGTGTGGGACTGGCCGTTACCCGAAACACTCGACACGGCCCATTGCACCTACCCGAATCTGATCTATCTCTCATCAGAGAGCCGCTGGTATCTCTTCTACAGCACCGGAGAGGGTTCCACAGATAAATGGCGGTATCGCACTTCGGACGACGACGGCGACACCTGGTCCACAGACACGATTCTATGGGAACCCGGCAGTGGAAAGATCCCTTACATGAAGGTCGCCTCCGACGGTGTCGACCAGATCCACTTCGGAATGACCGACGACCACCCCGACGACGCCGACTCCAGCATCTACCACCTCCACTACGACGACGGAACCTGGCGCGACTCGGACGGCACCGACATCGGCTCCCCTTCCTTTGACACGACCGACGTGACTCAGGTGTACGACGGCGTGGCAGGAGATCCGGCGTGGATCTGGGATGTCGCCCCCGGCCCGGTGATGGTCTTCGCCACTCTGCCGTCGAGCACAGACCACCGTTACCAGTACGCCAAACTCAATGGCTCCTGGGATGTCAACGAAATCACAGGCGCCGGGAAACACATCTATGAAGGCACCAGCGAGCCGCAGTATTCCGCCGGGGTGGTGTTGGACCATGCGGACACAGACGTCGTTTATCTCGCCCGGGAAGTGGTGACAGATCGTTGGGAGTTGGAGAAGTGGACGACCAGCGACGGCGGCACGTCATGGTCGTCGACAGCTATCACGGAGAACTCCGACCCGGCTCCGGATAAGAACTTCCGGCCGATGGTGCCCCGCGGAGCCAGCCCGTTCGACGTGATCTGGTGCCGAGGCGAATACAACACTTACACCGACTTCGCCTCGGATCTGGCGGTCGAGCCTGCCGTCGTGGTCGACAACGCCGACCAGCCCACAGTTCCCACCTTGGACGTGACTTCCGGTCTTCTCCAGTGGGTCGACGCCAGCGAACTCACCGGCCTGGAGACTGGCGACGGAGTCGGAACTTGGGAGGACGAGTCGGGCAACGGCCACGACAAGACCGGCACCGCGGGCTCCTGGCCTATCTACACCGAATACATTTTCGGAACCCTGCCAGCAGTCCACTTCCGTCCGGGGGACGTCATGGAGACAGCCGCCGGAGTGCCTGTCGCCGCAGCATCCGACTGGACCGAGTTCATCGTCCTCATCCCGACCGCATGGGAAGGCCTAAACCCTGGCTTGTGGCGGTCGGACTCTGACAGCAAAGGCGACACGTTCTTCATCTTTAATTCGAACACGGGGAGGCCGTGGGTCCGGTGGAACGGCACCGAGATCCTCCAACCATCCTCCGGATGGGCGGCGTCACTCGACGAGCGGATCGTCATCGCGTTGCAGGTCGAAGACGCCACATCGGTCGACTTCCGAGTCAACGGCACTCTCGAGCATTCGGACACTCACGCCGCTTCGAATCCGTCGATGTCGATCTACAACTGGTTCTGGCAGAACGACACCGGCCAGCGGGTGGAGGGCTATTACGCCGAACGGATCGCCTACGACCGCCTCCTCACCTCAACCGAAGTGGAGGACGTCGAGGACTATCTGATGGAGAAGTGGTCGGTCGCATAACCGCGAACAGGACGGCGACGGCCAAACCATTGAACACCACCAGGCCCGCACGGTATTCGGGGACGAGCGTCCACACGCCGACAATGATCGCCGCGTGAAGGACCGCGCCGAAATACAGGGCGAATCTGGGACGCCACCACAGAAGCGGCACCATTGCCAGTTCGGCGACGATCGTCCCCCAGACGATCAGACCTGTGGGGAGTGTGCCGAACAACATAAGGGCGCCGTCCCGGTTCAATAACTCGCCAGATAGCCACCCTGGATGAAGTTTCGCGACTCCGGCGAACAAGTACAACGCAGTCATCTGAGTGCGTAGCAGAAGACGGCGTTGTGCCGTGTCGGGGAACCCGGCGACTAACACGGCGACGAGAAACAAGAACATCTCATGGTTGGTGTCGACGATCGGTGTGAGTACGACAGCGACGCCTGCAGCCCCCAACCTCGGCGCGACGAACCCGACAGCGGCCGATGCTAGGAGCGCTGCCGCGATCCAGACATTCGCAACGGTGAGTGCCTTGATGACCGCCGCAGCGAGCAGCGTCCAAACGATTACCCGGTGCTGTACATCATCCAACCGTAGGGCGTGACGTCGCCGGTCAACACGCGGTAGAACAAAGCGGCCAGTGGCACTCCGAACTGGAGCACCAAGACCACTGATACCACCCACTGTGGACGCACTCCTTCCCGTTTCACGCCTTTCACCCTACCGCCCGACCCTGACCCGTCTATAGGGGATTAGCCCCATAAAGGAGGCTCGCCGTCTAAGCCACATTTCCCGGCCGAGCCTCACTCACCCTTGACGAAAAGAACCCCCGCGGCACCACCCGCGGGGGTTCTCGTGTTCCCGGCCCTTCCCGTCGAGCATCCGGGTAGAGAGCGAAAGGAGCCGGGCCGGGAAGATTGTGGGTTACAGGTGTTTCTCCCAGTAGGGGCGAAGCGTCTCGATGGCTTCATCGCACGCCCGGCCAACGACCCCGTCGGCAGGGGGTTCGTCTTGGAGGGCTCGCCACTCTGCCTCATACGCTGAGAGCACCTTCACTAGAAGCGAGTTCTTAGCCAACACCCGCGCCACGTCTTGGGCCATCTCCGTCGTCCCAAGGCCTGTGTCGGCGTATTCGACGACCAGGTCGACGATGCTCTCCACTCCTTTGATGCCAAGTTTCGTGGCCCCCGGCGCGGCATCCTCGATGGCCGTTCTGACCGCCCGACGCCGCGCCTTTTCCGCTTCATCGAACTTCTTGAACGCCGCCAAGAACGCTTCACTGTCACCCGCGTCCCGCGCAGCGTCTATTTCCTCGAGGCCCTTTTGGCGGGCTTCTTCGATCTTCTCCGTGGTGGTAGTCATTCTGTCTCCTCCTCTTTACAGGCAGCATTAGCCGCGGCCCGGACCATCGCCTTCGCGAATCCGGCCGCAATGTGCTGGCCGTCGCCCCGGCGCATCCGATCCGACCTGTTGGCCGAAAACGAGTCCATGATGCCGGCGACGATCCCGACGACGTAGACCCCGTCGTATAGGTCGCTGTAGGTGTCCATGTGGGCTGCGTAGTCGTACAGCTCTGATCCGATGTCTTCGAGTCGGTTCTGGTCGCGGATCGCGTCCCAGTCGATGCTCTCGATCTCCTCGCGGATCTGTTCCTCAGTGGTCATTTCGTTTCTCCTTCTGTTGTTTCCGCCAGTCGGCGGTGGTCGTATGTGGCGTCGGCGTATACGTCGTGGTACTTCCCGGTGTCGCTGATGGCGATGTCGAGCGCTCCCCGGAGCAGGCGGTCGAGTTCTTCGACCATAAGACGAGCGAGGGACAGATCCGCCACCACGGATGCCGGTATCTCGTCGTGCTTGTAGGCGAGCTGCATACGCGGCTCGAGGGCTTCTAGCTCAACCATGGCGATGGTGATAGACCGTCGTGCCCTCCGATAGTCGCCTCGATGGAACGGTGAGCGTGTCATGTACCTCCCTAGGTGGTGGACAGTGGATAACTTCCCCTGTCCGGTGGTTGCTGACCTGGGGTTTCACCTATCTGGCACAGCGTTTACCCGGCCCTACTTTGTAATCAGCAGGTCGTCGGTTCGACTCCGGCACGCGGCTCAGCCTTGATGGTGGACCGACTTTGACCCTTGCCTCCGATCGTCGCCCGTTGCTCGTAGGCAGGGGGTTCCACCCTCACTGCCCGCGTCAGCAGTGATCAGGTGGGTTTAACAGACGCCGGTCGGCCTACATCGCCGCTCGGCCGAATCGCAAACAGACGCCGGGTCGGGCCGCATCGCTGATAGGTCGATTGGCGAATTGACCCCCAGCGTCACCCAAAGGCCGTGGCCGGTCGGCCCGCATCGTCGGACCGCCAAATCCTCAGTCGTGAACGTCGCCGGTCTTACTCTTTCTGCGATGCTTAACGAAGAGGACAGGGCGATCCTCGACTTCGAACGTGCCGCCTGGCTCGAACCGGGACCAAAGGATCAAGCGATCGAGATGAGTCTCGGTTTGTCCGCGGCCGAGTACTACGAGCGGCTCCGCTCGATGGTGTCAGGTCGTGCTGCGTTGGCTTACGACCCGCTGACCACTAAACGTGTTCTGACCATCATCGAAGATCCGATCGAGGCCGGACTGGCAATCTGATGACCAACAAGGGGAGACACGCGTCGCAAACGCCGGGAACGTTCTATCGCGACCTGGCGATCATGATTCTTGGCATCCTCGTTGTGGGAGCGGCCGTCTTCTTTCTGCTCTACCTATTCGCCAACCAGCCGACGACGGGGCCGATCACGACCACCACAACCACCACGGTCGCAGAGACCACCACGACGGCCGATGCCACCACCACCACGACGGCCGATACCGACACCACGACGACGACGCTGTCCGACACGTCCACGACTGTGGAGGTCAGGCAGCCTTCCGAGGTGACTGTCGTGGTGCTCAACTCGATGGGTCTCGACGGGGCCGCGGGGAGGAAGACGACCGAGGTGTCCGAAGCCGGATACCAAACGCTGACGCCCGACAACTTCACTCCGGAGCAAGACCCCTCCCGCATCTGGTATCGGGAAGGGTTCGCCGCCGAAGCATCGCGGCTGCTCGACTTTCTTCCCGATGCCACGGTCGAATCCCTGCCCGACGAAACGCTCCAGGAGGGAGCCGACGTCATCCTCGTGCTTGGTACCGGATACACGGAATGACCCGTCTGGCGGTCGGTTTCGGCCGTGCGTTCCCAAGAGTCTGGCTTCTGCCGATTGGCGCACTGACTCTGATCCTGGGGGTTGCGGTGAGCGGACGGCTGAGCCGATCGATCGCAGCCGATCTTCTCGCCTGGTGGCCGGTATGGCTCGGGTTGGCTGCAGCGGCCTACTTCCTTCGCGACAAGAAGTTCGGCACTCTCCGTGCCGCGGGCCTCGTGCCTCTCGTTGCCTTGATCTTTGTTGGCCTGTTCCTGTGGGGGCATCTGGCCGGTTGGACGGTCATGCCCTCAGCGGCGCATCGCCTCGTCGGTCCGGAATCCGACGGCTTTACCGAGGCATCTCTTGAGGCCGGGATAGACGGCGAGATCAACGTCAGAGGGGGATCCGAGTTCCTCTACCGCGTCGAGCCGGTGAGGGCCGGGGGCATCATCGGGATACCAGGCGCCAACGAGCAACTAGTCGACTCCGCGGTCTCGGTCGAGCTCGAGGCGCCTGCCAACCCCGGTGTGTTTTCCTTTGCAGGATGGCACCTGTTCCTCTCAAAGACGCCACGCTGGTCGTTGTCGCTCAATGGGGCGATCGACGCCGATCTCACGAACCTCACCGTGAGCGAACTGGAATTCGACGGAGATGGCACCGTTCGGCTGGGTTCCGTCGACCAGGAGATCCCGGTGACGGTGGACGGCTCATTCGATGTGATAGTCCCACCTGACACACCCGCACGGGTTGTCGGAGTGGCTTCAGTTCCCGCGTCCTGGTCTGTGGTCGATCGAGGCGCCACGGCACCGGCTTCCGGAACGGGATGGGTTATCAACGTGGTCACCGACGCAGACGTGACCGTAGCCGAGGGTTAGCCGACGACGATAGACTCATCTGACTGTGTCCAGCGACCGTCTGCGACAAATCGCACTTGCCATCTGGATCGCCGTCGGGTTGGTCGCTCTCGGGTGGGTGTTCCTAGTAATCGGAGAGGCAATCAGGATTATCTGGTTGCCTCTCGCTTTCGCGGCCGGCCTCGTCTTCCTCCTCGAGCCAGCGGTCAAGGTCTTCGAACGTCTTCGCCTCCCCCGGTTGGTCGGCGCGATTCTCGCCTTTCTGGCGCTGACTGCGGTGATTGTGGCCGTTGGTTCTCTGGTGTGGCCCACGGTTCAGGCACAGGGCGCCGAACTCATCGAACAACTACCCGACCTGTACGTGGCTGTCGTCGAGTGGCTGCGGGAGGCGGCCCGCACACTCGGAGTCAACATCGACGAACTTCTGTCCCAGGAAGCCATCGAGGCGTGGCTGCGCGATCCCGCCAACCAGGCGACCATCCAGGACCTGCTGTTCGGTTTCGGGGCCGGGGCTGGTGTCGTCCTGCGGGGGGTGGCCGAGACCATCGCCGTCGTAGGGCTGGCGCCCGTCCTGGCGATCTACCTGCTGATGGACCTCGACAGGTTCAAGAAGCAGTTTCTCGAGCTGACACCGCCGAACCATCGCAGCGAGGTGGCTTACGTGAGCGGAGAAGTGGGCACGGCGCTGGGTTCGTTCGTGCGGGGCCAGCTTATCGTGGCGCTGATGGTCGGTATCGGCTCCAGCGTGGGGATGTGGGCCATCGACCTCCCCTTCTGGCTGATCGTCGGAATCGTTGCCGGTTTCTTGAACCTGATCCCCTTCCTTGGACCGGTCGTGGGTGGCGCCTTGGCCGCACTGGTCGCTCTCCTCAACGCTGATCCCTGGCAGGCGGTCTGGGCGGTACTCATCATGACCCTGGTCCAGCAGATCGATAATCATCTGATCACTCCCGCGATCCAGAGGGCTCGGGTCAACCTGTCACCGCTGGCCATTGTCCTGGCTCTGATCATTGGTGGTGCCCTCGCCGGCATCCTGGGAGTCCTGGTCGCCATCCCGGCGACGGCGGCAATCAGGATCGTCGTGGGCCACTTCTGGCGGACCCGGGTCCTGGGACAGTCCTGGGAGGAGGCAAGCGAGGCCATGATCGAGGTCACCCCGCCTCCGGAGCGATTCGCGCGCATGCGGAGAAACCCGGCCCAAACCCGGCTGTTCGACACCCAGGAGATGACCCGCCTGAGCGATACCGAGGTTCCAGAAGACGAGAAGGTCTGAAGGACTGAATTCGTCTCGAGAGTCGTTTCACGTCTCACATGGCCGTGGCACGGTTAGTCTTGCGCCCTGGATGCCCACGGGCACCCTGCATGTATGAAAGACAAACCTGGAGGAATGAATGAGTAGACGGTATATCCGCTTGCTCGCGTTGTTCAGCGTGTTGGCCCTTGTGGTGGCCGCATGTGGCGACGGCGGCGACGCCGGCGACACCACGACCACGGCAGCCGAGACGACGACGACCGAAGCAGCGGAGACAACTACCACGGAGGACATGACCACGACCACCGAGGGCGAGGCGACGGATTTCGAGCCCGTACCGATGGCCATCGGCACGCTCCTACCCCAGACCGGCCAGCTGGCCGCCATCATCGACGCGCTCGAAGAGCCGATCAGGATGGGTGCTGAGGAAATCAACGAATACCAGGACGGCCTGGTCACTCTCGAGCACCTCGACAGCGGCACCGACCCGAACGTCGCTTCGGAGAACGTCGACCAGCTGCTGACGGGTGACCACCACGGGATCATCGGCGCAGCTGCGTCCGGCGTCTCGACGGCGATCGTGGACAAGGTCCAGACCGCCGAAGTGGCGATGTGCTCAGGGTCGAACACAGCGGCTTCGCTGAGCGAGTTCGAGCCGTACTACAACCGCACGGCACCGTCCGACGAGCTGCAGGCCCCCACATTGGGCGACCTGATGATCGCCGACGGGATCGGCAACGCGGCGGTCATCTGGCGTAACGACGAGTACGGCGTCGGTTTCGGCGAGCGTCTCTCCGAGTATCTCGAGGAGAGCGGTGTCACCGTCAGCGTCCAGGAGGGCTATGACCCGCAGCAAAGCTCGTTCGCAGATCTCATGGACGAGATCGGAGCGTCTGGTGCGGAGGGTCTGGCGATGATCACCTTCGAAGAGGGTGGCCAGCTGGTCCTCGATGCCCAGGGCCGTTTCGACGGCACGCTCTACGTGGCCGACGGTTTCGTCGACACCGTGGGTGCTGACGCGCTCGGCGGTGAGGACAATCTCGACCTGCTCGAGGGCTTCCGCGGGACCTACCCGTCCTCGGCTCCCGAGACTGGTGAGCCCACCTTCCCGGACCGGTTCGCCGAGTACTCGCCCGACACGCCGACGATCTTCTCGGCCCACTACTACGACTGTCTGATGACTCTCGTGCTCGCCGCGCAGGTGGCGCAGAGCTCGGATCCGACGGACTACGTCGACGAGATAGTCGGAGTCACGGGCCCGCCTGGAGACAAGTGCGCTCTGTTCGCAGACTGCATGGAGATTCTCGAGGCCGGCGGTGAGATCGACTACGACGGTGCCTCCGGTCCGTTGGACTTCCTGCCCAACGGTCAGCCCGGTGCCGGCACGTACGACCTGTTCGAGTACGACGCCGAAGGCAACAACGTGACCTTCGACCAGGTGCTCGCTGAAGGAACCGACGGCTGATAACAACCGTCCATCGATCGAAGAGAGGGCCCCGGAATCTTCCGGGGCCCTCTCTCATGCCTGGACCGGCCTACTTGGCCCTGCCGAGTGTTCCCAGGTAGAGGTCGATGACGTTGGGGTCGTGGAGGAGCTCGCGGCCCGTGCCCGTGTAGGCGTTCTTGCCCTGGTCGAGGACGTAGGCGCGGTCGGCGATCTGAAGGCACCGCCTCGCGTTCTGCTCCACCATCAGAATTGAGACACCTGCCTCGCCAATCGTCTTCACTCTCTCGAACACGGTGTCCTGGGCTTGGGGGGCAAGGCCGGCGGACGGCTCGTCCAGCAGCAGCAGCGACGGTGACATCATCAGGGCGCGGCAAATGGCAACCATCTGCCGTTCACCGCCGGAAAGGAAGCCCGCCCGTTGATCAGAGCGTTCCTTGACGAGGGGGAATAGGTCAACGACGGCGGCGAACCGCTCTTCCCAGGCGTCCGGGCGCAAATAGAGTCCCATGCGCAGATTTTCTTCGACAGAGAGTGAGGGGAAGACATTGGCCCGTTGCGGCACATATCCGATGCCTTGGGAGACCAGGTCGTGCGGAGGGGTGTTCGTTATGTCTTCTCCCGCGCACGCGACTGAGCCCGATCGCACCGGCACCAACCCGAACACGGCTTTGATGAACGTCGACTTCCCTGCCCCATTGGGGCCGATCATCCCGACGATCTCCCCCTCGGTGAGTGTCAGGTCGACTCCTCTGAGGATGTCGACCTCGGGTACGTAGCCGGCGACGATGCCTCGAGCTTCGAGGAGCGGCGATTGCTCTTCGTTCATGATGCCGCCTCCCCGTGATGTTCTCCTAGATAGGCATCGATCACCACCGGATTGCCGGCGATGCCCGCGGGACGATCCTCGGCGATCACCTTGCCCTCGGCCATGACCACCACCCAATGCGAGATCTCCTGGACGACATCCATGTCGTGCTCGACGAACACGACTGTGGCGCCTTCCGATTGGAGACCCGTGATGTGTTCGAGGAGGTTCTGGGTCAATGCCGGGTTTATGCCGGCCATGGGCTCGTCGAGCATGATCAGCTCGGGCTCAACCATGAGAGCTCGAGCCAGTTCGAGCAGCTTTCGCTGTCCTCCGGAGAGCGACCCGGCGTACTCGCCGGCCATGTGGCTCAGGCCGAAGCGCTCCAACAGTCGCTCGGCGCGTTCAGCGGCGGACTGCTCCCCGTCTCTCCAGCCGCCGAGAGCGGCCCGCCACAACGATTCGCCGGGGTTGTCCACGTCGGCGAGCATCACATTCTCCTTCACGGTGAGCCGGGGCATGGCCCGGGTCAACTGGAAGGTTCGCACCATGCCCTTGCGGGCGACCTGATAGGCAGGGATCCCTACGAGGGGGCCTCCGTTGAGTTGCCAGGTCCCTTTGTCGGGATGGTCGAACCCGGTGAGGAGGTTGAAGAACGTGGTCTTGCCCGCACCGTTGGGACCTATCAATGCGGTGACAGTGTTGCGCTGCACTTCGAGGTGGTCGACGTCGACTGCTTTCAGCCCGCCGAAGGACCGTTGCACGTTGTCGACGACGAGTATGGGGTCGGGCTTCGAGACACCGGGCTCAGATGCCACGGTCGCTAGGGAGTCGGGGGTGTCAGGCATCGATCGCTGCCTCCTCTCTGTTGCCCAAAATCCCCTGGGGACGGAACACCAGTAGCGCGATCAGCGCAACGCCCACGAGCACGAAACGCATCTGTCCGGCTCCAGCGGGATCGAGGATGGCTCCCACCCAGTCGACATTGCGCTGGGCCTCCCGCATCATCGTGTCGAAGAAGAAAAAGAAGAACTGAAACACGATTGCTCCAACCAAGGGGCCCCAGATGGTCCCAGTCCCGCCGAGAATCATGACGACGAAGAGGATGAACGTGAGTTGTGGGAGGAAGTTGTCCGGTGTGACGTTCTGTTGCTCGATGGCGATGAGGATTCCACCCATGGCGCCGAGCGCTCCGCCGAGGGTCAGGGCTTGGAGCTTGACCGCGAACACGTTCTTGCCAAGGCTCCGCGAGGCATCCTCGTCTTCACGAATGGCCCGGACCAGTCGGCCCCAGGGGCTCTTGATCAGCCTGCGCGAGATCAGGATCAGGACCACAACCAGGGTCCAGCCGACGAGCATCACCCACAGTCGTCGACCGGTTATGTCGATCGGTCCGAGGTTGAATAGCGCCGAGGCACCGAACGGGTTAAGCGCATGGAACTCGGAGGCGAAACCCTGGATACCGAAAACCCCGCCTGTCACCGGTCGGGTCACCGGAGACCGGATCAGAAAACGCAGAGATTCGGCAGCAGCGATCGTGGTTATGGCCAGATAGTCGGCGCGCAGCCGGAGTGTGGGTATACCGAGGAGAAGGCCAAGGACCACTGCCGCCCCGATGCCAACGGCGATGCCGAGCCACATCGAGCCACCGGCTGCGACCGTGGCTGCCATCCCGTAGGCACCCATCATCATGAAAGCGACATGGCCGAAGTTGAGTAGGCCTGTGTACCCGAACTGGAGGTTCAGTCCGATGGTCGAGATGGCATAAGCTGCTCCTATGGGGCCTATCGCGGCAATGAGGCCGTTCGAGAATGCATCGCCCCAGTCCATCAGCCGACCCGCTCCCTGACGCCCAAAATCCCCTGTGGACGCACCAACAGCACGATGATGAGAAGACCCAGACCCACCACGTTCTTGATCTCAGTGGGGATGAAGAGGGTGCTCATCTCCACGGCTATCCCCACCACGAAGCCGCCGACCATGGCGCCGTACGCGGTGCCCAGGCCACCCAGGATGACGGCGGCGAACATGAGAAGCAGCAGCCGGAATCCCATGTCCCATTGCACCGACTCGGTTAGACCGAAGAACACCCCGCCGATGGCAGCCAGGGCAGCGCCCAGGGTCCAGGTGAGGGCGATGACCTTGTTCACGTTGATTCCCGACGACTCGGAGAGGTCAGGGCTGTCCCGGACTGCCCGCAAAGCTGTCCCGGCCCGGGTCTTTTCGAGGAACAGGCCAACCCCGACGAGGATGATCAGGGAGACGACGATGGTCACCACCTGCTTGGGCACCAGCGAGAAACCGAGAAACTGCACTGCGCCCTGTCCGGCGTATCCCGGATAGGCGCGAGGCAGTCCCCCGTAGAAGATGAGGATCAGGAAGCGGATGACGAAGCTGAGGCCGATCGAGATCACGATCATGGAGATGAGACCCATGCCCCTCCGTCGCAACGGATGCCACAGGACCTTTTCCTGGCCCCAACCGAGGGCCGCCCCCAACAAGATCGCTGGTATCGCTGCCAGGACCAGGGGCCATTCCAGACCCGCGGCGTGGAAGAAGAACGCAACCACCGCCCCGAAGCTCACCAGCTCTCCGTGGGAGAAGTTGACCAGCCCGGTCACGCCGAAGACGAGAGACAGCCCCACCGAGGACAGTGCGATGATCGCCCCCAACTTGAGTCCGGTGACGAAGAGCGAGGCGAGCCTGCTGTAGGTGGACACCCCGCCAGCCGAGCCTTCACCGAGTTGAAAGATGACCTGTCGGGTCTGGCCCTCCCTAATGCTGATGTCGGTCAGTTCCGTACGTTCCGGGTCGGTCGGCTCGACTCCGACCGGAAGCGTGTCGACCTGGAGTGCGACGTCATACTCTCCGGCTCCAGGGAGTGGCACCTCCCATATTCCGTCTGGTCCGGATGTCCCCGTCCCGATCTCGTCCCCGTTCTCGGTGACCACGAAGACCACGCCTTCCACGGGAACCCGTTCCTCTCCCTCGGGGCGGGTGAGTGTCCCACCGATGGAGGTGTCGCTCTCCTGGGCCAGGGCGGGCAGAGCTGCAGGCAGGCAGAGGGCAAGGAGGATGAGAATGCCTATGACTGAACGAGCTGGTCTGCCCACGGTGCCGGGAGTCTAGACGGCGACCGACGGGATCCGTTGGGGCGTCCGGGAAGTTGGGGAACCGGCTCCGGCGTCCGATGCGTAACGTTCGCACATGACGTCCAAATCGATGGTTGTCGAGGACGGGGTCGAAGAGACGAGACCTCCACGCCGGCCACGCCCACATTGGATCCTCGTCGCCGTCGGTCTCGGGCTTGGTTTCACGATGGGCACATTGGTCACCACCGGGCCGGACCTCGGCGAAGAGGCAACGACAACCCAAACCAGTGTCGCCGAACAGCTGTCATCGCCCGACTCGGCCGGGATCTCCTCGGTGGTGCCCGACTTTCCTGACGCACTGGTGGCGGTGGGAGGCGGGGTCGGAGCCGGTGTCGAAGTGTGGCACTGGCCGAGTGACGGTCCACTCGTCACGGGAGGGCTCACCGACGGGGAGGGGGTCAGGTTCGATGCCACGGGCCAGTTCGTTGCGGTCACCGAGCCGATACCCGGTCTTCAGGGCTATTTGTTGTCGATGGGACGCTTCAACAGGATCATGCCGGTTCGCTCAGGGGTGACCAGCTTCGCCTGGCACGACTCTCGTTCAGGTGAGGTGGCGTTCACCACCGAGGATGAGGGCCGCTGGCAGCTGTACCGCGCTGCGAGAACTCTCGTGCCCCAAATCGTCCTGGACGGTAGGTTCGAGACGGGCTCGGTAATCGCCTGGGGTGAGTGGGGATATGCCATCCAGATCGAGGACGAGCAGGTGGCGCTCGTGAACGCGGAGGGCGAGTTCAAGGACTTCGAAGAAGGCGAGGCGTACGCGTCCCATGAGTCGGGGTGGGTGTTCATGACCGACCAAGATCTGAAGATCGTGTCGGCCGGCGGCGGGGTACGGCGATTGATCCCACTGCCGGACCGGCTGGATCCGATCTCGGCGGCCTCTTTCTCCCCCGACGCGTCGAAGGTGGTCATGGCGGGGCGCTTCGGAGTTGTCGTCCTCGACCGTGATACGGAAGAACTCATCGAGCTCTCGCCGGCCATCCCCGGAGATTGGATCACCTGGTCGTCTGACTCCCGTTTCGTTCTGGCTCCGGCCCAAAGCGGTATCTACGTCCACGATCTGAAGACGGGGGATACCCACCACGTTCTCACTGGTCGGTCGGTGGCGGCCGCTTCGGCATTCCCGTCCGGTGTTTCCTAAAGTCCGACCAATGGCTGGACCTGGACCCACAGAAGAGCTGGCACCCAAGGACTCCTATCTCTCGACCGCCGAGGGACATGTTCTGGAAGTGACCGACGGCGGTCTTTTCCTCGACCGAACTGTTTTCTACGCCCGGGGCGGGGGACAGCCGGGAGATGTCGGGACGATCACCTGGGACGGTGGGTCGGTCGAGGTCATCGACACCGTCCGCAAGGACGGAAAGCCGTTGCACGTGGTGGCCGACGGGTCGCTTTTACCTGATCCGGGCACGCCCGTCGAGGGGGTGATCGACTGGGATCGCCGCTACACGACGATGCGGACCCACACCGCCCTCCACGCGCTGTCGGGTGTGGTATATCGAGATTATGGAGCGAAGGTCACCGGCGGGAATATGACTCCCGGGGAGGCCCGTATGGACTTCGAGCTCGAGGGCATCTCGATGGAATTCGGGAAGGAAGTGGAGCGCATACTCAACGAGGAGTTGGTGAAGGGCTATCCCACCGAGATCATCACGATGGCCCGGGAGATCGCCCTCCAGGACCCCGACCTGATACGCACGAAGGTCAACCTAATACCCGAGTTCGTGAAGGAGATCAGGGTCGTCGACATCAAGGGTCTTGATCGGCAGGCCGACGGGGGTACCCACGTGAAGTCGACACTCGAGGTCGGACGCATCGAGGTGGTCAAGACGGAATCGAAGGGCAAGGCCAACAAGCGTATGCGCATCCGGGTCGTCGATCCCGGTTCCGGGATCGACGAGTAGAGAGTATCGAGTACTGAGTATCGAGATACCGGGGTCTCGATACTCGATACCCGATACTCGATACTTCAGATGATCGACTTCTTACTGGGAATCGCACTCGCGGCCATGCTCGTTCGAGGGTGGCTACGCGGATTCGTACGCGAAGCCCTCGACCTGGTGGGTCTCGTTGTGGGGCTTTGGCTCGCCTTTCGTCTCTCGGCGCCTTTTGGCGACTTCCTCACCGACAGCTTCGGGGTCAGCCCCGAAGTCGGTCGGATCGGGGGAGGGGTGCTTCTCTTTCTCCTGTTCGGCGCGTTGCTGAGTGTGGCCGCCCACTATCTGTCCAAGGTGATGAACCTTCCCGGGCTCTCGATGGTCAACCGGGTGGGTGGTGCGGCCGTCGCTGTCGGATGGGGGGTCGTCGTCGTTCTCATCGCAGTGAGCCTGGCGTCGGTGCTACCGCTGCCTGATACCTGGCGCGAGGAGCTGGAGGAGTCCAACGTGGTTGAGCTCATCGCATCAGACGACGCGGTTTCGCGCCGCATCTTCGAGTCGATCGTTGGGGACAACGTGATGGCCGCCGTGTCGTCGCTTCGGGATTTGTTCGGATCAACCCGCGCCGTGCCGGAGGAGGGCGAGGTCCTCGATATCCCTCCCGCTCCGGCAGACGAGATCCGTCAGGCGCGCGAAGAATCTGGACGGGTTGTCGACTCCCTCAACGAAGATAGGGTCGGCTCCGGACTGGGGGCGGTGAGACAGGTGGAGTTGATGAACCGGCTCGCCGAGGAGCACGCCGAGGACATATACACCAGCGGTCGGCTGCGGCGGATCGAGGACTGTGCCGCAGCTCTCGCCGAGAGGTCTTACCAGGTGGCGGCCTGCGCTGATGGAGCGTCTCTGGCGGGAACCAGCGCCGGGGCCTACGAGGGGATCTATGAGTCTGACGACGGCCGGACAATGATCGAGACGCCGCGTTACGACCGGGTCGGGGTCGCGGTTGTCGACGGTCCGACGGGAAGGCTGGTCGTGATCATCCTTGCGGGGTAGGGGCTGCCTGTTGGCTCACCGGTGCCCGGCGCGCCCTGATCAGGGCAACGAACGCCACGCCTGAGAGCACGATCACTGCTCCCACGATCTGGAGCGCCGACGGTCTCTCGTCAAAGATCAGGGCTCCCCAGAGCAGGGTGAGCGCGGGCTGGAGGAGGATGATCGTCGCCGTCTCCACGGCGGGCAGGCGGGGAAGCGCGTAGCCAATCATCATCCAGCCGACGACCTGAGCTCCCATGGCGAGGGCGAAAAGCCACCCGTGAGCCGGCCAGCTCGGCGTCAGGTCGAGCCCGGAGCTGATGAGCCCGAGCACCGTCGCCGCGAGGAGCATCCCGAAGGTGGCTTCCATGAGGGGACCGGCTCCGGGTGCGTGCGCCTCGTTGGAGCGGCGGAACCCGAGGAAGTAGGTCGCGTAGAAGGTGGCTGCGACCAGGCCCAGCAACGTCCCCCGTATCGGGTCGACACCGAAAGGATTTCCCTGTCCGAACCCGGACACGAGAGTGACACCGACCAGGATGACCGGAATCGCCCCCATCGTTGTGTTCCGGGGTCTCTCACCCAGCAAGATCCATGCGCCGATGGCGACGAAGATCACCGAAGTGTTGGCCAGGAGGGTGGCCAGCCCGGTTCCTATGAACTCAATGGCGGCGTGCCACGCCACGATGTCGGTTCCAAGGGCGGCACCGGCCGCGACTGCCATCCAGCGTCTGCGCATCGGGCGCCGGTCCTCCTTGCGTCGGACGAGCCACAGCGCGAGGAGCACGGGCAGGGCGTAACCAGCCCGGAAGAAGGCGCCCGTGGTGGCGGACACCTCCGAGAGCGCGAAGAAGATCGCCGAGAACGAGATCATCACGGCGCCAGCGAGGGCGGCGAAGAGAGTCCAAGGAGTCGACCCTGCGGAATTCGAGGTCATGCAGCGGCTAGCTCTCGTAGCTCTTGGAACGAGGTGTGGAGTGCCGACACGAAGTCGTCGGAGTCGGGAAGGGTGTCGTAGTCGGCCTGTATGCCCCACAGGAGGCGGCCGTCGTAGGAGAACAACGCCACCCCGATTCCGTGCTGGTTCCAGAGTGGGACCATCGGGTAGTTGGCGATCATCTGGGACTCGAGCAGGTACATCGGGAATTGGGGGCCGGGAATGTTGGTGACCGTCATGTTGAACGGCCTTATCCGCGGTCCGACGAAGCGACTGGCGAGCGAGAGGAGAGTCATCGGTGTGCCGGAACTGAGTTCGACGAGTGTGGCCGCGCCCAGGGCATGGTTGGATCTCTTCAGCTCCGAGGTCGTAGCCCTGATCGCCTCATATCGGGCGGAGGGATCAGGCTCGGAGATGTGCAGGTCGACGAGCCACATCGAGACCTGGTTGCCCATCGGGCTCTGCTGGCCCGGGCTTCTGGTGGAGACCGGGTTCATCGCTCGAAACTCCGCATCGGCCGGGTCGAAACCACGGTGTTCGATGAGGAAGCGGCGAACGGCTCCCGACGTCGTGGCCAGGACCACGTCGTTCACCGATCCTCCCAGGGAGTTCTTGACGGTCTTGACCTCGTCGAGAACCATCTCGGTCCAGGTGAACCGCCGGTTCGATCCGATCTCCGGATTGAGGGGAGTCTTCGTCGACGCGGTTAGCCAACCTGAGCGCAGGGAGTTGAGAACGGCCGACGTCTTGTCCAGGGCGCGGTCGGTCACCGCCTTGCCTTCCTTGATCATTTCTCCGGCGCTGGTGAAGCCGTCAACGACGCGTCTCGTGAGCCGGGCGGCCTCGGCCACGGCGAGCTGGGTCGGCGTTGGAGCCGGTCGTGGTGTCCACTCCGACGCCTCTTCGATGGTCGACTCGGGCGCGACATTCAGGAGGATGGTCGTCAGGTCGACCCCGCTGAGCCCGTCGATCATGCAGTGGTGGATCTTTGCAATGATGGCGAATCGGTCGTTGGAGAGCCCCTCCACAACCCATAGCTCCCAGAGAGGCTTGTTCCGGTCGAGCTTCGTCGAGACGATTCGACCGGCCAGGTTCTTCAGCTGCTGGTACTCGCCGGGGCGGGGCAGCGACGTGTGACGGACGTGGTAGTCGAAGTTGAAGTGCTGGTCGTCGACCCACACCGGCCGACGGTCGTACGGCACCCACTCGAGACGCTGTCGGTAGCGGGGGATGTATTGGAGCTTCGAGTGGACATGCGCCTTGATCCGCTCGATGTCGATGCCGCCTTCGTCGTTCTTCAGAGGGGCGGCGTCGAAGAGGGCCACTCCGGTCACGTGCATGTGAGATGTGGGCGTCTCCAACGCCAGAAACGATGCATCGAGGTGGTTCAGAGGCTCGTAGTGAAAATCGGTCATGGGACTCCGATCGACGCTATCAGCGGGAGGATTGGTAACTTGGCGCCGATGCTGGTCGACATGCTGGTGGAGATCCCGAAGGGTAGCCGCAACAAGTACGAGATCGACCATGACACGGGCCGCATCTATCTCGATCGGATGCTGTTCACGGCGACTCGGTATCCCGCCGACTACGGCTACATCCCCGACACCCACGCCGACGACGGTGACGCCCTCGATGCCATGGCGTTGGTCTCCGAGCCGACGTTCCCGGGCTGCTGGATCAGGATTCGGCCGGTGGGCCTGTTCGTCATGGAGGACCAGGGCAAGGAGGACCTGAAGATCCTCGGAGTCCCGATCGGTGATCCGGTATGGCGCGAGGCCGAGAAGCTCTCCGACATCCCCGATCATCTCCTGAGCGAGCTGGAGCACTTCTTCGCCATCTACAAGGACCTGGAGGGCAAGAAGACCGCCGTTGACGGCTGGCGTGACGTGTCCGAGGCCCACGCCGCCATCGAGCGGGCGCGTGAGGCCTACGAGGGTTGAGTGTCAATCCTCGCGGCCCTCGTCCTTCGCCATGAGGTATCCCTTGGCTCGCTCGGTGAGCTCGTATCGGTTGACAAGGGCTTGGAATCGAGGTCCGTGATCCGGTATTTCGAGATGGGCCAGTTCGTGGACCAGTACCGAGTCGAGCACCCATGGCGGCATGGAGGCGAGACGGTCTGAGATGCGGATCCGCGAGTCGTCGGGACTGCACGACCCCCATCGCTTCATCTGCCGGCTCGACCACTCCACGCTGGCCGGGGTCGGCAGGCGGTACTTCGAGGCGAGACTGCGAGCCCGCTTCGTCAGGTCGACTTCTGAGGAGGACGTCTTGCGCCGGATCCGGTCGATCGCCTGCTCGACGAGTCGCGACTCGGCTTCGGGGTCGAGGCCGTGGGGCATTCGCACGATGATGCGGCCGTCGGCCAGCGAGGCCTGAATGGTGCGCTTGCGGCGCCTGCTGCGGATGATCTCAACAGGAAGATCGCTCATCCCGACACCGTAGGTGGCACGACCGACAGATTCTGCGAGTTGTGTCTGTCTGTTTCGGAGCAGCCACGCCCACTGCCTCCGGTAACGCGCGGACTTCCCCGACGCCCACCTGACCTCGACGAACCGGCGGATGCGTTTCTACGGCCCACATCGGGGTAGGGGTGCCACCGTGTCCGCTGCTGAACCAGATCCTCGAGGAGCGAGCATGTCTGAACACGAGTCTCCATGGATGGCCGGTGTGGCGCCGCCGACGTGGCCAACCCTGGAGAGGGGATCTCGAAGTCGACGTCGTGGTGGTCGGTGCCCGGGATCGCCGGACTCACCATCGCCTCTCGTCTTCACGCCGGTGGCCGACTACCGCGATCCCGATGGCGATATTCACAGCTTGTCGCCGACCTGCACCCATCTCCAATGCACCGTGAGATGGAACCGTGCAGAGTCGTGGGACTGTCCCTGTCACGGATCGCGCTTCGGCGTCGACGGAAAGATCCTCGATGGGCCCGCCACCGATCCTCTGGAACACGTCGAGATCCAGCCGAGAGAGGCTCAGTGATCACGTCACCGTTGCCTTTCTAGCGGTCCGGATCCTCGGCCCGTGTCGAGCCGAGAGTGTCGGCCATCTCGGCATCCCGTTGCCCCATCGGCTCGTGGCGGCCGACGGTCGTGTCGGCACGGGTCTGGTGCTCAGCCTCGGCATTGATCTGGGCTCCAAGGAGCACCACGAAACTCGTGATGTATAGCCAGAAGAGAAGGATCACCACAGCAGCAAGTGAACCGTAGGTCTCGTCGTAAGTGGCGAAGTTGGCCACGTAGATACGGAACAGGACCGTTGCAACCAACCACAGGATGACAGCCACGATCGACCCCCAGCTCACCCACTTCCACTCTGGCTTGTCCCGGTGGGGGCCGACCCGGTACAACACCGCCAGGGCAAAGGCGAAGGCGGCACCGGCCAGAATCCACGCCACGACCTGGCCGACTCCGGCAGCCATAGCCGAGCCGGTCAACTCGCTCAGCCAGGGGAACACGGCGGTGATGGCGAAAACGATGGCGACCAGCAGCAGGATTGCACCCATGGAAAGAAGTAACGCCAGCCCTCGTCTGACCAGGAAGTTGCGCTGGTCTTCTTCGTCGTAGGCCATGTTGATCGCCTTGATGAGATTTGACATCCCACTGGAAGCCATCCACAGCGCCAGGCCGACTGCAACGACCGTGCCCCAGGTGAGTGCCCCGGTCGTCTGCTCTGACAATCGAGAGATCTGACCGGTTATCAGCGCTCTGGCCTCCTCCGGAAGGTTGCCCAGCCACTCGGACAATTGGCGTTGTATCTCCATGGGGTCGGCGAACATGGCATAAATCGAAATCACCGCGGCAAGGCCGGGAACCAGCGACAGGAATCCGAAGAAGGAAACGCCCGCCGATGCAAGGCTGGTGTTGTCGTCGCCGATCTCGTCCTTGACCCGGACCGCTATGTCTTTCCAGCCTTCGGCCGGGACCTTGGCCGGCGAGTCGGCGTGCCGACCTCTGTCATCATCAACTGAATTCACTCTCGTTCGTTACCCACCGCAGGCGGAAGTCAATCGAGATTGCGCCAGTGACGAACGTCGTGTTGAAGCTGACACGGCCCTCGTATTGGGATCGGCCGCCACTTCATGGCGATTCATCGGGGACCGGACGGACGCCAACAGTCGGGCAAGCTTCGAGACGAAGAAAGCCGCCGAAGTTTGAGTCTCGGGTGAAACGGGATCCCACCCAGGATTAGCTCGCCGCGATCTCGCGAGGCCCCGGGCCAACCGACAGGAGAGTGCAGGTGTCGTTTTCAGTCTCTCGGCCTGCCGGGTCTAGTTGAGGACTCTCAGAGCGCCCTCTAGAAACGAGTGTCAGTTCTGCGAGGATTTCCTTCTTTCGCTTGACACCGCTCGCGGCGTCCTCCCGAACGGCTAAGTGCGCCCTCGTCGCTCTGAAGCTCGCCCTCGCTACGAGCCGTCATCGGCCCTGGGCTAACGAGAGACGCCATGGCGGCATGGCCGAAGTTGGAGGCTGAAGTGGCGGAGGTCCCGGCGGGCGAGGGAAAGTGAGCTAGGCGCAATTTTTCGGTTGGGACATTGATCTGTCGGTCGTCCCCTGTACGTTGGGGAGTCGGGACGAAGGGAGGAAGGGAGATTGTCATAGCCGTTTTCACGGGCACGCTGTTCTTGGGCGGGGACTCGGGTCAGCCGATAGATGTTCGAGTCGAGGTGGCTGACTCCAAGTTGTTCATTCAGGCAGGTGGCTCAACCGTCGGCGAGTGGTCGACAGACGAGGTAACCGTTGAGGAGCGATCCGATGGTTACCACATCTTTGCCGGTGGGGAGGAGTTGGTTTTTCGCACCCAACAGACCGGATTTGTCGCAGCTGTATCCGGCCAGGGCGATTCCGCGTCCTCCGTTGCTGCCCGTGTGAGATCCGTTCGAGATGGCGCCCAGGAGTCATCGGCGGTCCTACCGACTTCGGAGGGAACGGAACAACCCGCTCCAATAGCGAACAGCAACGGGTTTGCTGTGGCTGCACTGGTCCTCGGGATTGTCGGTGGGTTACTTGGTCTCATACCGATTCTCGGTCTCTTCGCCATCATCCCCGGAATACTGGGCGTGGTCTTCGGTGTGATGGGCCGTCTAAGAGTGAAACACGGAGAAACATCCGCGGGCAAGGCGATGGCCACCTGGGGGCTTGTCCTCGGAGCAGTTGGCATCGTCCTGGGAATAGTCGGTGTGGTCATCGTGGGTGATGCTTTCAACCAGCTCGAGCAGAACCTGGAGAACATCAGCCGCGATATGGAGAGTCTCGGGACGATCGAGGAGGTTCGAGTCGAACTCGACGGCTGTCTCTCCGATGGCGCGAGCGGGACAGTCATCAATGGCCACGACACGCCGGTCGATGTGACGATAGAGGTCCACTTCTTCGACAGCGCTGGAACTCAGCTGGCCTCAGTGTCTGACTTTGTCAGTGGTGTGCGGCCTGGAGGACGGGCGAACTGGTCGGTGGAGATGTTCGGGACCGAGTATTCGTCTTGTGAGGCTGCGATCTCATCGGCCTTCGAGTCCTGACCCCTAGGTGTGCTCCGCGGGGAGGATTCGGCAAAACTCTACTGAGACTCAGGCTGGCCTGGAAGGTGAGACCATCGCGGAGTACGAACCGATTCTTGGAGCGTCGGCAACCAGGATGGCCGCTATCGGGTTCAGTCAAACGATTGATCGCAGGCCGTGTCTAGAGCGGACAAGCCGAGGGTCTCCTGCGCCGACTCAGGGTCGGCGATTAGCGCCTGGGCGTCCTCTCTGATCCTGTCCAGGTCGTAGTACACGCGTCCCGGGGCGGAACCGGTCTGATAGACGTCGCGTGTGATACGCAGGGTCGCGACCTGGTCTGTATGCACCTTGGGCACGAGATCGACGAAGTCGATCAACCGGTCCTGCGGTATGTCGGTTGTCACGTTTTCCTTGATCGCGGCGGCGAGCTCCCCGAAGTTTGCGACGATGTCGACCGGCCCGGTCTGGTCGATCATTGCGGCGAGCACACAGCGCTGCCGATGCATGCGCGCGAAGTCGTCAGAGTGTCTTCGGATGCGGGAGTAGGCCAGTGCCAGATGCCCGTCCAGATGACGCCTCCCTTCCTCGATTACCACGTTCTCGGTGCTCCCGTCCTCGTGGGGGTAGATCTCGTCCACGATCGTCTTGGGCACGTCGATCGTCACACCACCGAGCGCATCTACTACCCCGACAAAACCGTCGAGGGACACCATGGCGTAGTAGTGGATCGGCATCCCGAAGATCTCCCCCAGTGCTCCCTTGATGGCATTGAACGGAGGCTCCCCGGGTCCCGGGAAGGCCTCCGGATTCCGCTCAGCGGAGTCGTATAGGTGGGTGATGAGGTCGGGAAAGCAATCACAATCCCAGACACCCATCCCGGGGGGAAGTGGTGCGTCGGAGAGATCCCGGGGGACACTCAGCATGACGGTGCTTCCGGTGTCGGGGTCCAGACTGACCACGATGGTGGTATCGGTGCGCACCCCCGTTCGGCCCTCTCCGGCGTCCGCGCCCAGCAGCGCGATGTTCAGCCTTTCGAGGCCATCCCAGATTGGAGGGTCGGTCGTGGTCGTGGTTGGCGGAACAGTCGATGGTGTCGTCGTTGTCGACGTCGGTTCTGGGGCCGTGCCAACCGCTGTCGTCGTTGTCGTGACGGCTGTGGTGGTGGTCGACGCGGGTGCAGCGACAGGAGCGGAGGGGAACACGGTGTCGATGAGGTCGTACTGGACCATTGCGAGATACCCGATGAACACATGGGGAGCCAGTACGACGACTACCGCGACCGAGAGTCCGAGAGCCGATATGGGGGAGGGCCTCTCTGGAGGAGCCGATGAGTATGTTGAGGCGGTGACGGCCCCCCGATACGCGAGCAGGACGACATTCACCGACATCACCCCCACCAATGCCGGCAGGCTTACCCAGGCTCTGAGGATCTCGAGCTGGAACCAGCTCAGGCCGACTACGAATACGGCGAGTATCAGAGCGTCGACGGCGAACAGCAAATAGGCTCGCCGGGTGTTGCCGAGATAGACCTGTCCCAGCCCCGGGAGCAGCGAAGACGCCAAAGTTGCTAGCCATCGGCGCTTCCTGGCCGGAGCACCGGCTGACGGGGTGGTTGGCATTTCCGTGCTCGATCATATGAGGAGCCGTTCTGATACCCCGACTTCATTCACCATGTTCAACATGGCAACTCCAATAGCCTGTCACGCGTTCTCTTTGAAGGAGTACCCCGGTTGATCTCCTCTGCCGATGGCGGGCCAGGCTCAAAAGCTCGCCCGCCACGAGTCAGCTACACCGATTTGAGGAGCGATGGCACCGCCTACATAGTCGGCGGGAGTCTGGTCGCAGGCATCGCCGCGTACGCCTACCAACTGATCGGGGGCCGCACACTCGGGGCGGAGGCGTTCGCCCCGGTGTCGGTGCTACTCACGATCCACTTTCTGACCTTCATCGTGGTGATGGTCCCGATCGAGCAGTTGGTGGTGAGGAGGCTGACGCTCGACCGGACACGGCCCGGACTGCCGGGCCGCGTCTACTGGCTTGCCGGCCTCACCATCGCGGCATCGACCATGTTCGCCTACCTTGGAGTCGACGACTACCTGAACGGCGATCGCCGTTTCATCGTCTTCACTGCCTTGACGGTTCTCGGCCACTTTTTGTTCGCCGCGGCGCGCGGCCACATGGCGGGCTGGAGGCGGTTTAAGCCCTACGGCAAGGTCTCGGGTGGGGCCTCATTGCTCAGGCTCACAGTCGCCATAGCGATAACGCTGATTCACCCTTCTGCATCCGGTTTTGCAGTCGGACTGATTCTTGGTCCACTGGTGGTCTTCCTGTGGAGACCTTTCTCTCCGGTGACCGTGGAGCGGGAAGGTATCGATCCCCAACAACGGGAGAGCATTGATGAGCGCGGGCTGCTCACCGGGCTCGTCCTCTCCGCCGGCACGTCACAGGTGCTTCTCCTGGCTGGCCCGATCGTCGTCGGATTACTGGGTGGCTCACCGGTAGAGATCAGCGTCGCATTTGCCGCCTTCACCCTCGGCCGGGCACCACTCACCTTTGGATACAACCTGCTTGCACGAGTGCTGCCGCCCTTCACCGAGATGGCCGCCCGGGGGGAGCGAGACGAACTGCGCTCCTGGGCCAAGGGAATGGGATGGGCATCTACCGGGCTCGCCGGGGTTGCCGCGGCCCTGGGATGGTGGCTTGGGCCGTGGGTCGTCGAGGTCGCTTTCGGAGCTGGCTTCGTTCCCACCCGTTTTGCAGCCGCGTTGATCGCCTTCGGTGTCGTCTTTGCGGGAGGGGGCCTGTTCGTCGGCCAGATCCTCGTAGCAAGGGGCGAGCCCGTCCGTCTCGGCATCGCATGGCTGAGCGGCCTGGCAGCGGCAGTCACCTCGATCGCTCTCACCCCCGGTCTCGATGCCGTGGCACGGGTGGCGATCTCTTTCGCCGTAGGTGAAGTAATGGCTCTCACCGCGCTTGTCGCCGGCGCGGTGGCCTCGAGCCGCGCCGAACGCGTCGCCAGCGGAATCGAGGTCGCCTTTGCCATATCGAAAAGAACCGTCGATATCGGCGTGTCACTCCTCGTTGGGATGCTGACACTCCCACTCGTACTGCTGGCAGGGCTTGCAGTAAGACTCGACTCGCGGGGTCCAATCTTCTTTCGCCAGACACGGGTTGGCAGGAACGGTGAGCCTTTCGGCCTCCTGAAGCTGAGGACGATGGAAGCCGACGCGGACGAGGAAGTGTTCGCCGAGCACCTCAGTCGGCTTCAGTCGTCGTCGGATCCGCGAAGCGACGAGCTGCCCATAGCCATACCCGACGACGAGCGGGTCACGAGAGTCGGGGAGCTACTCCGCAAGACTTCGATAGACGAGCTGCCCAACCTCTGGAATGTCCTGCGAGGCCACATATCGCTGGTGGGCCCGCGACCTCTGGTTCAACCGGAAGCAGACCTCATCGGCTTGGACAACCCGCGATTCACGGTGAAGCCCGGAGTCACCGGGCTCGCCCAGGTCAAGGGGCGTGACACGATCAGTCTCCGGGAACGGACCGAACTCGACGAGGCTTATGTCGCTGAGCGATCGGCACGCCTCGACACCTGGATAATGCTGAAGACCGTCACTGCCATCTTTCGCAATCCGGGGGATTAGAACCAAAGGCGACACGACCTGGCGAACTCGAAGAACCAGGTTTGTCGGGGCGCCCTCGCCAGGATTCGAACCTAGGATACCCGGTTTAGGAAACCGGGCATGTCAGCGCCGCTACCAGGGACTTTGAGCCAGATCTTGGGTCGCGTTGCACGCTAGTTGCACAATCATGGTGGATCAGGGAACGGTGCCGGCGGGGATTATCCATTCTGTTGCCTGGCCGGTGATCTCAGCGATGCGGTCGAAATCGTGGTCGTAGTGAAGCACTACGAGACCGGCGGCCTCAGCGGCAGCAGCGATGAGAAGGTCGGCGATCTTGACGCCGCGCTGCTGGCTCCGTTCGGCAAGGGCATCCTGCACCTCGACGGCCCGATCTAACACAGGCTGGTCCATCGCAACGAACGGCCAGGCGGAGCGCATCCGGCGCATCGTGCGATGCGACGAAGGGCTGGCCGAGGTGAATCCCGCCTCGAGATCGGTTGGTGTGCAGCGGGCTACCAGTCCAGCCTCCAACAGTGGATCCAGCCGGTCAGCGACTTCTGGTCGGGTGAGCCGGGCCAACGCCGAGGTATCACCCAGGTAGTAGGGCGCTAACGCCACGCGGCTTGACGGGCCTCAGGATCTGCCAGTTCAGCGAGGTCGACATCTCTCTCGGCGAGGAGTGTGCGACGACGCTGATCAAGAGCGAGTACTTCATCCAGGGCGGCATCCACGGTTGCCTTCAGCGTGGTGGTTCCCAGAAGCGCTCGTACCGTTTCCAGCTTGTCGTCATCAACATCGATAAGTCTCTTGGTCATACTCCCAAGGATATCCCATTGTCATCAATCGGATAGCCCTCAAACCGGAGGACCGGTCGCCTCTCTCCTCCTCAGTACTCCTGGTCGTCACGAGCGTGGTGAGGTTTCCGTCCACGACCGCTCCATATGTGCTCCCATAGCGCGCACCTGTGCTAGACGGTGTTTCCCCAGGTCGCAGCGGACCGGAATCGTATTGTTATCTGCTCCTCGGTCTCGCTATCTCAGACGTCGGTCGACAACCCAGGAATGAGACGCGGTTCTGCCAATGACCAGGAGAAACCCGGGTAGCAGTGGGTCTTGTTGCCGGCAGGGGTTCTGTTTCCGCAACCGAGCGCTGATTGTGGAGCTCCAACACTTGACGCGGCTGATGCGTGTTCCGGACAATCCGTGGGCCCGTTCACGCGATTGATGGCTGGGCCTTCCGGAATGATCGTGGTCCCTTGTGGTAGGGACCAAAGGCGGTAGGACCTGATGTTCGCCTGGTGCATAATTGCGGCAGACGACTTGTAAGGAGAATGGATGAGAGTCGGGGAACTGGTCGGTGCTGAGGTCGTCGGGATCGAAGCCAACCGCACATTACGGGAGGCGATTCGTCTCATGTCTGAAAGTGAGGTCGGCGCCCTTGCCGTACAGCGCGACGGCAGGCTCACCGGCATCTTCACCGAACGGGACGTCATCAGAGCCTGCACTGATCAAGCCGACTTGGACTCGGTGTTGGTTGAATCCTGGATGACCTCAGACCCCGACTCGCTCGACCCTGACATGAATGTGGAGGCGGCCGCTGACTGGATGTTGGCCGCCGGTTACCGGCATCTTCCCGTTGTGGACGGCGTGAACCTGATCGGGATGGTCTCGATCAAAGACATCCTCTGGGCTGTGAAGGGGCCATCGGCGGGCTAGATCTGGGTCAAATCCGGTCAGCTCCAGCAGACACCGGGTTCAGGCCGATGTCGGCTGGTTCGTGGGCTTACCAGGCTTGAAGTTGGTGTTCGCGTTGCGGCAGCTCGCTGAAGTAGAGGTGGTCAGAGGCCAAGGTCGCGTGTCGGCTGTCTTTTAACGCCTTGTGGCTGTTAGACCGACGATGTGACTAGATAGGCGCTGATGCGCGGAATGCCGACTGGCGAACCTTCGGATGCGACGGGTAACCCAAGGAACTGCCGGAAGCCCCTAGGGCGGGGACCTGGGCCTCTGGAACGTATCTCGCCGACGCACAGGTTTGGAGGAATGGATGTGGCGGTTCGCGCCAGCTTGAACAACGTTCTACCGACGCGAAGAGGCTCGGATCTGAGATGAGCTGCCCATAGTTTCCCGGGTCGACTCGAGGCTTCCGATCACCGCGCTTCGCGACCGGGACTGGACAGTCGATATCCATACTCCAATTAGGCGACCCCATCCTCGTCTGATCCGGTGTGGCTTGACGCTATCGGCTGTAATGACCCATAAGGGTGGCATTGGCGAGCACGTGACCGGAGATCGCATCGAGGACCTCCGACTTGTCGGCGCCGGCAGCCAGTCCCAGGCTGGTTTCGAGGGCGAAGACGGAGAAGAAGTAGCGGTGGGTTCCGCTGGGGGGACAGGGTCCTCCATAGTCTGTTCGTCCCCAGGAGTTGCGCCCGGGTGTACCGAGAGATTCCACTGCTTCGGGGATAGGAGTCCCGGGTGGAATGTCGTAGACGATCCAGTGGTCCCAAACTCCGGCGGGAGCATCCGGATCGTCCATGATGAGCGCCAACGTGACAGCCCCTTCGGGCGCCTTTTCTACCGTCAGGGGAGGGGATACGTCAGATCCGTCGCATGTATACCGCTCGGGGATGACGCCCTCGTGTTCGAACGCAGTGGAGGTGAGCTTCATACGGGTCGTCATAATCGGCGGTGGTGTCTTTCAGTTAGTCTGCGATGTTTCTGCCCCGGTCTGTGATGTCTCAGCAGCCGGCGGCGGCAAGTCGCCACGCGATCAAGTAGCCATACCAACAGTAGCCCGGCACTCAGCAAGGCGAGGTCAGCTCAGAACAGCTCGTAGCTGCCCGTGAGAAGGCGGTCGCGGATCCCGGCCCAGTCGGCGAGGCTTTCCTCGACGATGGCTCGCACGAGGGCCTGATCGGTCGGACGGGCGGTCTCGACTTGCACTAGGGCGGGACGGGTTACCGGGTCGCCGATCCGGCTGAGCAGCCCGACGGTGGCCTCAACCGCGTCGGCCTCGGCGAGGAGCCGGCGGGCGATGTCGTGGGCTACGCAGTGGTAGGTCTTGCCTACGTGGCTGACGGGGTTCTTCCCGGCGCAGGCCTCCATGCTCATGGGCCGGCATGGAGTGATCAGCCCGCCGAACCGGTTGCCCCGTCCTACCTGGCCGTCGTCGCCCGCCTCGGCCGACGAGCCCGATAACGTCAGATATGGCGATCGCGAGCTGGCGTGGTTCACCGCGACAGAGGCGGTAGATCCGAACCGCTCGTCGACGATCGTCGAGGCCACGTCGTGCACGGCCTCGACCGCGGCGCGGTACTCGCCGGTCGAGGTCACCCGGCGGGCCAGCATCGCGGCGGCGACGGTGATCCGGACTCGGTTGCCTTGGCGCGAGCCCATCACCTTCACGTCAGGGCCGACGGGCACTGTTCGACGCAGCTCCGCTCCGTTGAGCTGCTCGGTTAAGGCATGGACGGCGTTCTCGAGCGGCGAGCGTGGAAGCGACACTACGGCGAAGGAGGTGTCGTTGGCGAGCGGGACGCGCTGCTCGCTCACCGCCGTCAGCGGGGCGAGTTGCTCTGATGGGGAGTCGACATGCAGGTCCACGGTGAAGGCGTCGGTGCTAGCGTCGGGCAGGAGCCGGGCGAGCTCGGACCGCATGCCTCTGAGAAGCTCCTCGCGCTCGATCCTCCACCCCTGCAGCTCTGCTCGCCCGGCGATTGTCAGGCGCGCGGGACGTAAGTGGCGGCCACCGCCGAAGCCGACTTCGACCGCGCCCGCCACGAGCAGACCCTTGTCGACGTTGTGGTGCTGCACCCTGCCCGTTCTGGCCAGGTAGGACTCGGCCAGCCACCGGCTCGCCCATTCGGCGACTTGATCGCAAAGAGTGTCCGGATGGCCGCGGCCCTTCCGCTCGACTATCTCTACCGGCGGGTGGTAGGGCGGACGGACATCGACCGACAACCTCCTGATAGCCGCCTCCTTCATTAGCAGCAGGCTAACGGCCCAGGGGTCGGTCAGGCGGGCGACGGTCCCCGCTCAGACATGAGCATGGGCGGAGCGACAGAGCCCCGACTGACTCGGCGTTGTCGCGGGCGGCGGATGCCAGCCCACAAGGGTCGTTAGACCCTGTTGTGACCACCCCGATTGTCGGAGTATAGGACCACGCTTTGAGGAACAGGCATGAGTTCGATCAGGAGCGATGACCAGCTGCGCAGTCTCGTGCTGGATGAGCTGGCGTGGGATGCGTTTGTCGACGAGACACAGATCGATGCCGCTGTGAACAGCGGCGTCGTGACCCTGGTGGGGACCGTACCCGCGTACGCGATGAAGCTGGCGGCTCAGACTGCAGTCGGCTCGGTAGAGGGCGTTCACGATGTGATCGACGAAATCGATGTCCGGTTGCGGGAAGGGCTCTCCATAACGGACGAGGAACTCGAGCGGATGGTCACCCAGGTATTGCGTTGGGATGCGCTGGTTCCGGACGAGGAACTGTCGGTCTCGGTCCGCGACGGTCGGGTGACGCTCACCGGACAGGTCGCCACAGCCAGCCAGCGCACCGAGGCAGAGCGGATGATCGCCCATCTCGATGGCATCCGCGGCGTGAACAATGCAATTACGATCACGAGCTCGGACCTCCGCCCTGAGGATGTCCGTGCCGCGATCGGTGATGCGCTCGCCCGGCGCGCACAGCATGGGCTGAACCGGGTCGATGTCACGATTGACGGTGCCCACGTGACGCTACGCGGCGACGTGCAGTCTGAAGCGGAGCGAACCGCCATCCTCGGTGCGGTGGCGCACGCCCCCGGCGTTGCAGGGGTCGTGTGCGATGAGCTGCGCATTTCACCCGATTCTGAGCCGAGGCGGGTTGAGCTCTACCGGCGGTGAGCGGGCCTTCGTAGAGCGGCTCCGCAAGGTCTTGCCTGCCGCACCGGCGGGCCAGTATTGGATCGGTGACGACGCGGCCGTGCTGGACGATGGTCTGCTCCTCAAAACCGACGTCATGGTCGAGGGAATTCACTTCGACCTCAGCTGGTGCGATCCCGAGGACGTCGGATGGAAGGCGCTTGCGGTGAACCTGTCGGACATCGCGGCAATGGGGGGCGCTCCCACCGCGGCCGTCGTGGCATTGGTCGTCCCGCCGAACCGGCCCGGTATGGCCGATCGAACGATGACCGGACTGGCGAACGCCGCGGAGCGAATGGGCTGTCCGATCGTCGGTGGGGACACCTCGAGCGGACCGGCGTTGACGGTCGCTGTCGCAGTCCTGGGCCATGCCCCTGAGACAGGACCGGTCCCTCGCTTCGGCGCCCAACCAGGTGACATCATCCTGGTGACCGGCGAACTCGGCGCCGCCGCGTCGGCCCTTGCCAGCATCCGCCGAGAAGGGGCTATGCCTGTTGGGCTCCAGCGGCTGCGGCGCCCCGAACCTCGTCTGGCCGAAGGTGCCGCCGCCGCGGAGATCGGCGCCACCGCGATGATCGACCTCTCCGACGGCCTGGCAACAGATCTACGTCATGTCTGCGAGGAGTCCGGGCTCGGAGCCGTCATCGACGAAGGGAAGCTGCCCCTGTTCCGCTGCGCTGATCTGGAGATGGCGTTGTTCGGCGGTGACGACTACGAGCTGCTGTTCACGATCCCTCCCCATCGATGCGACGAGCTGCCTTCGTGGCGGGGGACGCCCATCACCAGGATCGGTATGATGACGAACGGGCCACCGCAGGTCACTCTTCGCGGGGCCCGCGGCTCTCGCCAGCTGGAGAACCGCGGTTTCGAGCACAAGATCGCCGCGCCAACGACGTCGAGCGGCGAGACGCGCTGAGGCAGGGCGCCCCGGCGTCGTCATGGCACAGCCCTCATCACAAGACGTGGCCCAGGCGGTTGTGCAGCGCTACCCGCACACCTACGGTGAGGAGCTGGGGATCCACTCGCTCGAGACCCCATCGGAGCTGTTCAAGCTCCTGGTGATGGCGCTGCTCATGAGCGCACGCATTCGTGCTGGCATAGCGTTGAATGCGGCCAGGGCACTGTTCGGTCGGGGCTGGACCACAGCCCGGACGATGGCCAACTCGTCTTGGACCGAACGCGTCCACACGCTCAACCAGTCCGGATACGCCCGCTACGACGAGCGCACCGCCACAATGCTGGCCGACACCGCGACCCTCCTTCTGGATCGCTACCGCGGTGACCTCCGCCGCCTGCGCACCGCAGCGGAAGCCGACCCCGAAGTCGAACGCGCGCTGCTCAAGGAATGCAAGGGCATCGGCAACGTAGGCGTCGACATCTTCTTTCGGGAAGCCCAACGGTCCTGGCCCGAGCTGTTCCCCTTCGCCGACCCCCGAGCCTTGCAGGCCGCCGAGCGCCTCGGCCTCAGCCCCGACGCTACAGCCCTGCTCCGACTGGTAGACCGCCAGGACTTCGCTCGACTGGTCCCGGGCTCGTGCGCACCGACCTCGACGGTGCCTACGACGAGATCACCGCCCAGGCCGTGACTCGGGCACGATGACGAGACCCGGGTGCATGAGCACCGACGAACGCCGGGTCTGAAGAGTGTCACCAGCTTTGTTGTGCCGCGCTGGTGAGCGAAGCCGGCTCTCACTGAAGGTCTCGGAGCGTCCTCTAGACTTGGAATGTCTGGGAGCTACCGATGGGACTCCATGTCCGACGACCCGTTTGGTGCCTACAGCGAGATCGATACACCGCTGGGTGAACGCCGTATCGCCCGTCTCGATGCCATAGAAGGTGTCGAGCCGCTCCCTTACTCGATCAAGGTCCTCTTGGAGTCTGCTCTCCGACACGTCGGCGACGCCGCCGTCACCCCCGAGGATGTTTGGGGGATCGCCGGATACGACGCTCGCAACGTGGAGGACACCGAGATCCCGTTCATCCCCGCCCGGGTGATCCTCCAGGACTTCACCGGTGTGCCGGCGGTCGTGGACCTGGCCGCCATGCGGTCGGCGATCGTTTCTATGACCGGCGACGACGATGCAGCACAGAAGGTAAACCCTGTGATCCCCGCCGACCTTGTGGTGGACCATTCCGTGCAAGTGGACTCCTTCGGCAAGCGCGACTCTCTGTTGATCAACACGCGGAAGGAGTTCGAGCGGAATAGGGAGCGTTACGAGTTCTTGAAGTGGGGACAGTCCGCTTTTCGTAATCTCCGGGTGGTTCCGCCTGCGACCGGAATCGTGCACCAGGTCAACCTGGAATATCTCGCCAAGGTGGCCTGGGACGACGGGACCTGGTTGTTTCCCGACTCGCTAGTGGGGACAGACAGCCACACGACCATGATCAACGGCCTGGGTGTCGTCGGGTGGGGTGTGGGAGGCATCGAGGCGGAAGCCGCCATGGTCGGCCAGTCCATCTACATGCTCCTCCCCGAGGTGGTCGGGTTCAGGTTGACCGGCCAACTCCCGGAGGGAGCCACCGCCACCGATCTGGTGCTGAGGGTGACCCAGATGCTGCGTGAGCACGGAGTGGTCGGCAAGTTCGTGGAGTTCCACGGCCCCGGGCTGGATGAGATGCCGGTCGCCAACCGGGCCACCATCGCCAACATGGCCCCCGAGTACGGGGCGACGGTGGGGTTCTTCCCCGTAGACGAGCAGACCATCCGCTACCTGAAGCTGACCGGACGGGGCGACAACCTGGTTGAGACGGTGGAGCAGTACTACAAAACCCAGGGCCTGTGGCGCGACGACCACCGAGAGATCGTCTATTCCGCCGAGCTGGAGCTCAATCTGTCCACGGTCGAGCCTTCCCTGGCCGGTCCCAGCCGCCCCCAGGACCGAATCGAGCTCTCCGCCATGAAGTCGCAGTGGCGCCAGGAGCTCGAGATCACCTTCGGGCAGTCCGGCGATGACGGTCCTGGATCCGTCACCGAATGGACGAACGAGGGAGGGTCACCGGCTCCCACGTCCACAGCAGTTCTGGAGACGACCCGGGCGAAAGTCCCCATCGAGGGGGAGACCTTCAAGCTGCGCGACGGCGCGGTGGTGATCGCCGCCATCACCTCCTGCACCAACACCTCCAATCCGGACGTGATGGTGGGAGCGGGTCTCGTGGCACGCAAGGCCGCCGCTCTGGGACTCCGGCAGAAACCGTGGGTCAAGACCTCGCTCGCACCCGGCTCCAAGGTCGTCACCGATTACCTGGAATCGTCGGGTCTGTTGGACGACCTGGAGGCACTGGGCTTTTACCTGGTGGGGTACGGGTGCACCACCTGCATCGGCAACTCTGGGCCGTTGCCGGAGCCCATCTCAGAGGCGATACATGCCAACGACCTGGTGGCAGCCGCCGTCCTGTCCGGCAACCGCAACTTCGAGGGGCGCATCTCCCCCGACGTGCGGGCCAACTACCTGGCCTCTCCTCCCCTGGTGGTGGCATATGCATTGGCCGGAACCGTGGACTGGGATCCGATCACCGAGCCCATCGGCACCGACCAGGAGGGCAATAACGTCTACCTGCGCGACATATGGCCCAGGCAGGCCGAGATCGCCGCGGTAGTGACAGAGCACGTCGACGAGAAGAAGTTCCGGGAGCGGTACGCGGACGTGTTCACCGGTGCCGAGGAGTGGCGTCAGATTGAGACGACCGGTTCGGCGCTGTACGACTGGCCGGATGAGTCGACCTACATCCAGGAGCCGCCCTTCTTCACCGATCTCACGCCGGAGACCACACCGTTCGAGCCGATCCGGGGCGCGAGGGTGCTCGCCAAGCTGGGTGACTCCGTCACCACCGACCACATCAGCCCGGCGGGAACGATCGCACCCGATTCAGCTGCCGGTCGGTACCTCATCTCGAAGGGCGTCCAACCCCCCATGTTCAACTCCTACGGGTCACGTCGGGGCAACGACCGGGTGATGACCCGGGGCACTTTCGCCAACATTCGAGTCCGCAACCAGCTGGCGCCCGGCATGGAGGGAGGATGGACGAAGAACCTCCTCACTGGCGAGATCACCTCCATCTACGACGCCGCCATGGCCTACCAGAAGGAAGAGGTGCCCCTCGTGGTGCTGGCGGGAGCCGACTACGGGATGGGCTCTTCCCGGGACTGGGCTGCCAAAGGAACGTTCCTGCTGGGGGTGAGGGCTGTCATCGCTACCTCCTTTGAACGGATCCACCGCTCCAACCTGGTGATGATGGGAGTGCTGCCCCTGCAGTTCGAGGACGGGGCCGGTGCCGACAGCTATGACCTGGAGGGAACAGAGACATTCGATGTGGAAGTGGACGACTCTCTTCAGCCCCGCCAGGTCGTGCCGGTCACCGCCACCAGCCCGGACGGGACCCAGACCAAGGTCACCACCATCGCCCGGGTCGACTCCCCCATCGAGGTCGAGTATCTCCGCAACGGGGGCATCCTCCACTACGTCCTGCGGCAGATGGCCGCTGTCTGATGGGAGCGCCGGCTGTCATCCGGCATGAGGAAGCATTCCCTTGCCGATCGTTGGGGTGGTTGTGACGTTTCCTGACTGGGATTCGGGTTCGCGAGTCGAACCCAGGTCGGTGTCGATCACCACGGTCTATGACAATTACGCCGTGGAAGAGGAGCTGGTGACGGCCTGGGGTCATGCTTCGGCGGTCTCGACGCCCGCGGAGGCGGTGCTTTTCGACACCGGAGGCGACGGAAGAGTCCTTCTGGCCAATATGAGAACGACGGGTCTTGACCCAGTAGACATCGACCGTGTTGTGATATCGCATGGTCACGGAGATCACCTGGGCGGACTCGATGCCTTTCTCAGTGTGAACCCGAACGTTGTCGTCTATACCCTGCCGTCGTTCTCCGATGCTGTCAGGCGGAGCATCACATCGAAAGGGACGAAGTACCGGGATATTGAACGGCCAACCGGACTCGATAGTTGGCTCTTCACCACCGGGCCCATGCACGGCCCTCCCAGCGAGCAGGCATTGGTGGTGGCGACGAACGAGGGACTCGCTGTCATGACGGGTTGCGCGCATCCGGGCATCCTCTCCATCGTGCAACGCGTGATCAACCTGTTCCCGGACCAAACCATCGCCCTCGTCATGGGAGGCTTTCATCTCATGTCTGCCTCCGAGGCGGAGATCGGTCGGATCGTCCAGACGTTCCAGCGTCACGGAGTGAAGCGGGTTGCCCCCTCGCACTGCTCGGGTGACGCTGCTCGAACACGATTCCACGCCGCGTACGGCGACGACTACATCGCCGGCGGCGCGGGCCGGACCATTCTCCTGGGTTGATTCCGAGACTCGTATCGTCGGTTCTAGTGAGAGGAGAGCAGTCCCTGGAGGATTCATGCAGTTCAGCCTGACATCCATTGGTGTGGTCCGAACCGATGCAACCGATTCCGAAGTGCGCGCCGAAAAGCGGGACATCGAAGGCGTGCTGGAAATCTTCCCTGAATTCGCTCCGGCCCTGGAGGGAATAGACGGGTACACCCATCTATTCGTCATCTACTACTTCCACGAGCTCAGAGATGACCAGATCGGTCCTCTGCAGGTGCGGCCACGTAGGCTGATCCGGAAAGGCCTCACACTCGAAGATCTTCCCCTCGTCGGGGTGTTTGCGTTGGACTCTCCGACCCGACCCAATCCCATTGGACTCACCCTGGTCCAGCTCCTGAAGAGGGAGGGAGCAAGACTGTCGGTGAAGGGCTTGGATTGCTTCGACGGGACCCCCATCCTCGACCTCAAGGGTTACCAACCGGACTACAGAACCCAGGAGTTCTCGCTGCCGAACTGGTACCAGCGGTTGATGGACGAATCCAGCCACATCTGAATCGGGAGCTGCCACCACCCCGCACCGAGCCCAAAGGCTGCTCGAAGTCGGTATGCGGATATCCCGTGGACAGAGCCGCCGGCCACCGTGGCATCCCAGAGTCACGACCGAATCCGTCAGGGGGTGGCGTGGGCCGGCCCGTCCTTGTCGTTCAGTGCCGCTACCACGACGAAGGCACATTCACCGCGCCCGGGCCTGACCGCCTCGATTTCGATGGTCTCGGGAAGGGGACGGGCGAGTGTCTGCGCCCATGAGGTGATTACGAATCCGTTCTCTTCGAGCAGCGTCTCCACCTCGGCGGCGGAGTAGAAGGTCGCCTCCCGGTAGAAGACGCTCTCGTCCTGATACTCGAGGTAGTGCTGTCCCAGATGGCTCTCCCGGTCGATGAACCCGATAACCAGACGCCCACCCGGTATGAGGACCCGCCGCGCCTCGGAGAGCATCTGTCTGGCCGAGTCGACGAAACAGATCGTCGTCACCACCAGGGCGTGATCGAAGGTGTCGTCTCCGAAGGGAAGGTCCTCGGCGACGCCAGTACGCGCCTCGATCCCACGGGCCGCCGCATGGGTGAGCATCGCCGAAGAGGGGTCGATACCCACCTGGACCCCGAGTGGCGCAGCGAAACGTCCGCTGCCCACACCGATCTCGAGTCCACGTCCTTCGAGAGGCACGAACGGGCAGAGGGCGAGCAGCTCCGAGACGTAGGCGGCCCAATGCCGGTCGAACCAATCCTCGTACCGTTCATGGTGTTCTTCGAAGGGGGCGGCTCTAGGCACGGGCAGGCACCTGCGAGATCATGACATGACCCGATGCGGGGTCGGCTCCGAATAGAGACCCGCTCCTGCAGCCTCGGGGGTGGCCCAAAAGACCTGAGCAACATCCTCGATGGATCCGATCAGTCGCTCGGCGACGGCGGGATCCATGCTCTTCTTGGCGTCGCCGGCCGCCTTGATCGCCTTCCAGAACAGATCGTGGATCTCCGGGTTCTCCTCCAGGTGGTGAGGCTTGAAGTAGTCGGTCCACAACACTGATAGGTGGTGTTTGACCAGCTCGGCGCGCTCTTCTTTGATCAGGATGCATCGGTCCCGGAACACCGGGTCTTCGGATGCCTGGTACTTGACACAACAAGCGTGCACCGACTCGGCTTCGATTCGTGCCTGGGCCGGGTCGTAGACACCACACATCAGGTCGCAGTGTGCGTGAGCAATGGTGACTTGGCGGAATGGACTCATTGGGACTCCTTCGGTCGACTCTTCTCGATCGTATCCACATGCCGGGATGATCGGTTCGAAGCTGTGAGACGGCATCCGCCCGGGCTGGGAGCGGCCAGCCCTCTACATTTGGAGTGATGCGGCCGTGCCTGACCGATCTGAGCCCACCGATCAGTCGGCGCTGGTACGGGGCCTGCCGGTGAGTACCACCCAAATCGCGGTCCTCTTGCTGTCTCTGATGTCGCTGGTCACAACGGCGATCGGCGTCGCTGTCGCCCTGTGGATTCGCGAGAACGCACGAACTATCGCCGCCGGAATCGGCTTCTCGACCGGCATCATGCTCCTAATCTCCACGTTGGAGCTTGTCCCCGAGGCGTCGGCTTCGATAGGACTCGGAGCGACCTTGTTGAGCACAGCGGCCGGTGCCGGGCTGGTCTGGGCGGCGAACCTGATCGTCCCCCACACCCATCTGATCGAGGAGCCGAGCGGCATGATCGACCCGACGGCGACCCGGTCCGCATATCTGGTGGTCTTCGGGTTGATCTTGCACGATGTGCCCGAGGGCTTCGCCATGGCCACCGCCTACCTGGAGTCCCCGGACCTTGGGGTGCTAGTGGCGGTGGCGATCGCCTTGCATAACCTCCCGGAGGAGTTCGCCATGTCGGTTCCGGCGGTGGCGGCTCGTAGCAAGCGGTTTCTCTTTGGTGCCGCGGCCCTCTCGGCTCTTGCCGAACCTGTGGGTGCTGTCCTGGGTCTGGTGGCGGTGGGATTCGCACCCGGGATCAATACCTCTCTGGTGGCCTTCGCCGCCGGTGCCATGATCTTCGTGTCGATCCACGAGCTGATTCCCATGGCCGGGCGCTACCGCCATCCGGGCTTCTTCATCACCGGAGTCGGCGTGAGCGTTCTTGTATACGGATTGCTGACCGGGGTTGCCTTCGCCCAGACCGCGGGCTAGCGGCATGCCCAGGTTTGCGTGGCCGCTCCCGAGCAGTTCGGAGTCATTGCACCTGGCGGCGGGATCAGCCCCACCACCCGCATCAGGAGTACCACGGAAAGAGCCACCAGGCAGAGGAGCGCCAGTTGCAGGCCGGCTACCGGCAGGTTGCGCACCCGGGCGAAGGTCTCATCGTAGGACACCGCCAGCAGTGGACGGAAGTAGAGGGCGACGAATGCCACCACCAGCAGGTCGAGGAGTCCCATGAGGACGAGCTCTGAGGTAGGTACCGCCAGGATGCTGCCGAAGAGAAAGCTCATCAGGTCCGCCTTGTAGCCGGGTGTCAGGTCGACGAAGATCACTCCGATCGCCATTCCCACCGCCCACATCACCCCGATGAGCGTGTCGACCCTTTGACGGCTGAGACGTTGCGCCGTCCCCATGGATAGGGCCACGACCAGACCGAAGAACATCGCTCCGAGCAGGGGATCCAGGCTGAAGAAGAGAGCCAGACCCACTCCGCCGTAGGCGGCATGGGCGATGCCGCCGGAGATGAAGACCACCCGGTTGACCACGACCAGGGATCCGACCACGCCGGTGGCGACCGCGGCCAACAGCCCGGCTGCGAGGGCGTTGCGCATGAACTCGTATTGGAGGACCTCGATCATTTCCCCTCCGGGATCCAGTGGTGTGCGTGATGGTGCACGGTTGTCCAGGGGACGTCGCAGCGGTCGCCTGGGCCCGACGGGTGCTGTAGGCAGTGATGGTGGGTTATCCGCCGGTCGACGATCCCGATGGAGGTGGCGTACTGGTGGACCGCTTCGAGGTTGTGGGACACCATGACCACGGTCAGCTGGCCGCTGAGCGAGGTCAGCAGCTCGTAGAGCTCGGCTGTCACTTCCGGGTCGAGACCGGCCGCCGGTTCATCGAGGAGTAGCAGTTCCGGCTCGGTGGCCAGGGCTCGGGCGAGAAGCACCCGTTGACGCTGTCCGCCGGAGAGGGTGCCGACCAGACGGTTCTCCAACCCGAGCATCCGGACCTCTTCCAGGGTCTCTCCCACCACGGTTCGATCGCGGGGTTGGAGACGCTGTGCCCGCCAGGTTGGTCGAAGTCGGCCCATGGCCACCGTGTCCCAAACCGTCGCCGGGAAGGAGGGGTCGAGTTGAGCTGCCTGGGGAAGGTAGCCGATGCGGTGTCTCACCTCTCGGGGCTCTCCTCCCAATACGCGGACGGTCCCGCGGCTGGGCTGGAGGAGACCAAGGATGATCCGCAACACTGTCGTCTTCCCTCCGCCGTTGGGACCGACCAGGCCCAGTACCTGTCCCCTGGCGACGTCGAGTCTCACGTCTTCGAGCACAGGCGTGTGGTTATAGCCGGCCCACACTCCCTGAAGCTCCACCACCGATTCGGGCTGTGTCCGGTCAGGAGAGGCCATTGCCTAGTACCCCTGCCATGGTCTCGGCGACGTCTTGCAGATTGAGCGCCCAGTCCTCGGCCAACGGGTCGATGAGGAGAACGTCGCCACCAATCTCGTCGGCCACTATCTCGGCGGCCTCGGTCGAGAACTGGGGTTGGGCGAATACGACGCGGACCCCCTCTCGTTGGGCTCTCTCCACCAGATCCGTCAGCTCGGCGGCACTCGGCTCCTGACCGCCCACTTCGATGGGAATCATCTCCAGTGAGTAATCCTCGGCGAAGTATGCCCACGACGGATGAGAGACGACGAAGACCTCGCCGGAGTAGGGCTCCAGCATCTCGGCGATCCGGACATCCAGCCCTTCGACTTCCTCTTGGAAGCGTTCCAGGTTGGCCAGATACTCGGCCTCGTGGTCGGGGTCCAGTTCGATCAGCGCCTGCGCGATGGTCTCAGCTTGCATCGCCACCCGACGGGGAGAGAGCCATATGTGGGGATCGACCACCCCGTTGGGGAAGGTCCGGAGTTCAACACCCGTGGTGGAGTTCACCAGCACCATGCCCCGGTTGGCAGCCGAGATCCGATCGAGCCACGCCTCCTCGAAGGGCACGCCGATACTCACATAGCAGTCGCTTTCGGACAGCGCCCGCATCTGGGAGGCGTTGGGTTCGTAGGTGGCGGGGTTGGCACCCGGCTCCACCATCACGTTGACCGAAACCAGACTTCCCCCTACCTCAGCCACGAAATACGCCTGGGGGACTATCGAAACGGTGACGATCAGCTGATCGTCACCGTTTTCGCCCTCCTGACCGCAGGCCACAACGAGTGAGGCGACCACGAACAGTGCCAGCGCCGTGGCCGATGTACCAGCGGTATGCCGTGTGCGGGGACTGGAATGGTCGCGTCTCACGCTCCGTGCTCTTTCAGGCAATCCCGCACCGCCGCCAGGAACTGCTGGTTCTCCTCAGGTCGTCCGGTGGTGACACGCAGATAGCCCGGTCCCATTTGTGGGTCGCCCAGAGGGCGCACCAGAATCCCCCGGTCGTGCACATAGGCGGCGAGGTGCTCCGCGGTGAGCGGGCTCACGTCGGTCAGGAAGAAGTAGGTCTCGGTGGGGAAGGTGCGGACCCCCAGATCACGCAAGCCAGCGGCCAGATTCTCGGTCCAAGTACGGAGCAGGACCGCCCTGTCCCGGATCTCCTCATAATGGGTGAGGGTGGCCAAGGAGGCCGCTTGACTGGGGCGGGCCAGGGGGTAGGCGTCGTTGTCTCGGTTCAGATCCTCGGCCAGGGCTTCGGGGAGGATGGCGTAGCCGACGCGGAACCCTGCCAGGCTCTCCGCTTTGGAGAAGGTGCGGGTGACAATGAGATTCGGAAACCGACTCACCCAAGGAACGACGGTGTGACCGGCGAGACCGATGAAGGCTTCGTCGACCAGGAAGAACGTGTCGGGACGACGCTTGAGGAGCCCGGCCAGTGGCTCCACATCGAAGGTGGCGCCGTTGGGATTGTTGGGGTTGACCAGCACCACCAGGGTGGTTCCCGCCGGAATGTCGAGGTCGTTGAGGTCGAGCCTGAAGCCGTTATCGGGGGATAGTCTGGTCTCGGTCACGTTTCGGGCGATCTCGGGAAAGAGGGCGTAGGTGGGGGTGACCAGGTGCACCCGCTCTCCGAGTCGGGTGAAGAGCTGGCGGAGGATCAGCTCCGACCCGGAGTTGATGTGGATCATTGTCTCGGCCACGGCCAGGTGTTCGCTGAGGGCGGAACGCAACGGCGCCGAATGGGGTTCGGTGTAGTGGTTGGATCGAGGCAGCACCGCGGCGGCCGCCTCGACAGCCTCCGGCAAGGGGCTGAGAGGGTTCTCGCAGAGCAGCATGGTGATGCCTTCGAACCCGGCGCCGCCTTTCTCCACCACCGACGGCTGTGTTGGGAAAGGGGTCCTCATCCTTTCACAACTCCCACCGGGCGGAGGCGGGCCACCAGCCCACCGAGTCCGGCCGCTTCACATACTCGGGCCACCTCGCTGACGTCCTTGTAGGCGTAGTCGGCTTCTTCGGCGAGGAGACGGATCGAACCGGGGCGCACCGAGATGCCTCTGGCTTCCAGTTCGTCTTTGACCTCTCCGCCATGGCGGACCTTCAGTGCGGCGTGGCGGCTCATCATCCGCCCGGCACCATGCGCCGCGGTATCGAAGGCGGGGTTGTCTGCCATTCCGCGTAGCACCCAGGAGCCGGTTCCCATCGAACCGGGGAGGAAGACCGGCTGGCCCACTGTCTGCAGATCTTCGGGCAAGTCGGGATGACCAGGTCCAAAGGCGCGAGTAGCCCCCTTGCGGTGGACACAGAGCAGGCGATCCTCACCGTCGACCGAGTGGCGCTCGAGCTTCGCCAGGTTGTGGGCCACGTCATAGACCAGATCCATTCCCGTTTCGTCCGGGGAGAACCCGAAGGCGTCGGCGAATACGCTCCGGGTCTCGTGGGCGAGGACGTGACGGTTGGCCCAGGCGAAGTTGGCTGCCGCCGCCATCGCCCCGAGGTATGCCTCCCCTTCTGGTGAACGCACCGGGACACATGCCAGCTGACGGTCGGGGACTTCGATCCCGTATCGGGCCATGGCCGGACCCATCAGCTTGACCTGCTCCTGGCAAGTCTGATGACCCAGCCCCCGACTCCCGCAGTGGATCATCACCGTGATCATTCCCTCGGCCAGCCCGAAGACCTGGGCTGCTTCAGGGTCTACGACGCGATCGACGACCTGCACTTCGAGGAAGTGGTTGCCCGCTCCCAGAGAGCCCAATTGCCCCCCACCCCGGTGGCGCGCCTGATCCGAGATCTGGTTCGGGTCCGCTCCGGCCGACATTCCATGCTCCTCACATCGCTCCAGATCCCCCTCCGTTCCGTAGCCGGCACCGACAACAGCGGCGGCTCCCCGCTCGAGGACCTCCTCCAGCAGTCCCCGCCCGGCGATGGCCCCCTTTCCTAGACCACGGGGAATGCGATGGGCCAGCTGGGCCATGATCTCCTCCCGATGATCGTCGAAGTCGGCCAGGGTGAAGCGAGAGGCGAGAAGGCGGACCCCACAGCAGATGTCGAAACCGACACCTCCCGGTGAGACGACACCTCCAGCCTCGACGTCGGTTGCGGCCACCCCGCCGATGGGAAAGCCATAGCCCCAGTGGATGTCGGGCATGGCCATCGACGCCCGCACGATGCCGGGAAGATGAGCCACATTCTCCACCTGGAGCACCGCCCGATCCTCCTCGGCCTTCACCAACAACTCCTCCGAGGCGAAGATCCACCCCGGCACCCGCATCCCGCCGTGTCTGGGGATCTCCCAGACCACGTCGTTCAGAGGCCGTATCTGTGACGCTTCCGCCTCCCTCCCTGGTGGGGCGGGTGCGGTGTCGGCTGCGCTGCTCAAATCAGAATCCATGTGCCACCTCGTGGCGAGGAAACTTGCTACCGGGTGGCCTCAGCCTCCTTCAGCTCCTCCCGCACCCGCTTCAGCTCCTCTTCCAGATAATCCAGGTAGTCCTCCAGCTCCTCACGACGACGTCGCCTAGGTGTCATCGGTGGCCCGATCGGAGTCTGCTCGTACCACCAGGATGGCCCACCACACCAAGGCCCGTGATACCCGTGCCAACAACAACCCATCATTCACCTCCTCCAACCGACCCTACGAACGTGCCCCGAGAGCGAACAGGGTCGAAAGGCACCACCCGCCCCGACACGAGTCACACGTTGGAATCGTTTACGAGACCTTTGATGTAGCAGTATCGGATCGGTGAAGGTCATGTCATCACCTGGAACGTGAACTCGTTGCGGAGTTGGCTTCCACGTCTCCTGGGCTTGTGGGAGCGAGAAAGTCCTGACATCGTCTGTCTTCAGGAGACCAAGGTCTCGGATCTCGACTTTCCAATTCTCGGTCTGGACCAGGCCGGATACCAGGCGGTTACTCATGGCTTGGGTGGATCAGCCGGGGTGGCCATTCTCTCCAAGCATCAGGCCACAGGAGCCGAAGCTGAATTCGCCGGGAATCCGCTTCCGGATCAGGCTCGAGTTATTGCCGCCACGGTGGACGGCATTCGCGTCGTCAGTGTCTACGTGGTCAACGGACGCAGCCCCGACGATCCCGCCTATCAGGCCAAACTGGAATGGCTGGCCGCCATCACGACATAGCTCGAATCCACGCACCCCGCGATGCCATTGATCGTCGCCGGTGACTTCAATGTGGCTCCCCACAACCGCGACGTCCACAACGCCGCAGCATGTACAGGGCGGATCCATGTCAGCGAGGCGAAGCGGGCCCGTATCCAGGGCCCTGTTCAACTGGGGACTGTTCGATCTGCTCCGGGTCCACACCGACCAGTCCCGGCATCCACTCCTGGTGCCGGGCGGGAGCCTTTCACCGGGGCTGGGGTCTGCGCATCGACCTCATCCTGGCCCACCTCCTGTCGCCGAACGCTGTGTGGAGGTGCGCATTGACCACAACCCCACCGCCGGAGAGGGCAAACCCGGTGACCATGCTCGGGTCATCGCCGAGCTTCGAGACATCGCATCCCGCCGATAAGGGGCGGAAGACCCTGTATCCGACTACCGCGCTTCCGCATCCTGGGATGTGTCTAACAGGAGATAGATCATGACAGTCACAACTCTGCACGAAGTGGAGGAGTCCCTCAGGGCCCTGGACCCGGACACTCTCCGGGAGATGGTGTATCAGACAGCCCGTAGTCACATCAACGTTTGTCAGCTGACCTCGCAGGTCGGTGGATGCGCCCATATCAGTGACGACGAGACAAGAGACCGGGTCGAAGCAATGAGCGTCGGCGAGCTCGCCGCCGTGCTTGCCCCCACCGCCTGGATCTCGATAGACCTTCACCAAAGGCTCGGCGGCTGACGAAACCAATACGACCGGAGTCGAAGTAATGAGCGAAAGTAGGAGCGACACGACACACGAACCCCAGTTGGGGGCGATCTTCGACGATAGGTCCATCGCCGAAGCTGCGGTCGAGGACCTGAGACGCTCCGGGCTGGCTGACGAGCATCTCGGTGTCGCCGTACATGGGACGGACACATATGCGTTCGAAGAGGATGTCGAGGCCGAGACGGTCCACGGTTTGGAACGGGGCGTCATCATCGGGGCGCCGATAGGGGCGGTCGCTGGCATGACGGTGCTGGCTCTCATCGTCCCCGGCGTGGGGACTGTCGGTGTGGCCGGGGTCCTGGCTGCGGGGGGTGTAACCGGGGCTCTCGCCGGTGGATTCTGGGGTGCCTACCTCGGAATCAAAGCAGAGGAACACGTGATGGAAGAGGAGTGGGATTGGGAGCGGACCCCTCTCCAGCCGGGCCAGATCATGGTGGTCGTGGACCAGCATGGTCACCCCGATGAGGTGAAATCAATCCTCGAACGCCGCGGCGGGCGAATCATCACAAAGCCCCAACATCTTGGATGAGGTGGTGTGAACAGCTCTGCAAGAACCGACCGGAGACACGATAACCGAACGCGACGGTCTGCTCGATCTGCCGCATGCGTCGCTCCCGAGACATCGACGGCGTCCGCCCATCGCCTAGGGTTTGGATGTGAGTCGCTCCCCAGAAAGCACGGTCGCAGATGAACAACGAGCAGATGCAGAAGATCGCTGCCGGACAGGGCTTCATCGCCGCCCTCGACCAGAGCGGTGGCAGCACGCCCAAGGCGCTGAGGATGTACGGGGTCCCCGAAGATGCGTACTCCGGTGAGGACGAAATGTTCGACCGCATCCACGAGATGCGGACCCGGATCATCACGAGCCCCAGCTTCACCGGTGACCGCATCATCGGGGCCATCCTGTTCGAACAAACCATGGATCGGCAGATCGAGGGTCAGGACTCGGCGGACTATCTGTGGTCGGTGAAGCAGGTCGTCCCATTCCTCAAGGTCGACAGGGGCCTCGACGAGGAGGCCGACGGCGTCCAGGTCATGAAGCCCATCTCCCGGCTCGACGACCTGCTCGCTCGTGCGCGTGACAAGCAGGTCTTCGGGACCAAGATGCGTTCCGTCATCAGGCACGCGGGGACCGATGGGGTCGCCGCCATCGCAGGCCAGCAGTTCGCGATCGGGCGTCGCATCCTCGACGCTGGTCTGATGCCGATCCTCGAACCCGAAATCGACATCCACAGCCCGACGAAGGTCGAGGCCGAGAGCCAGCTGCGCGATGCGCTGCTCGGTGGGCTGGACGAGCTCGGCGACGACCAGCAGGTGATGTTCAAGCTGACGCTGCCTGACGAGGACGACTTCTACCTGCCGCTCGTGGAGCACCCGAAGGTACTGAAGGTCGTGGCCTTGTCCGGCGGCTACAGGCGCGAGGAAGCGAACGCTCGCCTTGCTCGCAACCACGGGGTGGTCGCGAGCTTTTCCCGCGCTCTCACCGAGGGGCTCTCTGCCGATCAAAGCGACGAGGAGTTCAACGTTCAACTCGACGCCTCGACCAAGAGCATCTACGAGGCCTCGATCACGTGAGGGTCCTGCCAAAGAGGGCATAACGCGTGCCCGCTAACGATCAGGATGGCAAATCACCCGCCCGGGATCCAGCAATCAATCCCGAGCGGGTCCGTAAACGAGACTGGGTGATGGCGATCGGTTGCTATTAACTGGTCGGCTATAAGCCGAGGCCCCGTGAACGCTCGAGGTGTCTTCGGCGTGCTTTTCGTTCTGCGATGAGTTCGAGTGTTCGACTCTTCGTCCGCTCCTCGGTCTCGTCACCTGGGCCCTGGGGCACGAGCTGTCTGGTCTGCTCTTCGTTCTCGTCTCCCGGGCCGTCGGGTTCGAGTTGTCTCGACTGGTGGGGTGTGACCTGCCTGGAATGGTTGGGCTCGAGCTGGAGACGGCGAGCAACGGCGGGCTGGTCGATCCAATCTCGGCCGAGAGCTTGTGTGAGCACGTCGAGCGCGGTCTGGTTGTCTTCGGTGACGACATAGGCGTGGTTGGCTTCCCGGCCACGGGTCATCGGCGTGTAGACGCCGCGGCTGTCTGTTGGCGTGTCTACGAGGAGGAGGGCGACATCGACGGTGCGGCCTTGGCTGGCGTGGCTGGTCTGCGCGTAGCCCAGCTCGAGGTCGCGGGTCACGTAGTCGCCAGGAAGTCTGATCGTGCCGGTCCGCCCTGTGATCGTGATGGTCCCGTCTCGGTGGATGTTGGTGATGGTCCAGTGGTCCCGGTTCTTGACCATTAACCCGCGGTCGGTGTGGAGACGCCGGTCGTTGCGACGGGTCACCACCTCATCCCCAACCAGCAGCGACACATCCCCGACCCGGCGCCTGAGTGCGGTCGGGTCGAGCTCGTTCGATTGAATGCGGGTCTGTTGGGCGAGGGTGTTGAGCCGGGTCACGGTCTCGGTGTTGTTGGCCATGAGCGCGACGGTCTCCCCACCACCACGTGCCTGCGACCAGGATTGAATGATCTCGGTTTCCATTTGATGGTGGCTGCCGCCGTGGATCCGCCCTCGCCGATCGTATTCCACCAGCACTCCGGGATCGCCGGTGCGGAGACGGAGACTGGCTTCGCGTTCCCAGTGGTGGCGGAACCGGTGGACCTGGTCGAGTTCGACGGCACCATGGCTTTGGACGAAATGGGCGAACATGCCACCACGTCCTACCGCGGAGAACTGTCTCGGGTCGCCGACCAGGACCACCCGCCAGTGGTGTTGGTCGGCGAGACGCGCCAGCTCCGCCAGCTTCGGAGTAGAGGCGGTTCCGGCTTCATCAACGATCAGCGTGGTCCCGGCAGGAAGGTCGAATAGGGGATCGGGTGGTCGCGTCGAAATAGTGTGTTCGACGAGCAGCTTGTCGAGGGTGTCCGCGGGCATCCCGGTCTCCGTAGCGAGGACTTCGGCTGCAGCAGCTGTGGGTGCCACTCCGAACACACTGCGATTTTGAGCCTGAAGGTCGGCGACACCTGCCTCCAGGGTGGTGGTCTTGCCGGCGCCGGCGGGACCAACGATCAACTCCAAGCCGCGACGCTCGGCCACCGCAGCGATCGCCTCCGCCTGTCCCAGCGACATGCCGTGGTCCCTGACCAGCGACGGCCGCCGGATCGAACGCACATGGCCGGCCAGACGCCGCTCCGCCCAGGCGATCAGCTGCTCCTCTTCGTCGAGGATCGCCTGGGTGGTGAGGGCCCGATCCACAGCAGCTTCGGTGATCGGCCTCCCATCCCGCCGGAGGGCTACACCGTCGGGGACGGGTCGGGAGATGTCGGCACACCGTGTTGCTGCGGTTTGGGTGGCCAGCGATTCGACATACTCGGTCAGTTGCATGGGGTCTGCGGTGACCGTTGTCGGTACCACCGCGGCGAGTTCTCGGACCAGTTCGGCGGGTCGCCATGACGACTGTCGTTCACCTAGATTGGTGATGGCGCAGTCCACTATCCTCTCAGCTATTCCAGGATCGATGCCCTCGAGATGGCGTTGATGGCCGACCGCATTCCTGACGAGCCGCTGGGGATCGTGGTCTAGTTTCCGGGTCCGGGTCGCCCAGGCTTCTCTCAACTCGTGGTCGGTGAGACCGTGCTGTTTCGCTGGTCGGCTGTCCAACACGGCTTCTCGCTCCAGTCGCCAGCGCTCCTTGTCGCTGGGTTCTCGCCTCTTGTCGGATCGGAACCGGGCGAGCTTGTGGTCGAGACGCTTCTGCACCTGGTTGGTGCGTTGGGAGAATTCGGCCAACACTTCAGAGTCGATGTCGGCAATCTCGGCGATGCCATGCCCGGGTGGATGCCAGCGGACCCCAAGCCGGTGAGTCAGCTGGGAACGCAGAACGGCGTGGTAGAGAGCGGAGAGGGTCCGCTGGTCGACCTTGATGGGACGGGCATCTAATGCCAGCCATCTCCCGTCGGGAGCTTTCACCTTGTTCGCGATCACCGCATGAGTGTGAAGCTGAGGGTCCAGACTCCGGCTGGTGTGCTGACGAAACACACCCACCACGATCCCTTCAGCATCCACTGTCATCACATGACCGTGACGTCGCATCCGAGTGTGAGCATGGCCCTCGATCCAGGAGAGCACTGCGTCCACCGTCCGGTCATGCGAATCCACCACCTGACTGCGGACTTCCTCGTCGCCGAGGGCGAACAGGACCGACACCGACTTCGGAGCCGAGAAAGTGGCGTCAAAGCCCCGAACCGAACCCTCCCCGTAGCGACGACCCAGACCCTCACCCGAGGATGGGTGCTGTCCCGCCATCGCCCTCAAGAAGCTCTCACCGTCTATGTCACCGTCGAGACCCAACAGACCAGCACCTTTCCCCCACCACCGGCCCGGAGGCTCGTCACCGTCTAAGTAGTAGGAAGGGAGACGTTCGGTGTAATACCTCCCGGCTTCCGGACCCTTCAACGTGGTCACCCGAACCGTCATCCCATCCCTCCTTCAAAGAGAAGTCCGCAGGTGTGATGCTCCTATGTCTTGTCAAGTGGCGTGGGAGGGTTTTCGAGGA
>JBKHKD010000034.1:0-33655 GCA_046537785.1 Actinomycetota bacterium
GTCAACGAAGCCGTGCGGCTCGTCGGCATATCCGAGTGGAACCCGGTTGACAGATCAGGTCGGCGTCGTCATAGTCGAAGGTGGCAGTGCGCTCGGAGCAATGACTGCACCGAAGAGCCGGCATCTGAGGGTGAAAGCCGGTCACGCTGGAAGGTCCTCAGGGACCAGAGGTGACGTTCCCTCATTGTCTTCTCCGGGTGCGCTGTCGCGTTTGGCCGCTGGTGATGTGAGATCCCTTTAGTGACGAGAATCGGACTCTCTCGACTGGCCTAGAATGTGCCACGGGTTCACAGCGGCTTACGGGTGCGGACTCGGACAGAATGTGGCACAGACGTGACACAGACACCCGGAAAACCCTTATAATACCTGGTAGACACCCTGCCAGGAGCGGAGTTCTAATCCGCAGGTTGGGGGAAAGCGACGGCTGGCACGACCTAACCGCAAGGGGCTCAGCTGGTGGACTCGATCAGAGTTGGTTTGCGGCCCCGCCAGGGTTTGGCCTCCTCGAGTTGGGCTGCCAATCGGAAGAGCAGACCCTCCTCTCCAAAGCGGGCAGCGAACTGAACACCGACCGGAAGACCGCTTTCGGTCCAGTGCAGGGGTACCGACATCGCTGGCTGACCACCCATGTTGAACAGGGGCGTGTTCGGGATTGGTTTCAACAGTTCCTCGGCTAGCTGTTCGAGGAGCTTGTCAAGGAGGGGTTTTGCAGGCACGGCTCGTATAGCTTTGAGAACCCTTGCTTCGCTCGTGGTTGGCTCGAGCGCTCCGATGGGCCACGGGGTCTGCGCCAGTGTCGAGGTGAGCAACAGGTCGTAGTTATCGAGGAAGTCGGCAAGGGTCCGGGCCGACTGCTTTGCGGCATGGAGTGCCCACCCGAACTCGCTGGCTGGAGTCTTCTCGGCGACCTTGGCCAGTATCTCCTGAGCCAGCTCCATCTCGCCCCTCTCTAGGGGTGTATCACGTACCTCCTCCGAGTAAGCCGCTTCGAACCCTCCGACGTTCACTCCAATCGTGACGAAGACCCGCCGGAGTTCGTCGGCGTCGATATTGGGACTGTCTTCAACGACCTCATGGCCCAATTCGTCACACAACTTCGCTGCGGCCTCCACAGCGTGTTGGCACTCTTCCTCTACGTATGAACCCAAGAGAGCTCCGGTGGTGTAGGCGATTCGAAGCCGACCAGGATCGACTCCTACCTCTTCTGCAAAGGGTCGGCCCGGTGGCGGTGCGACGTAGGGCGCTCCCGGGTCAGGTCCCCGTGTTGCGTCGAGTGCCCGGGCACTGTCTCGCACTGAAACACTCACGACATGCTGCTCGGAGAGGCCAAACCAGGCTTCGGCGAGTCCGGGACCGTGAGGATTTCTTCCTCTCGTCGGCTTCAATCCGAAGAGACCACAGGCAGAAGCCGGTATCCGAATGGAGCCACCGCCACCCGCGGCGTGGGCAAGCGGAACACATCTCGCGGCCACAGCAGCGGCGGAACCGCCACTGGATCCTCCAGAGCTCAAATCTGGATCCCATGGGTTACGGGTCGGCCCAAAGAGAACGGGCTCTGCAATCGGAGCGAGGCCGAACTCGGACATGTTGGTCTTCCCGAGTACGTTCAGGCCCGCAGCCTGATATCGATTTACGATTTCCGCGTTTCGATCCGGCACGTAGTTGCGGCGGCTCCGCGACCCAGCCGTGGTCGGTGTCCCCGCAAGATCCGCATAGACATCCTTGAGTAGGAAAGGCACCCCTGGAAACGCAGACTCCGTGGAGACCGGTTCATCGGCGCTCTCCAATGCACGGTCGAAGTCTTCGTAGATCACGGCATTCAATGTCGGATTGAATCGCTCGATTCGCCCTATGGCTGTTTCGACGAGCTCTCGAGGTGAGACATCTCTGCTGGCTACTAGCTGCCCGAGACTTGTGGCATCGTGCTCGGGATAGTCAGTGAAATCATTCACGGGTGATCCCTCGAAGACCCACACTTAACACAACCAGACGACGACAGTCCCTGTCAAGCGTCGAACATCGTGTAGGCCCGGAAAGCAGAACTTCGGCGAGACCAATCGACCCTTGGTCACGCCATCCTGAAAACGGTGGCCAACGGGCGGCCATGAACCGGGGACCAAGATGTGCTGAAACGGCTCCTGTCGGTACACTTCTCACCACGAACAGGTATCAGCGAACACGACCCGGCTCGAATCCATGATCTCCGCAGGTTGGGGGTTCGAGTCCCCCCGGGGGCGCTGGCTGACCCGTTCACGACATGGTGGCCGTAGCTCAGTCCGGTAGAGCACCTGGTTGTGGTCCAGGATGTCGCGGGTTCAAGTCCCGTCGGTCACCCCACCAGGGCCGTCTGGCGAAAGCCAGGCGGCCCGTACCATGAAATCGTCAATCACAGGAAGTCAATGACAACCACCGTCACCGAGAGCGGCGCCTTCGAGCGTGTCGTCAAATTTCAGCTCAGCAACGAGCAGATCAACGAGGCCAAAAAGGGTGCCGCCCGCAAGCTCTCCCAGGATGTGAAGATCAAGGGCTTCCGGCCCGGCAAGGCCCCCCTTCCCATCGTCGAGGCGACCGTAGGGACCGAAAAGGTCCGCCAGGAGGCCATAGAAGATCTGCTCAACCCGGTCCTCCAGGAGGTGCTGACCGAAGAGGAGATCGAGCCCGCCATCAATCCGGAGTTGGAGTCTGTCGACGACGTCGACGACGGCGTCGAGGTCGAGGTGAAGGTGACGCTCTGGCCCAAGATCGATCTGCCCAACTACAAGAACCGCAACATCGAGGTCACCAATCCCGAGGTCACCGAAGAGGACGTCGAAGAGCAGACCAAGCGGATGCTGGAGCAGTTCGCCACGGTGGAGGAGGTTGACCGTCCCGCCGGGGAAGGCGACTTCCTGTCACTCGATCTTGAGGCCTCGAAGGACGGGGAGGACATCGAGGATGCCAAAGCCGAGGACATCCTCTACGAGGTGGGCTCGGGAATGCTCATCGAGGGCGTCGACGCCCAGCTTGTCGGAGTCGCCGCCGGGGACGAGGTCACCTTCACCGCACCGCTGCCCGATGGGTTCGGCGACCGCGCCGGCGAGGAGGTCGATTTCACCATAACCGTCCACGAGGTCAAGGAGCGGATCCTTCCCGAGATGACCGACGAATGGGTCGATGAAAACACCGAGTTCGAGACGGCCGACGAACTGCTAGACACGTTGAAGGAGCGTCTCGCCGACGCCAAGCTCCGTTCCGCCTCCCAGGAGTACTCCGAGAAGGCGCTGGCCACTCTCCGCGATCAGGTCGACATCGACATCCCCGAGGGTCTCGTCCGCGCCGAGATGGACCGTCACCTCCACGACTTCCTTCACCGTCTCGAGGAGGCCGAGCTGAGTCTCGAGGATTACTTCCAGGCTTCAGGCCAGGATCAGGAGGCGTTCCTCAACGACCTCCGCGATCAGGCCGAGCTTTCGATCCGGAATCGTCTCGTTCTGGACGCGGTCATCGAGGCCGAAGACCTTCAGGTCACCGAGGAGGACATGTCCAACGCGATCCAATCGCTTGCGGCCCGAGCCGAGGATCCGGCCGAGTACATGAAGACCTTTCAGGAAAGGGGCCAGGGATTGGCCCTCGCCAGTGATATTCTCCGAAATAGAGCGCTGGAAGCGATCCTGTCGAATGCGAACCCCGTCGATGAGGATGGCAACCCGCTGGATTTGAGTTTGCAGGTCAACGAAGTTGAGGCCGAGATCATCGGTGACGAAGACGAGATCGAGGCCCAGGAGGAAGAGGAATGAACGCCAACAACTATGTGATCCCCACAGTCTTCGAGCAGACGAGCAGGGGAGAGCGCTACTTCGACATCTACAGCCGTCTCCTCAAAGACCGCATCATCTTCCTGGGCACCCCGATCGACGACAACATCGCCAACCTCGTTATGGCCCAGCTGCTCCATCTCGAGTCGGAGGATCCCGATAAGGACCTCTTCCTCTACATCAACTCGCCCGGTGGATCGATAACGTCACTTTTCGCGATCTACGACACGATGCAGTACATCAAGCCGGCCGTGAACACCGTCTGCATGGGCATGGCCGCTTCGGCGGCGGCTGTGATCCTTGCCGGTGGGGCGGAAGGCAAGCGGTTTGCCCTTCCCCACGCCAGGGTCATGCTGCATCAGCCACACGGTGGTGCGCAGGGGCAGGCCAGCGATATCGAGATCCAGGCGAGGCTGATCGTCCAGATGCGCGAGCAGCTCAACAAGATCCTCGCGGAGCATTCCGGCCAGGAGCTCTCGAAGATCGAACAAGACACCGAGCGTGACTACTGGATGATGGCCGAAGAGGCCAAGGAGTATGGAGTAATTGACGGAGTTCTCTCGCGACGGGAGCTCGCTGCGGTAGCCTCATCTTCCGACTGACAGAGGAGTACTGAACTCAGATGGCAAGACTCGGCGACGGCGGCGAGCTATTGAAGTGCAGCTTTTGCGGTAAATCCCAAAAGCAGGTCAAGAAGCTCATCGCCGGTCCAGGCGTCTACATCTGCGACGAGTGCATTGATCTCTGCAACGAGATCATCGAAGAGGAATTCTCCAGCTCCGAAGAGATCACCTTCACCGAACTGCCCAAGCCGGCTGAGATCAAGTCCTATCTGGACGACTATGTGGTGGGTCAGGAGGACGCCAAGCGGAAGCTGGCAGTGGCGGTCTACAACCACTACAAGCGCATTCGGACCGGTGACATCCAGCGTGATGTAGAACTACAGAAGTCGAACATCATGCTCATCGGCCCCACCGGGTCGGGAAAGACGCTGTTGGCCCAGACTCTGGCGCGACAGCTCAACGTCCCGTTCGCCATCGCTGACGCCACCAGCCTCACCGAGGCCGGCTATGTGGGAGAGGATGTCGAGAACATCCTTCTCAAGCTGTTGCAGGCGGCGGACTACGACGTCAACCGGGCACAGCAGGGGATCATCTACATCGATGAGATCGACAAAGTCTCTCGCAAGGCCGAGAACCCTTCCATCACCCGCGATGTCTCCGGTGAGGGCGTCCAGCAGGCACTTTTGAAGATCCTGGAGGGAAGCGTCGCTTCAGTTCCACCCCAGGGCGGTCGCAAGCATCCGCACCAGGAGTTCATACAGATCGACACCACGAACGTGCTTTTCATCTGTGGTGGTGCCTTCGGCGGTCTCGAGGACATCATCGGAAACCGCATCGGCAAGAGGGGAGTGGGTTTCGGCGCCGAGTTAAAGTCGAAGGACGACAGCCGATCCAACGAGCTCATCGCCGAGGTCCTTCCCGAGGATCTGATGAAGTACGGGCTCATACCCGAGTTCATCGGCCGTCTCCCCGTGACCGCCACGGTGGACGACTTAGACAAGGAAGCTCTCGTCCGCATCCTCACCGAGCCGAAAAACGCTCTCACCAAGCAGTACGCCCGCATGTTCGAGATGGACGAGGTCGAGCTGGTGTTCACCCCCGACTCGCTCGAGGCAATCTCCGAACAGGCACTCAAGCGCTCCACCGGGGCCCGGGGATTGCGGGCGATCATGGAGGAGGTCCTCCTCAACACGATGTACGACCTTCCCGGTCGCGATGATGTCGAGCGAGTGATGATCGACCGCGATGTCGTTGAGAAGAGGGTAAATCCGACCCTCGTCCCCAACGACGGCGAGGTCGCCGAGCCCACCGAGCGTTCGGCCTAGAGGTCCGAATTGATTCGGCCGACCCACCATCTAACGGTGTCGTGTCGCGAACTCGCATGTAGGTTTGTTGCTGAATAGACGTTGACAACCGGGCCCACAGCGGTAACACTGTGTGGCCGGAGATCACTTAGGGTGGTCAACGACAAGGGGAAATTGGGAGGCTTCGAAACCGGACCCGTAAAGCGGTCACCTCGGTCCGGTGGAGCTAATGGTGAGACCGACCCGTCCTGCACGTATGAAGGGATGGGAAGAAATGAAGGCTGGGATAGCCCAATCTGGGCGAACGATTCTGGCAGCGCTCACCGCTGCCTTGATGGTGCTCTCGATGATGTTCGTGTTTACGGATTCCGCGGTGCCTGCCTATGGGCACGAGGGGCCTGCAAATCCAACGGCAGAATGCGATGACGACGACCTCTGGAATGGCGACTTCTGGAAGATCCAGATCGATGAAGGGTCGCTTGGCGAAATTGAGCAGAACGTCGACGACCACGACGCCATCGACTTCGACCTAGATACGACCGGTGATGAGTGGACCGTAGACTGGACCAACGATCACGATGATGCCGTTTTTCGCATTGTGAGGAAGTCTGGACAGACCGAATCCAATGACATTGAGGGTCTGTGGCCGAATGGCGATAGTGGAACCTTTGCCGTGCCATCCGACATCTCGCACGTGACGTTCTGTTTCACGGACGAGACATCTACAACGACAACCACTACAGCTCCGTCTACGACCACTACGACTGAGCCGACTACTACGACGACGGAGCCGACTACTACGACTACGGCTCCGACTACGACCACTACGACTGAGCCGACGACAACGACTACGGCTCCGTCTACGACCACTACGACTGAGCCGACGACAACGACTACGGCTCCGACTACGACCACTACGACTGAGCCGACCACTACCACGACGGAGCCGACCACTACGACGACGGAGCCACCGGAGTCCGGTCAGATCATCGTCGTGAAGGAGGTGCTCCTAGGCGATACGACCCAAGAGTTCGACTTCACCGCCGACTATGACGCCGACGGTTTCTCGTTGGCTGATGGCGAGTCGAACGACTCAGGTGATCTGGAGGCAGGCAACTACGCGGTCAGTGAGGACGTGCCTGATGGCTGGACGTTGACTGCCGCTGAGTGTGACAACGGAAACGACCCGTCCAGCATCGACCTTGGTGAAGGCGAGACGGTGACCTGCACATTCACCAATGTCGGAGACGAAGTCCTTGCCTCCATCGTTGTCACCGTTGGTGGTACCTGTGAGGTCAACGACGACGGCGACGGCGAAGGCATCATCGACGTGGAGATCTCGGTTGATGATGGCGCCGAAGTCGCGATCAGCGACTCCGACGGCGAGGTCATCGAGACGCTGAGCACAAGCGGAACGGTAACGGTTCCCGAAGGTGCGACCTACAGCTGGGAAGCGACTCCCAATGAGGGATTCGAATTCCCCGAGGGCTCTGATACGAGCGGCTCGATCACCATCGAGACCTGCTCCGAGGATCCCGAGACCCTTCCATTCACGGGGCTGGACACGGGCATGATGTCCGTCCTGGCCAGTGCTCTACTCGGTGGAGGTCTCCTCCTCGTCACTGCGATGCGGAGGCAGGAAGAGGCGTAATCCCATCCACGCCACAGAGTGAGTAGGAAGCCCCGGGGCCTAACCTCCCCGGGGCTTCACTTATGAACTACGACCAAGCTCTCGCCTACGTAGACAGTCACATCGGCCTGGGTGTCCAGCCCGGCCTCGAACGGATCAGCAACCTTCTGGACCTGATGGGACGCCCCCAGGAGGGGTATCCGATCATTCACGTGGCAGGGACCAACGGGAAAACCTCCACGTCCCGTCTGGCCACGCTGATCCTGGTTGCTCACGGGCTCACCACCGGCACGTTCACGTCGCCTCATCTTGAGCGGATCGAGGAGCGGCTTGCCGTCAACGGGAGGATTTCGACTCAGGAGGAGTTCGCCCTCGCCATCACCGACGTGGCCGCCTTCGCCGACCTCAGGGAAGGCGCGGGCGAGGCGCCCAACACCTACTTCGAGCTGACGACTGCCGCCGCGTTCGCCTTCTTCGCAGATCAGGCGGTCAACGCCGCGGTCCTGGAAGTGGGCATGGGCGGGCGTCTCGACTCCACCAACGTCGTCGAGGCAGAAGTTTGCGTGGTCACCTCGATCGGGGTCGATCACACCGAGTTCCTGGGGGAGGACATCCGCCAGATCGCGGGGGAGAAGCTGGCCATCGCGGGGCCGGGGTCGATTCTCGTCACCGGTGAGCTGCCGGACGAGGCCCTCGACGAGGCACGACTCAAGGCCAGGGAGCTCGGGATCCAGCATCGGCGGTTCGACCATGACTTCGGAGTTGAGGAGTACGAGCGCGGCGTCGGAGGGTGGCTGACGACCATCAGGGGAGCGGAAGCGACGTACGAGGACATCTTCCTGCCTCTTCACGGTCGGTATCAGCTCGACAACTTCGCCCTCGCCGTCGCCTCCGCGGAGGCGCTCGTGGGACGCAAACTCGATGCGGAGGCTCTAAGGGATGCGGCCGCGGTGGCAACGGCGCCGGGTCGCATGGAGCCTCTCGCCTCGTCACCTTTCGTCATGGTCGATGGGGCCCACAACGCCGACGCAGTCGAAACTCTCGTCGCCTCGTTGCAGGAGGAGTATCCGACCACCAAGTGGCAGCTGCTGTTGGGAGTCATGGGAGACAAGAACATCGAGTTGATGGTGGAACGCCTCCGACCCCTGGTGACGGGTGTCATCACCACCGCCGTGGACAACAAGCGGGCGGTGCCGGCGGTCGAGTTGGCCCAGCAGGTTTCCAAGGTCATCCCCGACGTTCCGGTGGTGCCCTCGGAGAACGTCGAGTTCGGTCTGGACATGGCCAGGGCCGAGGCGGGTGGCGATGGTGCGGTTCTCGTGGCCGGCTCGATCTACCTCGTCGGCGAAGTGCGCAAGCTGCTGACCTGAGCGGGCGTCTCGAACCCCGGGTTCAGGACGTCGCTTAGCGACGTCCGTGGCCCTGAGAAGCGGCGTTCCACAGCCATCCCGGCGAACTCTGGGCTGTAGACGTCGCTGGGCGACGTCTGTAACCCCGGGTTGGTGACTTCGCCCAGGGCGCTCATGGCGGATACGGTTACCGGCCTATGGCAGTGGAACACACATTCATCATGGTCAAGCCCGACGGTGTCACCCGCGGACTGGTCGGTGAGGTGATCTCCCGATTCGAGAGGAAAGGCCTCACCCTGGAGCGGATTCGGAGACTCACCATCAGCGAGGAGATGGCCCGCACTCACTATGAGGAGCACCTGGAGAAGCCGTTCTTCCCCGATCTGTTGGAGTTCATCACCTCGGGTCCCGTTGTGGCCATGGAGTGGTCAGGAGAGAACGCAATCTCAGTCGGGCGAACCCTCATGGGGGCAACGAACCCGCAGGAGGCGACGCCGGGCACTATCCGTGGTGACTATGGGCTGATGGTGACCGAGAATCTCGTCCACGGGTCGGACGGGCCGGAAAGCGCAAAGCGAGAGTTGGAGATCTTCTTCGGGTGACGGGCTTGGGGCGGAACCCCTCCGTCGCCTGCGGCGACACCTCCCCCAACGCTCGCTGGGGGAGGAAACCGGCTCGCTTCGCTCGCCTGGCAATGGCAGAAGAACGGTTGCGGGCCTACAATCTGGTGAGCCCGCCCGGGAGTTTTCCCTTAAATGGCTGAAACCCTTCTTTCATTCGCTGGCCAGGACATGGCCATCGACCTTGGCACCGCTAACACTCTCGTGTACGTGCGCGGTGGCGGCATTGTGCTCAATGAGCCCTCCGTGGTGGCGATCAATTCGCAGAACAACAAGGCGCTTGCCGTAGGCATGGAAGCCAAGCGCATGATCGGTAGGACGCCGGCGAACATCACCGCGATTCGTCCCCTCCGTGATGGAGTTATCGCCGACTTCGACATCACCGAGAAGATGCTCCGCTATTTCATCCAGAAGGTTCACAGACGGAAATGGGCGCGGCCACGGATAGTGGTGTGCGTCCCTTCCGGAATCACCCCGGTCGAACGGCGCGCCGTCGAGGAAGCCGCCTACCACGCCGGTGCCCGCAGGGCCTACACCATCGAAGAGCCCATGGCGGCAGCCATCGGGTCGGGACTTCCCATCGGCGAGCCTTCGGGATCGATGGTGGTCGACATCGGCGGTGGCACCACCGAGGTCGCCGTGATCTCCCTGGGCGGCATCGTCGTTTCCCGATCGATCAGGGTGGGCGGTGACGAACTCGACTCGGCCATCATCGACTGGGTCAAGAAAGAGCACAACGTTCTGATCGGCGAGAGAACGGCCGAGCAGCTCAAGCTCGCGGTTGGGTCGGCCTGGCCCTATTCCGAAGAGCCATCGGCAGAGGTTCGCGGCAGGGACCTGGTCACCGGTCTTCCCAAGACGATTCTCCTCACCAGCCAGGAGGTGCGCGAGGCCATCGAAGAGCCCAGCCAGGCGGTTATAGACGCAGTAAAGTTCACCCTCGACAAGACGCCGCCGGAGCTGGCGGCGGACATCGTCGAGCGAGGAATCGTGCTCACCGGAGGAGGGGCACTTCTGGTCGGGCTGGACCATCGCCTGGCCCACGAGACGGGAATGCCCATCGTAACGGCGGCGAATCCGCTGCAATCGGTGGTGCTCGGATCAGGGAAATGCCTGGAGGAGTTCGACACTCTGCACAACGTGCTCGTGTCTTCCGCCCGGCCATGATTCCCTTCTCCCGTCCCGTGCCATGCTGAGCCGACAGTCAGGCGACAGAACTCTCCCCACTCTCATCACCCTTCTGGTTCTGGGGCTGTTGCTCATGACATTCGACATCCGTTCCGAAGGCGGGGGCGTTACCGGCGTACTTCGATCAGGAACCCAGACCATCGTCTCCCCGCTCCAGAAGGGAGCGGCGTTCGCGGTCAACCCGGTTGTAGACGTCATCGACTCGCTCTCCAATATGGCATCACTACGTGAGCAGAACCGCGCTCTCCAGCGGCGGGTTGCCGAGCTGGAGGCAGACCTGGTGGCCGTCGACGACGAGTTGGCGAGACTGCAACTGTACGAACAGCTCTACGACCTCGAGTCTGCCGGCGCCGCGCTCGGGCGGACCGTCGCCCAGGTGATCGGCCAGCCAGGCATGGAGGGATCTCTGATCATCGACAAGGGAACGTCGCATGGCATCGTCGTGGGCCAGCCCGTCATCGACACCAACGGATACGTAGTGGGATCGGTGGCACAGGCGACCAGGGGCACCGCCACGATCGTGCCTATCACGGTAGGGCCTGCCGGAGTGGCTGTGGCTGTGGGTGACCAGGTGGGGATCGTTAAACCGCAGATCGACACCAATATCATGCGCCTGGAGATCGATGGTGATCAGCCGGTATTAGCAGGTGAGCGTGTGGTGACGTCCTCTGCATCGGTGAGTTTTCCTTCCGGATATCCGGTGGGAGAGGTCTTAGCTGATGCCGCGCCGAACAACGACTTTCTGACCACCCAGGTCGAGCCCCATGTGCAGCCGGACACTCTGCGCGTCGTCGTCGTTCTCGCCTGGCCCCCTGATCCTGTTGCCGCGGTGACACCCGACTCGACCACGACGACGTCCACGACCACGACCACGGTTCCCGGGGAAGATGTCTCCACGACCTCGACCACCAACGGGGAGGACGGCTAATGCGGTCCCGCTCGGTGCTAATAGTGTTCCTGGCCCTGCTGATCTCGGTCGTGCTGCAGACCACCCTTTTCAGTCAGACGTCTGTCTTCACCCCTGATCTGGTGCTTCTGGTCGTGGTCATGCTTTGCCTGACCAAGATTCGTCCCGAGGCCCTGCTGGGTCTGGCATTCGTCGCCGGTGTCACCGTGGATCTCCTGGGCTCGGCCGTGTTGGGCTTGCGGGCCATTGTCTTCACGCTCGTCGCCTACCTGGCAATACGAACCAGAGACCGGGCAGACATTGGGCGTATCATTACCGGATTGTGGGCGGGACTGCTCACACTGGCGGGAGTGGTGCTCGTGATCCTCGTCGGGACGCTTTTTGGTCAGACAGTGTTGCTGGGTGAGGGAGTCGTCGACCGCCTGTTCCTGGTGCCGATAGCCAACATGATTCTCGCCTGGATCTTCGCCCCGTCCTTCGTTCGTCTCATCGATCGCGACTCGACCCGGTTCAGATACGTATGAAGTTCGCAGTTCGGCTTTCGATCCTCGGGTTGGCCTTCGTGGTCATGTTCTCGGTCATCGGGCTGCGCCTCTGGTTCGTCCAGGTCGCCCAAGGCCCGGCGATAGCGCAGGCGGCCCAGGAGCAGACCTGGCTATCGAAGACGACTCAAGCCGCCCGAGGCGAGATCTACGACCGCAACGGGAACCTGCTGGTCACCAACCGTCTCGTTCCAGCGGTGTACGTCGATCGCACCTTCGTTCAGCCGGAGGAGCAGCCCCAGCTCCTTCGACGTCTCTCCTCGATGCTGGCCATCGACTCGGACGAGCTGGAGGAGTTGTACGAAGAGGCCGGGACTAACGGGAGATTTCAGGCAGGGACCGTCAACAATGAGATGGCCTACCAGGTCACCGAGCAGTTGCGCGGTCTCCCCGGAGTGGAGATCGTGAAGGTGCCAGAGCGTGTTTACCTGGCCGGGTCGACCATGTCTCATGTGATCGGACACCTGGGGCTGCCTGACGAGTCCGACCTCGACTCCAGGCCCGAGCTCGATGCTTCGGTACGCATCGGCAAGCTTGGAGTGGAAGCCTTCTACGACGACGAACTCCGGGGGACTTCAGGTATGGAGGAATTTCGGGTGCGTCGTGGAGAGGTCATCGACCAGCGGCCCGCAGAAGAGCCCATCCCCGGAAACTCGATCGTGCTCACCTCCGATGCCGATCTCCAGCAGATCGTCGAGCTCGCCCTCGAGGAGGGGATCGAGCTGTCCAACGAGGTCAAGGATCAGGACCGCGCCGAGGGAGAAGAGGTGTTCAACGAGACGAAGCGTGCCGCCGCAGTAGTTCTCGACCCCCAGACATTCGAGGTCCTCGCTCTGGCTTCGATCCCCGACTTCGAGCCCCAGCGATTCGTGTCCGGGATCGACAGTGACACCTTCCAGGCCTTGAACGAGTCCCTGGCGTTCAACAACAGGGCGGTGAGTGGTCTATACCCGCCGGCTTCCATCTTCAAGGCAATCACCTACACGGCATTCGTGGAGGAAAATCTGCCACTGCCCGAGGACGTGGAGGGGATCGATCCCTCGGCGCGGGAGGTGAACTGTGACGGCGAGATGATCATTCCGCTGACTGACGGGTCGGCTCAAGAGAAGTTTGACTGGTACTACCCCGACGAGCTCGGCTGGCTGGACCTCCACGGGGCACTGGAGAACTCGTGCAACAAGTTCTTCTGGTCGGTGGGGCTTGGAACCTGGCTGAATCGCGAAGATGTGGGGGAGAACGTCATCCAGAACTGGGCCAAGGATCTGGGCTACGGTTCCGCGACCGGGATCGATCTCTCCAATGAGGCCACGGGGATCGTGCCTACCAGACAACTCTTTGAGGAGTGGGCCGAGTATCAAAGGGAGAACCCGGGTGAGCGTCCGCGTCTCGACCCGGAGCGTCTCAATCCCGAGCTGGTGAGCCCGTTCTTCGGTGGTGACCTGATGGACTTCGCCATCGGCCAGGGCGCTTTCACCGCGACTCCACTTCAGGTTGCAGTTTCCTACGCGGCACTGGTCAACGGTGGCACCGTGATGGAGCCGAGGATCGTCGACCGCATCGTCGATGTCGAAGGCGAGCTGGTCGAGGATGTGGAGCCGCATCCCGTGCGAACCCTGGATATCAGCGAATCGACCCGAACAGACCTACTCGCCGACTTGAACGCTGTCGTCACCAGCGGCACTGCGCAGGCAGCCTTCGACGACTTTGGGGAGGGGCTGGAACAGATCGGGGGCAAAACCGGGACGGGTGAGTCGTCAGCGACCAGAGACAACCACGCTTGGTTCGTGGGTGTCGCTCCTATCGATGATCCGCAGTATGTCGTCGCGGTGATCATCGAGGAAGGCGGCTCGGGAGGCGCCATCGCCGCCCCGGTCGCCCGCCACATCCTCCAGTATCTCATGGGCAACGATACGACACCGATTACCGCAGGAGAGAGGACGGACTGATGACTGCGGTGCTCAACCGGATCCGCGAGGTCGGAGTAGTGCGTCGTAACAACCGCACCGACTGGATCATGCTCGGCAGCATGCTGGCGCTGTCCGGGTTCGGCCTCCTCATGATCTACTCGGCCACGCGAGATCTGGGCACATTCTCCATGGAGCGGCAGATGGTTTTCGTCGTGGCCGGACTCATCCTGTTCCTCGTCGCCTCCAACATCGACTATCGGGAGTATCGGGGGATTCTGCCTCTGGTCTCGATCGTGATGATGGTCATGCTCGTGGCGGTCTTCTTCTTCCCACCGATCAACGAAGTCCAGCGCTGGATTCCTTTCGGGTTCTTCAACTTTCAGCCAGCTGAGTTCGCCAAGGTGGTTGTGATCGTGGCCCTGGCTGCATTGCTGGCACCTCCGGTGGCACGTGACGAGATGACGAGACCCCGGAAGGTCACCTGGAAGAAGATGGGTCAGGCGATCGTGCTGGTTGCAGTGCCCGGGTATCTGATCCTTCGCCAGCCGGACCTGGGCACTGCAATGGTGTTCGGCTTCATCCTGATCGCCATGCTCTTCGTGGCGGGAGCGAATTGGAGGCAGATGGCGGCGATTTTTTCAGCGATGGTCGTCGGAGTCATCGCGGTGTTGCGTTTCGACCTCCTCAGCGAATACCAGATGAACCGGATCGAGGTGCTTTTCAATCAGAACATCGACCCTCAGGGGATCGGCTATCAGCTCCGTCAATCAAAGAGCGCCATCGGCTCGGGACAGCTGTTCGGGAAGGGCCTGTTCGCCGAGGACTCCTTTACCGCGTTCGAATACGTGCCGGAGCAGGAGAACGACTTCATCTTCACCGCGGTCGCCGAACAACTCGGGCTGGTAGGCGGTTTCCTGGTGATCGTGGCGTTCGTGATCATCGTCTGGCGTTTGCTGGTGATCTCGTCCAACGCCCGCGATCGGTTCGGTGCTCTCATTGCAGCGGGGATCGCAGCCATGATCGTATTCCACGCCTTCGTCAACATCGGGATGACCGTCGGCATCATGCCGGTGACGGGTCTGCCTTTGCCTTTCCTCAGTCAGGGCGGGTCGTTCTACATGGCGATGACCCTCGCGTTGGGAATCGCCAATTCCATTTGGCTGATGCGAACGCCGGTACCTGGAGAGAATCAACTCACTTAGTCAGCTGGTTCTGAGTATCAGGTATCGGACGGCTGCCCCGTCCTGAAGTATCAGGTATTAGGTATCAAGTACGAAGTATGAAGACTGCCCGGTCCGGTGGCCGTGGGGCTGGAGGGGAGCACCGGACGAGGGTGCGGGCCTGACTGGTATTCAAGGTCAGAGAGAGCGCTCGGAAGGTTCTCCACCTCGCCGGCTTGTGCCTGCGAACCCGGAAGTCCTCATACTTAATACTTCAGGGCACGCAGTGCCCGATACCTCATACTTCAGGGCACGGAGTGCCCGATACTTAATACTCTTCGAGCCGATAGGCTCGAACGCTCATGTACCGGCGGAGTAGCGATGGATGGGTCGAGGTCATCTGTGGGCCCATGTTCAGCGGGAAGAGCGAGGAGCTGATCCGCCGGGTCACCCGCTCCCGGATCGCCAGGATCCCGGTGCAGGTGTTCAAGCCCCAACTCGACAATCGTTACGGAAACACCCAGGTGGTGTCCCACTCCGAGTGGAAGGTCGAGGCGCAGTCGGTCGGTTCATCGACCGAGATGATCCGGGCGGTGAACGAGCAGACCGAGGTGATTGGAGTCGACGAAGGGCAGTTTTTCGACGATGGACTGGTCGAGATCGTCGACAACCTCGCCACCACCGGCAAGCAAGTCATCGTTGCCGGCCTCGACACCGATTTCCTCCGCAGACCATTCGAACCCATTCCGTCACTGTGTGACCGTGCCGAGTATGTAACCAAGATGCTGGCCGTCTGTCACAGGTGTGGGGGCCCGGCCCTCTACACCCAGCGAATTGTCCAATCCGAAGACCTGGTGGTCCTCGGAGCCCAGGATGCATATGAGGCCCGATGTCGTATGTGTTATGACCCTACCGAGCCGGAGCAGCCCGAACTTGGTCTCGACGCCTCCTGACAGTGAGGTGACTGGTTAGACCAGGGGTTTCTGTTAGCCTTTTAGTCAGTCGGGAGGCCTTTCGAGCTTCTCATCTCGGTGCCCCCGCATTATCGACTTTTTCGAGTCGTGACCCCGCCAGGAATGGGTGTTCCGTCTCGACACATTTCAAGGAGTGACAAACAAATGGCTCTATTCCGACGGAAGGGCCCAGAGATCGTCCGCAAGTCTTCTGCGGGCGGGACCGTCGAGGAACTGAAGACGGTCACCGTCAAAGGGCAGAAGGTCGAGGTACGTCGCGTCCAGGCGCCAGCCCCTACCAAGCCAAAGCAGGACAAGCGACGCAAGAAGTCGAAGAAGAAGAAGAACAAAAAGCAGCAATCTTCTTCGCAAGAGCGAAACGGGCTGAGCACCTCCCGCACCCGTTCCAGCCGGCCGTCTGACGACGAGATCATCGTCCCATCCGAGTCTGCCCGGAAGCAGATGTTGGTCAGTGCCAACAGCCACCAGACCCAGATAGTGATCCTCGAGGGTCCCGTCCTGGTTGAGCACTACGTCGCCAAGGATGACTCCAACTCGGTGGCCGGGAACATATATCTCGCCATTGCCCGAAACGTCCTGCCCGGCATGGAGGCGGCTTTCCTCGACTTCGGAGCCTCCAAGAACGGTGTTCTGTATGCCTCCGATGTCGCCAGCGGGGGTCGGCGCAACGGCGGTCGCAACAACAAGCGCATCGAAGACGTTCTCAAAGAAGGCGACAAGGTTCTCGTCCAGGTCACGAAGGACGCCATGGGAGCCAAGGGGGCCCGTCTCACCGGAACCCCGTCTCTCCCGGGGCGCTACCTGGTGCTCGTACCGGATTCGGACAGCGTGGGCATCAGCAGGCGTCTACCGGACGAAGATCGGAATCGTCTGAGGGATGTGATCAACAAGGTGCGGCCCGACGGCTTCGGCGTGATTGTTCGTACCGCGGCTCTTCACGCCACCGCCGAGGAGCTTGCCGCCGACATCTCGAGACTGACCAAGCAGTGGGAGCACATCAAGAAGGAAGCGGAGAAAGGCGATGCCCCCAGGCTGATCCACGAAGAGCCGGAACTCCTCATCAAGGTCATCAGAGAGCATTTCACCGCCGACTTTCGCAAGTTAATGATCGACGACAAGAAGGCCTACGACACGGTGATCGACTACCTCCAGGCGACCGCCCCCGACCTCGTGTCGAAGGTCCACCACTATGAGGACGAGATTCCGCTCTTCGACCGCTATCACGTCGACGACCAGCTGAAGAAGGCCCTCGACCGCAAGGTCTACCTCCCCTCCGGAGGGCACCTGGTCATCGACCGCACGGAGGCGTTGACCGTCATCGACGTCAACACGGGCAAGTTCGTCGGTTCGAGCACCCTCGAGGAGACCGTCCTGCAGAACAACCTCGAGGCCGCAGAAGAGATCGGCCGTCAGCTGCGTCTCCGCGACATCGGCGGCATCATCGTGATCGATTTCATCGACATGGAGACCACCGAAAACCAACAGAAGGTGCTGCGACGTCTCAAAGAGACCCTGGCGAAAGACAAGACCAGAACCCAGGTCTTCGAGGTCTCACATCTCGGCCTCGTGGAGATGACCCGCAAGAACGTGTCCGCCGGGCTTCTCGAGCAGTTCTCCCACAAGTGCGAGCACTGCGCCGGCAGGGGAGTGATCATCGAAGAGACCTTCGCCTCAACGCCCACCCCTGTGGAGACGGCCGCGGCGGAAGCAGAAGCCTGATCGACCGTCGGCAGGTGAGTCGGCAATGGCAGCTTTGTCCAGTGCCGGTGAGCAATTAAGATCGAATTTGGTTCTCCCCTTCTCAGAGAGGTTCGCCCATGTACGCCATCATCCGCACCGGTGGCAAACAAGCCAAAGTGGAGTCGGGTGACGTGATCGACATCGAGCGCGTCAAGACCGACGACGAAAAGCTCACCTTCGAGCCTCTACTGGTCGTCGATGACGACGGCAACGCCGTCTCCGATCGCAAAGCGCTGGCCAAAGCGTCGGTGACCGCGAAGGTCCTCGGCGAGTCATCCGGCCCGAAGATCGACATCTTCAAGTACAAGAACAAGTCGGGCTATCGGCGTCGCCAGGGCCATCGTCAGAAGTACACACGCATCGAGATAACCGGGATCAAGCTCCCGGCAGCTTCCAAGAAGAAGACCGCCGCCAAGAAGAAAGAGGCGGCGGCCTCAGAGGAGGAGTAGAGACATGTCTAAGACAAAGGCAGGCGGTTCTTCCAAGAACGGTCGTGACTCGAAAGCGCAGCGACTCGGATCGAAGGTCTTCGACGGGGAGTTCGTCAAGGCCGGGTCGATCATCGTTCGCCAGCGGGGAACGCATATTCACCCCGGCGAGAACGTCGGTCGCGGCAGCGACGACACTCTCTTCGCCAAGTCCAACGGAACCGTCCAGTACGCAGTTCGTAACAACCGCCGGCACGTCTCCGTAATCGGCGAATAGGCGGGTGCCCCACCGCCTACGCGCTGGCGGGGGTCATAGCCGATAGTGTTCGTAGATCGGGTCCGGATCAATCTCCGCGCCGGCAGCGGTGGGGCTGGTGTAGCTGCATTTGAAAGGATGAAGGGCAGGCCCAAGGGTCGGCCGACCGGAGGCAACGGGGGCGCCGGGGGTTCGGTGATCCTCCGCGCCGACCCGTCAGTGGCCACGCTCCTCCGGTATCAGCGGAATCCCCATCATGCCGCGGGCGACGGCTCCCACGGGGAAGGCGATAACCGTCACGGGAAGAACGGGGACGATCTCGTTCTCGAAGTCCCTCTCGGAACTGTCGTGTGGGACGAGTCAGGTGTCCTCGTGGCCGATCTCGTCGAGGAGGGCCAGGAGGTAGTCGCCGTCCAAGGCGGCCGGGGCGGTCTTGGAAACGCCGCATTCGTCGGCCCGGCCAACCGGGCTCCCTCGGTTGCCGAGCAGGGGGAGTACGGCGACGAGCAGTGGTTCACCCTCGAGCTGAAACTCCTCGCCGATGCCGCCCTGATCGGCTTTCCGAACGCAGGCAAGTCCACCTTCATCTCCAAAGTCTCCGCCGCCAAGCCGAAGATCGCCGATTATCCCTTCACCACCCTCGAACCAAACCTGGGCGTGGTGAGCTTCGACGGCCGTGAGTTCGTCCTGGCGGACATACCAGGCTTGATAGAAGGGGCCGCCGAGGGCAAGGGACTCGGCCATGAGTTCCTCCGACACACCGAACGGGCACGCGTACTCGTGATCCTCCTCGACCCGGCCGAGACCCAGACGACGCCGCCTGCGGAACAACTCCGGATCCTGCGAAGGGAGATAGCCGACTACTCACCAGAGCTGGCCGCGCGGCCGTCTCTCGTCCTCATGAGCAAGTCGGATGTCGAGGGTGCGACGGAGGCTGCGGAACAACTCGACGCTCTTCCTGTGTCCGCAATCACGGGAGAAGGCATCAGAGACGCTCTACACCGCATCGCCGACATGACCGAACAGGCAGAACGGGAAGCGCCTGAACGTCGGGGATACGTGCTCCACCGCCCGCTGGGCCCAACTTTCACCGTTACCCGCGAGGACGATGCCTGGCGTGTGGAAGGGCGCTCGGCCGAACGCGCCATCGCCTTTTCGGATCTCACCAGCATGGAGGCAGCCGACATGGCCGCCAAACGTCTGGCTCGTCTCGGCGTCGACGAGGCACTAGCCGAGGCAGGAGCCAGGGCCGGCGACGAAGTCCGAATCGGCGAAGTCGCCTTCGAGTTCACACCCGATCTGTTCGAGGAGGAATGAATTCCTCCTCGAACGTATGAGGTATCAAGTATGAGGTATGAGGACTTCCCCGGTTCCGCGGCATCAGTTCCCGAGTTGGGCACCTCTCCGGATGCACTCGCTGACATGCAATACCGGTCAGATCCGCACTCTCGTCGGGCTCTCCCCTCGAATGGCGGATCTCACGAACGGGGCAGTCTTCATACTTGATACCTCATACTTGATACTTGACCTATGGCGTCACCGACGCCATAGGTCTTTTGTGAATAGCACCAGGACCGGGAAGATCTCGAGGCGGCCGACGATCATGAGGCTCGCCAGCATCCACTTGGCCAGGGCCGGTAGACTCGCGTAGTTGGACATCGGGCCCACCTCGCCCAACCCAGGTCCTATGTTCCCGAGAGAAGCCGCCACGGCGGATGTCGCCGTCACCAGGTCGATGTCCTCGGCGAGGTTGGCGTCGATGAAGGCAAGGCCGAACGTCGCGGTCATGAAGAGGAACATGTAGAACAGGAAAAACGACTGCACCGCCTCGATCACCGGCTCGTCCACCTTCGCCCGACCGAAGTGGGTGATGAAGATCCCCCGGGGATGGACGAGGCGACGGAGGTCGGCGAAGGCCGCCTTGGAGAGGACACCGACGCGAAAGGTCTTCATGCCTCCGGCCGTGGAGCCCGCCATGCCACCGAGGAACATCAACCCCACCACCATGATCTGGAGGGCGGGCCGCCATGCTCCGAAATCGGCGGAGGCGTATCCGGTGGTCGTGGCTAGTGAAACGGTATTGAAGGCAGCGTCCCGGATCGCGTCCGAGGTACCTGAGTCAGCGAGGAGACCACCTGTCACGATGACGATCGCGGCCACAGCGATGAACGTGTAGAGCTTGAACTCGGCGTTCCTGGCGTATTCGCTGGGCCTGCGCCACGCCCGGTAGTGGAGGGCAAAGGAGACCCCGGCGATGAACATGAAGAACGTGATGACCCACTTGGTGTAATCGGAGAAACCTGCGATCGAATCGGCTTCGGTCCCGAAGCCCCCGGTTGACATAGTGGTGAACGAGTGGATGATCGCCTGGAACCCGGTCATGTCCCCGAGTGTGAGCAGGATTATCTCTATGGCTGTGATCACCGCGTAGACGAGCCAGAGTCTCTTGGCCGTCTCCTGGAACCGCGGGGTCAGCCGATCCGGTGACGGACCCGGCGATTCGGCCCTTGCGAGCTGCATCCCGCCCGTGCCGAGCAGCGGGAGGATCGCGACACCCAGCACGATCACTCCCATGCCACCAAGCCACTGGGTCATCGCTCTCCAGAACATGATTCCGTTGGGCAGTACGCCCGGGTCGGGGAGGATCGATGCGCCCGTTGTGGTGAATCCCGATGCCGTCTCGAAGACGGCGTCGGTGATGCTGGGAATTGCTCCGGAGAGCACGTAGGGGAGCGCCCCGAAGATCGAGAAGACGAACCAGGCGAGCCCCACGGTGGCGAATCCTTGTTTCACGGTTATGACTTCGGGCCGGCGCACGAACCAGCGTGCGCTGTAGCCGAGTCCCGCGGTGATGCCGGCGGACACGGCGATCCCGAGGGCCGTGTCGTACTCGCGGTAGAGAGCTGAGACGACTCCGGCGGTGACCATCGCTACTGCGATGAACAACAGGACCGAGCCCAGGACGAAGGCGACGGTCTTGAGCAAGTTGAGCGAGGGAGATCTGCGTGCCCCCCGCATCTCAGTGGTCATGCGGTGAAAAGGGAAGAGGACTCGGCGATGTCGCGGGGGAGGGCGAAGAAGATGATGTGATCGCCGGCACGCACCACCGTCGAGCCGTCGGGCACGAAGGTCGTGCCGTCACGGGAGATGCCGCCGATGATGACTCCTACGGGGAGATTCAAATCCATCAACGTCTTGTCGACCGCTTCGGACGTCGCTTCCACCTCGATCTCCAACGCCTCGGCGTCCGTGTCGGAGAAAGTCGCGACTTGCTCGACCTGACCCTGTCGGACGAATCGAAGGATCGCCGAGGCCGCCATCAGACGCTGCGAGACGGCGGCATCAATCCCATGACCACTGAGCAGGCTGACGTATGAGATCCTGTTGAACCGGGAGACCGCCATCCCGGCGCCACTTGCCTTCCCGACGAGACAGGCCATCAGATTGACCTCGTCCCACCCCGAAAGGGCCATGACTACGTCCTTGGGCCCCAGATCGAGGTCGCTGAGCACCTCGGGGTCGGTTGGATCCCCGTTGATGACAAGGGCGAACGGGTGCCGGTCGGCGAGATATCTGCATCGATCCGATTCCTCGTCGATTACCACCACCGAGAGTCCGGCCTCATCCATGACGTCGGCGGTTATCTCCGCCAGTCGTGTGCCACCGACGATGATGACCCGGTCGATGTGACGTCGCTTGACCCCGAGGAGACGGGTGGCATCATCGACCCGGTCCGCAGTGGTCATGAGAAGGGCGTGGTCACCGGGGCGGACCACTGTGTCTCCATGGGCAACGATCGTCCTTCCGTCGCGGACCAGGGCGGCGACCACCCACCCCCACTCGGCCTGTCGCACGCGTAACTCGCGAAGTGGCCCAGCGGTGATCGCTGCGTTGGGGGCGACGTGGCCCCCGACCATGACCAACTTCCCGTCGGCAAACTCGATCAGCTCGCTGGCCCCTCCGAGGCCGACGATCCCGACCAGGCCCTCGGCGGCGGTGGCGGACGGGTCGATTATCAGATCCACTCCGAGCCGGTCGGCACCTTCCCGAAGCTCGCCGTCCTCGATGCGGGCAATCGTCGTCTTAGCCCCCAACTGCGTCCCCGTGTAGCAGGCGAGGATGTTGGCACCGTCCGAGCTGGTGACGGCGATGAGAAGGTCGGTGTGGGCGGCACCCGCTTCTTCCAACATGTGGACGCTGGCGCCGTTTCCACGGAGTACGAGGGCGTCGATCGACTCCTGGAGTTGGGCGGCTTGAGTCTCGTCGTCTTCGATCACAACGACGTCCTGGCCGCCCGATGAGAGACGTTCCGCCAGGTAGGAACCGACCGCCCCGGCACCCACGATGATTATTCGCATGCGGTGTTACGTCTCCTTGCGTACAAACACAGCAGGCTAACCCTGGGCCGCCCTTTGATCACGTCGCTTCGAGATCTATCTGCTCCCCCGTACAATGTTCATTCTGGCCCCGGGAGACGGATGCATTTCGAAGGACCCAAACAAGTTTCAGATGCCCTGCGATCGGCGAAGTACCTCGCAGATGACCGCATCTCCCAGGTCGTCTTCCTGGCCGAGAGGCTGAACAAACCGGTTCTCGTCGAAGGGCCGGCGGGAGTGGGCAAGACCGAATTGGCCAAGTCGATGGCAGTCGTGACGGGCCGTGAGCTCGTGCGCTTGCAGTGCTACGAGGGACTCGACGAGGCAAAGGCTCTCTACGAGTGGAACTACAAAAAGCAACTGCTCCGCATCCAGTCTGACGTGGACCACGATTGGGACACCATCAGCCACGACATCTTCTCAGAGGAGTTCCTCCTCACCCGCCCGCTCCTCGAGGCAATTCGCTCCGATGATCCGGTCGTCTTGCTCATCGACGAGGTCGACCGGGTCGAGGTGGAGACCGAGGCGCTGTTGCTGGAAATACTGTCCGACTTCCAGGTGTCCATCCCCGAACTGGGGACCATGAGCGCCAACACGCAACCGCTGGTATTCCTCACCTCGAACAACACCCGGGAGCTGAGCGAGGCATTGAAGAGACGCTGTCTGTTCCTTCACATCGATTACCCGGACCCCGAACGCGAGCAGGAGATACTCAACACCCGAGTCCCCGGGCTGTCAGAACACCTCGCCGGTCAGGTGGCCAAGGTGGCACGCTCCATCCGCAGTCTCGACCTGAAGAAGGCGCCCTCCGTCTCCGAGACGATCGACTGGGCGCGCACGCTCATCGCCCTTTCCGTGGAGGATGTCGACGAAGAGGTGCTTGGTGACACGCTCCACATCCTGTTGAAGTACCAGACCGACATCGAAAGGGCGGCCAAGGAGCTCACCTCCACGCCAACCGCCGTTCAGTAGCGTGTTACCCGTCATCACCGGATTCATCGACGAGCTCCGGGAGGCCGGAGTGCCTGTCTCCATGGTCGAGGCGATAGACGCCTTGAAGGCAGTCGAGGCCATCGACCTGAGCCGAAAAACGGCGTTGAGGGAGACCTTGCGAGCGACTCTGGTCAAGAATCTTCGTCACGAGAGGGCATTCGATACGGCATTCGACATCTACTTCTCCAACGTGCCGACACCTTCGGACGTGACCGGGGAGACATCGCCGTCTGAATCAGCCCCGGGTGAGGCCGGCAGCGGACAGGGCGGCTCGGGTGCCGGGGAGGTGGACGAGAGCGAGCTGTTCGACGCCCTCATGAACGCACTGGCTGACATGGACGAAGCGGCGCTCCGTCGAGGCGTTCGGGACGCCGTCGACCGTCTCGCTGGCATGGAGCCGGGTCGCCCGGTTGGTGGAACCTATTACCTCTACCGGACCCTGAGGCGTCTCGACATGGACGAGATGGAGAGACAGCTCCGGGAGGCCCTTTCAGGCGAACAGGAGCTGTCGGAATTCGACGACCGTCTGCTCCGGGAGGAGGTGGAATCGCTCATCGAACGTCTCCGTGAGGAGATCCAGGAGGAGATTCGCCGCCGTCTCGTTGCCGACCGGGGGAGGGAGGCCGTGGCCAAAACACTCCGCCGCCCGTTGGTCGAGGACGTCGACCTCATGCACGCCACCAGCAATGACCTGGCCGAGATGGAGGCAGCCATCGGACCTCTCACACGCAAGCTGGCGGCCCGGCTCGCCCGCCGACGCAAGAGGCGGACGGGACGACTCGACTTCCGCCGCACGGTGCGTAAATCCCTCGCCACGGGAGGCGTGCCGGTCGATCCCCAGTTCAAGCATCCCCGGCCACACCGGCCCGAGGTTTGGCTTCTTTGTGACATATCCGGTTCGATGGCGACGTTCTCCAGGTTCACGCTCCAGTTCACCCATGCCATGTCGACTCACTTCGCCCGTCTGCGGTCGTTTGCCTTCGTCGACACCATCGACGAGGTCACGGACTTTTTCGGCCCCGGAGTCGACTTCGGATCCGCGGTGTCCCGCATCACCAGTGAGGCCGAGGTCGTGTGGCTCGACGGCCACTCCGACTACGGGAACTCCCTGGAGACCTTCTACAACCGCTACGGGAGCCAGTTGACTCCGCGGACCACCGTGATCATCACCGGTGACGCCCGTAACAACTATCGCCCGGCGCGGGACGGCGTGCTGGAGGACATCGCCAGGGCGTCCCGTGCCCTCGTCTGGCTCAACCCAGAGCCCACTGCCTATTGGGACACGGGAGATTCGGCTATGTCCTATTACGCAAGACATTGCACGTCGGTGCATGAGGTGAGGACCCTGCGTCAGCTCGAGGAGTTCGTGGAGACACTGACCCTGCCTTCGGGGCGATCACTTCAGAATGTCTAAACCATCACCCGGAACCTGCCGATATCGCACTTGGCTCCAAAGGAGCTGATACACGAGGTGAATAAATGGGCTCACGAATTCTGATAGTTGAGGACAGCGCAGTGATCCGGCGCCTCATCGAGGTCTGCCTCCGGGCTGCCGATCTTGAGATCATCACCAGAGATGATGGCCGGACCGGTCTCACGGCGGTCAGCTCGGAGTCTCCCGATCTGGTCGTACTGGACATCGGCCTGCCCGGCATGGATGGCTGGGAAGTCCTCGACAGGATCAGAAAAGACGAGACCACCAAGGACATCCCGGTGGTCGTGCTCACCGCTCACGCCGAAGAGGAGTCGAGGCGGCGTGCCAACGAGGGAGGAGCCGATGCCTTCGTCACCAAGCCCTTCCAGCCCAACGACTTCCGAAGTACGGTCTTAAGCCTGCTCGAGTAGTTGGGCGATTTGAAGGCGACCGACTCGAGCGGCTTCCGGGTCCGGGGGATCCACAGCACAGTCGCGTTGCGATACGGGTCGAGCCGACACGTTTGATGGGTTCTGGCATCTAATCTCCTCGCGGTGACTTCCGAAGCTGTGATCCCTTCGTTCATCGGCGCGCCTGTGCAGAGGCGCGAAGATCCCGCCCTCGTATCGGGCACGGCCCGATATGTCGACGACATCTCTCCGACGGGAACCCTCCACCTGGCGCTGGTGCGGTCCCCCTTCGCCCACGCCGACATCACTGACATCGATGTCTCGGCGGCGAAGGAGGCACCGGGTGTGTGGGCCGTCATCACCCCCGACGACGTCTCCGACCTCAGGATGCCACCGAGCCCGCGCCCGGAACGAAACGTCCCGAGGCGCTACCCCCTGGTTCAGGGCAGGGCACTGATGCCCGGAGACCCGATCGTGGCCATCGTTGCCGAATCCGCCGCCGCGGCGCGTGATGCCGCCGACATGGTGTTCGTCGACTATGAGCCACTCGATCCGGTCGGCGATGTCGAGGAGGCCATCGACGCGCCTCCGATACACGGAGAGGACTTCGGGTCGGGGAGCAACGTCGCATACGACCGGTCCAAGGGAGATCGCTCTGCCTTTGAAGCCGTCGACGGAACGCTGAAGCTGACCGGGGTCGTGGAACATCCCAGAGTCGCCCCGGCGCCCATGGAGAACCGAGTCATCGTGGCGGAATGGAAGGAGAGTGGTCTCACCGTCCACCTCTCCAGCCAGGCGCCACAGTTGATGCAACAGCGGATCGCCGCCGACTTCGGTCTCTCCCAGGCCGAAGTTCGGGTCATCACTCCGTTCGTCGGCGGAGGATTCGGTTGCAAGTTCGACCTGGCCGAAGAGGAATACCTGACCATCGTCGCGGCCCGGATGACAGGGCGACCGGTGAAATGGTCGGAGACCCGTCGTGAGCACATGCTCGCCATCGGTCACGGGAGAGCCCAGCGGCACCGATACGAAGTCGTCGCCGACGACGAGGGGAGAATCCAGGCGCTCTGGATCGACAGTCTGATCGACCTCGGCTGCCGTCATCGTTATCTCTCCTTCATGGAGTCGACCCCTCGTATGGGGACAGGCAACTACGTGATTCCCGTCTACGGGTGGAGGATGCGGGGCGTGTGGACCAATCGCGCTCCTCGCGGCATCTACCGGGGTGCGGGTCGACCGGAGGCCACACTCACCATCGAGCGTGTAATCAACGCCGTGGCCGGAGCCGCGGGACTCGACCCGGCCGAGGTCAGGCGGCGCAACTTCATCCAGCCAGACCAGTTTCCTTATGCATCGGCAGGGGGAAGAGCGCTCGGCGGCTACATCTACGACACGGGTGACTACGAGAAGGCGCTCGACAAGCTGCTCGAGGTCGCCGACTACGAGGGGCTTCGTCGTGAGCAGGCCGAAGCACGGGAAGAGGGCCGCCGCATCGGCATAGGCATCGCCTCCTATGTAGAAGTCTGCGGATTCGAGGCATGGGGTGCAGCCCGCATCCAGGTTCATCCCGACGGCTCCGTGACCTGCTTCGTCGAGACGCTCGATCAGGGTCAGGGACATCGGACATCTTTCGCACAGCTCGTCGCCGGTGTCCTGGGATTAGACATCGAGAGGGTGCGGATCGAGCAGGGTGATAGCGCCACGTCACCATACGGATGGGGGACATCAGGGTCACGTTCGATCGCGCAAGGAGGCTCGGCCAGCCATGCGGCGGCGGAAAAGGTGGCAGCCAAGGCGACCAAGATCGCGGCCCATCTGCTGGAAGCCTCCGCGCAAGACATCGTCCTCTCGGATGGAATGGCGACCGTCACCGGCACGGATGTGTCGGTCACCTGGGAGGAGATCGTCAAAGCAGCGATGCGGGGAAATGTTCCCGAAGGGGTGACGCCAGGGCTGGACGAGGAAATCCACCTGGAGTCCGGCGGGCTCAACTACCCCTTCGGAATGCACCTGGCCGTGGTCGAGATCGATCCCGAGTCGGGTTCGCCGCGTCTCGATCGGATGTGGGCCGTGGACGACGCCGGGAACATCGTCAACCCGATGCTCGCCGAGGGCCAGCGGCACGGCGGGCTGGCACAAGGAGTCGGTCAGGCGATGTGGGAGCAGGTGATCTATGACGACGACGGCAATCTCGTCACCAGTTCCTTCATGGACTATCTCATTCCGACTGCGGCGAGTCTCCCCATGTTCGGTCTGGATTCGACAGTCACCACGACGCCAACCAACCCCCTTGGTGCAAAGGGGATTGGAGAGGCGGGAGCAGTTGGCTCGACTCCGGCGGTGTTGAACGCGATCGCGGACGCCCTTGACGGGGCCGACGTGCAGATCCCGGTGACCGCGGAGCAGATCTGGCAGATACTCCACGGCCAATAGCCCTTCTGTGAGGATCTATGGCGCGTGAGTCGCCATAAACGTTCGCCGAGTGGCGTGACCCCGATACCCAGGGTCCGTGTGGCCGTGCTCGGGATCATCACGATCGCGGTGTACGGTTCGTGGTTCTACAGCTTCGGGGTCCTGTTGGATCCCATCATCGCCGACACCGGATGGAGTGAGCCAGCGGTGGCCTCGGCCTTCAGCGCCTCCACGATCGTGGCCGGGTTTGGCGCGCTGGCGGGTGGATGGTTTCTCGATCGCTGGGGCAGCCGTCTCGTTTTCGGTAGTGCCGCCGTGCTCGGCGGCGGAGCCCTCTTCTTCGGTGCCAACGCCGACAGCACCGCCGCCTTCGCTCTCGCCGGGGCGGTTGGGGGTGGCGTTCTTGCATCACTCGGCTTCTATCACGTTACCCAGACGGCCGCGGTTCGCATAAGCCCGGGTTCGCAGGATCGGGCCATCGCCGTGCTGACCATCTGGGGAGCCTTCGCCAGCGTCATCTACATACCGATGACGGCGTGGATGGTCACCCAGTTCGATTGGAGGCCAACGCTGCGCTTCCTGGCCATCTCGACCGCCGTGGCGCTTATCGCCGGGATGATCGCCATCGACACCCGCCCCCGCGACGTGGCCGACCGCCCTCCTGTGTTCCGCGAACTGGGACGGACAGCCCGCTCGAGCCGCGCCCTTCGGTTCATCGTCAGTCAGGCTCTATCCGGAATCGGTGTGGGGACGATTCTCGTCTATCAGGTGCCGGCCATGACCGCCGCGGGGTTGGCCCTCGGCGCAGCCTCATTCTGGGCCGGGTTCCGCGGATTCGCCCAGCTCGGGGGGCGTTTGCCCATCATGCCGCTCATACGCCGTTTTGGAGTGGCAAATACGTTGCGGATCTCCTACGGCGCGATCGCGATCGGGTCGTTGGCGCTTGCCTTTTCGGGTACCCAGGTCCTGGCGGGGGTTTACGCCGTGTTCGCCGGGTTCGGGATAGGCGCGGTCTCGCCTCTGATCGGGATGCACTCAAAGAATGTCTTCGGCGAGGCGAGCCTGGGCACGGCTATGGGATTGGTCAGCCTGGTGTTTCTCCTGGCCAACGCGATCGGACCGGTGGCGGCGGCGTCGGTGGCCGAAGTTACAGGCTCGCGTGCCCTCCCTGTGGCGATCAGTGCGGGGATCGTGGCGTGTGGGGCTCTGGTGGTCAGGTCTTCGGACTGACCTCGTATGTGGCCGATTCGGCGATCTGGCGGTATCCGATGCGCTTGTAGATCGAGTTTGACGTGGGATTGGCGAGATCGGTGTACAGGAAGCAGTACCGGTGGCCGTTGTCGAGGAGCCACTGTGATTGCCTGGCTACCAGCTGGGATGCATATCCCTTCCTGCGCAGGGCGGGAGGTGTGTATACCGGCCCGATTCTGATCCCGTTGGGTGTGGGCCCCTTGTGGCCCGACAGAGAGACGACCTGGCCATCGACTTCGTGGACCCAGGCCCCATGGCGTGGAGACTGCGTCTCGATTCGCCGTCGGACGTTTTCCCGCGTCCCTTCGGCGTCTTCTACCTGCCCGAAGGCCTCTTCTTCGAAAGTTATCCACATGTCCGCAAGCTCGTCTGCTTCGTCTATGCGGGCGGGTCGGGAGACACCCTCGACCGGAGGAGAAAATGTGACTGCGTCGAGCTGGAAGACGCCCTGTGACATGTCCAGATGAAACGTCTCCGGTCGAGCTGCGACGAAGACATCGACTCCCGGCCGGCATCCCAACACTCCGGGAATGTCTCCGACCGCGTCGGCCAGGATTTCGACCGCCTGCTCCGATCTAGGTATGCCCAATATCAAGTTGTAGGGGACCGTTTGTGCTGCGGCAGCGGAAGGCCGGCCATCGTCCATCACCACCCATCCGGCGAAGGGTCCGGACCGGTCCGGGTGATCGATGACCGTCTGGGTCACACCGAGGATCAGGTTGTTGGCGGCCTCATCGGCTAGCAGGAGCGGATCAGCCTGTTTCCGAAACTCCCGGGCATCGTGGATCCGCACGGCCTCCATGCATGAAGACTATCCGACGGTCAGACCGTGGCGTCTTCCTTCATTACTTCGCCTAGACGCTCGATGAGGTCGACGACCCGGTTCGAGTACCCCCACTCGTTGTCATACCAGGACATCACTTTCACGAGGTTGCCATCCATGACGTGGGTGCCGCTGGCGTCGAAGATCGAGGAGTGAGGATTCCCGATGATGTCAGTGGAGACGATCGGGTCTTCGGTGTACTCCATGATCCCGGCGAGATCGCCCTCGGCTGCCGCCTTCACGGCTGCATTGACCTCTTCCACCGTTACGTCCTTGTTGAGTTCCACCACCAGATCGACGGTGGATCCGTCCGGAACGGGCACCCGCATGGCCATGCCGTCGAGCTTGCCGGCCAGGTTGGGGAGGACCAGCCCGACGGCCTTGGCTGCTCCTGTCGTGGTCGGAATCACGTTTTCCGTCGCGGCCCGGCTCCTCCGGAGGTCCTTGTGGGGCACGTCGGCGAGACGCTGGTCGTTGGTATAGGCGTGGACTGTCGTCATCACACCCTTCTGGATGCCGAAAGCATCGTCGAGAACCTTCGCCAACGGTGCGAGACAGTTGGTGGTACAGGAAGCGTTAGAAACAATGAGGTCTCCCGCATCGAGATCGCCGTCGTTGACGCCAAGGACGATTGTGTCGTCGATCTCGTCTTTGGACGGCACGGTGAGGATCACCCGTTTGGCGCCGGCGTCGAGGTGCTTCTGCAACGAGGCCCTGTCGCGGAAGACACCGGTGGCTTCGACGACAACGTCGACCTCCAGCTCGTCCCACGGCAGATTCGCCGGGTCACGTTCGACGAGCATCTTGACGTCATGGCCCTCGACTTCCATGACATCGTCGGCGACGTTGACTTCCTTGTCGAAGCGTCCCATGACCGAGTCGTACTCGAGGAGATAGGCGAGGATCTTGTCGTCGGAAAGGTCGTTGATGGCAACGACCTCAATGTCGGAGTCGGATCGGTTCGCGATGATCCTGAAGACATTGCGTCCGATCCGGCCGAACCCATTGATGGCAACCCTGGTCATTCGGAGTCTCCTTTCGCGGCAATGACTTCGGCGGCTTCGACCACCCTGTGCGAATAGCCCCAGCCGTTGTTGAACCAGGTGATCGTCTTGAGAAGGTCGTCACCGGTGACCATCGTGGCGAGGCTGTCGAAGATCCCCGAGTGGGAATTGAGACGCACGTCCGAGGAGACGATCGGGTCGTCCACATACTCGATGATGTCGCTGTACCGGTTGGTGACCTGGTCCTTCATCGCTTCGTTAACGCCTTCTGCGGTGACCTCCTTCGAGGTCTCGGCGACCATGTCGATAGTGGAGCCGTCCGGGACCGGTACGTTGAGCGCCGTCACCATCAGCTTTCCCGTCAGTTCGGGTAGCACCTGGGTGATTATCTCCGCAGAGTTGGTATCGGCAGGAATTATGTTCTCTCCGGCCGCCCTGCTGGTGCGGTAGGAGTCGGTAGGCACGTCTGCCAGGCGACCCGCGTTCGACATTGCCTTGACGACGGTCATGTAGACACGCTTCAACCCGAACGATTCGTTGAGGATACGAAGGATGGGCGCGGCGGCGTTGGAGGTATTCGAACCGAGGGCGACCATGTCCGACTTGCCGTTGAGGACCTCGTCGTTGATGCCGCGCAGCAGGAGCGGGATCTCGCCGGGTGTCTCGGGACTCGAGGTCAGGATCACGCTGTGAGCGCCGCTGTCGATATGACCCTGGAGCTCTGCTTTGGTCCGGTAACGGCTGGTGGTGTCAAGGACTATGTCGACGTCGTCGGCGCCCCAGTCGGTGTCCGCAGGTGTTCGCGCATCGGAGAAGGTGACCTTCTTGGAGCCGTAGTTGAGGACGCCGTTTTCGTATTCGACGTCGGTGGGAAAGCGGCCGTAGATGGAGTCGTACTTGAGTAGGTAGGTGAGGGCTTCAGGCTCGGCGATGTCAGCGATGGCTACGACATCGAGGTCATCCCGGTCGTGAAGGAGCCGGAATACGTTCCTTCCGATGCGGCCGAACCCCATTAGCCCAATGCGGGCTGTTGTCATTGTCCTCCTTTGCTCACTCTCGAAGTTAGTTACAACCCCCTAGATGCGGAAACTGACCTCTTGTACTTTCTCGGGCAAGGGGAGAGATGCTGATCGCTTTCGCCATTGCCGCAGTGTGTCTCAGCCCGCCGGTCGACGGTGAGGTGGTGAGAGGCTTTGCGCCCACCGGACAGTACAGCGGCCACTTTGGTATCGACTACGCGGCGGAGGTCGGTGACACGGTTCGAGCACCTGTATCGGGACGGATCACGTTCGCTGGCTCGGTAGCCGGAATGAGGACGGTGACAATCGAGCCCGTGCCCGGTTTCAAGGTGTCGCTTTCGTATCTGTCGCAGGTACGTGTCGTCTCGGGTGCCAGGGTGTCCAGGGGCAACGTCGTCGGGTCGGCAGGTTCGCCTCACGGCGTTCCCGGAGTGCACCTATCCACCCGGGTCGACGCTCGCTACGTCGACCCCGCCGGGCAGATGGGGTGTCGTGATACGGAGATCACCAGGGCGCTGCGTCTGGTGACACCGCCAGCGCCCTATCCTCGTGGCCGTGCGAACCGGAATACTCGGCGGGACCTTCGACCCGATCCACGTCGCCCATCTCCACACCGCCGAGGTCGCCCACCATCAACTGGAACTCGATCGGGTCCTGATCCTCCCTGCAGGCGATCCCTGGCAAAAGTCGGGTCGAGATGTCACGCCGGGCAAGCATCGTCTAGAGATGTGCCGACTGGCGGTAGAGGGTGCCGAGGGCTTGGAGGTCGACCTGCGGGAGCTCGATCGCGATGGTCCTACCTACACAGCTGACACACTGGGGACGTTTCCTCGAGACGAAGAGCTCTTCTTGATCCTCGGCTCTGACTCGCTCTCGCGTATCGAGACCTGGCAACGCTGGGAAGAGGTGGTCGAGAGAGTCAACCTGGTTGAGGCACCCCGTCCCGGAACTCCGCTGGGTACGGGCGCCCCACACGGTGCTGTGCAGCTCGAAATGGGGCTGTTCGAGATCAGCAGCAGCGACATCAGACGTCGGATCGCCGAAGGGAGGCCCTACCGCTATCTCGTAACATCCCCCGTTCATGGGTACATCGAGGTGACCAACCTCTATGCGGAGAACGGATGAGGCGATAGGCTGGGACCCTTCAGAAATATGGAGTACACGTCATAACAAGCAGTGTCGAGTTGGCCCGGGCGGCAGCCGACGCGTTGTACGCCAAAAACGGAACCGACATCGTCTTGCTCGACGTGGAAGAAGCCTTCTTTCTCTCGGACGTCTTCGTAATTGCGACCGGGAGTTCCCGGACCAATGTCCAGGCGCTTGCCGACCACGTCGAAGAGCAGCTGAAGAAGTCACACGACTTGAAGCCGCTACGGGTCGAGGGGCGAACGCAGGGGGAGTGGGTCCTCGTCGACTTCGGTGACATCATCGTCCACATCTTTCAAGAGGAGCCGAGAGAGTTCTACTCGCTGGAGCGGCTCTGGGGCGATGCCGGAGAGGTCTCATGGGAGGCTCCGGTTACTACCGACAGCTGAGTGGTTTCACCAGGTGGCGAGCACGCGGCAGGGGGCACCCGAGCCATCCTCCCAGG
>JBKHKD010000056.1:0-9459 GCA_046537785.1 Actinomycetota bacterium
TATATCGGGTGGCCCACAACTGGGCAATCGACCAGCTCCGTCGTAAGCAGCGCTGGCAGCTTGGCAGACCACAGGAAGCCGTATGGCAACCACCGGTGCCTGACCCCGAGGTCTTCCGTGCGGTGAGTTCTCTCCCCTACGACCAGCGAGCGGTCGTCGTGCTCCGTCTGGTTAAGGACTGGTCAGTGGAAAACGTGGCGGAGGCACTCGACATTCCGCCAGGGACCGTCAAGAGCCGTCTCAGCAGGGCACTCAACAGATTGCGTGAGGAGTTGTCATGACCGGTCTCGAGGAACGCCTAAAACGTGAAATCCGAGCCGAACTGGACGTTGTGCCCCGAGCCGTGCCCGCCGCTATTCCTCGGCCAACACCACGGTGGAGGAGCTGGATTGTTGCTGCTGTCGCAATCGCGATCCTGGCCTCCGGCGCTCTTTGGCTTGCTAACCGTCCGACGAGTCCGGCAGCGTCAAGCGTGACCATTGCGTCTGTATCGGGGGACGCCGACGCAGAAGTGGTCGACCTCTGGGTCAACTGGTGGCGCGCATATGCCGAGGCCAGGGAGACGGCCATCGCCGACGATGATGGTTTTGCGTTCGACCCCACCCCACTAGAGGAATACGCTGACGATGTTGATACCGCATTTGAGATCAGCAGGCTCCTGATAAACGTCGAGGTCGGCGGAGGTTATGTCGAGGTTGGCCAGCCATCGGAGATCAGACTGGCCCCTCATATCGACCGCAACGGAAATCACGCAACCATCAGGGACTGCGTCTACATGGATCCGATCCCCTGGCCAGGACTGCGAAGAGAAGGGTCGACCGCAGGCACAGTTGTCATCACGGCAGTAACGGAGTCGACCTCCAGGGGGTGGAGAATCTCCGAGTTCGGGCCCGAATTCATCGGTCGGCAGTTCGCCGAGGAGCCGTGCCAGCCTGGAAACCCTTGAGCCAACCGTCCCGACCAGTCGATCAGGCAGGCGCAACCCTCATCCGCATGACACAGTGGTTCTTCCCTTTGGGACGCTGGTATTCGAAACCTGCCTGTTCGAAAAGACTCCGGGTGCCGTTGTAGAGAAACGAGGCGTTGGCCTTCTCGCCATGAGTGTCGTAGGGGAATGCTTCAACGACCCCACCACCGGCCTGAGCGATCAGGTCCAGCGCACCGCGCAGGGCGGTCTCCGCCACCCCATGGCGCCGGTAGTCCCGATCCACGAAGAAACAGGTGAGTCGATAGTCCGCGGGCTCGACCATCCCCGCCTCGTACTCCTTGCGGTGTGTGATCCGGGGTAGTTCCTCGGGGGACCCGAACTGACACCATCCAATGGCGCGATCGTCGTCGAACACGAGGGCGGCGTGTGCCCGCCCCTCGCTGACCAATCGGCGCTTCACCTCACGGTTCCCCTCGACGCTCTGACCCATGTCCGGGGACTTCGGATGGAACGCCAGACACCAGCACCCGCCCCAGACACCATTGTGACGCTCCACCAGGGTGGCGAAGGCATCCCAGGTGTCAGAATCGAGAGGTCTGACGGCGTACTCATTCACGTCGTCAGCGTAGGGCGAATAGCGGACGGCTGGTGTCCGCCGTGTCCTACATGTTCCGCCGGTACTGGCCCCCGACTTCGTACAGGGCCTGGCTCATCTGGCCGAGGGACGCCACCTTGGCGGTCTCCATGAGCTGTTCGAAGATGTTCCCGCCGTGGACCGCCACCCGTTGCAGTTCGGCGAGTGAGTCCTCGGCTAACGCCTTGTTCCGCTCCTGGAATGCTCTCAGGTTGAGGATCTGACGCTTCTTGGCCTCGTCGCTGGAACGGATCAGCTCCTCGGGCATCTGGAATGGCGAGCCCTCCTCGGAGAGAAAGGTGTTGACCCCGACGATGGGGAGCTCACCCGACTCCTTCTTCTGCTCGTAGTAGAGCGACTCTTCCTGGATCTTGGTCCGCTGGTACTGACGCTCCATCGCCCCCAGCACTCCCCCACGACTGTTGAGCCGCTCGAACTCGGTGAGCACTGCCTCCTCAACCAGGTCGGTGAGCTCCTCGATGATGAAGCTGCCCTGGAGTGGATTCTCGTTCTTGTTGAGCCCGAGCTCTTTGTTGATGATGAGCTGGATCGCAAGAGCCCGCCGCACCGATTCCTCGGTGGGAGTGGTGATCGCCTCGTCGTAGGCGTTGGTGTGGAGGCTGTTGGCGTTGTCGTAGAGGGCGTAGAGAGCCTGAAGCGTCGTCCGGATGTCGTTGAACCCGATCTCCTGGGCATGAAGCGACCGACCCGAGGTCTGGATGTGGTACTTCAGCTTTTGTGACCTCTCGTTGCCTCCGTACTTGTGCTTCATCGCTTTTGCCCAGATCCGGCGCGCCACCCGCCCGATAACGGCGTACTCGGCGTCGATCCCGTTGGAGAAGAAAAACGACAGGTTCGGAGCGAAGTCGTCGATGTCCATGCCCCGGGCCAGGTAGTTCTCCACAAAGGTGAAGCCGTTGGCCAGGGTGAAGGCGAGCTGGGTGATCGGGTTGGCCCCTGCCTCGGCCATGTGATAGCCGCTGATGGACACCGAGTAGAAGTTGCGGACGTCGTTGTCGACGAAGTACTGCTGGATGTCTCCCTGCATGCGAAGGGCAAACTCGGTGGAGAAGATGCAGGTGTTCTGGGCCTGGTCCTCCTTGAGGATGTCTGCCTGCACCGTGCCCCGCACCGTGGAGATGGTCTCCGCCTTCAGCCCCTCGTAGACGTCCCGCGGCAACACCTGGTCGCCGCTCACCCCGAGGAGACGCAAGCCCAGCCCGTCGTTGCCCTCCGGCAGGTCGCCGTGATACTCCGGGCGGGGTCGATCACCGTAGATCTCATCGATCCTGGCCTCGACCTCATCCCACATGTCATTTTCGGTGATGTAGGCCTCACAGGCCTGGTCGATAGCCGCGTTGAGGAAGAAGGCGAGGATCATGGGCGCTGGGCCATTGATGGTCATCGAAACCGACGTCGTCGGGTCGTCGAGGTCGAATCCCGAATAGAGCTTCTTGGCGTCGTCGACGGTGGCGATGGACACACCCGAGTTGCCCACTTTGCCGTAGATGTCAGGACGCTCGTGCGGGTCGTGGCCATAGAGCGTCACCGAGTCGAAGGCGGTAGAGAGACGTTTGGCGGGCATGCCCTGGGACAGGTAGTGAAAGCGCCGATTGGTCTGCTCCGGCGGTCCCTCGCCGGCAAACATCCTCGTCGGGTCCTCGGTGGACCGTCGGAAGGGAAAAACCCCGGCCGTGTACGGAAACTCCCCGGGCAGGTTCTCCTGGAGCATCCAGTGCAGCCGGTCCCCCCACGATCGGTAACGGGGAAACGCCACCTTCGGCACCTGGGTGTGGGAGATGGTTTCGGTGTACAACGGCACCCTGATCTCCCGACCACGCACCTCGTAAACGAACTCGTCCTCCGAGTAGGCGCCCACCTTGTCGTCCCAGCTTTCCAGCGCCCGCAGGTTCTCCGGATCCAGCTCCTCGCGCGCCTCGGTGACCGCCTCGTCCAGATCGACGCCTTCCGCGCGGGCGCCCTCGAGGCGGTAGAGCCTCTCGGCGGCGCCGGCCTGGTCGGTGGCCCAGTCGTCGTATCTCCTGATCTCTTCGACGATCTCCGCCAGGTAGCGGCTGCGCTCTGGCGGGACCATATGCTGCTTGGCAGCATCGTCCAGAGGCAGATCGAGAGTCGATTCGAGACCGAGAAGGGAGACGAGCGCCCGGTAGAAACGATTCATCCCGGGATCGTTGAAGTCGGAGGCCACCGTGAGGTGGATGGGAAGCTCCTCGTCAGGAGTGTCGAACGCGAGACTGTTCCGCTTGTACTGCTTGCGCACGTCGCGCAACGCGTCCTCGGCGCCCTGCTTGTCGGCCTTGTTGATCGCCACCAGGTCGGCGAAGTCGAGCATGTCGATCTTCTCCAGCTGGGTCGCCGCCCCGTACTCAGGGGTCATCACATAGAGGGCGTGGTCGGAGTAGTCGACGATCTCGGTGTCAGACTGACCGATGCCCGAGGTCTCCAGGATGACCAGGTCGAAACCCGCCGTCTTGCAGATGTTCACCGCGTGATGCACGTGTGGAGACAGAGCGAGGTTCGATTGCCGGGTTGCCAGCGATCGCATGTAGGCCCGGGGATGCGGCAGCGAGTTCATCCGGATGCGGTCGCCCAGCAGTGCTCCCCCGGTACGCCGTTTCGACGGATCGACGGAAATCACTGCCACACGTATGTCCTCGAAGTCGTTCAGGAAGCGACGCAGCAACTCGTCCACCAGACTGGACTTGCCCGAGCCACCGGTGCCGGTGATCCCCACCACGGGCGTTTCCGATCCGAGAGCGTTCGCCTCGACCCGCTCCCAGATGTCGGCATACTTGTCGGCGTAGTTCTCCGCCGCGGAGATGAGGCTGGCGATGACCGCAGGGTTGTCCGTGCTCAGCGTCGCCAGGTCGAAGTCCTCGGGGAGCTGGCCGGTGGGGTAGTCCGACTGAGCAAGCATGTCGGCCACCATCCCCGTCAACCCCATCCGACGCCCGTCGTCAGGCGAGTAGATCCGGGTGATCCCGTAGGCGGCCAGCTCGTCGCCTTCTTCGGGCAGAATGGTCCCGCCACCACCCCCGAAGATCCTGATGTGGGTGGCATCCCGCTCCACGAGAAGGTCGCGCAGATACTTGTAGAACTCCATGTGTCCACCCTGATAGGAGGTCACCGCGATCCCGTGAGCGTCTTCCTGGATGGCGGCGTCGACGATGTCGAGACCACTCCGGTTGTGACCGAGATGGATTACCTCGGCCCCGGAAGCCTGGAGAATCCGACGGAAGATGTTTATGGACGCGTCGTGACCGTCGAAAAGCGTCGTGGCGGTCACGAAGCGCACCTTGTTGGCCAACTGCAGCTCGGACATCCTTGACATTCATGATATGGAAGAGATACTTTGATGTCAAAGGAAATGACAGACACTTCGACGAGAATCGACCCCATTGCAGAGGCGAAACGCCAATGGCTCGACCATGGCTGGGAAGAAGCAGCCTCCGGGATGGCCGCCGTCACCACCATCACAAGGGTGCAGCAGATCCTCGCCGGGCGGGTGGAGGAGAGACTCGCCCCCTACGGGCTCACGTTTGCCCGGTTCGAGATTCTCCGTCTCCTCGGGTTCACCCGTAGCGGCATGCTTCCGATGGGCAAGATCAGCGACCGTCTCCAGGTGCATCCGGCGAGTGTCACTAGTGCGGTGAAACGGCTCGAGAAGGAGGGCTTCATCACACGGATCATCGATGCGGAAGACAACCGGGTCGTCCTCGCGGTGCTCCAAACTAAGGGACGACAGCTGCTCGAGCCCGCCACTGAAGCCGTCAACGATGTGTTTGCTACCACCGGACTCGATGACGCCGGACTCGATGCCCTCGTCGACCTGCTCAACTCGATTCGACACCATGCCGGCGACGAGGTCGCCCCATCCACCGTTGGTAACGAGGACTAGCGCGTAAGGGCTCAGCCGAATCCGACCGTTCCCATCCCATCAGATGTGACTAGATTGGTCAATGGGATGGCTCAATTCACAGGGCGGCTACAGGGACCAAGTCTCGAGCCCAGCACAGTGTTGATCGATATCGGGGACGGGAGATTTCGCGTTGCCTCGGGACGGCGCCGGCTTGGCTCGTGGTCACTTCAGTCCATATCCGCTGAACGAACATCGATATACAAGTTCTCCCTTGACATCGAGGGTGAGATCTTCGAGTTCTACCCCGATGACCCGTCCGCATTCTCGGACGCCGTGGGAGCAGTCATCGACCTGACCGAGCCGAAAAGCCGTTTCGGTCTCCGCGAGCGAATCGAGCGCGCCGCTTCCGGCTAGGAAACGTCGTCACGCTGGCACAATAGGGTCATGGTCAGTGACATTCTGCGCCGGGGGGCGCTGGCGGGTGCGACCGTGCTCGGTCTCGAGGCTGCCTACGCCGTCCTCCGGCCCGCACCCGAACTCGAGGAGTTCGATCCCTCGGGTGAGTTCGGTGATCGGTCGCATGACACGCTGCGAATCGCAGTCCTTGGCGATTCATCGGTAACCGCTCCCGGTGTATCGGGCCCCCATGAGATCTGGGTCTGGCAGGTGTGCCAGCGTCTCAGTGAAGACCACCATGTCGTACTTCGATCTTTCGCCGTTGGCGGCTCCATGGCTCACAACGTTCTCGCCGACCAAGCCGACCACGCCATCGCCTTCGGCCCCGACGCGTTCCTCGTCTCGGTGGGAGCGAACGACGTGATCAAGGGGGTCCCCATCAGACGATTCGAAACCAACCTGGATCGTCTCATCGGGAAACTGGCGAGCACCGGAGCGGCCGTCGTCCAGAGTGGTGTCGGGATCATGGGCACGATCCCCAGGCTTTACCCCCCGTTGAGCAACCTGATGTCACGCCGGGCGCGTCGCTTCGACCGCATACACTGGAAGGTCGCCGACCGCCATGGGACCTCGGTCGTAGACCAGTGGAGTGACGACGCCAGGGTGTGGAGATCTGATCGCTCTCTCTGGGCAGCAGACCTGTTTCACGTCAGTGCCGCCGGCCACGCCCGGTGGGCCGACACCGCCTGGCGCACCATCGGTCCATTGCTGAACGGCGCCCGTGGACAGGACTGAGAGCTTCGACCGGCTTGCCGCGGCCAGAAGTGGCCATCTCGCGACGATACGACCTGACGGCAGGCCACACGTCGTCGTGGTCACATTCGCGCTGATCGACGGGTTCGCAGTCACGGCGATCGATCACAAACCGAAGCGCACCCGCCGACTGCAGCGCATAGCCAACATCAAAGCCAACCCCGTGGCCTCCCTCCTCGTCGACCACTACGACGATGACGACTGGGAGAGTCTGTGGTGGGTGCGTGTCGACGGGGAAGCCACCGTCCACGACGAAGGATCGGTGCGAGAGCAGGCCATCGAAGCCCTACGAATCAAATACGCCCAATACGAGGAGCGACCACCGGAGGGACCGGTTATAGCCGTGGCTCTGGACAGTGTCAGCTCTTGGGCGAGCAGCGAATGACACCGTTTTCAGTCGCGACCCAGTCCACCCGTTGGTCGTGATCGAGCATCGGGACGGATTCGAAGACACGGCGTTCGATGGTGATGCCCACAGCCTCGGCGTCCCGCCTCCTCTTGCTCAGAAGCCGGTCATAGAAGCCGGCCCCATTGCCCAACCTCCCTCCCTGGAGGTCGAAGGCCAGGCCGGGGGTCAGGAAGATGTCGATCTCATGGAGCGGAATGACCGGCCCTGTATCTACGGGTTGCTCCATTCCAAAAGGATGTGTCTCCCTGGGGACATCACGATCGCGGAACGTGAGCGACCGGTCTGGCTCGACCCGGGGCAGAACCCACCGCCATCCCGGCAATCGGTCGAACAGCAGCCCGACATCTACCTCCCCGGGCATGGCGAGAAAGGCGGAGACGGTCCCTGGCAATCTCTCCGACATCCATGCGAAGAGACCTTCCGCCACATCACGGCTCGTCTCGGGGGTGACGGCTCCCTCGCTCCTCACCTGCTCCCGAAGCTCTTGTTTGTCCATGAGCCCCGAGGCTAGGGCCATGGCTAGCCTCGCACCCTGATGGAATGGCCACGGATCGTCCTGCGCAGCGCGCTGACCTGGATCGTCGGTGTTCTGGCCACTGTTGTCGGGGCTATCTCTGCGCTGGTTCTCGCCTTGATCAATCCCTCTTCACCGGCCATCGAGAAGGTCATCCAATGGTGGAGCAAGGCCTGGCTCACTGCTTCGGGGACCGAGCTGACCGTCGAGGGGAGGGAGAACGTCGACAAAGAGCGGTCCTACGTCGTCGTCGCCAACCACCTCTCGACATTGGACATCATGGTCTGTTTCGCTGCGGTGGGGATTCCGATCAGATACCTGGCCAAGAAGGAGCTGTTCCGGATTCCCCTGCTCGCCCAGGCGATGCGTGCGATCGGGATCGTCGAAGTAGACAGGGCCGCACGTTCGTCGATCCACAATTCGGTCAACCAGCAGGCGCAGAAACTAATCGAGCACAACCGGAGCCTGATCATCTACGCCGAGGGGACACGTCCCCGCGATGGCGTCATGAAGCCTTTCAAGAAAGGGGCTTTCACCATGGCGATCACCAACGGACTGCCGGTGCTCCCCGTGTCGATCCACGGCACCTATGAGGCGGCGGTGCCGGGAAAGCCGTGGTTCCGGGGCGGCCCAGTCACTGTCATCATCGATCCCGCCATTCCCACCGACGGCATGACACGGTCCGATGCCGACACCCTCAAGGACCGGACCCGTGAGATCATCGCCAAACGGGTGACCGACCTGGGCGGCCAGGTCTGCTGACGCCACCGCTTTCAGTCGTAGACACCGGCGAGGTAGACCCGCCCCTCCGTCACCACGCAGAGAAAGGCGCCCACTGAGGTGACGATCTGGTAGCGATTGGCGTCGCGCTCCCCGACCCACCAACGGCCGCTCAGCCTCCAGGGCCCGCTCCAGGTGAGCACCGGCTCCCATCTCGACCCCAGTCTGACCCGGGTGGGCATGCCCCCATCCCATTCCACTTCGATGGACTCGAGCCGGGAGGGCACCAATGCGGGACTGGGAGACGGCGTTGCTCCCGGCCACGGCGCCCCGGAGTCCCGTTCGGCAGGGATCTCCGGCTCTCCCCACCTGGACCAAGCAACCCGCTCCGCGGGCATACGGCCGCCCTGTGCACTGGCCTGGAGGACACTCTCAGGGCCCAGGATGGCCTGGGCTCGGGCGAGAGCACGCTCAGCCTCGACGGCCGATGACTCGTCCGTCAGCAAGTTCAACTGCCTGCCCTCCCCAGAGAGGTCGTCCGGGACGATACGCAGTTCGGCGATGCCGCCGGGCACACCGCTCGATTCCATCCAGGCACGCAGCTGCCACCAGATCCGATCGTTGAGTGCCCTCTCCGTGAAGGGGTCCGCGGAACGCCAAACCCTGCTTCGGTCCGGACCGCCATCTCCAGCACGGGCGGTGATCGTCACCGTGTGCGGGGCGACGCCGGCAGACCGGAGACGTTTCAGCAGCCTCCCGGCGAGATCACGTCCTGCGAAAGCAACCGCATCGAGGGTCTCCAGCGGTTCCTCGAACGACATCTCGACGGCCAGGTCCGGGGGGATTTCCCTGGGGTCGACAGCGCGATCCTCGCCACTGGCGAGACGATGCGCCGTCAATCCCGGAACTCCGAAACGGGAAGCGAGAGTCTCCCGGGGCAACCTCGCCAGGTCCCCGAGGGTGGCCATTCCGAGCCAGCGAAAGGTGTCGATCATCTCCTCCCCGCCCATCGACTCGCGGAGAGTCGCCAGATCGAGCCCCGCGAGAAAGCCAGCGGTGTCCGTGACGATGTTGGGCTCACCCGCCCGGGCCATTGCCGCCGCCCACCGGGCAGCAAAAGGACCGTCGGCGATGCCGTAACTATGAGGGGGGACGACCCCCCTCA
>JBKHKD010000035.1:0-32087 GCA_046537785.1 Actinomycetota bacterium
GTAGGTGAGGTCCCCTCCCATCGCTCGAGCCAGGTGTCGGGAGACGGTCAGGCCGAGCCCCACCGACGATCGGGTTCGGTCGGTCCCGGCTGCCACATAGGCCTCGAATATGGCGTCTCGCTCCGGCTCGGGTATCCCCGGGCCATTGTCGGAGACGATGAGGACGGCTTCGGATCTGGTGCCAAGGACCTGGATCCGGATGGTGTCTCCACCGTGGTGGCGTGCGTTGGAGCACAGGTTGCGCACGATCTGGCGCACCCGGAGCGGGTCGGCCCATGCCTTGCACCGGTCTCCCTTGACCTCGATCGATGTTGATTCTGTGGGGTTCCAGGTGTTCACCGCGGTGCGTGCGATGTCGTGCAGGTCTATGTACTCGGGGATGACGGTGAGCTGATCTTGTTCCGCTCGGGCAATGGCGAGAAGGTCTTCCACGATTCCGGCCACCTCCGAACTGCTGGTCGCGATCAGTTGGGCGAAGTCGCCGACCTCGTCATCGGAGATGTGGTGGAGGCGATCTCTCATCTCAGCTGCCAGGCCAACCACCGCGGTGAGCGGAGTTCGAAGCTCGTGGCTTACATTGGCCAGGAACTGGGTGCGTGATTGGTTGAGGGTCTCCAGAGACTCGTTGCGCGTGATCAACTCGTCGCGGAGACGGCTCTGCTCGAGGGCCACTGCGATCTGGTACGCCACACGGAGGATGAGTTCGGCGTGGTCGGACGAGTATGCGTCGGGGGAGCGGGAAGCGAAGAACAGATAGCCGACCACCGTTCCTCTCAAGACGAGCGGACAGCTCAAGGAGGAACGGAGCCCTTCTGCGACGAGCAGGCGGGTTGGGTTGCCCGGGCCCTTCGATTCGGCGTAGGCGACCAGGTTGTTGTCGATTCGCGGCTTCATCTGCGACTCAGTCGCGGGATCGTTGCGCCGGTACACGTGTCCTTCCTCGAGGACGGGGTCCTTGTAGTCGGCCCGGACCCAGCGCGTGCGCAGCACCCGACCGTTTTCCTCGACGTCGGCATACTCGATGCGGTCGTAGGGGAGCAGGCCACGGAATGACTCGAAGAGACCATCGAGTATCTCTGTGACTGACTGGCCGGCGTTGATCGCTGATGTCAACCCGAACAGCTTCTCCAGTTCGTCGCTGCGGGATCGTGCCGCCGCCTGTGCCCGCTTGTAGTCGCTGACATCGTGGAGAACGACCTGGACGGCGGGCCGACCGCGATACGACGTGGGGATGGTGATGACCTCGACGTCGATTGTCTTCCCGTCGAGACGAACCAGACGTTCTTCATGCGGCGATGCCTGCTCGGGGTGCCCTTCGTCATCGACGGTGTGTATGCGCTTCGCCAGCCTGGAGTCGTCGGTGTGAAGCAGCGAGCGAAGCGACATTCCGACCACCTCATCAACACCTTCCGCTCCAAGGAGACAGGCGGTGGCGTTGTTGGCGTAGACGACCGCGCCGTCGCAATGGACGGCGATACCCAGTGGCGAGGTCTCCACCAGACGCCGGTATCTCTCCTCGCTGTCCCTGAGCGCCTCTTCGGCCCGCCTCCGGTCAGTGACATCCTCGAGCGCACCTTCGTAACAGCGCACTGAACCATCGGCCGCGTGAACGGCACGGGCGGTGTCGCGTACCCAGATCTGCACCCCGTCACGACGCACGAGGGGGAGCTCCCAGTCCTGGAGGGTTCCGTCCCGTTCGACAGTCCTCTGCCACCTCCGCCTCTCCTCGGATTCGGAGTAGAACGCCGAAGCCATGCCATCGGCCATCAGCTCCTCCGGGCTGTCATAGCCGAGCAACTCGGCGAGAGCCCGGTTGGCGGCGAGGATCCTCCCATCGGGGTCAGTCCGGTATATGCCAACTGGGATGTGCTCCACCAGGCTCCGATATTCCTCTTCCCGTCGGTGTAGCACCAGGCTCAGTTCCCTGCTCCTGGAGATCTCACGAGCGGCCCTCTGAAGGATCCGGTACATGGCAGGTGTCGTACATGCGACGGCCAACATGACGAATATGACTGTCTCGATGGCGCTCCACTCTGGAGCGCCCGACTCTTCGATGACAAGGACAACTGCTCCAGACGCGGTGATGGCGTAGGTAACCACCAGGGCGGCGCGATACCCCTCCAGAAGCAGCGGGGCGACAACGATCACGTAGGCGAGTGGCGGAAGAAGAATCAGAAACGGGGGCCGGGCAGCCAACACCCCGACGGCGAGCACGGTCACGTCGATGAGAAGGGACGGGAATGCCGAAGCATCCGGGCGCTTGCGCATCATTGAGGCATGCCCTGTCACCCCAGCAGCAAGCACGGCAACCAGGAGGCCGGGAATCCAGGTCAGAGCCAGTGCCATGCCGCCCAGGCTCACGGCCGCTAGCAGACTCCCCACGATGCGGGCTCGCTCGTAAGTGGCGTGCAGGCCGCCTCGTTCCTCGGACACCAACCAGCCTTGCACAAGCGAGAAAACGCCCTCATCTGGAGATGTGGACGACCGATCCACTCGGTCGTCATCCATCTGCTCGACTTGCAAGGTATCGATCGGCAAGCTGGCCCTCCACTACATGAGCGAATTCTCTGACGGTCTACGGTCGTTGGTGCTCGCCCCTCGGTCTATCGACAGGTGGCCCGGTTTTCTTGACTGGTGACTATCGGGACTACCCCAAACGCGACGTCGCCTGACCCGGACGGGCCGTGATATGCAATTTTTTTTCGCGTTCTCTTTACGCCAGGGTTTGCCGGGTGTATATTCCGTTTTGGAAGTGCCGATGGGCCCTCGGGTCTGTCGGCGCTTCTTTTTTCTTGGGTCAAGCGACCCGCTCGAAGACCACCGCTTCCCAGACCAGGGTCCGGGTCCTGAAGACGACCTCGAAACCCTCTGACGCGGCGGCAGCCTCGATCCTGTCCGTCGGGTGGACGAATGACCTGAAGTCGATTCTTCTCAGTTTGCAGTAGGTGTTCGCCACTCCGACCGCGAGTTTCGCCAACAGACGGTCTCTGGGAAAGGTGGCTGCAACGAAGCGCCTGCTGGAGGCGAGGGCGGCTGACATGAGACGGTCGACATACGGGTAGCAGCAGATCACCCGGTTCAACACGACGTCGTCGGCCTTGAGGTCGGGTGCGAGGTCGGTGAAGTCACCTACCAGCCGCCGGACCCGATCCGACAGGCCTCTTCGTTCCAAAAGGTCGGCGGCGACTCTCTCGTATTCCCCGGACAATTCCACATTCACCGCGGAATCGGCGCCCGCATCGAGGAGCTCGATCTGGATCGCGCCGATTCCGCCACCGCCCTCGAGGACGGTGCGTCCTTCCATCCCTCTTGTGATCAGGTAGTCGACGAAGGAGCGCGTCAACTTGTGGAGGCCCTTTTTCTCATATCGGCGGAGGCTGCGGCGGGCCTCTTTCTCATCGAAGAAGTCGCGGTACCCGGATGGGTTGCAGCAATCTGTCATCTGCCCAGAAGGCTACGCGTGTGACCGGTCGACTGTTGACCTCCGGACGTCCAATGAGTCACAGCGGTTCGACCCATGATCCAAGAGCTCGAAGGAAGAGTGGCCATCGTCACCGGTTCGTCGAGCGGCATCGGGGAGGCGGTGGCCCGGTATTTGTCGCTGGCGGGAGTCAATGTCGTCGTCAACTCGTCGACGTCTACCACCCAGGGCCGGCGAGTGGCGGAAGCCCTGCCCACCGATTCCATATACATACAGGCAGACATCTCTAACCCCCACCAGTGCGAAGGCCTGGTCGACCAGGCCCTGAAGCGGTTCGGTCGGCTCGACATCCTGGTGAACAACGCCGGTTGGACCTCGCCGGTCGATCACGATGACCTCGAGGGCCTCACCGACGACATCCTCTTCAAGACCTTCGAGGTCAACGTGTATGGCACCTGGTGGGTGACGAGGGCCGCCATGCCCCATCTCAAGGAGTCCCCGGACGGCAACGTGACCAACGTCACCTCCGCGGCCGGGATTCGTCCTGTGGGGAGCTCCATCGCCTATGCCATGGCGAAGGCATCCCTCAACCATCTCACCAGGTTGCTGGCGAAGTCGCACGGCCCGGTGCGGGTGAATGCGGTGGCGCCCGGTCTCATCGATACGCCCTGGGTTGCCGACCAGGTGGAGAGACGTGAGGCTGTTGTGTCCCGGGCTCCGATGGGGCGTCTGGGAACAGCGGACGACGTGGCTGCGGCCGCCATGGCAGTCATCACCAACCCCTATGTCACCGGTGAGATCTTCGTCGTCGACGGCGGGGTAACCCAGATGGTCTAGGGGGCTAGGGCTGGCCCAACATCTGGTCGACGGGTGCGTAGTCGTCGGTGAGCACCGTTGCATCGCCGATGAACCCGGCCAGCCGATCGTCCTGGATTCCCAACTCGATTCCACCGCGCTCGCGGATGGCCGACTCGATAGAGGGGATGTCGATGGGAGCGTGGGATGCCACCAGGATGAAATTCCCGCCCGATTGTCCCGCCAGATAGTTCGGGGGAGCGAAGAGAACCACCTCAGCGAAGACCTCTTCAAGAGTGGCGGCTTCGGATCTGATGAAGTCGAGGTCGTCGTAGTCGATCACGTTCATCACATAGATCCCGCCGGGGGCGAGCACCCGGTCGATCTCGTTGGTGAACTCGACCGTGGTCAGGTGCCAAGGAACCGAGGCTCCGCTGTAGGCGTCACCGATGACCACATCGGCCCGGTCGCTGGCCAGCTCCCTGAGAGAGATGCGGGCATCTGCGACGATCACCTTGGTCTCGTCGCTCAAAGCCAGTTCTTCCCTGCCCACCTCCACGAGTTTCTGGTCGATCTCGAGGACTGTGTTCGTGCTTTCCGGCCTTGTGGCCTCTACATAGCCAGGCAGGGTGAAGCCACCACCGCCGATGGACACCGTGTCGAGAGGTCCGGCCGGCGCCTGGGTTTCGATGATGTCCACGATCAGCTCGATGTAGCGAAACTCCAGATACGTGGGGTCTTCAAGGTCGACATAGCTGTTTCTTACCCGGTCGAGGATCAGCGTCCTGCCGGTGGGGCGGTCCTCGTCGACCTCGATGATGGCGCAGCTGTAGGTGGTCTCGTGCTCACAGGGCCCTCCGAACCCGAGCAGGGCCACTGCCAGCACCCCTGTGGCGGCGACCGAGAGGAGCGACCACGATCCGCGGGTGGCCCAGATGATCACTCCCGCCAGCGACAACGCCACCCCCAGCACCGCCACGATGGGCCGGGTGGGGAAGGCCGCCACCAGTACGAAACCGGTCACGAAGGTGCCGAGAATTGCCCCGGCAGTGCCAATCGCCGAGTAAGAACCCACCACCTGACCCGTCTCGTCGAGCGATCCGAGCTGGATCTTGACGATCACCGGCGGAACCGCCGACAGGATCGCGGCCGGGGCGAAGAACCCGATGAATGACGCCGTGATCACCGGAATCGCGCCTGGGGATAGGGCGGGGCCGATGAAGTCGACAACCAGCGGGGAGGCGAGTGCGGTCAATCCTCCGGCGACCAACAGCGGTCCGGGAAGTCGACGAGGGTCGTTCCGATCTGCTGCGGCACCACCCATCCAGGCGCCCAGCGAGATCCCCGCCAGGATTACCCCGATTATCCCTGTCCAGACCTCGAGGCTGACCCCGAGATAGGGAGCCAGGAGCCGGGCGGCGAGGATTTCGATGACGAGCACCGCGGCAGACGTGAAGAAGACGAGCGAGCGCGCCAGCGGTTGGTTCAAGAGTCGCCCCAGATATGGAGTTGCTTACTCTTCCTCGGCGCCCGGCAGTTCCTCGACACTGCTCTGGCCGACCGCGGCGAGCCCCTCGTTGGCCACCCTGGCGTTGTAATCACGTACCCGTCCCGGGGTGAGGAACCACTCAATGATGTACCAGACGCCGACCCCTCCGCCGGTGATCAGGAAGAGGATGCCGAGCAGCACCCGGCCGAGAAGGAACAGCTGAATGGGGAGCAGAATCGAAAGTGCCTCCATCAACGCCATGCTGCGTTTACGGCTGTTGTAGTAGGCGTTGAAGGCGAGCTTCTGTTGGTCGTTGAGTTGCTGGTAGGCGGCTGCGGCTACCGGCGGGAGGTCTTCGGGAGGGAGTGTCATGGTCCAGAGCCTATCGCGGGAAGGGTATATCCCGTGGTTGGATGATTCCCGATCATCACCTCAGGTGAGACCGCTCACACTGAGAGCGGGAAAAACCAGGCTGATTCGATCGGCCTACTTAACGTGCTCCCAGTTCCCATGTCTAGATCCCCTTCCCACACAAGCTCAGAGCGCGCGGTCAGTCAGTTCCTGAAATACAGGAGGCTCGCGAAAGAGCTCGGTATAGGGAGCCAGCTGATCGAAGATAAGGAGTTCCGCGGCGATCTGATCAAGCTCCGTGGAGCCGATGTCGCCAACTTCGGGCTCTGCTCGTATCTGGGGCTCGGCGACGACCCTCGTTTGGTCGAGGCAGCCATAGATGCCGTGAAACAGTATGGGAATTCCTACTCCTCGTCGATGGCCTACACGGCAGTTCCGCTGTACGGGCCCCTTAGCGAACGTTTTGAGGCGATGCTCGGAGCATCTGTTCTGGTAGCCGCGTCCACAACGCTCGCTCATATGGCGGCGCTTCCCGTGCTGGTGAGAAATGGTGACACGGTGGTGATCGATGACCATGCCCATGCGTCGCTTCTCGCTGTTGTGCCCTCGTTGGGTGCCAATGGGGCGACGGTCCACCAACTCGGGCACTCAGACCTGGATCGCCTGGCCGAGATCACCGAAACCGCTCCCGGGCGTACCTGGTATCTTTTCGACGGGCTCTACTCGATGCAGGGTGTCACCGCTCCGGCCGAGAGGTTGCGTTTGATGCTCGATGAGCACCCGGATCTCTGGCTCTACTGTGATGATGCCCATAGCCTCGGGTGGTCAGGGGAGAGAGGTCGCGGCCAGTTCCTGGAGAGAGCAGGGTGGCACGATCGCATCGTCATGGCCTTCGGGTTGGCGAAGTCGTTCGGGACCATGGGAGGTCTCGTCGCCACCCCCAACCGCGACCTGATAGAGCTGATCGACATCACTGGAGGACCAATGGTGTTCGGAGGTCCGCTACCTCCGCCAACACTTGGCGCGAGCATCGCATCTGCCGACATCCACCTCTCGGACGAACTTCCGTCCCTACAGGCGGAGCTGATGGAGCGGATCCGGTTCACCGTCGATTACGCGGACGAGATTGGCCTCCCGTTGGCCGAGGTTGAGGAGACGCCACTGTTCTTCGTCGAGATCGGTCCGGTTCTGAGTACTCTCTCGGCCGCCGCCTCGATGCTCAAGAAGGGATTCTTCCTCAACGCTGCCATCTTCCCCGCAGTACCGCGTAACAAGGGAGGACTGCGGTTCACAGTCACCCGGTACAACTCTCTCAGCCAGATCGAGCAGATGCTGACAGCACTCAACGAGGTGCGTCTGGCCCACGAGGGTCCCGATGCAGTTGTCGACTTGACGGCATTCGAAGGAGAGGCGTCGGAGACCTCGCCTGGGGCTTGAGCGTCATCTTTCCTAAATAGGCCACCTGACGGGCCGATAACCCCATCGTGGGTAATCAACCGATGGTGGGAGGCCGGAGATGGCTTCTCCCCGGCATAACGATTGGGTTCCTGAGCTGCGCTGCTGTGGTCACACTCACGGTGACCGACTTGACGCAAACCATGGGCTTCTTTGGCTTGCTCGTGGGCCTGGCCGCTACTTCGGGTGTCTTTTTGACCCGCTTGCGAACCCTCGGCGGCGAGGAGAGGAAGGCCTGGCTCTGGGTGGCCTCCGCTTTCGCCTTGATCGCGTTCGGCGTCTTCGTCGTGGGTCTCGTCACAATGATCGGTTTTCGTCTCCCCACCTTCTCGCCGGTCGATTTCTTCTTCCTGGCCGGCTACGCGTGTCTTATCTACGCCCTGTACCGACTTTCCAGGATGGACAGCGGAGGCAAGGAGTGGGTCCTGACGCTGTTGGACGCTCTGGTAGGCAGCATCGCCCTTGCGGCCCTCGTATGGAACTTCGTGTTCCACGACCTGATGGAAGCCATGGCCGGTGCTCCCTGGTGGGAAGCAGCCATCGCTATTACCTATCCGGTGGCCGACATGCTGATAGTCATCGCCTTGCTCATCCTGGTGCTACGCAGGTCCAACTATCACCTCGACCTGAGGCTGATGTTCCTCGCCCTCGGAGCAGGAACTCAGGTGTTGGCAGACTTCCTGTTCCTCAGAGATGGCATCGGGCAGAGCTTCGCTACCGCCGAGCCGGCTTTTGCGATGAACATCCTCGCTTCAATCTTCCTCGTCCTTACGGCTTCCATCGTTGACCGCGTCCCCCGGAAACGCGAGTTTCCCGAGGCACCGACACCCATATGGGCACTCATGTGGCCATATCTGCTCTATGCCGCACTCATCGGGGTCCACTTCCAGACCTATCAGCGACTGAACCCGGGCTCCGACGAGACTCTCCTACTGAACGCGGTGATATTCATCGGCCTGGTGATTCTGCTGAGACAGGTCTATGTGATCCTGCGCGACCGCAACAAGGTCGAACAGAAGAGATCTGAGCTGGTGGCGTCAGTATCCCATGAGTTGCGCACACCCCTCACAGCCATGGTCGGCTTTCTCACCCTGCTCGACGATCATGGCGACGAGTTTCCGGCCGAGGCTCGCGAGGAGATGATCGCCGAGGCCACTGGACAGGCCCGTCACATGTCTCGTCTCGTCTCCGACCTCCTCATGCTCGCCAGGGGAGATATGAGTCAGATGAAACTGGAGATCCAGGAGATCCGGGCCATGACCGTTATCACGTCGGTGTTGCGCAACACCGACTTTGCCGACACGGAGATCGATCGAGATTTGGATGCCGAGGTCAGGATCCGGGTCGATCCGGACCGGCTCCAGCAGGCTCTCAGCAATCTGGTCTCCAATGCCGTACGCTACGGCGGCGGTCGTTGTCTGATCGTCGCCTTCGCTCGGGGCAGAGATCTCGTGTTCGAGGTACACGACAATGGTGACGGGGTGCCGACGCGCTTCGAGTCGATGATCTGGCATGACTTCGAGCGCGGTGCCCACCGTCTCGACTCAAACACTCCGGGTCTCGGCATCGGCCTCTCCATAGTGAACGCTGTTGCCGAGTCCCACGGCGGCAAGGCCGAATACCGCAGTTCCGAGAGGCTCGGTGGAGCGTGCTTCGGTCTCACCATCCCGGGATGTGTGGTTCCGGAGGAGCCATCGCGAACGAAGGTTCCGGCCGGCACCTGATCGCGTCCTACGATGGCCGACTGTGCCGTCCGTAAACGACATCGCCGGTGCTCTGGCCACACGGACCAGCCCGGAGGAGACACCCGACTGGGACCCTGCGGGCCTGCAACTCGGCGACCCTGATGCGCCGGTCTCCACGGTTGGTGTTTGCCACGAAGTTACCGAGGAGGTTGTGGCCCGAGTCGAGGACAGGCCGGTCGATCTTCTCGTCTCCTACCACCCTCTTCTCTTCACACCGACGATCCGGCTGTTGGCCGGTCGCTCGGCGGGCGCCCGCTCTTACCGCCTGATCCGGGCTGGGGTCAATCTGCTGGTAACCCACACCGATTTCGACTCCACGCCCGGGGGCACCGCTGACGCATTGGCCGCTTTCTTCGATCTGAGAGACGTCCGCCCGTTCGGGGAGGACGCCAGGTCGAGCCTTCCGGCCATCGGCCGCGTCGGAGGTTTCGACGGCACTATAGGGACGATTGATGCAATGCTTTCCAACGAGTTCGGGCACACCGGTCTCCGGGTAAGCGGAGATCGAGACCGTGATGTGAAGGCTGTGGCCGTGGTACCGGGCTCCGGATCCTCGCTGATCGACGATGCTGCCGAGATGGCCGATGTTCTCGTCACCGGTGACGTCAGTCACCACCGAACGGTGGCGGCGGCCGACCTCGGGTTGGCGGTCGTCGATCCCGGACACACTGTCACGGAGCGGCCCGGCATGAAGGCGCTGGTGAAAATGGTGGGCGAAGTCGCCGAAGCCGATGTGGTCGACCTGACCGATATCGACCCGCGGACTTGGGCGTGAGAGCGGGCTACCCTGCCTGCTCCAGATGGAGCTGACCAGCCTCGCCGACCTCCTCGACCTTCAAGAGATCGACCTTCAGATCGACCGTCTCCTTGAACGACGCCAATCCCTTCCTGAGCTCCAGCAATACAAGGAGATCCACGAACAGGTGGAGTCGGAGGAGAAGGAGCGGGAGGAGAAGGCTGCCGAGTTGAAAGATCTGGAGCTCCAGTTGGACAAGGCCGAGGGTGAGCTGGAGATACTCGAGAACAAGCTCGAGGAGCATGAGACGAGGCTCTTCGCTGGAGGGATGAGTGGCCGCGAGACCGAGCACATGCGGTTGGAGGTGCAGAGCCTGAAGGGCCAGCGATCAACGATGGAGGAGAAGGTCCTTGGTCTGTTGGACCAGATCGACCCGGTGAGAGAGAGTTTGGAAGCGATCGAATCCGAGATGGACCGGCTCAATGCCCGGAAGACAGAGCTGGAATCCTCGATCAAGGAGCAGTGGAAGAGTATCGATGCCGAGATCGCCAGCAAGGAAGAGCGCAAGAAAGAGGCGCTCGAGCCGATCCGGGACGAGGAGCTACTCGAGCTGTACGAAAAGCTGCGGGCCTCGAAGGAGGGAGTGGCAGTTGCTGCCTATGAAAATGGCGTCTGTGGCGGCTGTCATATGACCCTGTCGCCCGCGGAACACGACGAGGTCTTCGCCTCCGAGCTGCCGCGATGTGTGCACTGTCGTCGCATCCTCGTCGCCTGATCGCGGAGTCGCTGGATGCTCCTTTGGCACCTAGGCGCTCCGCTCTGGCTGTTCAGATGGATATTCCGCGATCCCAAGGTGGACGTTCGGTTCCTGCTGGTCGGCGCCATCCTTCCGGATCTGATAGACCTGCCCGTTGGAACTCTGGTCTTCGTCGGCCAATACTCGACTGGAGAGTTGTGGTCGCACTCGCTGATCGTCCCGAGCATCTACATGGCTGTTGTGCTGCTCGCCACGAGAAGGGGACGTCGGCGTCGTGCCTGGATGGCCCTGGGAGTGGCTTGGCTGTTCCACCTCCTGATCGACGGCATGTGGTTCCACGACGAGGTATTCCTCTGGCCGTTCTTCGGATGGGAGATACCTGCGGGAGAGGCCCCCTACTGGACGCTCGCCTGGGAGCGGGCGTCCTCCGATCCGTGGAGGTGGGTTGCCGAGGGCATTGGCCTCATCTACCTGACGTGGCTCTGGGTAGCCCTCGGTTTGTCCGATGCTTCCCGGCGCAAGACCACGATAGAGACCGGGAGGTTGCCTGAGCGTGTTACGCGGACTTAGGTATTGGACGATCGTCCTCGTTGTCTCCCTCGCCGCCTGCGGTGGCGACGTCGAGGAGCCCGACGCAACGAACGGACCGGCGCCCGGAGCCGAAACGGCGTTGGGAGCGGTCGAGGATCTGATTGCGGCCGTCGACCAGGGTGACTTCACCGCGGCCAGTCGTCTCGCGATGCCCGGTCACGCCGCCCTCGCCGCGCTGGCGGAGGGAGCTACCTTCGCCGAGGTCGCTTCGGCCCTTGAGGAGGGGGACGAGGAGATCGCCTCGAACTTCTGGGCAGGATTCGCCCAGGGCTCGGGAACCTTCCTCACAGGAAGCGTGGCCGCCGAGGAGGACGGGACGTTTACCTCGGGAGAGGCCGAGTTCCATCGGGTCATTGTCCAGCCGGCGGAAGGCGACGTGCGGACTCTCCTCGTCAGGGAGGACAACGGTTTCAAGGTTGACCTGTTCGCTTCGTTCGGCACGGGCCTGGCCGACAAGATGGTCACACCGGTCGAGCGGTTGCTTACGGCACAGACCGCTGACTCCAGACTCATACTCGCCCGGCTTCAGGAGATTGTCCCCTCACTGCAGGTGGCAGCATCGCTGCCCGGAACCACGGCCGAGGCATCCCAGCAGGTGATAGCCCTTATCGAGGTGATCACCCGGGTCGGCTAGCTAGCCTCCTCCCCGGAGCCGGGGCACGACTTCCTTGCCGAGAAGCTCGATGAGACTCGGCTGGTCGAGTGAGGCCATCTGGAAGGTGACGATGTCGGCGCCGAGATCGTCGACCAGCGGCCGGTAGGCCTCAACCACTTCTTCGACCGAATTGACCAGGCTGTACCGGCCGAGCACATCCTCTCTGGGCAGCTCGTCGGCCTTCTCCCGGAGCTCCTGGGGATCGACGGCCTCCAGTCTCCCGGGAGCCCGTAGACCTCGCCACGAGTACAGGGCCTCCCAGGCCTCGTCAGCGTCTGCAGCGAAGATAGACCATCGGGTGGCGAGAATCGTTGGATCCGGCTTGCCGGATTCGCCCGCAGCCTTGCGCAGGGGCTCGATGACCCGTTCCACCGTCTCGGCCGGGTCCTTCACCGATGTGATGACTCCCTGTGCCTTCTCTCCGGCGAGGGTCGCGGACTTGGGGCCGCCCGCCGCCATGAGGATGGGTACGGCACCCAGGGGAGGGGAGTAGAGCTTGGCCCTATCGGTTACGTAGTACTCGCCTTCGAAGGTGAGTTTTTCCCCGTCGAGGAGACGTCGCATGATCTCCAGCGACTCCGTCATGCGGGCGTTCCGCTCCGCGTATTTCGGGAAGTTGTAGCCGAGTGGCCCCTCGTTGATGTTCTCCCCGGTTCCGACGCCGAGGATGAACCGCCCCTCGGAGAGACGGTCGAGGGTTGCCGCCGCTTGGGCGACGACACCGGGGTGGTAGCGGAACAGCGGAGTGGTCACTCCCGTGGCGAACTCGATGTGGTCGGTGGCAGCTGCCATCGCCCCGATGGTGGAGAAGGCGAATCCCGACGCGGAGTCGTCGTCGACCCAGGGGTGAAAGTGCTCCGAAACCACCACCATGTCGAATCCGGATCGCTCGGCTAGTACGGCGTGCTCAACGAGTTCTTCGGGCTGCCACTGCTCGTGGCCGCAGAAGTAGGCAAACTTGGTCATGGCCTCGATGATGCCAGGTTGAGAGGTTGAGCACCCATTTCGGGTGGCCGGTCTCCGTTCTCCTGGGCTGTTTCGTTCCTCGGGCAGCGCCGGTGGTTACTGGTAGCTGACGTAGACGGGGGTTGGTTCCTTGCCCATGACGTTCTCCGGGGGCATGGGTCCCGGCTCGTCCTCGTCGAAGAAGTTCTTCCACCCCCATGCCCAGTGGGCATCGTCGGCACCCTCAAGCAATCGCTTCCAGGTGGCGTCCTTCAATGGCTCGCTGCCCTCGCCATCCATCTGAATGATCACCTGAACCTCAGGACGATTCACAATGTCCTGACGGTTCTGGATCATGCTCGTCCGGAACTGGTGGACCGTGATCATCTTCTGGGGAATGCCTTCGTCTCTCACCAGATCTGCAACCCAGTTGATGGTCTCATTCACCTCCGCTGCGGTCACCGAACCGATCTGGTTCAGATGGGTCTGGTCGGGCTTCAGACGCCACTCGGGGTCGAGGGCCAGACCCACGTGAGGGAGCCGGAGCAACTCCTCGTACTGCATTGCCTGGCTGAGGAAGTCGTCCCGGCCCGACTGGAGATCGAGGACAACGTACATGTCGTTCTCCTCGGCGAAGTCGACCCAGGGCTGGAACTTGTCTGGAGGCCACTCGTAGCTGTAGTCGCCGTCGTCGGTGGGTCCGCCACTCGCCACCGAAGCAATCATTTCAAAGGTGGGTATCACCCGGGCGCCATCGCCGGAGTAATCCTGTATGAGCTCCTGCATGGCGTCGAGAGTCTCCGCCGGTCCCTGCTCACCCAGCACGCCCAGGTCATCGGTCCCGGGGTGGCCGTAGTAGGCGAGGTATCTCCTTGGCTCGCCTTCGGGAAGGACATGAAACCCTCCCCCAGGCACCTGCTGGCCGCTGGCGAGGACCTCCAGCTCCCAGCGGGCATCTTCGGGAGCTCCGCCGACGAACCTCGTCGAATCACTGCTCCCTCCCTCGAGAGTCCCGGCGAGCTCGGGGTATCCCAGGATGTCGTCGCTGTCGAAGGCGACTACAGACGCATCGAGCGAATGTCCCACCGCGGCGGCAAGGAGGATGGTGTCCGGTTCAGATGCGTCCACCATCCAGAGCGACGACGAGTCCGATCCCTCGATTAGGCCGGTGACCAATGCGTCCTCGTCGATCTCGGGCGCTGCGCTCGTGGTCCCCGGGCCTGTTGTTTGTGGCACGGCGACACGGTCGCCATCGTGGATGGCCAGCACCGCCTCCACGATCGTGGACGCCTCCGGCGTCGCCGGTACCGAGGTCTCACCGGTCGTTCCCAGGGTCTCTGCCACCAAGTCGAGGGCGCTCGCGATGTCGTGTTCCACCGTCTCGGCCGACGACGGCACGTTCACCTGGGGTGACCCGACGAGATGCACCCGTTCTGGCTTCAGTCGCCCCAACTCGGAGGCGAGTCTGGGTTCGGGGAAGAGGAGCGGCCCCGAGACCGCGGCGGCGAGCTGTGAGGCCGCTGCTATTGCGTTGAGGTCGCCCTCCGCCACGACGACGACGTCGTCGGCGCAAGTGAAGGCCTCGCCCGAGAGGTGCAGGGCATCGGTAGCGAGCCCACCGGTATCGATGTTGGTGCTGTGGTTGCCGGTGAACCTGATGCAACTCGCGACGGGATCATCCGGCTCACCCGGCTCCGTGGTGGACGAATCGCCGTCGGAACCGTTCCCGGAGTTGTCGGGAAAGGCCGAGCACGCCGAAATCAGCACGGCGATCGATATGAGAGAAACTGCAGTTGGCCGCCTCAAGAGCGGTCGGGATGGTAACCAGGAGCCTGTGGAAAACCCGGCCGCGGAGCCCCTACTTTGCAGTGGCGGAAGGAACGCCCGGCGTAGAGGGCGGCCATTCTATGCCCGCCCTCTATCCGAAGGCTGATCAGTCGAGGTCAAAGCGGTCGAGGTTCATGACCTTGTCCCATGCGGCGACGAAGTCCTCGACGAACTTGTCCTTGGCGTCTTCGCTTCCGTACACCTCGGCGAGGGCACGAAGTTCGGAGTTCGCGCCAAACACGAGGTCGACCGCGGTGCCGGTCCACTTGACCTCACCGGTCTGGCGGTCACGTCCCTCGTAGACATGCTCGGTCTGGGAAACGTTCCAAACCGTGCCCATGTCGAGCAGGTTCACGAAGAAGTCGTTGGTCAGGGTTCCAAGTCGATCGGTGAACACACCGTGTCGGGTCTGGCCGTAGTTGGCATCGAGAACGCGGAGGCCACCCACGAGGACGGTCATCTCCGGTGCAGTCAATGACAACAGGCTGGATCGGTCGACCAACATCTCCTCGGGCCGTCTCTTGTCACCCTGCCGGATGTAGTTGCGGAACCCGTCGGCTGTCGGCTCGAGAACTTCGAAGGCCTCAACATCGGTCATCTCCGGCGTAGCGTCCGTCCGGCCCGGTGCGAAGGGCACCTGCACGTCGTGCCCGGCGTCCTTGGCTGCCTTCTCGACGGCGGCGCACCCTCCGAGGACAATCAAATCGGCGAGGGAGATCCTCTTGGATCCGGTCTGCGACTCATTGAACTCGGTCTGGATCGACTCCAGCGTCTGGAGGACCGTGGCCAGACCCTCCGGGTCGTTGACCTCCCAGTCCTTCTGCGGCTCCAGCCGGATGCGGGCACCGTTGGCGCCACCGCGCTTGTCGCTGTCGCGGAAGGTCGACGCTGACGACCAGGCGGTGTATACCAGCTGGGACGTTGACAGTCCCGAGTTGAGGATCTTGTCCTTGAGCGTGGCGATGTCTTCTTCGTCGACCAGGTCATGGTCGACCGGGGGAACCGGGTCCTGCCAGATCAGGACCTCGTCGGGAACCTCCGGTCCGAGGTATCGAGAAACGGGCCCCATGTCGCGATGCGTGAGCTTGTACCAGGCCCGCGCGAAAGCGTCAGCAAACTCGTCGAAGTTCTCGTAGAACTGCCGCGAGATGGGCCCGTAGATCGGATCTTCTTTCAAAGCGAGATCCGAGGTGAGCATGACAGGAGGGTGCTTTTTGGATGGATCGTGGGCATCCGGCACCAGATCAGACTCCTCGGGATTCTTTGGTTCCCACTGCCAGGCACCGGCGGGGCTCTTCGTCAACTCCCAGTCGTATTTGAACAGGATCTCGAAGAAGCTGTTGTCCCAGGTCACCGGGGTCGGAGTCCAGGTCCCCTCCAGTCCGCTGGTATAGGTGTGCTCGGAGTGGCCCTTGCCGTAGGTGTTTTTCCACCCGAGGCCCTGCTCCTCCAGCGGGGCGCCTTCCGGCTCCGGACCGATATAGCGCTCTTCAACCGCACCGTGGGTCTTGCCGAAGGTGTGCCCTCCCGCGATCAACGCCACTGTCTCCTCGTCATTCATTGCCATACGGGAGAACGTTTCCCTGATGTCGTGGGCAGAACCGAGAACATCGGGCTCACCGTTGGGGCCCTCCGGATTGACGTAGATGAGACCCATCTGGACGGCGCCGAACGGATCGGCGAGCTCGCGGTCGCCGCTGTAGCGTTCGTCGCCGAGCCAGGTGTCCTCAGGACCCCAGTAGATGTCCTCTTCGGGCTCCCACACATCCTCGCGGCCCCCGGCGAAACCAAAGGTCTTCAAGCCCATCGACTCGAGAGCGACGTTTCCGGTAAGGATCATGAGGTCGGCCCATGAGATCTTGCGGCCGTACTTCTGTTTCACGGGCCAGAGCAGGCGGCGGGCCTTGTCCAGGCTGGCGTTGTCCGGCCAGCTACCCAGCGGGGCGAAACGCTGGGTTCCGGTCCCACCACCACCGCGGCCGTCATGGATGCGGTAGGTCCCGGCGCTGTGCCACGCCATCCGGATCATGAACGGCCCGTAGTGGCCGAAGTCCGCCGGCCACCAGTCCTGTGAGGTGGTGAGGACCTCGTGAATGTCTGCCTTCACGGCATCCAGGTCGAGGCTCTCGAACTCCTTGTGATAGTCGAAATCACCGCCCATCGGGTCGCGCAGCGGCGAGTTCTTGTTGAGCATCCGGAGATTCAGCATGTTGGGCCACCAGTGCTGATTGGCCATGGATCCGGTCGACTGGTGCGTGTTGTGCAGCACCGGACACTTCGCCGACGTGGCGTGCTCCTCGGAGGTTGTGGCAGCTGTGCCGATTTCTTCGTTGCTCATGATGCTCCTTCGTTGCTCGAGTGGCTTTGGCTGTCGGAGGGGCTCCGACAGTCGGGACACTGGCCCCAGAAGACGACTTCTGCTTCCTCGATGGTGAATCCGTGATCAGCGGAGGGCTCAAGGCATGGGGGTTGTCCCGTGCTGCAGTCGACATCCACGGTGCGGCCGCATCCCCGGCAGACCAGATGGTGGTGGTTGTCGTCGACGCGGTCTTCGTAACGGGCTGGAGACCGGGCAGGCTGGATCCTGCGGATAATTCTCTTGTCGGTGAGAATCCCGAGGGCGTCGTAGACGGCCTGACGGGAGATCGCCCCGATCTCAGAGCGAACGGCCTGCTCGATCTCGTCTGCCGTGCTGTGTGGCCGGGCCGAGATCGCCCGCATCACCGCGAGACGCTGTGCCGTGACCTGGACTCCGTGCTTCCGCAAGAGCACGACCGGGTCTGAGGTTCGCTCCGATGTGGCGATGTTATCCACGAACCCTGGATCGTATCCAGAGTTGGACTCATCCCGCAAATGTGCAGACGAGTGTTACGAGGGGATCGCTTTCCGGGATCGGGCATAGCCGGTCTTCCAAACGAGACCCACGGCTACCAGTGAAGCCCCGGCCGCCCACACGCCGAACGAGACGAAGAAGCTCAGGAACACACAACTCCCCAATCCGAGCCACGAGGTTGGTCGTGTTCGATCGACGGCCAGCGCGGCCAGATTGGTCATCCCGTAGTAGAGGAGGACGGTCATTGCCGAGAAGCTCCAGGCGAGGCCGATGTCTCCGAGCAGAGTGAGACCTGCGACCAGCGCCGCAGAGACGATGATGGCGACGGCGGGCTGGGACCGTCGGTCGAGGCGGGCCAGCCCGGCAGGCATGTCGCCCCGCCTTCCCATGGCCAGCCAGACACGGGACAGGCCGAGTATCAGATTGAGGAGGACTCCGAGCATGGCGGTGATCGCTCCGATGGCGACCACTGTCCCGCCCGCCTCGACGATCCCGGCGTCTGCTCCCCACAGCGGGCCCCCAGAGTACCTACCACCGATCTCGACAAGCATGTAGAGAGAGGCGGCGATGGCGAGGGTAATGACCACCGCCCTGGGGATCACCGTATCAGGTCGCTTCACCTCTTCACCCAAGGTGGCGATGCGGCCATATCCGGTGTAGGCGACGAAAAGGAATGCGACTGCGGCGGCGAGCTCGTTTCCCGCCCACGGGGTGACGAAGTCGAAGGTGCCTTCGTCCTGGATGAGGTTCGAGGAGGCGAAATAGACGATGGCCCCTGCGGAGACGACGACGAGAGTGGTGTTCAGCCAGGCGGTCCTCCGCAGCCCCGCCAACACCATTGCGGTGACACCTGCGACGGCCAGGATGGGAACTACCGGGCCGCCGATGCCGAGGTAGAGCCCTACCCCGAGGGCGGCCGTGGCCGCCGAAGCCGTCTTGGCGAGCAGGAACAGCCATCCGGCCGTGAACCCAAGCCAGGGGTTCAGCGCCTGATACCCGTATTCGTATGTCCCCCCTGCCACCGGAAACCGGCCGGCGAGGAAGGCCGACGACAACCCGTTGAACACCGCCACCACCGCGGCGAGAGGTATGGCCACAATGACGATGTCGCCCCATCGCCCCGAGGCGAGCCCGATGGCGACGAAGGCGCCGGTGCCGATGATCGATCCGAGACCGGTGACGATGGCGCCACCAAGGCCCAGGTCCCGCTTGAGCCGGTCGTGGCCGGCCTCAGAAGAGGGTCTCTGGCTCGGCTTTGTCATGGAGATCCGGTGTGTTGTTCTTCACCGAGTTGACCTTGCGGGACACCACATGCTCCATGAACGAGTCGGGTTCGATCGTCTGGAGAAGCGAGAGAGCGGCTTCGGGGTCTTGAAGGTCGCGGTCGAGCCAGGATTCCCAGACGTCGGGAACGAGTGAGACCGGCATGCGGTCGTGTATCGAGGCGATGACCCCTTCGGCGTCTTTGGTGAGGATCGAACACGTCCGCTGCCACTCACCGGTCTCCGGGTCCTGACGGGATGCCCATATCCCGGCGAAGACCATGGGATGGCCGTCGGCGCGGTAGACCCAGTGAGGAGCCCGGCCCTTCTCGGGCGCCTCCCACTCGTAGAAGCCGTCGGCGGGAATGAGGCAGCGTTTCCGGGCAAACGAGTCGCGGAACGCCGGGGTGGTGGCGACCGTCTCTGAGCGGGCGTTGATGTGGATCGATCTGGTGTCCTTCGCCCAGTGAGGGACGAGCCCCCATCTCATCGAGCCGAGCTGACGGGTTCCATCCCTTTCCGCGACCACGTAGACAGGGTCAGTCGGGGCGACGTTCCAGCTCTTGTCCAGGGGCTCGGCTAGTACTTCATCCACACCGAAGTACTCGGCGTAGAAGTCGAGATCCCCGGTGATTGAGAAACGGCCGCACATCGATCGCAGACTAGATTTGAACCACCGGATCCGACGAGGAGATCGAGTGCCGTCCCAGGACCTCTTGGCCAAGTACGCCCAGGTGGCGATGTCTGTGGGATTGGGCGTCGAGCCTGGCGATCGGGTGCTCATCTCATCGCCTGTCCAGCTACCAGAGTTCGTCCGACTGCTGGTGGAGACGGCATACGAGTCGGGTGCCAAATCGGTGGATGTCCTCTGGTCCGACGATCAGGTGTCAAGGGCCAGGTTCAGCCATGGCTCAGAAGAGGCTGCTCGGGCCGTGAGCGGTGAGAGTCAATTTCGAATCCGCTCATTCGAGACTGGTGCTTCATATCTCCGGGTGCACGCACAGGACCCGGCTGCTCTCGCCGGTGTCGACGTGGGGCGCGTGCAAGAGCATCAGAAGGTCAACGGTGAGTTCGTCAAGCCCCATTTCGATGCAATGGGGTCGCTTCAGGTGCCCTGGTGCGTCATCGGAGCTCCTGTTCCGGCCTGGAACCAGAGTGTTTTCGGCGATGACGATCCGGAAGAAGCGGAAGAGAAGATGTGGTCGGCGATTCTCCGGGCGTGCCGGATCGATCAGGCAGACCCAATCGACGCCTGGCGGAATCATCTCCAGGAGTTGAGCGACCGTCGAGACCACTTGATCGAGCGGCGCTACGAGAGGCTCCGTTACGAAGGGCCGGGAACCGACCTGGTGATGGGAATGACAGACAAGGCGAGATGGGAGGGCGGGGGCGTAAAGACCCCGTCGGGGCGTCCTTTCCTTCCCAACATCCCGACCGAGGAAGTGTTCACGTCGCCACACCGACTCGCCTCGGAAGGTCGGATACAGGCGAGTAAGCCCCTCAGCTACTTCGGCGACGTCATCGAAGGCTTTGCCTTGCAGCTCGAAGAAGGCAGGGTCGTCTCAGCCACTGCCGAGGTGGGTCAGGAGGTGCTCGACCGTGTGTTGGGTACCGACGAAGGTTCGGCCTACTTCGGCGAGGCGGCGATGGTGCCGCAATCAGGAGCGGTGGCAGCCGAGCGATTGGTGTGGAATAACGCCCTCTACGACGAGAACGATGCGTGCCACATCGCTCTCGGTCAGTCCTACCCGATGTGTTACCACGGAGGCGCCGACATGACGAGCGACGAGCGGTTGGCGGCCGGCCTCAATCAGAGCAACCTTCATGTCGACTTCGTGGTTGGTTCTCCCGAACTGAGCGTCTACGGCGTGCGAGAAGATGGGGCCGAAGAGCCGATAATCGCCAATGGCGAATGGGGATTCGACATCTGAATCAGCGGTTGCGCATGTGGAGTGCCAGCGGTTCGAATCGCTCGCCCAGGAACGACCGGAGCGGGTCCTCTAGCCCGACTCGGTCCATCGCCTTTCGCATGCAGCGCATCCACTCTTCGGCTTCCTCGGTCCCGATAGAAAAAGGCATGTGCCGCATCCTCAGCCGGGGATGGCCCCACTTCTCCTCGTACAGGGGAGGCCCGCCCAGCCACCCACTCAGGTACATCGAGAATTTCTTGCGCGTGTTTTTGGTGCTCGAAGGAAGCATCGCCCTGAGCGTGGGTGACTCCTCTTCGATCACGTCGTAGAAAGCATCGGCCAGCCTGCGCACCTCCTCGGAGCCACCGATCTCCTCGTAGGGAGTCTCGGCGTCACCCCACGGGTGAGCAGTCCCGGTCGGTCGGGAGGGCATCATCAATCTTCAGCTCCGCTGCGCTTCCATGCAGGTAACGCCTGAGCTACCCACGGTGGCGGAATGAGGAGTGCCCGGGGCCAGGTCCAGACGATCACCCGGTCCGAGATCGATGTCGCCATCCGGTGTGTGAAAGGTGATCGATCCGTCGATGCAGTAGAGGACCTTGTGGTAGGGGTGCTGGTGCTCCCCGTAGACATATCCAGGCTCGTTGGACCAGGTCTGAGGACTCAGTCCTTCTTCCCGGAAGGCAGCCTCGACCCTGGCACGCGGCTGTTCGCTCACAGGTAGTCGGCGATCTTGGACGGGTAGTCGGGAAAGAAGCGGGCGATCACGTCGAGATCGAACTGGTTCATGATCGACTCTTTCGGTTCCCGGTCGAGGAGGAACCTGACGGAAGCCTCCACGAGACGCTCGGTGTCACATCCATCACAGAGGAGGTCAGCCTCTTTCTGGCTGGCCGTCACCACATGCATGCTCTGGGACGTTCCCTCGTCGATGGTGACCTCGAAGTGCTCGTCGTCGAGGGGTCGGATCTGTACATCGGCCATCAGGACATCACGTCTCTCTCTTGTCGTTCCCGGGAAACAGGTAGGTCATGTAACGGGCCGGGGCGCGTCGTGCGCGTGAAGAACACACCGGCGATCAGGATGGCAATGACGGCGACGATGCTCCCCTCCACGAGCAGGGCGCGTGACGGCAGGACACAGAAACCGTCTGCTGTGATCACTTCCGGCTCGGCATCGTTCACCAGGACCGACCAGGGAGAGGGGCAGGTGATGTGGGTCATGGGCGTGCGCCCTCCGTCGGGAGTTACCTCCCATTGGAATCGGACAGGCTGGTTGAAGGGGGAGAACACGAGTGAATAGATCATCACCGCCCCGATGGCCAGCACGAACACACCAATGCCCCGATTGATCCAGAGGTCGGTCGGTGACAAAGGGCGCCGGTTCTCGCGGTTCTTTCGCTTCAACGCCATCGCAGGGTCAATCGTACGACGGTGTCGGCGATGACGGGAATGTCCTTTATGGAACCTGGGGACGCCCGGGTAGCACCGTCAGTCGACGACCAGGCGAAAGCGGTCGAAGCCCGCGGGTTTCGGAGCCTCGGAGATGACGACGTCGCGTTGGCGGGAGGTCCTGCCGCCAAATGCAGGCCCTCGAGAGCATCCAGGGCGAGCTCGGGTCGTGCGCCAAGGAGTGTCCCAGGTAAGACGAAAAAGATCCGGGCGTACAAGGGAATGTCGGTGCGTTGCAACCCATTGGGGTATCCGGCGCCATCCCAGCGTTCGTGATGGTCTCTTCCATAGCTTCCTATCCGATTGAGGGTTGTTTAAGTCGGCGATAGGAGCTGAATGCTTGAGGACAGACCCCGGCGCTACGTCCACCGGGGTTCCGGTAAACGTTCTGGATCTCATGGTCGGCGACCCGGGCCCGGGTGTCGCTTCCGGGAGAAGTTGGTCCCAGCCCGAGCCCAGGTCGACTCTTGTCCGCTGTTCTCATTGCCGGGTGTGAAGCTGAGAAGCGGCTGTGCAAGGTTGCTTTGATGTCGTTGTGTCCGGATGCGAAGGGATGTCGCGGGTGACGTCCGTAGGTGGGGCGACGTGAGTGCAGGAAGACACCGGGATAGCGAGTCACCCGAGGTGTTCTTCGAGCGCATGTTCCGGGCGACCTACCGGAGCACTCTCGCCTATGCGCTGCGACGAACGAGAAGCGACCAGGATGCGAGTGACGTTGTCGCTGAGACGTATCTGGTGGCGTGGCGGCGTATCGATGAGCTGCGCCGCGTTGGGGAGCCGCAGGCCTGGCTGTACGGCGTGGCGTACAAGGTGATCGGCAACCAGCGGCGTGGCAGTCGCCGACGCCACAAGCTCGCAGAGAAGGCCGCCAGTCATCCACCCGAACAGCAGGTGGATGATCCGCTGCGTTCTGTTGTCTCGGCAGACGAGCTCGAGCGGGTGGCGGAGGCTATGGCGACATTGTCCCCGCGGGATCGAGAAGTGCTCAGGCTCGCCGCGTGGGAGGGTCTCAACCACCGGGAGATCGGTGTTGCCCTCGGCATCCGACGATCCCTGGTTCGGTCTGTGCTCTATCGAGCACGCCAACGGCTCAACGCAGCCCTGGAGGACGCGCGGACGCGACATCCCGCCGATCCCGGACACAACACAGATGCGATGGACCGCGAAGAGAATTCCGGCTCGGAAGGGGACGACGATGGGTGATCCCAGAGACGGCTTTGAGCTGCTCCAGGCGGCCAACCCGGTCGACGTCGACCAGGTCGAAGGCCTGGACTCCGAGGTTGCCCAGGCCTTATTGGCCACGATCACCACCCAACCTCGCCCGGATCTCTCCAGCGGAAGGCGCTGGCGTCGACCACTCCGGCTCGCCGCCGCCCTGGCAGCGATGGTTGCAGTGCTCGTCGCTGCCACCTGGCTGCTTACCCGCGATGTAGAAAACCCGCAGGCGATCGCCTGCCATCAAGCCGTTGATCTGGACAGTGACATCGCCGCCGCCCCGGTAGGCGGTCCGGCCACAGCCGAGGCCTGCGTTCCGGTCTGGGAGGACGGCATACTCGAAAACTCCGACGCCACTTCAGCCGGTTCTGTACCGCCGTTGACGGCGTGTGTCACCGATCGGGGAAACCTTGCGGTTTTCCCTACGGACGACCGACAGGTTTGTGAGACCCTCGGACTGGCATACCCCGAGCCCACGAGCCGGGACGCCGCGGATCAGATCCGACAGCTGGATGCCGACCTTCAGGCCTACTTCGCATCCAAGGAATGCGCTGGCATGGACGAAGCCGAAGACCGGGTCCGCGAGACACTCGACGACTCCGGCTTCGGAGGCTGGAACATCGAGACACAGGAGGCGACGGATACCCGACCATGTGCCAGCTATTCACTCGACGCCGAAGCAGAGACGATCCATCTGATCCCTATCCCGGAACCTGACAGCTAGGAAGGAGACCCACATGACCGTAGCCCACATGGACCGCCGACTGTTGCGTGCACTTGCCGGCTTCGGCTTTTCCATACTCGCCGTCATCTTCATTTGGGGTGGCCATGTCGTGTGGCAGGAGGGGCGCCATATCAGCGCTAGAGAGTTTCGGTTTGCTGCTGAGTACCTCCTGGGTAGCCAGCTCCTGTGGGCGCTGTCTGGCGCGACTGGCGCAGGAATAATCGCTCTCAACTCCAGGACGATCGAGAGATCGGTTGCTGCGCTACTGGCGGCGTCGGTAGTGCCACTTCTGGTCATCGTCCCGATGTACATCTGGACCAACCCCGACCTCCCTCCCTGGCTGCACCAAATCACTCCAACCCCCGAATGGCTCGTCAACGGCTATGTGCAGGCAGCCGCTCCAGTCCTTCTCGGAGTTCTCATAGGATCCGCGCTCTGGCGGCCATCACGATGACACCAGTCAGGTCAGACCGACGGGGCCCGGAGAGAGAGTGAGGAAAAGAAGTGAGGCCCCTTTTCGGGAGCCTCACCACGCTTCGAGCCCGTCTGAAAGCCGAGTTCTGTCAAAGGCATTTTCATCGCCCCTGGCAGCAGGCCAGTTGTGCCGTCTGAGCTGGGGAAACACCGTTCTCAGCACTGTTTCGACCGAAATCGACCTGATTCAACATGTCTTGTTGAATACTCGTTGAGCGCAAAAATCAAAATACCTGCCGGCGACGTCCGACGGGTAGGAACGGGACCTCGACCGCACGCTCCTGGTAGCAGTGCCGCCGCCTTCATAAATGAAACAATTGTTACATTTATGTCGGTTGGATCACTATTGTGACACCCAATGGATTTCGTCCACCCTCTGCAATCGGTCGTCCCTGGGGTCCAGGGCCGCATACTGGCAGTGCTCGCCGAGACCACCGGGGAACTGAACCTGCGTGCCATCGCCTCGATCGCAGACGTCAGCGAGGCCCAGACCTCACGCGTCCTCCCCGGATTAGTGGCCATTGGACTGGTCGAGCGCCGGGAGGCGCCACCTTCCGCCCTGTTCCGACTGGCCCGCGATCATGTTGCCGCTGGCCCCATACTCGCGTTGGCTCGGACCAGAGACCGGATGATCGAAGAGATGCGCCAGATCGCCGAAAACCTGTCTGTCGCACCAGTGAGTGTGATCGTCTTCGGTTCCTTCGCTCGGGGAGAGGCAGACGCCGAAAGCGACATCGACACTGTCTTCGTCCGTCCCAGCGGTGTCGGCGAATCCGATGAGCCATGGTCTGACACCGTCCAGCAATGGATCGACCGGGTAAGCGACGTGAGTGGGAATGGCGTGGAAGTCCTCGAGGTCCCCGAGGACGACCTACCCGCGAAACTCGAAGGCGGAGGGAGCGTCTGGCAAGAGATCAAGCGAGACGCCTTGCTCATCCATGGCACGCCGCTCGCCACTTTCAGATCAGTGGCCAGTGGCTAAAACGATCAAGACGCGACCGGTGACCATGATCCAGGTGCGTGAGTATCTGGTCTAGCGATAGCCCACACTTCGTCCGAGGACAACACGACAAGTGGATTACGAAACGAAACGCAAACCTCCCCCGCAGGGGACTGATCCGAAGTGCCGACACCGACTGGCCAATAGCACGGAAATGAGCCAGGTCACGAACGGAACGGCTGTTCGAGCGCAGACTTGGAATAGCGATTGCTACTTGCCAAGGTTCCAATTCACCAAAGCAACATCAGGGACTCTCGATGGCGCACCGACCTCACCAGCCAACCAGAAATCACCCGACAGCCCGCTCTAGCCGAGACCGGATCAGAACCCGCTCGCGGATACGGCGACCTGTCCGCCTTCTGCTGTCAATGCTGGTGTTGGTGGCTGCCTGTTCCGAAGCATCTCCGGAGCCGGACGACACTCGACAATCAGGAGACCCGTCGACGACGACTACGTCACCAGCCGAAGCTGTGTCGCCTTCCACCTCAACAGTGACGGAGTCGACGTCCACTACCACTGATATATCCGAGGCGGACTCGACGTGGCCAGGAGAACCGCCCAGCCGGTATGCGTTCGTGGAAGACAGCAGAGTGGTGGTGATGGACGGAGAGGACCGCTACGAGATCTCCGGCTTCTCCGAGCCTCCCGTCGCTGGCGGTTTCGTCGATGAAAAGCTGGTGTTCTCGGTCGGATGCTGTGACGGGATCTGGGTTTGGGACTACCAAACGTCTGTCACCGCTGAGCTGGTCGTGGAAGGGAACAGCGACCGGACGATTCTTCACGGCGTCGCCCCGATTTGGGACGAGCCAGGCTTTTTCTACACCACTCCCAGTGACCAGCCGGGCGACATCCCGGACATCATGTTCTACAACGTCATCGACGAACAACCACACCAGTTTCTCGATACCAGCGAGCGGGCCTCTGCTAGCTCCGAAGAGGAGCAGAGCGCTTCGGTCGGCTCCATAGTCGCCACTCAGGATCGCATCGGAATCCTGTTCGCCTTCGGCGATAGCACTTGGGTCGAGTGGTACACCGAGACCACCGAACCGGCGGAGTCCCCCTTCCCCGCCGTCGAAGAGGGTGACACCGTATTGGAATTGGCTCTAGCCCCCGCAGGGGACACTTTGGCAGTCGGGAGGGAGGAACAACTGCACCAGGGCGTCTCCACAATCGAGGTGATGGAGGCAGGCCGCGATGACAACAGCTACTCGGTTCCGGACGTCCAAGCGCTGCGTCAACTCCAATTCGACGGTAGGTACGTCACCGCGTCCACCCACCGCAACGATCAGGCCAGCGGACCGTCGGCACGGCTCATTCTCGATACCGAGAATGCCCTCTTCAGTTACTCCACCGATCCGCGGATCATCGCTCTGGACAACTGATCGTCTGTCAAATCTGGGGGGGATTCCACGCAGCGACGCCATCAGACGACCTCTCTGTCGTCGAGGGCGGCCACTTGTCCTTTGTCGAGCCAAGCCTCTAGGTCGCCCCGGCGGATACGGATCGCCCGTCCACCGACACGGAGATACTTCAACTTCCGAGAGGAGAGCCGCCGCCGAATCGTCTTCTCCGACACTCTGGCCACCGACGCCGCCTCAGTAACGGTGATGAGTCGACTGGGTCTTGTTTGCAGACACATGATTGATTGGTCATGTACCGCCAATGGGAAGTCGATCTACCGGACGTCGTTCTCGTCGATCTTCCGGCGTGCTGCCGACCACGTCGGCATCGCTAAGGGGGACGGATTTCACGAACTGCGCCACTACTACGCGAGCCTCTTGATCTCGTCGGGCTGTTCCGTGACTGTGGTGCAGAAGCGGTTGGGTCATGCGACCGCTCAAGAGACGCTCGACACCTACTCGCACTTGTGGCCGGATGACGACGAGAAGACGATCTCCGCCGTTGACGCGGCCTGGAGCGGTGCTCTTGTTGAATATCCGTTGAACGAGGGCCACGAAGAGCCCTCCTAGAAAGCGGAAACCCCCTGGTTAGAGGGGGTTTCCACGCTTCGAGCCCGTCTGTAAGCCGGATTAGGCCGTCAGTCGTTGGCTGACTTCCGACGCCGTGAGCGACCTGAGGAGCAACTCATGGGTTGGAACACGGTTTCTAACGCGGAGTCGTGGCAGAGGGCGGTCGATGCGTGGGTCTCGTATCTGGAGGATTTCGGGCGCAGGCCCTGGACCATCGTCCAGTACCGGTCGGAGGCGAAGAGGTTTGCCGACTGGGCTGTCGACGCCGACCTGCGGATCGAAGACATCTCCCGCCTCGACGTCGAAGCCTACGTGGCTCACATGCGCAACACCCGGGGTCTGGGAGGACGGTCCATTGCAGCCCGTCTGACCGCGCTGCGGGGCCTGTACGACTGGGCGCTGACCAGAGAGCTGGTCGCCTGGAATCCGGCGCGGGCCGTGCCCAACCCGAAGTTCCGCAAACCGCTCCCGGAGGTGTTGTCCGCTGACCAGCTCCAGGTGCTGTTGGCTCTGCCGTTACGCCGCGGCGACGGGTTCATCCCACGCCGCGACGACGCCCTGTTGAAGACTTTCGTCTGGACCGGGGTGAGAGTCTCGGAGATGGGGCGTCTCGACTGGGACCACGTCGACCTCCAGGCCGGCCGTTCCCGGCTGACGGTGGTCGACGGCAAAGGCGGCAAAGACCGGGTCATCCCGGTCATCGAGCCGCTGGCAGACTCGCTGCTGGCGTATCTGCATCTCCGCCTGCCGCTCGGGTCCACTCGGGCGCTGTGGGTGGGGGAGAGCGGGCGTCGGATGGCGGTCACCACCATGCGGGACACCCTGCGCCGCTACGGCAACCGGATCGGTGTCAACCTCCACCCGCACAAGCTGCGTGCCCAATGCGGGGTAGAGATGATTAGGTCCGGTGCGTCTCTCGCGGAGGTGAGAGCGGTCCTGGGTCACGCCGGCTACGACACGCTGCTGCCGTACACGGCCGTCGCCGCCGACGAGGCTCGTGACGCTCTGCAGCGGGCAGCTCAGCATGCCCTGGATTAGAACCGGCTTCGAGGTCTTCGTCATGCGAGACATCGCCGCCAGCCTCGTCCGACACCACATGTCCAATCCCGAGGCTTTCCAGTATCTCGTCGGCCGCCCCGGCGAGAGCGTGAAGCTCGGCCACGTCAGCTCCTATCCCATAGGCGTCACCGGCAGCGACGTAAGCGTCTACCGAACCGGGCAGGATGCCGAGCGCCACCGCGATGTCGGATCGACTCCGCAACTGGCCGATCCGGGTTCCAACCCTGGCCCGCAGGTCGTGGGGTCTGACATTGTCAGGCAGGAGAGACGAGACGGCAGACGAGATCGCCGAGCTCGACAGTCTCTGACCGCGCATCCCCATGAACAGCGAATCCGAGCCGGTGGGTGCATCTCGCCCTTTCTCCTTCTGGTAGCTGTCATAGAGAGCGAGGTAGGCCAGGGTGAGCATCCGGGTCCCTTCAGAGAGGATCAGAGTTCGCTTGCCCCTTTCCGTCTTCGAAACCCGAATCGGCACCTGGTCGGGGTTGCTCAGGAAGTCCTCCCGCGTTACCCATTCGAGTTCGAAAGATCTCGGGCCGTAAGACTTCCAGTCCAACAGAACCAGGTTGCGGACCGCGAGGATCTTCCACCAGCCCACACGGTTGGTAATGAGATCGATCGCGCTATCGACTGCGTGAGTCACCGCCGCTTCCGAAGCAGGGGTTGGCGTGCTTTCGAGTTTTCTTGTAGCCAGATCGTCGAGGTGGTTGACATCGATCAGGTCCAGCTTGAGCGCCGCCTCCAGGTATTTCTTGACTGCCGCGATCCTTCCGTTGCGCTTCGCCGGCGTCGTGTCCCACACTCCAACCTTTTCGTAGAACGACGCATCAGAGAAGAGGGCGCGGACTCCCGAGTACTGGCCGGGAAACCTGTCGAGAATCTCGAGAGACTGGAGTACCGCCCGAGTGTAGGTCTTGTACCCGTTTCGGGTGGCGCCGTCGGAGGCGGTGAGAGCCAGCCGGAAGAAGAGCACTTGGTCCTCTTCGTCGAGAGCCCGGAAGCGTTGGATCGTGTTGAGAAATCTCCACAGCTCTCTGAAGTGGTCACCCTCCTGGTCCGGATGCCGGAGCCGAGTAGCGGTCAGTTCAATTACGGAGGTGATCTCTTCTTGATTGGGGTTGGTTGTTCTGCTCATGGGAGAGACCGGTCCCTGCCTTCCCGTGTCGTGCAGTCGGTTTTTCGAATTTCTTCGATGGTGGAGTGATGGTTGCTCCCTGGAATGAAAGAGTGATCGACCGGCGACTCGCCGCAGCCGTCTCAGCCGCTCGTGCCGTGCCGCTGGCAGAAGCTCGGCCACCGGACTCGTCTTCCGCATACTTGCTCTACTACCAAGGAGGCCTTCCGCTGTATCAGCCGGTCGTCGCCGCCCAGACCCCCATCTATGTGGGAAGCGCCAAAAACGTCCGGCGGCGGCTCGGTGAGCACCGGTCATCCATTCGAGCGGTCAGGTCCCTCAACGTCGCGGACTTCATGGCCCGGCTGATCGAGACTCCCACACACGACGCGGCCGTCTACGCCGAGTCGCGTCTCATCACCCTCTACCGACCTGTGTGGAATCTCGACGAGCTCGCCGGGTTCGGTTCCAAACACCAGGGACTGGGAAGGATCGCCGCCCAGGAACCCAGCCCCTGGGACACAATCCATCCCGGGCGACCATGGGCACGCCCACCCGAGATGAGGACCCGACGACGGCTCCTCAACGCAGCCCAAACGGCTGTCTCGCCTGCCAAAGAAGAGGCCAACGTAGATCCAGAGCGTCTAGGGCAGCAGGCCGAGGCAACGCTATGAAGGAAACAACTCTGATGTCGGCTGACTCGAGGTCTTCGGTGGAAGGATGTCAGCATTGCCTGTCCCATTTGATCTCGGAGCTTGTCTCGCTCGATTCGGAAGGCTGAAGTAGCTCGCGCCTGCCGGGAGCACAATCGAGGACTCGTGTGGGTCTTGACCGATGATCCGGTCGGAGAACTTGGAGGCGCTACAGGACGATGACCGGAGCTGCCTCGCTCGATGCCGTAGCAACCTCGAGCAGGGACTCTTGGGGGCACTCGGTAATGCCGGATCTCGCGCTGTCAATCCGGTCGGGTTCGAGGGGACGTCCGCGCGTTATGCGCTAGCGCGTTATTCCAAACGCTCAGAATGCAAGGCATTGACAATCGGGCGGCTCATGTTGAGGCTCTTCGCGTGGAACGTAGAGAGCTTGACATGAAGGCGGGAGAGATTCTGACGCTTTACGAGGGCGACGTGACCGTTGGGGGTCCGAATCGGTCGCCATCGACTTGCCGCCTGATTGTCACCTTTGAGTGGCTGGCCGGTACTCGCCTCGAGTTCGATTGCGGAAGTGACTCTGTGCCTCTTTTCGGCGCTACGGCTCAGATCGACGTGGATGGAACAGTGATTGAGGTTCTCGCTAGTTCGCCAACTGACGGTGTCCTTCCGGGCCGGACGATCGTTGGCAACCCCGAGTCAATCATTGACGAGATTGAGTTCCAGGTGTGCAACTTTCCTCCATATCTGAACTCGGCCGGTCTACTCGAGTTTCGACATGGAGGATGGCGGATTCAGCTCCGGCAGCACCGGGACGCTCGCGATCGAGTCGATGAAGTCCGGGACCGAGGGGGAGGCGCAGTCACACACGTCGGTGTGCTCACGGACGTATCGGCCGCCAAATTCAGTTGGGATGAGGCAGAGTTGATCCTCTCGGGATTCGCGCATTTCTTGGACTGGGCGGCCAGCGATCGGGTTCCGCTCCTTGGACAGAGAGGACTACGAGACGGCGAAGTCATAGTCCAGGCGTGGGGTGACCCGAAGCGGCACATTGGGCGCTCGTCACTCCGATGGCTCTCTTCTAGTCATCCTCACGTCATGGAATTGATGTGGCCGCACTTCGCTGACTATTGGCAACAGACAGATTGGCGTTCCGTGTTGACGCTGGCCAGCGAGCTGTACGCCGATTCTCATCACAGTGCTCCGCTGGAATTGCGAACCGTCACCGCATGGCTGGCGCTCGAATCGTTCTCGTGGCAGTGGTTGACAAAGAACCTTCAACTAGACCCTGCATACATAGACGACAAGTACGCCGATTGGCGTATCAGGAAGATGCTCAGCTCCATGGCCATCCCAATTGAGATACCCGACACGCTCTCACGTTTGCGCGTCTACTCGCAAGGCCAGGACGGACCCAAGACGCTCTCGCTTCTCCGAAATGACATTGTTCATCCCAAAGAAGGCCAGGATCTTCTTCAACTTGAGAACGTGATCAAGCAAGAGGCGTGGCGCTTGGCCACCTGGTATCTGGAATTGGCACTACTTCGCGCCTGCAAATCCTCTGGGCCGTACATCGATCGCACGCAGACTCTGCCAATAAACGGGTTCTGCGCGGTGACTTGGGATGAGCCTCTCGTCACTCGGCTTGGTCATGTTGG
>JBKHKD010000008.1:0-96875 GCA_046537785.1 Actinomycetota bacterium
ACGCGCAGTTTTCAACCGGCGCAAACCGCGCAGTTTTCAACCGACGTTGACAATCCCCTTATCTGGCCAACAGAGTTGATCCTCCATCTCCATGGTGGGAAGCTCATGCAGGTCAGCATGGCCGACATACCCGCGAACTATTGACTGTTACCTCAGATAAGTCCAACCATACGCCACGCTCAGCCTCGACCGGCCTGAGGTCGAGCAGCTTCGCTTTGGACATCTTGCTCATAGTGGCGGTCTCCGTGACCTACTTGGTCATCCAATCGAAGTTCATGGTTCCGCCTCCCATGGATGACCAACTGAATTACTTCCAGACCGCCTCCGACCTACCGCCATCCGATCCTCTTCATCAGGAGTCGCGGATCGGGCTTTTGATCCCGGTTTGGCTCCTGATTCAGGTATTCGGATACTCGGAAGTTGCCTACTACGCGGTGCCGCTTGCTTCCGCGGTGGTTCTCGTCGGCGGCACCTACCTCCTCGGCCGACTCATCTTCGATCGGCTGGTGGCAACCCTCTCGTCGTTATTGATCGTGGCCAATCCCTACGTTCTCTGGCATTCGAGCCATCTCCTCCCCGACATAACAGCCACCGCCACTCTGACGCTCGCTCTTGGAATCCTGATCTATGCATGTCGGAGACAGGGAGACCAACCCGACGACCGACGAGGGAAAGCCCTATTCATCGTGTCGGGTCTCCTTCTAGGAGCCTCCTATCTGATCAGAGAGTTCACAATCGTTCTTTTTATCGTGGCTGTTTTAGTCCTCGTCGTCTACCGCCAGCCGCGACGGCCCTGGGGACTCGTCGCCTTGGGCGCCTTCATTCCGTTTGCTGCCGAACTCGTTTGGAACGGAGTCCTATACGGGAACCCGTTTAATCGACTTGAGATCGTCCTCGCTCATGGAGGGACTGGTGGTGGACGGTTCGACCCTAGCCTCACTTCAGTAGCCGGAGATGTCTGGCGGGAGTTCCTCTCTTACGACGGTGGAGAATTCTGGATCATCCTGAGTCTGGCTCTAGGAGTGCTCCCTCTCGTTCTCTTAGTAAGACGGAGAGGCATTCGAGATGGCTGGATCCTCTTTGCCTGGGGCATCGGAATGTGGTTGTTCTTAACCGCCGTCGGTGCACTTCCATCCATCATCGCCGGAGAGCGCTTCACCATTCTTCGTACCCACAAACTTCGCTACTGGTATCCCATGCTTCCTGCACTGGTAGTCGGCGGTCTCGGCTATCTAGGCGCTGTGATCCCGACAACAACCTCGGCGTTCAAGTCGCTACGAATCGTCGTCCTCTCCGGGATCGTCGCCCTACCAGTCTGGATGGGAATCTCCGATCTTGACCAATTCTCCCTATGGAAAGGAGATGGGGGCGACCATTACGAGCAGTTCCAAGCCCTTCTTCATCAGAATGGGGAACAGTGGGAAACGGTATGGGCCCTTGACGGTGCATGGCGTGCAACAACTCGAGCCCTACCCATGTACACGCGAGATTTCTGGGGCAGGCAGTTTTGGGAAGGAGAAATCGCTCCTCTGAACGACGGAGCACAATTTCCGGAACAAGAAACCTTGCAGGACGGCCTGCTCGTCTTCCACCCCCGCGCCATAGGTTCGGTCGTTCCGCGTCAGAACAGCCAGACACCCGATTACGTGAAAAGCCCCCCAAAGTCATGGACCACGGCATTGGTCTCCCCTAACGGGGAGCTAGCAGCGTTTGACATAGGATCGGCATCCAGATCTACGTCGCTATATGAGAACAAACGGCCAAACTGGCAGGTCATAGGCTTGAGTGGATGGGAAATCGAGGACTCCCGTCTAAAAACCGGAAGAGACATTGCATCGCTGGAGCTCGAACCCAGAGAGCGGGCCTTCATCATGGACGGACAAGCCAAGGGATATCGCACTCCCGGCTCGACACTGGCATTGGAATCTGGGTTTGCCCGCGGCGAGGTCGAGATCTCCTCGTCAGTCGGTGGTAGCATCGCAGGCTCGGTACCAGCCGGGATACCAAATGGGCACCGGGTACGACTCTTCTGCTTTATCTACTACAAGGACGGCTCTCGAGAGCAACGACTTGCTGTTGCCGCGCCATTCACGAAGGAGTTGGACCGCGTGGGATTCGTCTGTCCGGAAGTCGACGAGTCCCAGAATCCCATCGGCACAAGGGTAGGGATCAAAGCCGTGGGCCCTGCAATAATTGAGGTCGGCGACTTGGATCTGTGGTGGCAGGCGAGCGAGGATTGAGTATCCCGTTGGGTCTCCAAAAAAGTCTTTGCCTGCTACCTACTTTCGTCTGTATCTTCGGAGGATGTCAAGAAGTGTCAGGCTCACCGTGGCGATCCCAACATGTGGACGGCCGGACAAACTCGCAAAGGCTGTGGCGAGCTTCAACCGCTCCAGCGTGCCACTTGACATAGTCGTCTGGGACAGCCTGCCAAACGACACGAATCGTGAACTGGCATCCAATACAGAAAACGTCCAGCTGTATGAAAGTCGAACTCTGACTGGCCCAGCGGAATCACGCTACGAACTAGGCCAGCGGATTCAGACAGAGTTGGTGATCTTTGCTGATGACGATCATTTCCCAAGGCCGAACGCGGTTGAGACACTGATTAGGTTGATGCACCGATATCCCGACGTCGACATGTTGTCGGTGCGATGGTCACGCGGCGGCAAGGACCATGCTTTGACACAGCAGTTACGATTCGGATACGGCGAAGAGGGAAACCGCACGGTTCAAAAAGTCTTTGGCTTCCCAGACGAGGTAGTCGATCTTGGCCTCAATCTCGTCCAAACGGACGTCACGACTCCGACGTTCATTACCCGAGCGAGCGTGCTAAGCCACGTTGCTTTTGATCCTCGGTTTGAGTTCTACTTCGACCTTTGGGATTTCGGAATGCAGATTCATGACGCACGGTTGCGGTCCTACGCAACCCCTTTGGCGAATTTTGAGCATGAGCCCGGAGGGTATGGAGACACCGCGACGAAACGTTCGGTAGACAAGTCAGTAGACCGCGACCGGTTCATTTCCAAGTGGGGTGTTGTCCCCATAGGGAGTACTGGTGCCCGAAAGGATTGGCAGACGTAGGAAACCTCAATCCAATTTGTTCGTGCAGTCGGCCCGAAACGCCCTTCAACGGACTCGCAGTCAAGCTCGACCGTTCAACACCCCCACATACTTCAACTCTTCTTCGACATATCAATGGCCGCTATATCAAAAGCTTTCGGTGTCGGTCGTCGGTCTCGGCTGACTGGCACCGAATTCCGCGCCTGCTGGGCCAAGACTGATCGACCTCCGAATCGGACACTCCGGAAAGGCGTCGAAATCCCCCGACAAACTGAGTTTCCTTCACCCAACCAGACCACTATCACATTCAAGCAACTCGTAGTCCCTGAACGGAATCAACGACAATCCTCGCATCCCCAGTGTCGACACAGAGTCCGTCCTCAGAGCGTTCAATCCGTACATGATTGACCCACTCCCCGAAGACTGTGACTGATTGAAACCAGTCAGCTTGAGCTGAGACGATTTGTACTGGTGCCGGCCTCATCTCTTCCATCTCCTCAGTAACCCAACCTTGCGGATGCGGTTCCCTGAGACCTTCGACAACATGTGATGTGATCTCCGTCGTCGCCAACATCTTGGATGTCGCGACCCCATCGCCTCTTTCGTATACAGTCGAGAAACCATCTCCATCTTGGCTTTCCAGCAGTTTGGTGCCTGGGGAGAAGTGCCACAGAGTGTCATAACGCGACGAATGGCCCGCTCCAGTGACACCATCGAAAACCATGAGCAGTTGACCGGGGTCCCAGACAGCAGTGCGAGTGACGATCCGTTCTTTATACCCACGGTGCCGAGCCGTCACCCAGTGAAGCCCCTTAGTAGATCTCCAGTCGCAGATCTCAGTAGCCGCCTCATGGCCTGCGCCGTCGACAAGAAGCACATTGTGAGCTCGAGAAGCGGCGAAGTATCCGAATCTGAGGGAGTCGCCGTACTTGTACGGCCCACCCGAGTCAATCAGGACATCCTGGCCGCTCAGGTGGAGCGTGATGTTGAGTGCGTCGAAGTGCCCGTGGCCAACGCGCTCCGGGTGCAGTACAAAGAGGGCCCTCGATGGTGCGTTCGGCGGTTCTCCTTCGCGAAATACGGCCAGCCCCGTCCGCGGATAGACGACGAGATCTTCGAAAGGCATGCCCACGCGACCACCTGACTCGATGTACTCAAGGTGAGCACTTGGGGCCTCCCCCGGTTCGACAGTAAGGCAATCGGACGGGATCTGATCGGCGAACCGGCTATCACCAATCGCGGGCATTGCGTTGCGGTCGCCCCTTATACAGAGATTGAAGTCAACCATCTTGTCGGTTACGCCGGCGACGAACTCACAGAGATCCGGGAAGTTTGCGTCCAGAAACTCCCTCATCGAACGCAGCGACCGCAAGGCAAACTGGTGGTAATGAGATGACTGCTCGGTCGAAATACCCTCGGTTCGGTCAATGATCGCATCCACGGTGTCTCTCAAATACTCAGCGCCGCTACGTCTCGCCTTTTCGGCCCACTTCGAATCTGGAAACACCAGAGCGGCATTGAGAAGCGCCAGCGAATGGAAGAGTCCGTGGTTGGAAGCTATCCATCTTTCAGATTCATAGAACTCCAGCAATTGCTGCACATGAATTCCGGCGGCATTCTCAATCTCTTCGCGCTCCACTAGCGAAGCTGGACCAAGGTATCCAAGCCACAGATAGGAGAGGATCGTCAGGCGGTCGGCCGCAGCGTGATCGTCCCAGGCCATCTCGTCTGTACCCTCTGCGAAGACATTGTCTCGGAGATAGCTCCTGATGACATCACGGAGATATGCCTGCGCGGACTCGATATCCTCCCCGTGGTCGATTTCCCAGGCCACAGCCAGAAGCCAGGTGAGTCCGTGATAGTAAAGCCTCCAAGTCTGACTCTTGAGAGGATCGATCGTCCAATTCGGTTCGAACCCTATCTCCACTTCGGGTTGTGCGCGGAAGACTTTGACATGTCCCTCACGAAGCCGCAGGTACTTCTCCTGCTTGTAATGAGTGTCGAACGCGTACTCGGGGAGCCAAAGGGTCAGTTCTCTTGATGCGGAATTCACTTCTCTACACCTATATGCCGACAGCCAGCGCGAGCCAACCTCTCAGAATTGAACCTCTGATCGCCTTGACCAACTCTCAGCGACCGACGTTGGATGCGCAGCAACCTATCCATCACCTTCCCTCGCCTACGCTCTCACCTTGTTCCCATATAGATGGCCCGGTATCACAGACAGGCTGAGACGCCCATGCTTGGAGTCGACCAGAACACGGCCATCGTTTTCGACAGTCTCGGATGGAATCGTCACACCGCCGGAATGTTTCTGAAAGAGCTGCACGATGGCAGTTGCACCGCTACGGGGTGTCGCGATGAACAGATACCCGTTGGATTGTGAGATGACTGGCATGGTTCCGGACTCGAGATTGAAAGCCCGCCGAGCTTAGATTGAGACGTCTCAAAGCAACAACGATGCTCAAGTCGCATGCTGCCAAGTCGATAACACATACATGACCATTACCTCCGAATCTTCGGTGGTAAATCTGCGTAGGCGCATCCCTGGCACGGCCCTCCTCCTAGTTATGGTGTTCTCGCTGATTTCCCTGCCACTGGAAGCACAAGCTGAAGGCCGCACTCTCTACGTCGCACCGTGGGGCGATGACTACCTCGAGAATGGCTACGAGCCGTCACCGAACACTTTCGACACGCCATGGAGGACAATCTCCATCGCCATCCGTCGCGCGCTACCCGGCGACACCATAGTTGTGCGCGGTGGAACCTATGTCGAAGCAGCCGGATGGGGAGCAGAACCCGGGACGAAGAGTTCACCGATTGTCTTGACAAACTACAAGAACGAACGTGTGGTCATAGAAGGCCACCTGCAACTAGCTGGTGCCGACTATTGGACTGTCGACGGCATCGATGTGACGTACGATCCCGGGCTGGGGAGAACCGAGTCGCTCGTCAAGTTCGATGGGGGCGTCGGGTGGGAGCTCATCAACTCCGAAATCTGGGGAACGAGGGGTGTCTCCAACCTCATGATCACCGGGCAGGACAGCGATCCCCGGGACTTCCGAATCAGCGGCAACTGCATTCACGACAACCTGGCGAACGAAGACCAGTTCATGCAGGATCACAACATCTATCTCCAGCCGGGCTACGACTCCGGGCCGGGAGTGATCGAGCGGAACATCCTCTTCAACGCACCTAACGGAGCAAACATCAAAGCGGCAGGAGGCGACCCAGCCACTGGCGCCGCGAACGTCCTGATAAGTCACAATACGATGTCCACAGCGGGAGCAGGCGTCATCGTCGGATACGACAGCCACGGTATATCGATGACCGGGAACCTCATCGGCCCGCCCGAAGGTGGTGGAGATCTCTACATAGCCGCAATAATCGGCAACACCCTCACAGGTGACGACAACGTCGCCAAGAACAACGCCGTTCGAAGCTATGAGAAAACCGTTTGGTCCACAGACGACTCGACCCGGCCCGTCGCCGAGTCTGAGTCGATACGAGTTCGCCCCGACTTCGACAACACATCCGACTGCGACGGCTTTCACCCAGGCGACGAAGCTGCCTCAGCTTATGGGCGCTATGGCCATGGTGACTACCCAGCCACAGGCTCGGATTCATTCCACGACGACGACGGCTCGGTCTTCGAGGTTGACATCGAGTGGATTGCCAGCCAGGGCATCACCCACGGCTGTAACCCCCCACTGAACACGATGTTCTGCCCTGACGACCCCGTGACTCGTGGCCAGATGGCCGCGTTCTTGAGGAGAGCGCTCAACCTCCCCGACTCTCCTCGCGACTACTTCGTCGATGACAGCACCTCGACATTCCAAGCTGATATCAACTCCTTGGCGCATGCGGGAATAACCCAGGGCTGCAACCCTCCGACCAATGACTCGTTTTGCCCCACCGACAACGTGACCAGGGGACAGATGGCCGCGTTCATCGTCCGAGCTCAGGAATATCCCAGTACGACAACGGATTTCTTCTGGGATGACGACCAAAGCACTTTCGAGGCCAACATCAACTCCCTGGCGAACGAAGCTGTGACCAAGGGATGCAATCCGCCCACCAACGACCAGTACTGCCCGGGGGAACCGGTGCTGCGTGGTCAGATGGCGGCCTTCCTGGCCCGCGCTCTCCAGGGATAACCTCCGCCTCTTCCGCTCCCTCCAATGCATGCCGACGCCAGCGCTTTTCGCAGGTAAGAGCCAGTGCTTGAGTCGTGGCGGCACCCTCCCCCTCTTAGCTCATCCTCCTTGGCTTTGCCTCGCTACAGACTTGCGATACGCCTTCACCACGTCGGTCGCAGCACCCTCAGCGGCGATCTCACCTTGCTCGAGCCAGATAGCCCTGTCACAGAACTCTTCGACGTTGTTCAAAGAGTGCGAGACAAACAAGATCGTCCCGGCGCGATCCAGTAATTCGCGCATCGCCTGCATGCTCTTCTCCTGGAACGAGGCGTCTCCGACGGCGAGTATTTCATCGAGCAGAAGAACATCGGGATTGAGGTTCATCGCGACCGAAAAGGCGAGCCGGGAAAACATCCCGGATGAGTAGGTCTTCATGGGGCGGTCGATCGCATCTTCGAGTTCCGCATACTCGACAATCTCGTCAAACCTCTCGTCGATCTCGCGTCTTCGCATCCCAGCAGCGAGCCCACCGAGATAGACGTTCCGGCGTCCTGTGAGTTCGGGGATGAACCCGACTCCGAGTTGGAGAAGCGTCGAGGTCTTACCGCGAACCACCGCCCTACCACCATTCGGTCTGAGGGTTCCCGCAATGCAGCGAAGCAAGGTGCTCTTGCCGGCTCCGTTCCTGCCAATGACCCCGAACGCCTCGCCACTGTTCACGGAGAACGAAACATGGTCGAGAGCAACGACCTCCTCTTGTGTTCGACGGCGGCCGATGGTGCGCCGAAGGGTCGGCTTCCGCTCGACGTAGGGACGAAATCTCACATAGAGGTCCTCGACGACGATCGATGGCTTGCTCACAGATGTCTCGCGATCTTGCCCTCGTAGCGTACGAAGACTCCGACTCCCACCACTCCAACGACTGCTGCCCAAATCGCGAAGGTCGCCAAAGCGGTCGGGTCGAATGGGTCGCCGATCAAGGCGGCCCGGTAGATCGAGATCAATGAGAACAGAGGATTCATCTCCGCGTACGGAGCGAACTGCTGCCCCCGTTCCGTGTCCAGCATGCTCAACGGCCAGATGATCGGAGAGAGATAGAGCCAGATTCGGCTCACGTAAGGGATGAAATTGTTGATGTCACGAAATGGGACAGCAAGCCTCGCTGCGATAGAACTCAAACCCAGGTTGAAGACGAGCTGGAGTGGTACCGCAACCAGGAGGAGAACCAGCATTCCAGTCGGGAGCTCGAACCTGAAAGCAAGCTGTGCCAAAAGCAGCACACCGAGCGAGACCGTGAAGCCAATCAGAGACTCGATCAGATTGGCCATAGGCAATATCAGGCGAGGGAACTTCAAGTTGGTGAGGAGCTTCGAGTTCTGGAGGACGGCATTGGCACCACCCGTCAGCGACTGCGCCGTGAAGTGGAATACGAACATCCCCGACATGAGGTAGATGATGTCCCGACTGCCGGGGAATATGATCCCGAACACGAGCCAGTAGACGAAACTCAACAACACAGGGTTCAGGACCCACCAGAAGAGCCCTAGCGTCGTAGAAGCGTTCCTGGCTTTGAAATTTCCCATTGCCAGGAACCACACGAACTCCCGCCTCTGCCAGACTTCCGTCACGTATGCGATGAGACGGCGCGTGTAGTAAGTCGGTGTCGTGGTCTGCGTCATGGCCTTAGTGCTGCCAAGATCGAGTTAGCTGCCTCCGCCACTGTCATCGACGAGCCCTCCACGCGGACGTCGGCTGCGGCAGGTGGTTCGTACGGATCATCGATGCCAGTCATCCCTGTTATCTCTCCCGCCCTCGCCCGGGCATAGAGACCTTTAGGATCCCGGTCCTCGCACACCTCAAGCGGGGTGTCGACGAATACCTCGATGAAAGTAATGCCGATCTCCTGATGTTTAGCCCGGACGGCAGCGCGGTCGGACTCGTAAGGCGAAATCACCGGGACCAGCACGACCAGGCCAGCGTCGGCCATGAGACGGGCAATCTCCCCGACCCGGCGGATGTTCTCGGAGCGATCCTCCTTGCTGAAGCCGAGGTCGGAGTTGATGCCGTGGCGAAGGTTGTCGCCATCGAGGACGTAGGCGGCACGCCCACGGGACACCAGGAGCTCCTCGACCGCATAGGCAATGGTCGACTTGCCGCTACCGGATAACCCGGTGAGCCAGACCGTGGTTCCCGCTCCCCCGGTCGCCTGCTCCCGATCACTCCGTGTGGCCGCCCCCTCGTGCCAGACGACGTTCTCGGTCATGCAGCCTGACCGGTGATCATCCCCGCTCCAACAGTGTTGTTGGTGCCCTCTTCCACGAGGATGAAAGAGCCGGTCTCCCGATTGCGCCGGTACTCGTCGAAGAAGAACGGTGTGGTCGTCCTGAGCCGGACCCGGCCGATCTCGTTCAGGCTGAGCTCCGTGGCATCGCTGTCCCTATGGAGAGAGTTGATGTCGAGCCGGTATTGGAGTTCTTTGACCATGGCACGACCCCATCTGGTGGTGTGCTTGATGGCGTACTTCACCCCGGGACGGAGCGGTGGGCCCTCCGACATCCAGGACACCATTGCGTCTAGGTCCTGGGAGTAATGAGGCTGATTATGCGGCCGGCAGATCATGTCGCCCCGGGAGATGTCGATGTCGTTCTCCAGGGTGATCACCACCGAGTCGAGAGGTATCGCCTCGTCGAGGTCGCCGTCGTAGGTGGAGATCGTCTTGATCTTGGAGGTGAACCCGCTGGGGAGCACCATGACCTCGTCGCCTGGTTTCATCTGCCCGCCCATGACCCTGCCGGCATAGCCGCGGTAGTCGGGGAAGTCGTGTCGCTGGGGCCGAATCACGTACTGGACGGGGAAGCGGACGTCGATCAGGTTCTCGTCCGAGCCAATGTGGATCTCCTCGAGCATCTCGAGGACGGTCGGGCCGTGATACCAGTCCATGTTGACCGACCTGTCGACGATGTTATCGCCCTCGAGGGCCGACACCGGCACGAAGCGGAGGTCGTGGATGTCGAGCTTCTTGGCGAACTGTCGGAAGTCGTCGACCACCTCTTCAAAACGCTCCTCGGACCAGTCGACCAGGTCCATCTTGTTGACACACAGCACCAGGTGAGGAACACCAAGAAGCGAAGCCAGGAAGGAGTGTCTCCTCGTCTGTTCGAGTACGCCATTGCGGGCATCCACCAGAATCAGGGCAATGTTGGCCGTCGACGACCCGGTGACCATGTTGCGGGTGTACTGGATGTGTCCGGGGGTGTCGGCGAGGATGAACTTGCGTCTCGGCGTGGCGAAGTAGCGGTAGGCCACGTCGATGGTGATCCCCTGCTCCCGCTCGGCGCGGAGTCCGTCGGTCAGCAGGGAGAGGTCGACGTAGTCGGTTCCCCGTCGTCTGCTGGCGTCCTCGACGGCGTCCATCTGATCCTGGAAGATCTGTTTGGTGTCGAAGAGCAGACGGCCAATGAGCGTGCTCTTGCCATCGTCGACCGAACCCGTCGTGGCGATGCGCACCAGCTCCATGTCCGTGGTGGCCACTAGAAGTACCCCTCTTTCTTGCGGTCCTCCATGGCGGCCTCGGCGAGACGGTCGTCGGCGCGGCTGGCACCACGCTCGGTTATCCGGGTGGCGGACACCTCTTCGATGATCTCTGGGACACTGGTGGCCGTCGATTCGAAGGCGCCGGTGCAGCTCATGTCACCTACCGTCCGGAAGCGGACCACCTTCTCGAACACTTCCTCGTCGTCGGTGGGGGTCAGATATGGCGACTCGGCCATCAGCATCCCGTCGCGTTCGAACACCTTCCTCGTGTGGGAGAAGTAGATCGACGGCAGCTCGATGTCCTCCTCCTCCGCGTACTGCCAGATGTCCATTTCGGTCCAGTTGGAGATGGGAAAGGCCCTGGTGTGCTCGCCTACTTTGATGCGCGCGTTATAGAGGTTCCACAGCTCCGGTCGCTGGTTCTTGGGATCCCACTGGCCGAACTCGTCACGGAAGCTGAAGATCCGCTCCTTGGCCCGGGCCTTCTCCTCGTCACGTCGGGCGCCGCCGAACACCATGTCGAAGCGGTGTTTCTCGATGGCGTTGAGCAGCGACTCGGTTTGGAGACGGTTCCTCGACGCCCTGGGGCCGGTCTCTTCGACCACCCTCCCCTGGTCGATAGCCTCCTGGACTGAAGCGACGATGAGCTGCGCCTCCAGATCTGCGATGGTGCGGTCACGGAACTCGATCACCTCGGGGAAGTTGTGCCCGGTATCGACGTGCATTACTGGAAATGGCAGTCGAGCGGGCCAGAATGCCTTGACGGCGAGACGAAGCACCACCGCTGAGTCTTTGCCGCCCGAGAACAACAGCACGGGTCGCTCCGACTCGGCTACGGCTTCCCGGATGATGTGAATCGACTCGGATTCGAGAGCTTGTAGATGACTGGAAAGAGTGCGAGGCACACCGAGAGGTTAAAAGACATCGGTCTACTTGGCGTAGTTCAACGATGACTCCCGAAGCGTGGCTGACCGCGCTGGTCGTCGCCCTGATTCTGGTCGGTCTGATCGCAGGCATGGCATCACCTTCGATTCTCGCCTTCTCCGGGGTGGTGGTGCTGCTGCTTCTCGGAGTGGTGAACGCCTCTCAAGCATTGTCGGGATTCTCCAATCCCGCCCCGTTCACCGTCGGGGCGCTGTTCGTGGTCGCCCGCGCCATCTCAAAGACAGGAGCGATCCGGCCGTTCATCAGATCGGTGATGGGTCAGAGTGGTTACACCCGCCGACCCCTTCTCCGGATGCTGGCGCCGACCACCGTCGCCTCGGCCTTCATGAACAACATCCCGCTGGTCGCCATGATGATCCCGGAAGTCACCTCTTGGACCCGAAAGCGCGGATCCGACGCCGCTAGATTCTTGCTGCCTCTGTCCTACGGGGCCATTTTCGGGGGCATCCTCACCGTCATCGGGACTTCGACAAACCTCGTGGTAGCCGGGCAGATGGAAGGCTTCGGTCTGGAGCCATTCTCCTTCTTCGAGTTGGGCCAGATAGGTCTACCTATAGCCGTGATCGGAGTCCTGACGCTCGTCGCATTGTCCCCGACGTTGCTGGCGAAGGCACGGTCGCCCGGCTCGGCCTTCGCCGAGAGTGAGCGGGACTTCTCCCTCGACATGAGCGTCGTTTCCAACGGAGCTCTGGACGGCTCCACGGTCGAGGAAGCAGGACTTCGGCATCTCGCCGGAGTGTTCCTCGCCTCGGTGGACCGTGGCGACTCGGTGGTCGCCCCGGCGAGGCCGAACACCGTCCTGCGTGGCGGCGATCGGCTGCGGTTCGTCGGCCGCGTGGACCAAGTGCTCGATCTCCAGAGCATGAAGGGTCTCGAGCACACCAACCAGGACTTCATCAGGGAGCTTTCCGGCCCCGGAGCCAGTTACTTCACGGTTGTGGTCGGCTACGACAGCCCCCTGGTCGGGCTCAGTCTGCGCGAGTCGGGCTTCCGTTCCAGATATCAAGCGGCTGTCGTGGCGATTCACCGTGCCGGCGAACGACTCGACACCAAGCTCGGTGACGTCGTGCTCCGTCCCGGCGATGCCCTGGTCGTGCTCACCGACCCCGACTTTGGGCGGCGCTGGCGGAACAGGGCGGACTTCCTGGTGGTCTCCGGTCTCGATGACGAAGTGGAGCCGGTTGCTCCCGGACGAGGGAGGACGCTGCTGATCGCCGGGGCGATGATCGTGACCGCCGCCGCCGGCCTCCTTCCCATCCTCCATGCGGCACTGGCGGCCGCGGTGCTGATGATCGTCATGAGAGTGCTGACCCCCGAGGAGGCGCGAAACGCCCTCGACCTCGACGTGCTCGGGGTGATCGCAGCCGCATTCGGGCTCGCCGCCGCCGTCGAAGTGTCGGGACTTGCCGTGGTCATCTCCGATGGACTCATCGGAACCCTCGGGATCTTCGGCGAGACGGGTGTACTCCTCGGAGTGATCCTCGCCACCGTGGCCCTCACCGAGCTCGTGACCAACAATGCTGCCGCGCTGTTGATGTTCCCCGTCGCGATATCGGCAGCGGCAGCGGCCGGGATAGATCCGAGGGGGATGGCCGTCGCGGTGGCGATTGCAGCTTCCGCGTCATTCCTCACCCCACTCGGCTACCAAACCAACACCATGGTCTACGGGCCGGGGGGGTACCGGCTGACCGATTACCTGAAAGTGGGTGCGCCCATCACGATCATCGCGATCATCGGCGTGGGTCGTGCTCGTTCCTCTCTTCTACCCGTGACCCTGATGCCAACGAATCGCGCCTTCGTTTGAAATTCGATGTTTGAAGCGGATGCCCATTGGGGAATCCGGGCCACACATTCGGGTGATGGAAGACCATACACCTGGCAACAGAAGGAGTAGTGATGTCAGATTCACCACGACGTTTGCGGAGAGTTTCGATCACCACGGTCGTAGCTCTCGTCCTCACCACCGCCGTATCCACGGTTGTCATAGCTGCCCACAGCTTCACCGACGTGCCCGATACAAACACGTTCCACGAGGACATCGAGGGTTGGCCGAAAACCGGGTAACCATCGGGTGTAACCCGCCTGAAAACACCGAGTACTGCCCAGAGGAGAACGTGACCCGTGAGCAGATGGCCGCCTTCATGCGGCGTCTGGCCGGCACCTTCGCCACCACGGGCGAACAGGTAGTGGACACCAGTGATCCGGTCACGGTGGACACCACGACATTCACCGAATTGACCACTGTCGAGGTCGCAGCGCGCGGCGCTCATGGCGCTGATGTAACGCTGAATGCCCATGCAAGCATGGAAGTGGCGACCGGGACCGAGGCTCAATTCGAGATCGTGATCGCCCGCGACTCGTGCGAGGGCACGGTCGTTGGCTCCACCACGTGGTCCAGCCCTGATCTCACTGCTGACCAAACAGCAGCGATCTCGGTGACGGGATCCGATCAGGTGACGGACACCTCCACCACCTACGCACTCTGTGCCGCCAAGGGCGCCGACACCGGACAGGACGGTACCGCCCACCAGCGCGGACTGATCGCGAACTTGGTCCCCACCTACTAGCCCTGCTTCCGAACAGGTAACTCTGGTTGGCGGGCCTTTCACGGGCCCGCCAACCGGCGCGTCAATACTCTTGGATCGTTTCGGGCATGATCCCATCATCGCTTACATCGCTATCCCCCCGGATTAGTCTGGACGTCGTGCCCGCGCCGCCGGAAGGCTGTCAGACCCGGTTACGGGCATAGCATCAATGACACCTTCTCCCACCCGCAGTCTGGTGATCACTGCGGTCACAGCGATGGTCTGGATGACGGCGGCCCCCGCCCTGGGGGAGACGGTGGCGACCCGACCCTTCGAAGATGAGATCTGGAACGAAGATCCCTCGAAGGTCGAGGAGGTCGCCGACGAGCTGGGGCTCGCAGACCTGCGCTCACTCGACTTGAGCCGCACCCAGCTCACCAGTGGATACGCCGGTCGTGGGCTGCACGTGGGTATCCCGACCGACGGATTCAGGGGATTCGGGCCGTTCGATCGTCTCGAACCTCTCGACGACGCTAGCCAGGCGCCCAACGAGGTCTGGTATCGCTACCACGTCAGACCGGTCAGCTGGAACGCCGCCTCCACGGGCAAACTCCCGGGTGTCGCCGGGATCTACGGGTCTTCGGGACGGGGATGCATACCCTCGACCGAAACGAACCCGGGATGGTCGGCGCGGGGCTTGTTCGGTGCACCCGGCACCCAAGGAGCCTCTGCCGGGAGGGTTCCCATCGGGATTTATCTCTACCACGTGAATCAGGCCGGTGACTGTGGAGACAGCCTCTGGTGGAACGCCAGTCTCGAACAGGGAAGATGGCACTGCATTGAAGGCAGCATCCGGATCAACACCCCCGGCCGAAACGACGGTCTTATCAGGGGCTGGTTGGACGGCGATCTGAAACTGGCTCGCGATGACATCCAGTACCGGAGGGCAGGCGAAGACGACGTCGGCGTCCGTCAGATGTGGCACAACGTCTACTTCGGAGGACGCTGGCCGACGCCGAATCCCCTCTCGCTGCAATACGACGAGGTCGTAGTCTCGACATCGGGACGGGTGGGATGTCTCCCCGCCTTCACCGATATCGGCGAGACGATGCACACCAACTCGATCCGGGAGCTACACGCTCTCGGCTACCTCTACGGCTGCGACTACCGCAAAGCATGTCCCACCCGGCTGCTCACCCGTGGTGAGGCTGCCGCACTCGTAAGCCGGATTCTCGGACTGGCAGCTCCCTCGAAGGACTACTTCAACGACGATCAGGGCAGCACATATGAGAATGTGATCAACCGCCTCGCAGAGTCGGGGATCGCCAAAGGTTGCAACCCTCCCCTCAACAGCCACTTCTGCCCGGACCGCACCATGACCAGGGTGGAGTTCGCCGCGATGCTGACTCGCGGCCTCGGGCTCCAGGGCCCTGCTCCCGACGCCTTCTCCGATGACGACGGGCACTGGGGGGGAGGATCCGATCAATCTCTTCGCTGAGGCCGGCATCACCAAAGGATGTGGTTCCGACCGTTTCTGTCCCGAACGGCCCCTTCCCAGGGCCGAAGCGGCCGCCTTCTTCCACCGCAGCCTCGCCCTCCTCGAGCCGCTACAGCAGGCGTCTATCCAACAGTCGCCGGATTGGCCACCGGAAGGCGAACCGCCGCCGATCCCGCCCGAGGAACAGGACTGATTCCACTCCCCTCGACTCCAGTGCCGAAGACGTTTGTCCTCACTCGAGTCGCCGGTACTCTGCCGACGTGGTCGCACAAGCAGTCGCAACCATCGCCCTTGGCTTGCTGGGAGTCAGTGGGGTGGCCAAGCTGATCGATCCGGAACCGACTACCGGAGCCATGAACGCCGCCCGCCTGCCCTCCTCCAACATCCTGTCTCGTCTGCTGGGAACAGTCGAAACGGTCGTGGCCCTGGCCGCACTCGCCGTGGGAGGATGGCTCGCCCTCCTGGCGGCATCCGGGCTCTATCTAGCGTTCACAGTGTTCACGTTCAGCGCACTGATCAACCGGATACCACTGCAATCGTGCGGCTGTTTCGGGCGTGAGGACACGCCGCCGACTTGGATACACGTCGCCTACAACCTCGTGCTCGCAGTCACCATCGGCACTCTGGTCACCGGCCCTTCGCCCATCGACTGGAGCATGGCGACGGTCGAGCTGACCTTGTATCTGGTCTTCGCGGCAATCGGCGTCTATGCGTCCTACCTGCTGATGACCCGTCTCCCCCAGCTGCTCCAACTGGCCCGCTCGACGTGAGCACCCGACTGCTCGACGCCGCCTCCCGGTTCCTCGACGACCGAACCTCGCGCCGCGGCTTTCTGAGACGAACGGCGATGGTGGGCACCGCCCTGGTAGCCGCACCGGCCACCTACATCCTCCGGCCGGTGACCGCCGAAGCGGCAGTCGTGCCATCCGACTGCGGGCCCAACGACGAGTGCAGCGACGGGTGGACCGATTTTTGCTCCAACATCCACGGGGTCAACACCTGCCCCCCGGGTGCCATCGTCGGCGGCTGGTGGCGTGCCGAGGGCAACACCTACTGCAACGGCGACAGCCGCTACTACATGGACTGTCACGCCTCGGAGTGCTCGTGTGGCTGCGGATCGAGCGGAACCTGCTCCTCCGGCTGCACCGACTTCCCGTGCCAGTGCAACCACGACAACTGCGACGAGCGCAAGATCGGATGCACCCGGTTCCGCTACGGGCAGTGCAACAACCAGGAGCCATGCATCGGTCCGATCATCTGTCGAGTCGTCACCTGCATCCCACCCTGGGAGTGGGACTCGTCCTGCACGACAACCGACGCGGTGGCACAAAGCACCTACAGCCATGGCTCACCCTCAGAGGCCCCGGGTCTTCATCCCGACAGCTCGCCGAAGGGCCCCTATCCCGCTCGCCCCGCCGTGGTCACCGGGACGACCTGGCAGCTGCGTGACATTCTCAACGAGGGGGTGGCGAGCTCTACCTTCGACTACGGCCTCGAGGGCGACGTTCCCGTAGTCGGCGATTTCTCCAACTCCGGGGTGCGGACCGTGGGAGTGGTGCGAGGCACCCGCCATGGAATCGCCGGCACCGACGACATGCTCACGTGGTACCTGCGACAGGTGGAAGGTCCCGGCGACCCCGACCTGATTGTCGAATTCGGACGCGCCGGCGACATCCCGGTCGTCGGAGACTGGACAGGAAACGGTGTGCACACGATCGGTGTCGTCAGGGGCAACCGTTGGCTGCTGCGAGACTCCAACAGTCCGGGCTCGCCCCACTTCGACTTCACCTTCGGTGAGCCGGGCGACATCCCGGTCGTGGGCGACTGGGACGGCGACGGGCGGACCGGGATAGGCGTCGTCAGGGGTAGCCGCTGGCTACTCCGCAACTCCCTGTCGGGAAACCAGAGTCCCGACCACGACTTCACCTTCGGCGACGGGAACGGCCACCCGGTGACCGGCGACTGGAACGGCAACGGGCAGACCGGGGTGGGATGGTTCGACTCGGGGACCTGGACGGTTCGCAACCAGCTTTCGGACGGCTCGCCTGACAACAACTTCGAATTCGGAGACCCGAACGGGATCCCGCTGACCTGGGGGAGGAACGTCTGAATGACGGCAGTGGTGGTCATCGAAGCTGTCGTGATCGTCCTCCTCCTCGCTCTCGTGGCCGGCCTCTTGAAGAGCCACGCCGAAATCCTCCGCCGGCTGCAGCGACTCGACGGCAACTCCGAGGAAACCGGAACGCAGCGAGTTCGCAGCACCGGCCTGGGCGAGGCCCCGGTCGGGGAGATCTCCGGCGTCGACCCGAACGGCTCCACCGTCAGCGTCTCGCTCCGTCACGGCAAGGGGGAGACGTTGCTCGCCTTCCTCTCCACGGGTTGCGCAAGCTGCCAGGTCTTCTGGGACGAGCTTTCGGGTCGGGCCGACATGCCAACCCCGACAACCAGGCCGATCATCGTCACCAAGGGACCACGGTCGGAGTCACCTTCCAAGGTCGCCGAGCTAGCACCGCCCGGGTTGAACCTCGTCATGTCTGACGATGCGTGGGATTCGTTCAAGGTTCCTATGACCCCCTACTTCATGCTCGTCGACAGTGAGGGACGCATCATCGGCGAGGGGTCGGCCAGCAGCATGACCCGGCTCCTCGGTCTTTTCCGCCAGTCGGACGCCGACTCGAGCCCGGTGAGGATGAACACCAGCGGGCGGGAGAGGTTCACCGACGAACGCCTCAGACAGTCGGGCGTCGAACCCGGCGACTCTTCCCTGTACGAGGATCCCTTACGGGAATGAACATTCAGCTGGCCCTCGCCCTCCTCGTCGCTCTCATCGCCGCCATCCGCTCCACATGGTCGCCTTGAGGAGAGTCGATGCTCTCGAGTATCCACCCGCTCGGCGAGCGGGCACGACACAACCGATGGGGAATCACCGTGACGGCCTTCACCATCGGTGCCATCGCATCGGGAGGCGCGGTGGGATTCGCCCTGGGTGCCGTTGGGTCGGCGGCCCTCCCCTTTGGGTCGATGGGGCTCCTCGTGGCCACAGCTGTGGGCGTCCTCGCCGCCGGCGCCTTCGACCTCGCCGGCGTGAAGCCACCGGGGCCGGCCCGACAGGTCAACGAGACCTGGATCGGAGCCTTCCGCGGCTGGGTGTATGGAGGTGGCTTTGGACTCGAGCTGGGCCTCGGTTTCCTGACCTACGTCGTGACATGGGGTGTCTACGCCATGTTCCTCTCCGCATTGCTAACCGCCTCGCCTGCAGGTGGGGCGCTGGTAGGTGGGGCGTTCGGCCTGGGACGCTCTCTCAGTCTCCTCACCGCGGGAGTAGTCGACAGGCCGTCCCGTCTCACTTCGTTCAACCGGGTCCTGGCGAATCTTGGGCCGATCGTGCGTAATGCGTCGTCGGTCGCTCTCGCCGTCTTGGGCGTTGGCGTTCTCGCCGGAGGTCTTCTGTGAGCCGTCTGAGAAGGTCCGGGATCTCGGTAGAAGTGCCCACGGGTTGGGAGGGATCGATCGAAGGCGGCGACTTCCAACAGCTCTCGTCGGGGGCGCGACAGCCGACTCTGATGCATGTCGGGTCGTTTCCCATGCCCGCCGAGCGGGGTTCGTTCGGATCGGGTGCCACGGAACTGATGAATAGCGACGACATCCTCATCGTGCTCTTCGAATACGGGGCGAAGAGCGTGGCCACGCCGCTGTTCGACTCGCCGGGGATGCCACGCTCCCTCGCCCCAGACGACTTCGACCGGAACGCGCTCCAGCACGCCCTCCCCGGCCAGAGCGGCGTGCAGCGGTTCTTCACCGAGGCGGGACGAGCGTTCTGTCTCTACGTCGTGCTCGGATCGCACATCGATCGAAGAGAGCTTGTAACCCGGGTCAACCAGGTGCTGGCCAGTGTGGAGATATCGTGAGCAAGTGGATGGCAGGCTCTCTCGCCGTTCTCTCCCTGATCGCGCTCGCCGTTGTGTTCAGCCCCGAAGCCGAGGGCATAACTTTGACCGGGTTCTTCACCGACGACGACGGGCACCTCTTCGAATCCGACATCGACGCCATCGCCGCGGCCGATATCACGAGAGGCTGCAACCCACCGGCCAACGACCGCTACTGCCCCGAAGACGATGTGACTCGTGGCGAGATGGCAGCGTTCCTGCGCCGCGCTCTCGACCTACCGCAAGCGTCGACCGACTTCTTCATAGACGACAACGGCTCGGTCTTCGAAGAAGACATCAACGCCATCGCCGCGGCCGGTATCACGAGAGGCTGCAACCCACCGGCCAACGACCGCTACTGCCCCGACGATGATGTCGACCGGGGACAGATGGCGGCCTTTCTCAGCCGTGCCCTCGATCTGCCCTCCTCCACCGCCAACCATTTCACCGACGACGACCGCTCCACATTCGAGGGCGACATCGACGCCATCGCCGACGCGGACATCACCAAAGGATGCAACCCCCCGTCCAACACCCTCTACTGCCCCAACCGAGACGTCAGCAGGGGCGAGATGGCGGCCTTTCTGCGCCGGGCCAACAATCTGCCCGCGGTGGTTCAACGGATCCCGATAGGAGATCACAACGCGATGCGTTGTTCCAAGAACGGGGATCGCTGCTCCCTCACCGTCGACGTCTCGGCGGGAAGGCGATACGAGGTGAAAGAAGGTGTGTTCCAGGTCGATCCCGCCACTTCAGTCGAACAGTCTGCGTTCAACGCCTCGGACACGTCATTCAGCCTCATCCTCAACGGAACGTCACAGAACCTGAACGAGCTACCGCAGGAATCCGACGGGAACGTCACCGAGCGAAATTGGCGTCGCAGCATCACGTTCGCAGAGGGCAATCACACACTCGTAGGTCGATGGCGCTGGCACGGTGTGGTGATCCAGACCAACACGATCATCATCCGGGTAACGGATTGAGCAGGTTCAACATGCCCAATTAGCACTTTGAACCCGGTGGCCGCTGTGGGAGACTCGCCGGCATGTTTTCTCGACTCGCCACCCTCTCCGGGGTCGTCGTCACAGCAATATTCCTGTTGGGAGGGATCGCTTCGGCGCAGGAGCTTCCACCCGGCGGCACCTTCATCGACGACGACGGAGACACCCACGAGCCTTCCATCGAGGCGATCTACGCCGAGGGAATCACTAAGGGCTGTGACGAGCGGCGGATTCGATTCTGTCCCGACGATCCGGTCACGAGAGGAGAGATGGCGGCCTTCCTCGTCAGATCGGTGGGCTTTCCCAGCGCTACCGAGGACCACTTTGTCGACGACGACACATCGATCTTCGAAGGGGACATAAACCGGATCGCCGAGGCTGAGATAACGCTGGGCTGCAACCCCCCGGACAACACCAGGTATTGCCCTGATCGAGGCATCACCCGGGCCGAGATGGCCACCTTGCTGGTGCGGAGCTTCCCCGAGCTAATCCCCGAGTCGGCGCCAGACGCATTCGGTGATGACGACGGCAACGTCCACGAGTCGGACATCAACAAGATCGCCGCTGCCGGAATCACGGTCGGCTGCAACCCTCCAGAGAACACACAGTTCTGCCCTCGACAGCAGGTCACCCGGGCTCAGATGGCAACGTTCCTCCTCCGGGCACTGGGACTCGACCCGATCGAGCCTCCCCCGCAAAAGCCCATCGAACGGGTGTCCCGTTTCACCACCTTCCACGACTGCTGTCAGAACCGGGTTCACAACATTCAGACCATGGCCCGAGCCGTCGACGGATACGTGGTCATGCCGGGCGAGACCTTCTCCATCGACAGGGTGGTGGGGCCGAGGACGAGTTCCAAGGGTTATCTGCCGGCGCCCTATCTCATCAACGGAGAAGGAGCGTGCTGTGCTGTCGGAGGTGGTGTCAGCCAGTTCGGTACAACGATCCACAACGCCGTCTTCTGGGGCGGCTACCAGATCGACCGCCACCAACCCCATTCCGGATGGATCAACCGATACCCGTTGGGAATCGAGGCCACCCTCATCTACAAGTCCATCGACTTCAGGTTCACCAACGACACCACCACGCCCATCCGCATCAGGACTTCCTACACCTCTACGTCGATCACCGTGGAGCTGTGGGGCAACCAGGGTAGTTGGGAGATGATTGGCTATCACCCGAGAGGAGCCAGGAACTCCGTCATAGATGTTCTCGACCGGGGCGGGTCTGAGGCGAAGCGGGTATCGGCCACGGTCACCGGCTCGGCGCCGGGGACAGTGCGCGTCACGCGGACCCTCACCCAGGGTGGAAGCTCAAGCTCGCAGACATGGTGGTGGAACTACGTGAGCTGACCGCCCCGGTCAGCGCTCGATGAGCACCGCCCGAACCGGGGACCCATCCGAGCCAGGGATGAAAATCGGTAGAGCAGACAGCTCGTAACTCCCGGGTGATACGCCCTCCAGATCGAGACCCTCCAGGATGGCTACTCCCCCGCCGAGCAATATCTTGTGCACCGCGTGGTCCTCGGTGTCGTAGGCCTCCACCGACAGATAGTCGTTGCCCAGCAGCCGGACACCCCGATCGGCACACCACTCCGCCGCCGACACGTCGAAAGCCACATAGTCGGGCCGGAACGCCGTGTCGCTCCGGCTCCACCCCGAGTTCCGGGTCAGGGCGAGGATCTTCACCGTGTTCTCAGGCACACCCGCTTGGTCCAGATCATCTCCCGTGATCAAACTCGTCACCTGACGAAGGTCGGCGACGAAGCAGGGGCCCAAAAAGACCTCGAGAGGGAAGCTCTCCATGCCCGCGCCATCGACGAGGAAGTGCACCGGGGCGTCGATGTGGGTCCCCGAATGGGCGCCGAACGCCAGATGAGAGACGGTCGCAGGATCGTCGGGCTGTGTCGCCACGAGAGTCCGTTCCATCCCCTGCTCCCCGGGCCAGGTGGGCAAGCCTTCGAGGAGCGGGACCGATATGTCGTGAATTCGCATCGGCTTCGATTATTGCCGGGGCTAGCGACGTATGGTCCGTTCTATGGGGTCCAGCGCCGCTGGCCGGCTTCTCGTCGCCTTCACACTCGTTTTGGTTACCGGGTGCAGCGTGGAAGGGACCACCCCCGAAGGCGAGGAGCTCCCCGCCTCCGATGACCTGCTGGTGGTCGGCGACTGGGGAGCGGGGACGTCGTCTCAGGAGGAGGTCGCTGTGGCGATGGACGCCTACACCGACGAGCACGAGGTGGCGGCCATCCTGACCACGGGTGACAACTTCTACACCGACGCCGCCGCCGAGCTCATGGAGCCGTTTGCATGGACGATCGATGCAGACATTCCCTTTCTGATCACCTGGGGGAACCACGACATCGAATCGGAGAACCGGGTCGAGTTGGTGAATGACACCTTCGACGACCCGCCCCGCTGGGTGCGGCACGAGTGGGGTCCGGTCGACATCGTCATCCTCGACTCCACTCAACTCGAGGATGCCCGCCAGCTCGACTTTCTCGCCCAAGCACTGAACGCAGACGACCCCACCATCGTCGTCTTTCACCATCCCCCATACAGCTGCGGGGCCCACGGAGGCACCCCCGGGATCGATCCCTGGGTCGATGTGTTCGACCACGACGTCTTTGTCGTCCTCAGCGGCCACGAGCACAACTATCAACGGTTCGAAACGGACGGGGTCAGTTACGTGGTTACCGGAGGGGGCGGAGCCACTCTCACCGAACTGGTGGACTGTCCGGCCGACCACCCGGATCAACTAGCCGGTGAGGAGACCTTTCACTTCATGGTCCTCGAACTCGACGACACCCTCGAGGCGACGGCCATCGACGCCGACGGAGACGTGATCGACGAGTTCTCGGTCGAGCTGCCCTAAGAGACAGCGAACAGGGCGAGCGGCCGACGCGAACCCAGGGTTACAGACGTCGCTAGGCGACGTCTGTGGCCCAAAGTTGACGGACGAAGAGCGGTGGGCCCGAACCCAGGGTTACAGACACCGCTGGGCGACGTCTGTGGCCCAGAGATGGCGGATGGTGGCTGGCCCCGACCGGGGATGGCTCGTCCGTGGCCCTAAGAGACCGAGAACAGGGCGTGGGCCGACTGGTTGAGTGTCTCGGACCCGTCGGGGGTGCAAACCACGATGTCCTCGATGCGCACCCCGAACTGTCCGGGAAGATAGATCCCCGGCTCCACCGAGAAGGTCATTCCAGGCTCGAGAGGCCGGTCGTTTCCCTCGACCATGTAGGGGTGCTCGTGCACCTCCAGGCCAATGCCGTGGCCGGTGCGGTGGATGAAGTAGTCGCCATACCCGGCGTCGGTGATGACCTTCCGCGCAGCTCGGTCGACCTCCTCACACGGGACGCCCGGAGCGACCTTCCTGCGGGCTTCCTCGTTGGCCTCCCTGACGATCTCGTGTACGTCGGTCTGCTCGGATGTGGGCTCCCTGACCACAAAGGTCCTCGTGGAGTCGGAGTAGTAGCCGCCGAGACGTCCACCGAAGTCGCAGACTACGACGTCGCCTTCTTCCATGACCCGGTCGCCACCGTGATGATGGGGCGACGCTCCGTTGGGACCGGCGGCGACGATGCCGAACTCCGCGGTGTCGTGGCCCTCCTCGACGACGAGCCGGGCGAGATCGCGGGCCACGTCGCGTTCAGTGCGCCCACCAAAAACGATCTCCTCGGGGATACGGGCCATGACCCGGTCGACGGCATGGGCGGCCTGGCGGAGGAGCTCGATCTCGGCGTCGTCTTTGCGCATGCGGAGATCGCTGGTCAGCTCTGATGCGGGAAGCCACTGCGCATCGGTCCAATGCTCGAGGAATCGGGTGAGGAACACCGCCCACATGTGATCGCCCACCGCCACCCGTGACGGGTCGGCTAGTGCCGCGGCCAGTGCGACCGGGTCATCGGTCTCCCCCCACGACCGCACCTCGAACTCCCCCGGCTCGACCCTCGGGGCCTCCAGGTGGGGCACGAACAGGACCGGATGACCAGACGCCGGAACCACCAAAACGGTGAGACGCTCGGAAGGCATCGCCTCATACCCGGTGAAGTAGGGAAGGTCGGCGCCGACCGAGAGAAGGGTGACATCGACACCGGTCTCCCCCATACCCTCCTGGAGCCTGCGGACCCTCCCGGCGTGATCGAAGGTCTTCCCGCTCACCGTGTACCTGCCATCCGGCCGTAATGCTCGAATCGGACTTTGAGAGCGGCCCGGTGCTTCTGGTCGTTCACAGGACGACGACGAATAGACCGACCAGGGCAGCACCAAACGTGATAAACCCGGCGATCAGGGTCCGCTGGAGACTGAAGATGAGTTCACCGTTGATCTTTGTTTCGGATCGCAGACTTGCGATGTCGGATTTGAGCTCAGACCGCATGTCGACCATCTCGGACCGCAAACTGTCGACATCTGACCGAGTCGCAACGCCATCGGGGTCGTATCTGGGCAGATAGCTCATCAGTGTCTCCGCACGCTCCGGGCCGAGCAGTTCAGAGAGACCATTGTACAGGTCGTTGCGGGCGGCTTCGGACATGGCGGGCACACTCCGAGCCTGTCGGACTGAGAAACCGATTTCAACCCCCTCCGTATGTCCTAGCGGATGACGGAAAAAGCGACCATCAACACCGCTGTCAATACGAACAGGAAGAGAATCAGCGCGATGTAAAGGTGGTCAATCCGGTCTTCCAGGACCCGGAGTTTGTATCTCACGACAGCGTCGCGATCGGACCAGTCGATATCTGCTGCAGATGATCTTGGAGCAAACATGACCCCAACCTACTCCACTGGACAAGACCGATCCGTCGCCTACGGCGACACCTCCCCCAATCTCGCTCCACTCGAGGGGAAGGAAACCGGCGGGCTCGCCCGCCTGGTCACCGGGCGCCGGCCTTCCAGCTGCGATGCTTGAACAGGGCCTTGCGGGCGGCTTTGGCCGACTTCCGATCCGGAAGCGCGTTTCCCAGCGCCTCCAAGAGCACCTCGGTCTAAGGATGGTCGACTCGCCAGAGCTGGTCCGGGAGACCGTCCCATCCACCCAACTCCTCCCAGACGTCGGCGAGCATCTCGGACCCGGCATCCACGTAGCCAGCCAGAGCCTCGACGATCCGTGCCGAAGGGTCGTCGAGTGTCGTCATCAGCGGGTCGACAACGACCATCCTCACCATCCCGGTGTCGACCAGATGGCCTTGAACAATCCGCAGCCCAAACGATGTGATGGTAAGGGTCCCACCACGCCATTCGTCGCGGAAGCCGTACGAGTCCGGCACCACCTCTCCTCCGGTCCAGGTGAGCAGCCCGCACATCTCCATCACCGTCGCCGCACGCTGCGCATAGAACCGAAGGCTGGACTCGAGAAATGTCTCCCCGTCGCTTCGCTCCTCGTAATACCACTCGGGGAAGTAGAGGTGTCGCGGAAGCTGGTTCATCAGGGATTGGAGGCCGCGCTCGAACTCAACGCTCCCCTGGGAAAGGGTGGCGAGAATCGAAACAGCGGATGCGTCGACACAATTGCGCAGACCGGACTCGTAGCCCCGACCGCCCTGCACCGTGCTGACCGGACCGGTGTCGAGGACGTAGGCAGCCACATCGCGCATGACGTCGAGGGGATCATCACCGGCCCTTTGCAGCCATTTCTTGGTCGCCGACATCTTGTTGTTTCGGACCTTGACCGCGCCGACTTCCCGGGCCATGCGGACGATCATGTCCAGCCAGAGGAGATTTTTCGCCGTGTGCGTCTTGAACACCCGGTCGCCATGGACCGGGTCAAAGACGTCACCCGTATCGAGTGACTCGACGAGATGCCGGGCGTCCGCCAGCTTGAGATTCCCCTTCTGGGTGAGGGGCCGCCCCTCCCCCATGTACTCGGCAAAGCCGGTCAGCTTGGCAAACAGCGGAGCGTGAAGGACGCTGTCGAAGGCATCATCAGGATCGACCCTTGCCGTCGGTGGCAGTTCGATGGTCGGCTCGGCGATGAGGTCTTCAGCGTTGAACCGATCGATCCATTCGTCGACTGCCTCCTGGTCTTCGAGATCGATGCCGTCTTCGAGCATGGCCATGAGAACTTGCTTGGCCGGACCGCCGGTGTAGGGGTCGGCCATGTCTTCGACAAAGTCTGGGATGTGTGATTCCAGATGGACGACGAGGTCCTCGGCCGGCACACTGTCGTCGAAACTCAAACCGGTCGCTTCGAGGAACCGAAAGAACTGGCAGATGGTCTGCGCGACTTCATACGCCTCGTCTTCGAACAGGACCGCCTTTGCTGGCAGATAACCCTGGATGAGGTCGTCGACCATCTCATGGGTCCAGAACGTCAGACGGGAGTCGCCGGTGGCCCGCTTGTAGTCGAGGGCGAACTGGGCATCTAGAGCGGAGGCGCTGTCCCCGATCCACTCCTGGAAGTCGTCGAGCAGCCGCCCGGCCTCTTTGTCGTGCTCGCGGTCGTTCACAAGACGGCGACGAAGAGGCCCACCAGCGCGGCGCCAAACGTGATGAACCCGGCGATCAGAGTCCTCTGGAGACTGAAGAGCAGCTCACCGTGGGTCCTCAACTCGGACCGCAAGGTAGTGATCTTGGATCGCGACTCGGAGATGTCACCCTTGAGCTCGGATCGGAGACCGCTGATGTCAGCCTTGAGCTCGGATCGCAGATCGGAGAGGTCACCCTTGAGCTCCGATCGGAGACCGCTGATGTCACCCTTGAGCTCCGATCGCAGATCGGCGATGTCGGCACGGATGCTGTCGAAATCGGACCGAGTCGCAATGTCGTCCGGGTCGTATCTCGGCAGATGGCTCATCAGTGTCTCCGCACGCTCGGAACCGAGCACTTCAGACAGGCCATTGTACAGGTCATTGCGGGCGGCTTCGGACATGGCGGACACACTCCGAGCCTGTCGGACTCAGACACCTATTGCAACCCCTCTGCTCCTCCCGACGGGAGAGGAAACCGGCTACTTCGCCCCGATGCTGACCGGGACCGCCTCCCGGGACTCCTTGGCGTGGTAGCTGGAGCGGACCAGGGGTCCGGACTCGACGTGGGGGATGCCGAGTCCCTCGCCAAATTGCTTGTACTCGGCGAACTCGTCGGGGTGGACGTAGCGGTGGATGGGACGGTGCCGGGCCGTTGGCCGCAGGTACTGGCCGATGGTGATGATGTCGATTCCCACCGCCCGCATGTCGGCCAGAGTCGCCAGGACTTCCTCCCTGGTCTCACCCATGCCGACGATGATGCCCGACTTGTTCAGCCCCTCCGGGTACATCTGCTTGGCCCGCCACAGCAGCGCCAGCGACCGCCCGTAGTTGGCTGACGTTCTGATGTCGCGCTGGAGGCGAAGCACCGTCTCGGTGTTGTGGTTAAGGACCTCAGGGCGGGCGTCCATCACGGTCTGGAGCGCCTCCCGGTCGCCCTTGAAGTCGGGGATCAGCACCTCGATCTCCGTCCCCGGCGACCGGCGTCGGGACTCGGTGATGGTCTGGGCGAAGATGCCCGCTCCCCCGTCGTCGAGATCGTCGCGGTTGACCGACGTGATCACGGCGTGCTTCAGGTTCATAGTCTGGATGGCCTCGGCGGCACGGAACGGCTCGAAGACGTCGAACTCGGTGGGCTTGCCCGTGTTGACGTTGCAGAACGAGCACGCCCGGGTGCACTTGTCGCCGAGGATCATCAGCGTGGCCGTGCCCATCCCCCAGCACTCGTAGATGTTGGGGCAGTTGGCCTCCTCGCACACCGTGTTCAACTCGAGACCCCGCATCAGCTTCTTCAGCTCGAGGTAGTCGTCGTCCATGTGGGCCTTGACCCTCATCCACTCGGGACGGGCCGGCTCGCCGGGGAGACGCCCGTTGATCAGCACCGGCTCCTGAGTGCGGGCCTCGGCCGAGAACGTCCCCGCCTCTAAGAGACGGTCCACCTCGAAGTCCTTGGGCTTGCCCTGGCCGCGGACGAACGCCGCCTTCTGGGTCTCCGATTCGGTATATCCGAACACCTCCTCGAAGTGGGGCACCAGGACGTCGACGGCTTCTTCCAGGCTCACCTTCCGTCCCACCAGAGACGACAGGTCGGTGACGGCGCGGTCGGTGATGCCACAGGGGTTCATCATCCCGAAGTAGTCCATGTCGGGATGCAGGTTGAGGGCGAACCCGTGCATGGTGACCCGCCGGGAGACCCTGACCCCGATGGCCGCCACCTTGCCCTGCTCGGTCCAGACACCCGTGTAGCCGTCCTCCCGCCACGCCTCGACACCGAAGTCGGCGATGGTTCGGATCAGAACTTCTTCGATCTTGCGGACGTAGGGAACGATCTGTTTGGGGTCGTCGAGCTCGATGATCGGGTAGCCGACGAGCTGGCCCGGACCGTGGAAGGTGATGTCGCCGCCCCGGTCGATGTGATGGACCTCCGCACCCTTGTCGACGGCGCCGTTCATCCCCACCAGCAGGTTCTCGGCGCTGCCGTTGCGTCCGATGGTGAACACCGGCGGGTGCTCCAACAACAGCAGGTAGTCGTCGCGGCTGCGTCCCCGCACCCTCCCCTCGTGAAAGGCGCGCTGGAGGTCCCACGCCTCCGAATAGGGGAGACGGCCCAGCCAGCGGGTGCGGAGAAGCGTCACGCCAGCTCCTGCTCCCAATCCCAGGTCTCGATGTTCTCCTTGATCCGCTTCAGGAACAGCACCGCCGTCGACCCGTCGAAGGCTCGGTGGTCCCAGGAGAGACCCAGATAGGCGATGTGGCGGATGGCGATGACGTCCTGACCGTCGGCCGCGGTGACCACCGTCGGCCGTTTGGCGACCGTGTCGGTGGACAGGATGGCGACGTTGGGGACGTTGATGATCGGCGCCGACATGAACGACCCGAACGGACCGGGGTTGGTGATGGTGAACGTCGACCCGGTGAGGTCGTCGACACCGAGGTCACCCGATCGGGCCTTCTCGGCGAGGCTCGAGATCTCACGGGCGATGCCCACCAGACGCAACCCGTCGGCGTTGCGCACCCTGGCCACGACCAGGCCCTCCTGATTGAGGTCGATGGCGATGCCCAGATCCACCTTCTTGTGATAGGTGGCCGTCTTCTCCTCGAGGTTGAACGAGCTGTTCACCACCGGGAAGGCCCTGAGGGCGTCGATGGTGGCCCGGGAGATGAACGGCAGGTAGGTGAGGGAGAACCCCTCCTCCGCCTTGAACGCCTCCTTGTGCTTTTGACGCACCCGCTCCACTTTTTCGAAGTCGATCTCCATCGACGTCCACACGTGGGCGGCGGTCCGCTTGGCCTGGACGTTGTTCTCGGCGATGCGGACCCGGAGACGGTCGAGCTCCACGGTCTCGCTGCCGGCGGCAGCGGGCGCCGGGGCCTTCTTGGGGGCCGGTGCCTCTTCCGGTTCCTTCGCGGCCGGGGCTTCCTCCGGCTCTTTGGCTGCCGGTGCCTCGGCTGCGGCCGGAGCGGGCTCTGGTTCAGGTGCCGGCTCTGGCTCCTCGGCGATGTGGGCCTCGACATCGCGGCGGGTGATCCTTCCGCCACGACCCGACCCTTCGATCTGGCTGATGTCGACGTCGTTCTCCCGGATCAGCTTGCGGACCACGGGGGACAGCAGCTGGGGCTCCTTCTCGGCCCTGGACGGCTCGGAGAAGAACTTCTCCACCTGCTCGTCGGTGACGTCCCGATCGTCGGTCGTCTCGGCAGCCTCTTCTTCCGGCTCCTCGGCCTCTGCGGCTTCCTCCGGCTCCTCGGCCTCTGCGGCTTCTTCCGGCTCCTCGGCTTCTTCCGGCTCCTCGGCCTCTTCCGGCTCCTCGGCCTCTTCCGGCTCCTCCGGCTCCTCGGCTTCCTCCGGCTCCTTGGGTTCTTCGGGCTCTTCTTCAGCTGGTTCCGCCTCGTCTACCGGGGCTGGTTCCTCTCCCGTGTCTTCACCGGGAGCCTCGTCGGCGTCGCCGATGACGACCAGTTCGGCGCCGACCTCGACCGTGGCGCCCTCCTCGACCAGGATCTCCAGAATCGTCCCCGAGACCGGCGAGGGGACCTCGGTGTCGACCTTGTCGGTCGATATCTCTACAAGGACCTCGTCTTCGGCGATCGTGTCGCCAACCTTCTTCGCCCACCGCAGGATCGTCCCCTCGGTGACCGTCTCCCCCAACTGGGGCATGGATACCGTCGTAGCCAAGATCTCCTCCTAATGCAGGCTGGCGCCCGCTGCCGACATCAATGTCTCGCCAATCGCCTCCGACAGGGTCGGATGGGCATGAATAAAAGCAGCCGCCTCCGCAGGCAACGCCTCCCATCCCACCGAATACATCAGCTCGTGGATCAACTCGCCGGCCGAGGGGCCGACGACGCTGGCGCCGATGATGGGGCCGTCCTTGAGTGACACGACCTTTGCATGGCCCTGGTTCTGGCCGATGATTATCGCCCGGCCGATCCCGTTGAATGCGTGCTTGGCGGTCTCCACCTCGAGCCCGCGCTCCTCAGCCTGCTCGGCGGTGACACCCACCTCGGCCACCTCGGGATGGGTGTAGGTGACCCGGGGTATGGCGTCATAGTTGACCGGCTCGGTGTGTCCGGTGGCGGCATGGGTGATTGCGGCGATGCCCTCTGCGAACCCGACATGGGCGAGCTGTGCGGTGCCGGCGACGATGTCACCGACCGCGTAGGTGTTGGACTCGGCGGTGAGCATGTTGTCGAGGTCGACTTTCACGAAGCCTCTGTCTAACTCGATCTTGGTGTTCTCGATGCCGACGCCTTCGGTGTTGGGGCCGCGGCCGACCGCCACCAGGGCCACGTCGACCTCGACGCGCTCGTCGCCGAAGGGGATGGCCACCGAGTCGCCCACCTCGGGCGGCTCGACCTTCACACCGATGTGGAAGTTGACGCCCCGCTTCTGGAGCTGGCGCTGGAGCATCTTGGCGGTCTCGGCGTCGGTGCCGGGGACGATCTGGTCCATCATCTCGAAGACGTGGACCTCGGTGCCCACGTCGATGAGGAACGAGGCGAACTCGCATCCGATAACCCCGCCTCCGATGATGCCGACACGGCGCGGCTGCGACTCCCAGTCGAGGGCGTGGTCGGATGTCACGATCTTCTCCCCGTCGATGTCGTAGCCGGGGATGGTGCTGGCGTGGGATCCGGTGGCGAGGATGATCTTGTCGCCTTCGATCGTCCGGGTGCCCTCGTCGGTGTCGACCTCGACCCTGCCGTCTCCGGCGAGCCGACCGAAACCGGTGATTACTTCGACGTTGCGCTTCTTCAGCAGACCCCCGAGACCCCTGACCAGGCCTTCGACGGACTGGTTCTTGCGGGCGAGAGCGGCCTGCCAGTCCATCTCGGGCTGGCTGGCGTTGACCCCGAACTCGGCGGCGTGGGTGACGGTGCTGTACACCTCGGCGATGTGGAGCCACTGCTTGGCAGGGATGCATCCCCGGATGAGACAGGTGCCGCCGGGACGCTCCTTTTCCACCATCGTCACGTCGAGCCCGAAGTTGTGCGCATAGAGCGCCGCGGCATATCCACCGGGACCGCCGCCGACTATCACGATGTCTGACAAATGTGACCTTTCCTGTTCTGGGCCATGAGCCTAGTGAGCCGTCGAAGTACCCTTTCCGGCCGATGCAGACACGCTGGCTCCTCATCGCCTCGGCGCTCCTTGCCGTGATCATCCTCGTCGCCGGGGGGCTCTGGCTGATCCGGTTGTTGGCATGACCGAGCGTCTGGAGCTCAAGACGCGGGACGGGGAGACCCTCGAGGCCCGGATTGATTCCCCCGACGAGCCGACCCGGTTCACGGTCTTCTGCCATCCCCATCCTCAGCATGGAGGATCGATGAACGCACCGCTGATGATCGCCGTGGCCAACCAGCTCGTGGCGAGGGGACATGCGGTGCTGCGCTTCAACTTCCGGGGCACCGGGTCGAGCACCGGCTCCCACGACGAAGGTGAGGGTGAGCTGAACGACGTCGCCGCGGCGATGGACCTGGCCCGGAATCGTGGGCTGCCTCTCGGGCTGACCGGATGGTCGTTCGGCGCCTGGACCGCGCTGCGCTGGCTGGCGGCCGAGGAGGAGACCATCCCCTATGTCGGGATCGCCCCCGCGTCGCTTCGTCTCCCGGACGAGCTGCCTGCAGGGCCGAAACGGTTCATCATCGGCACACGGGAACAGGTGGTCGATCCGGACGAGTTGATCGCCTACGCCAAAGCGCAGTCCATCGACGTGGTCCTCACCCCCGGCGACCACTTCTTCCACGGCCGCGGCAAACGCATCGGCGACCTGGTCGGCCAGGGCCTAGAAGACGAGTAGGGCGCAGGGTGACGTCCGCAACCCTGGGTTACACACGTCGCTGAGCGACGTCTACAGCCCAGAGTTCGTCGAATCCCAGTCCGCTTGGCCAAACCTTGGGCCACAGACGTCGCCGGGCGACGTCTTCAACCCTGGGTTCGCGACCGTGCGCCGATCGGTTTGAAGCCGCGGTTGCGGGCTTCGGTGAGGGTGTCGGGGGCGAAGGCCTGCACCAGCAGACGGTCGACCAGGTTGTCCTCCTCGACCCGCTTCTCCAGAGCAGCGAACTGGTCCTCGTCGTCGCTGTCGTAGACACGCATCGTGTCCTTCGCCCCGATGAAGCGGTAGTCCTCGAATCGGGACAGACGGCTCACTCGGTGTCGTCCTCCTCCTCGATGCCGGTGTCGACCTCGGCGGAGCACATCGGGCAGGTCACCGTGGCCACCTTTCCGACGATGAACTTGAACCCGCACTCCGGGCACTCGATCTTCGGCATCGGCTCGGGCTCGGGCGGCGGCGGCTGGGGTTGGCCACCCCCGCCGGGGATCACACCCGGCGCCGACTGATAGCCACCCATCCCCTGCTGCTGAGGTGGGGGCTCACCGGCCGGGGCGCCCGCTCCGGCGCCACCGGCGCCATTCCTCACGACGTTTACCGAACCGCAGACCGGGCAGGCGTACCTGCCCGGTCCCTGAACTTCGAACTGAGTGCGGCATGCACCGCAACGAACCCTCATTCATCTTCTCCTACTGGCTCTCCCACCGCCCCGATGGCGACGAGGTAGTCGGCCTCGAGACGGAGCACTTCTGCAATCTCCCCCTGAGAATAAGACACGTCGTGCTTCGTGCGAATCTGATCGGCGATGTACTCCACCGACAGCTCATGGCCACCGGCCACGGTCTCCACCGGGTTCTTGCGATCCTCCTGGGCGAGACCCTGGAGGTAGTAGACCTCCCATTCGAGGATCCGTCGTATGTCGGTGTTGCTCAGGTCCGACCCCTCGGGCAGCCGCTCCGCGATGTGCTTGATGGCGTCGTTGACCACGTACTCGAGAGGCTCATAGGAGGGACGGCGTCTCGCCTCCTGCCAGACCATCATCGCCACGATCACCAGCAACACGCCGACCAGCACGGCGACAAAAGCAATGATCTCAGGTCCAGACACGGAGCCCGATTATCGCACCGGAAGCGTTAGAACGCCTCCACGGGGAGGTCCATGAGGGAGGCGTCCTCGGCTTCGGCCGCCGCGCGGCGCATCGAGGCCTTGGGGGCGACGTGACGGACCAGCCACCGGGCGGACTCCACCTTGCCCCGGTAGAACGGGTCCTCGTCGACTCTCTCCACGGCTATCTCGGACTGGCGGAGCATCTGCCAGACGATGACCGTTTCCGCCATCGACTCAAGGAGGGCGTTGGTCTGAAAGCCAACCTTGTAGATCTCCTCGGCCTGTCCACCCATCGACGCCATGAGGTGCTCGACCATCGCCCCGAGATGGGCCTGGGTGTCGTCGAGCATGCCCGCCAGCATCTCCCGCTCCTCGGCGAGGGCGTCGGCGTCCTCGCCGCCCTTGACGAACTCGGTGATCTCCGCGGCAAGCTTCGCCAGCGTCTCGCCCTGGTCACGGGCGATCTTGCGGAAGAACAGGTCCATCGCCTGAATCCCGGTGGTGCCCTCGTAGATCGAGTCGATCTTGGCGTCCCTGATGTACTGCTCGATGGGGTAGTCCATGGTGTATCCAGAACCGCCCATCACCTGGAGTGAGGTCGACAACAGGTCGTACGCCTTCTCCGCCGAGTAACCCTTCACCAACGGCAACAGCAGGTCGCTGCGGCGCTCCCACTTGTCGTCGTCGGGATGGAGGATCGCCTGGTCCTGCACCCATGCGGTGTACATGACGAGGGCGCGGAGACCCTCAGCGTGGGCCTTCTGGGTCATCAGCATGCGTCGGACGTCGGGATGGTCGATGATGGGGACACGGGGTGCGGTCTTGTCGGTGGCCCGGGTCAGGTCCGCCCCCTGCTTGCGCTCCTTGGCGTACTCGAGTGCGTTGAGGTAGCCGGTGCTCAACGTCCCCATGGCCTTGGTGCCGATGAGCATGCGGGCGTATTCGATGACCCGGAACATCTGACGGATGCCGTCGTGCTTGTCGCCGACCAGGTAGCCGACGGCAGGGGCTTCCATGCCGAAGGTCAGCTCGCAGGTGGTGGAGCCTTTCAGCCCCATCTTCTTCTCGATGTTGGTGGCGACCACCCCGTTGCGCTCCCCCAGGCTCCCGTCGTCGTTAACGAGGTACTTGGGGACGAGGAACAGCGACAGCCCCTTGGTGCCGGGACCGGCACCCTCGGGACGGGCCAGTACCAGGTGCAGGATGTTCTCGGTGATGTCGTGCTCACCACCGGTGATGAAACGCTTGACCCCCTCGATGTGCCAGGTGCCGTCGCCCTGGTCGATGGCCTTGGTGGTACCCGCACCGACGTCGGAGCCGGCGTCGGGCTCGGTGAGGACCATCGTCCCCGCCCAGGCATTGTCGGCCCAGATCCTGGCGATCTCCTTCTGCTCCTCCGTCCCCTCCTCGAAGAGCACCCGGGCGAAGAGGTTGCCGCCGGCGTAGAACTGCGCGGTGGTGTTGGCCGCCAGCAGCATCTCCGATGTGGCCCAGGTCAGGGACGGCGGAGCCGACATGCCACCCATCTCCTCGGGAAGACCGAACTTGTCCCACCCGCCGTCCTTGAAGGCCTGGACACTCGCCTTCACCGACTCGGGCAGCTCGACTTCGCCGTCGACCAGCTCCAGGGGAATGCGGTCCTGATCCTCGTAGGAGGCGGCGTAGTCCTCGGTGGCGAGACGCTCTACCTCGGCGAGGATGTCGCCCATCGTGTCACGGTCGAGACCTTCCCAGGCCTTCGACCCGACGTAGTCCTGGATTCTGTTGACCTCGAAGAGGTTGAACTCAATGTCCCGGATATTCGACTTGTAATGGCTCATAGCTCCACACTGCGGTTTCTCTGCTATTTGAGTATACATTCTAATTTGAGCACCCGCTCAAATAATAGGGCCGAATTGCCCTAGGAGTCTCGCGACAAGCCCTCACGACAGTTACCGTGCCATCGATGCGTTACAAGGCCGGTCTGGAGACCCGGGACAAGATCCTCGAGGCCACCAGGAGTCTCATCGCAACCGAGGGCCTCGACGGGACCACCATCAAGGCGATCTGCGAGCACGCAGGTGTCCTGCCGGGGAGCTTCTACAACCTCTTCGACTCGAAGGAGCAGGCGATCCTGTCTGTCGTCCGCGAGGCCATAGACGCCATCGATCCCGATCCCGACCACAAGGGGACCGACGACACCCTCACCGACCTGATCGACGCTTACATCAGGTTCGTCACCGAGCAGGGCGACCTCGCCAGGGTCTACATACGACTCGCCCTCTCTGGAGGTGCCAACAACGAGGAGATCCGGGGCCGCACCAAGCGTCACCACGAGGCCAGGGTGGCAAGGTTCGCCGCGGCAATGGCCCGGACCCATCCCGAGTTCTCCGAGGCCGAGGTGGAGCGACGCGCTGAGACCCTGGTCTCCGCGCTCAACGGGATCACGCTGCATCGGGTGTTGGATCCCGACTTCGACGTGGCCGTCCACGCCCGGGCCCTCCTGACCGACGCCCTCGCCGGAGTTTGATGGAGTTCGGGATCCAGGTCCGCGGCGACTGGGACTACGTCCGGGCGACCGCTCGCTGGGCGGAGGAGCGTGGCGACGTGACCCACATCGGGTTGCCCGACCACTATCTCCAGAGGAGGGACATGGAGGCGCCGGCGTGGGACCACCTGACCCATCTCGCCGGTCTTGCCGCCGAGACGTCGACCATCGGGCTGGTCTCGATGGTGTCGCCGGTCACGTTCCGGCATCCGGGGTCTCTCTACAAGATGGCGGTGACCATCGACGAGATGTCCGGCGGCCGTTTCACCCTCGGGCTCGGGGCGGGATGGTTCGACGAGGAGTTCGAAGCCTTCGGGATCCCCTACCCCGACCTGGCCACCCGGATGGAGATGTACGAGGAGGCAATGGCCTACATACGCGCCGCCATCTCCCCGGGCGCCCACGGCTTCGAAGGCAAACACTTCCGCCTCCAGGAATTCGATCCCCATCCCCGGCCCATCGGCCTGAAACTGCTGGGCGGCGGCGCCGGCAAACCCAAGGCGCGCCGAATCGCCGCCCTCTACGCCGACGAGTACAACCTCTACGCCAGAAAGCCCGGGGACTACCGCGAGACACGGGAGGCCACCCGTACACTGGCTGCGGAGCTGGGGCGGGATCCCGACGAGATTTTCTGGTCCTCCGCCGGACCCGCATGTGCAGCTCGACGTGAGACCGACTACCGACGGCTGCTGGACGACCTGAGCGAGAAAGTCGGTCAGCCAGGTGATCACATTGAGCAGACCTGGGAAGAACGGGGATACCCGCACGGCTCGGGATCGAAGCCAGCGGAGATGGTCTCCGCCTTAGAGGAGGCCGGATGCCAGAGGTTCTACCCACAGGTGTTCCTCGATGACTTCGACGCCGCCACGTTCGACATCGTCATGGACGCCTACATGGGTCGTTAGGTTTACCGCCCATGGAATTCAGCCTGATGACGGAGCCGCACCTCGGCGGCACCTACGACCAGCAACTCGAAGCCGCTCGCTGGGCGGAGACTGAGGGTCTCACCTCCTTCGCCCGCTGCGACCACTACCTGTCCGGAGGCGACCCTCCCCCGGCCGCCACCGACGCCTTCGCCGTCCTGGCCGGCCTCGCCCGGGAGACCTCCGACATCCGCCTCTGTGTTCTCGTCACGCCGATCACCTTCCGCCACCCGGCGGTGATCGTGAAGAACGCCGCCACCATCGACCAGATGTCGGGCGGCCGTCTCGATCTTGGCGTCGGCACCGGCTGGATGGACCATGAGCACGAGGCGTTCGGGATCCCGTTCCCCGACTGGCCGGAACGGTGGAGCCGCTTCGAGGAGGCCCTCGACTACATCGACGCCGCCTTCGGCGAGGGCCCGGCGAAGTTCGACGGGACCCACTACACCCTCGACGCCGACGTGAAGCCGAAGCCGACCGGAATCCGGACCGTCATTGGTGGCGGCGGAGCCAAACGCACCCCCACCCTCGCCGGCAACCGGGCCGACGAGTACAACATCTTCGTCTGCCCGCCCGAGGACGCCAGGGACAAGATCTCGGTGATGCGGGAGGCCGCCGGCGACCGGGATGTCGAGGCGACGATGATGGGGCCGGCCATTGTGGGACGCACCGACTCCGAATACCGGGAGCGACTGACTCAGCGTGCCGCGAAACGCGACATGTCCCCCGAGGACTACGAGGCCCGCCTTCTCGACAACGGGATCCCGGTGGGCACACCCGACCGGGTCGCCGAGACCATGGCCGCCCTCGAGGATGCCGGGGTACACCGCTACTACGTCCAATGGCTCGATCTCGACGACCCCGGTGGCATGCGCGACACCGTCTCCATCGTCCGCAATGTCTGAACTGCCCAAGGCTGCCCGGAGGCTCATCGACGCCGTCGGAATCGACGAAAAGGAGATCATGGTCTTCCCCGAGGGCACCAAGACCGCCGAGGACGCCGCCAACGCCATCGGCTGCCCGGTGTCGGCCATCGTCAAGACTCTGGTGTTCAAGGTCGACGAGGAGCCCGTGGTGGCTCTCGTCCCCGGAGACAAACGGCTCGACACCGACGCCCTCGCCGCAGCCGCCGGAGGTGACAAGGTGCGCCGGGCCAGTCTCGACGAGGTCCGCGAAGCTACCGGCTATTCGGCGGGAGGCACTCCTCCCTTCGGCCACGCCACCGAGCTGCGGGTGTTCGCCGACCCTTCGCTGAAACGCAACGACCCCGTGTGGGCCGCGGCCGGCACCCCGACCTCGGTCTTCCCCATCACCATCAACGCCCTCGACCAGCTCGCCGACCCGGTCTGGGAACCGATCACGTGAGCCAGATCCCTTTCTGTGAACGCTGGCTGCGCGTGACGCGTAGCCAGCGTTCACAGAAAGGGGATTTTTCCCTACCGGAGTAGTGGAAATACCATGGGGACGTGACTGACAGCACCCCTCTCCTCCAGATCGAGAACCTGCACGCCTCCGTCGACGACCAGGAGATCCTCAAAGGCGTCGACCTGACCGTCAACCGGGGCGAGATCCACGCCCTCATGGGACCCAACGGATCGGGCAAGTCGACCCTCGCCAACGTCCTCATGGGCAGCCCCTCCTTCGAAGTCACCGAAGGCACCGTCACCTACAAGGGTGAGGACATCACCGACGCCATGCCCACCGACCGCGGCGCCGCCGGCATGTTCCTCGCCTTTCAGCATCCCGAGGCCATCCCCGGGGTGTCGGTCATCCAGTTTCTCCGCCAGGCCCTCTCCAACCGCACCGGCACCGACCTGACCGTCCTCGAGCTGCGGCTCAAGGTGATGGACGCCATGAAAGAGCTCGGCATGGACAGCTCCTTCGCCGACCGCTACCTCAACGAGGGCTTCTCCGGCGGGGAGCGCAAGCGCAACGAGGTCCTCCAGATGGCCGTGTTGGAGCCGGAGCTGGCGATCATGGACGAGACCGACTCCGGTCTCGACATCGACGCCCTCCGCACCGTCGCCGACGGGGTCAACAAGCTGGCCACTCCGGAGCGGGGCTTTTTGATCATCACCCACTACCAGCGTCTTCTCGACTACGTCACCCCCGACGTGGTCCACATCTTCATCGATGGCCGCGTCCACGAGTCCGGGGGCCCCGAGCTGGCGGCCAAACTCGAGGAAGAGGGATACGATTCCTTCCGGACGGTGTCGACCAAGGGCTAGGAGCCCGATGTGACCGACCTCTCCCATCTGAAAGCTGACTTCCCGGTTCTCGACTCGGGAGTCCACTTTCTCGATTCGGCAGCGTCGTCACAGAAGCCCATACCGGTTCTCGAGGCGATGGACCGCTTCGCCCGGATGTTCTACGCCAACGTCCACCGCGGCGCCTACAAGCTCTCAGTCGCCGCCACCGACGCCTACGAGGGGGCCCGCCAGCGGGTGGCCTCGTTCATCAACGCCGCCTCCCCCCGGGAGGTGGTCTTCACCCGTGGCGCCACCACCGCCCTCAACACGGTGGCGTTCGGATGGGGATTGGAGAACCTGAGCGAGGGCGACCGCATTCTCGCCACCGAGATGGAACACCATGCCAACCTCGTCCCCTGGCAGATGGTGGCGAAACGCACCGGCGCCACCCTCGACCACGTCGCCATAACCGACGACGGTCATATCGACATGGCCGACCTCCGATCCCGTATCGGTCCCGACGTCAAGGTCGTCGCCGTGACGGGAATGTCCAACGTGTTGGGGACGATCCCCGACGTCGCCGCCGTCTCCGCCGTCGCCCACGAGCACGACGCCCGGGTGGTCGCCGACGCTGCCCAGCTAGCGCCCCACCTGGCGATCGACGTCCAGGAACTCGGAGCCGACTTCGTCGCCTTCTCATCGCACAAGATGCTGGGCCCCACCGGGATTGGCGTGCTCTGGGGAGCCATGGACCCCCTGGAGGAAATGGAGCCGTTCGAGGGGGGCGGGGAGATGATCTCCGACGTCACCCTCCACGACGCCACCTGGGCCGACATCCCCCACCGTTTCGAGGCGGGCACCCCGCCGATCATCGAGGCAGTCGGCCTCCACGCGGCCATCGACTACCTGGAGTCGATCGGAATGGACCAGGTCTTCAAACACGACCAGGAGCTCACCGGCATCGCCCTGGAGCGTCTCTCCGACGTCCCGGGTCTGGCGATCCAGGGCCCCACCGACCTCGAAGGCCGCGGCGGCGTGATTTCGATGACGATGGACGGCATCCATGCCCACGACCTCGCCACCATCCTCGACGAGGAGGACGTCGCCGTACGGGCGGGCCATCACTGCGCCAAGCCGCTGATGCGACGTCTGGGCGTCAACGCCAGCACCAGGGCCAGCTTCTACGTCTACAACGAGGAAGAAGACGTCGACGCCCTGGTCAGCGGTCTCCGCAAGGCCGCCGACCTATTCGGGGTCGGCTGAGCAAGGTCAGCAACTCCGCCCGGAAATGTTCCATCTCGTCGCCGGGATTACCGTTGTCAATAGATGCCAAACCGTGACCAAAGCCTCCGCTAATGGCCCTCGAAGAGCTGTACCGAGAAGTCATTCTCGACCACTATCGAAATCCCCGTAACCGGGGCCACCTCGACTCCCCGACCGCTTCGGCCGAGGGAGTGAACCCGATGTGTGGAGACGAGCTGCACATCGAAATCGCCCTGACCGATGGCGTCGTCAGCGACGTCGCGATCAACGGCCAGGGGTGCTCGATCAGCCAGGCGTCGGCGTCGATGATGACCGAGGCCATCAAAGGCAAGACCCGTGAGGAGATCAACGACCTGGTTTCGAAGTTCCGCACCATGATGGCGATCGACGAATCAGACGACGGCGACGCCTCCGAAGTCTTGGATCCCGAGCGTCCCGGCGCCACCCTCGGCGATATCGAGGCCCTCCAAGGGGTTCGTCAGTACCCGGTGCGCATCAAATGCGCCGCCCTGGGTTGGAACACCCTGCTGGAGGCGCTGGACGAGACCGAGGCTGAGGGGAGCTAGCCGCTGCCGACCCCAACCCTGGGTTACACACGTCGCCCCGCGACGTCTCCAGCCCACAGAACGAGGGCGGAGCCGAACTAGCGCAGACCGCCTTCGGTCATTCCCTTGATGTCGAGGGCCTCGTCTAGCTCCTCCTCCGACAACAGACCGGCCTCCAGCACCAGTTCCCGAACTGAGCGGCCGGTGGCAACCGCCTCTTTGGCGATCTTCGCCCCGTTGTCGTAGCCGATATGGGGGTTGAGGGCGGTGACGATGATGGCGTTCTTCTCCACGATCTCCCGGGCCCGCTGATCGTTGGCCTCGATCCCGTCGACGCACTTCTCGGCGAAGGCGTCGGCGGCGTTGGAGAGCAGCTCGATCGACTCGAGGAGGTTGTGGGCGATCACCGGCATCATCACGTTGAGCTCGAAGTTGCCGTTGGCGCCGCCCCAGGTGACCGCGGTGTCGTTCCCCACCACGTGGGCGGCCACCATCATCATCATCTCCGACATGACCGGGTTGACCTTGCCCGGCATGATCGACGAACCGGGCTGGAGCGCCTTGATCTTGATCTCAGAGATGCCCGACGTGGGACCGGAGCCCAGGAAGCGGATGTCGTTGGAGATCTTGAAGAAGGAGTTGGCGATGGTCTTCAACACCCCCGAGGCCATGACCGCGGCGTCCTTGGCGCCCTGCGCCTCGAAGTGGTCGTCCGCCTCCCGGAACGGGAAGCCGGAGCGTTCCGCCATCAGCGAGATCACCGAAGCGGCATAGCCGTCGGGGGCGTTGATCCCGGTGCCGACGGCGGTGCCCCCCAGAGCCAGCTCTTCCAGCTCTGGCAGGACTTTCTCGACTCTTTGGGCGCCTTTGCGCACCTGGGCGGCAAAACCGCCGAATTCCTGGCCAAGGGTCACCGGAGTGGCGTCCATCAGGTGGGTTCGGCCCGACTTGACGATGTCGGCGAGCTCGTCGGACTTCGCCTCCAGTGACGTGGCCAGCTTGTCGAGAGCGGGCAGCAGCTCTTCGCGCATTGCTGCGGCGGCGGCGACGTGGATGGCTGTGGGGATGACGTCGTTTGACGACTGGCCGAAGTTGACGTGGTCGTTGGGGTGGACTCCCCCGTCGCCGAGGATCTGGTTGGCCCGCGCCGCGATGATCTCGTTGGCGTTGGTGTTGGTGGAGGTGCCAGAACCCGTCTGGAAGATGTCGACCACGAACTGGTTGTCGTGGTCGCCTTCCATCACCTCGTCGGCGGCCTGGCGGATGGCGTCGGCATGCTCCGGCTCGAGGTGGCCCATCTCGGCCGCGACGGAGGCCGACGAGCCTTTCTGGAGCCCGAGTGCCCAGATGAAGCGTCTGCTGAAACGGAGGTTGGAGATGGGGAAGTTGTCGACTGCCCGTTGCGTGGACGCTCCGTAGAGAGCGTCCGAGGGTACCTTCACTTCGCCCATCGAGTCCTTCTCGATGCGATATTCCATGCCGGCAACGCTAACCCAAGTAGTGACGGCTCGACTCGTAGAGCCGGTCGAGCCGGTCGACACGGGGGTCCTCGCCGTCGACGGCCCCTGCCGCCACCAGCAGGAGATCGACCAGCCCGTGGAAGTCGTCGACCGATATCTCCTCGAGTTTTGGTGTGGCCGCGTCGGTGTCACCTGCCTCCACTTCGGCGAGGTTGCCCCGGTTGTGCCAGTTGCCCAGGGCGAGGCAGAGCCCGGTCGCCCGGTATCCGTAGACCCCGAAGGCGGTGGCCTCACATCCTCCCCCGTCCATGAGCTTGCGCTGGTGGCGGATCCCGGCTTCCTCGACGGCGTGGCTCACGAGGTTGGACAGCTCCCGGTCGAAGACCGTAGCCCGGTCGCCGATGCGGATGATGGGACCATCTCCTATCCGCGCTGTGGGCAGCTCCCGGGAAGTCTCGATGGAGAGCAGACGGGCGCCTTCGGGGATGGTCCGGTGCTTGGCTGCGTGGATGGCTCCGATGAGCCCGACCTCCTCGGCGCGGGTGAGCATCACCCCAAAATGCCGCAGCTCCGAGCGCCCCCTCGCCTTGTCCAGGGCGGCCAAAGCGGCAGTCACTCCGGCGAGGTCGTCACAGGCGGGGGCGCGGAAGAGACCCTTCTTCTGACGGGTGTCCCGGAACCGCCACATGGCGACGTCCCCGGGTATCACCAGTTCGGGGAAGTCGGCCCGACCACGTCCGGTCTCGGGGTCGTAGCAGGTCACCCTTCCGGTCGGCCCATCGTCCCGGGTGACGACCTCGATCCGGGCTTCCTCGAAATATGGGGCGTCGACACCTCCCCGGAACTCGAAGGACCCGGCCTCGTCGGTGATCACGAAGGCGGGATGGTCCATGTGGGCCACGGCGAACACCGGGGCTTTGGGCTTCCTCCCCTTCTGGGTGATGAACAGGTTGCCGCCCGAGTCGGTGGCTACCTTCAGGTCGTCACGTCGGCCGGCCCAGCGAGTGACCCAGTCGACCACGGCGTCCTCCAGACCCGGGGCCGTGGGCAGATTGGTCAGCTCACGGAGCCACTTCTCGGCAGTGCCGCGGTCAGTCATTACGCACCTTTAGCCGTTCTGTGAAGATTTCCTTCCGCTGACCGGAATTCCGCTAACCGGAAACTCCTATTCACAGAACGGTTCTAGACGTCGTCGAAGGGGGTATCGGTGAAAAAGTCGGATGGCTTCTTCATGTCCTCGTCGTCGCCGGATGGGGTTTCGATGCCGAGCCGCTGCCGGACGGCCTCGTAGCCACCCGACTCGAGTTCCTCGGCCAGTTCCTTGCCACCGCTGTCGACGATCCTGCCGCCAATCATCACATGGATCCTGTCCGTGTCCAGGTAGCGGAGGATGCGGCTGTAGTGGGTGATCAGCAACACCCCTAGGTCGGGGGAACGCATGTCCTCCACGGCTTCGGCGACCTGTTTGACCGCGTCGATGTCGAGACCGGAGTCGACCTCGTCGAGAAGGGCCATACGGGGCTGGAGCACCGCCATCTGGAAGATCTCGGAACGCTTCTTTTCTCCACCGGACAGGTCGGCGTTGAGAGAGCGGTCGAGGAATGGAGTCAGGTTGAACCTTTCCGCCTCCCGCTCGATACGTTGGGACACCTCGTCACGATCGAGCCCCCGCTCGTCGGCGGCCTCGAGGAGGAACTCCCGTAGCCGGACACCGGGGATCTCCGTCGGATACTGAAAACTCTGGAGCAGGCCGAGACGGGAGCGTTCGTCCACGTCGAGAGCGAGGACGTCGTTGCCGTCGACCGTGGCCGACCCTCCCAGGACCTCGAACTCTGTGTTGCCGGTGAGCACGTGACAAAGCGTCGACTTGCCCGAACCGTTGGGTCCCATGACGGCGTGGATCTCCCCGAAGGGCACCTCGATGGAGAGTTCGTTGAGGATCTGGTTGCCGCCGACGGAAGCCGACAGGTCTTTGACTGCGAGAGCGGTGCTCATGAGTCCTCCAATTCGAGATAGACGGTGCCGTCTTCGACCGACACCTCGTAGACGGGCACCGGTTCGGTGGCCGGGAGCGCACCGGGCTCGCCGGTCCTCACGTCGAACTCCGAGCCGTGACGGGGGCATTCGACGTCGAAGTCGAACAACTCCCCCTCCGAGAGCGAAGCCTCGGCATGAGAGCACCGGTCTCCGATGGCGTAGACGTCGTCTTCGATGCGGAACATGGCGATGCGGTGCTCGCCGATGGTGACACGCACTCCCCGGCCCCGGGGAAGCTGGTCGAGTTGAGTGACTTCGACCTTCATAGGATCTCGACCCGTCCCTCGGCCTGTGCCTGGATGAACCGTTGGAAAACCTCTTCGGAGACCGGTTCGGCGATGCCTTCGATAGGAAGCCGGTCGATGGCCTCGGTGAAAAAGCCTCTGATCAGCAGACGCTCCGCACGCTCCTGGCGCATTCCACGGCTCTTCAGGTAGTAGAGGTGGTCCCGCTCCAGCGGGCCGACGGAGGAGGCATGGCCGCAGATCACGTCGTTGCAGAGAATCTCGAGGTTGGGAACCGAGTGCGCCTTGGCGTTCTCGGAGAGGACCAGGTTGCGGTTGGTCTCGAACGTCGAGGTCTTCTCGGCTTCCTTTTCGATGCGAAGCAGGCCGGTGAAGACACTCTGGGCGTCGTCCTCGAGCGCACCCTTCAAGAAGACGTCCGAGGAGGTGTTCTTGCCGATGTGGTTGACGACGACGCGGTAGTCGAGACGCTGGTCTCCCTCGCCGAAGTAGAGGCCGGAGACGTTGGAAGACGCTCCGTTGCCTTCGAGGTTCACGGCGAGGTCGAGCCGGCCGAGGTCACCGCCCAAGCCCACCTCGCCGACACGTGAGGTGGCGTCACGTCCGATGCTCACCCGCTGGTGGACGACGTTGGAGGCGGCGTGGTCGAGATTCTGCACGGAGACGAATTTGAGGTTCCCGCTGTCGGCCACCCTCAGGTCGATCTCGGGGATCATCAGGAGCCGTTTGCCTTCGGCGCTGCGATACACCACTAGAACCCTGGCCTCGGCGTTGCTCCCGACAGTCACCTGGACGTGGGGGAAGGAGGCGGCGTCCTCGACGACTCCCTGGATCTCCACGACGAGAGGAGCCTCGACGGTCTGTCCGTCGGGCACGTCTATGTAGATGCCGTCGTTGGCGAAGGCAGTGTGGGCGGCGGCGAGCTTGTTGTGATCGGCGGGCACCACCGTCGTCTGTTCCGGGGCGTCCGCCATGCGGGTGAGGCCGGGGCCGTCGGAATCGGCTGCGACGACCTGGCCGTCGACGATGACGACGTGGCCGGAAGTCGAGGGGAGCGACTCGATGAACTTGCCAGGTTCGAGACGATCACCCGGTTCTTCGGCGAGACCGAGCGAGGAGAAGGGCATGTCGTACTCGACGTAGCGCCAGTCTTCTTCGGCGCCGGTCGGCTCCTCCAGTGACTCGAAGACCTCATACGCGGCCTCCATCTGCGAGGCCCGCCAGTCGGGTACCGACGCTTTCAGTTTTTCGAGGTTCTGAGCGTCAAACGCGGTCAAACAAAGCTCCGGTTCGGGATACTCCGATCGTATTTCACCTACCTGGCTAGTGCGAATTATTCCGCGGCCTGGAGGGCTTCGGTCGTGACCCGGGACTCGGCGTTCCAGAGCATCCACCCCAGTCCGTAGCTCTCGGCCGCTGAGATCTGCTCTCTCACCAGACTGGAGTCGTAGCCGAAGTCCTGGAGCCAGGGTCTGACGATCACCTGGTGGTTGATTCGCTCCATCCCGTCGGCGAGGGCCTCCTCGACGACACGGCCGGGGAACTCGTTGGAGGGGAACCCGAAGAACTCCGGGTGATAGTGGGACGGATAGATCATCGGCGACACGACGTCGACCGTGGCGGCGACCTCCTCCCAGAGCTGGCCGATCCCGCCGTCGTCAGGGGATGTGGTCAGGTACCCGAAGATGTCCGCCGCGACGGCACAACCCATGGGACGGAGCAGGTCGGTGGCTTCTTCGAGGAACGAGGTGACCGTCGCGACCCTCGTCTCGCGGCTGACACCGCCGTCGAAGGTAGCCGAGTCCCCTCGAGAGTCGGGGAACCTGACGTAGTCGAACTGGATCTCGTCGAGACCGGCCGAACACGCCTCGACCGCCAGGTCGAGCCCGTACTGGCGGGCGTCGGGATCAGTGGGATCGAGGAAGTACTGGCCCCTCGACTCGTAGGGAGCATCCAGCTCGGTATCCCAGACCGCCATCTCGGGCTTGCTCACCGCTGCTATGGGATCGTTGAACAGGACAAGTCGGCCGATGACGTAAAGACCCTGGTCGTGGGCTTGCTCCACTGTCTCCTCCAGGTCATAGGCGCCGTCGGCCGCGCCTATGTCGACCGCGATGGGGTTCTCCGTGTCGTACCAGACCTCGCCCGTCTCGTCCTTGAGATCGATCATCAGAGCGTTTAGCTCGGTCTCCATGGCCATGTCGAAGAACCTCTGGAAGTCGTTCCTCATGCTCTCTCCGTCGATGTGAACTGCCCTGGCGACGAAGGGTTCAATCTCGACGACCGACTCCCCGCTGCCGCCCTCCCAGGTGAAGGAGTCGGAGATCCATGCCGGACGACTCACCTCGACGGTGCCTTCCTCGGCGCCTCGCAGCTCGAAGTATCCCTCGCTGTCGGTGGTAGTTGTTGCGTCACCCGCCTGGACGGTGGCTGCCGCGACCCCCTCGCCATCGGGGTCGACCACCCGGCCCCGCAACACCCGCGCCTTGAGCACGACTTCGAACTCGTCCTGGGGCGGGTCGGCGAGCGTGATCCGTCGGGATATGTGGCCGGGTGCGCTCACCTCGAGGACTTTCGTCGACCTGGTCCAGACGATCTCCACCTGGCCGTCCTCCCCGGTGGCACCGACCTGGGAACCTCCGGAATCCACAACCGCCGAAGCGACGGGCGAGCCGAGGTCGTCTAGCACCTGCAGCTGGAAGGGCTGGGACTGGCCGAGCAAGGCCCACACGGCCCAGGCGAGCCAAACGATGGTGAACGCAACCAGCAAGCGAAACTGGGTTCGGCGGGTCACGGTTTTCCCAGGTTACAGCGAAAAATCGCGTACACGCAGGGAAAGGGTTGCCAGATTCCCCCAGGGTGGTTAGGTTTTCCACAGGGGGTCGATTGGAGGCCGCATTGGGGAAGGCCACAAAGGCCAGACAAGCCAGAGTCGACAAGCCCGGTAGCACCTCAGACACGGTCGGGCTCTACCTGGATGAGGTCTCCGAGCACGAGCTTCTGACCGCTGAGGACGAGGTTCATCTCGCCCGCGCCATGGAACAGGGCAAGAAGGCTCAGGCGGTCCTGGACTCCGGTGACTACAAGCGCTCCGAGCGCGCCAAGCTGATGCGGGCTGTCACCGAGGGCGAAGAGGCGAAGATGATGTTCATCCGCTCCAACCTGCGGCTGGTCATCTCCATAGCCAAACGCTACACGGGACGGGGCCTCGATCTGCTCGACCTGATTCAGGAGGGCAACCTCGGTCTTATCCGGGCAGTGGAGAAGTTCGATTGGCGCAAAGGCTTCAAGTTCTCGACCTACGCCACCTGGTGGATCCGTCAGGCGATCACTCGCGGGCTCGGCAACAACGGTCGCACCATCCGTCTCCCCGTCCACATGGTCGATGTGGTGCGCACGGTCCACGACACCAAACAGGCCCTCCACGACCAGTACCACCGCACCCCCACCCTCGAGGAGATTGCTGAGGTCTCCGGTCTCGAACAGGACCGCGTTCTGGCCGCCCTGGAGGCGCCGGCGGAAACCATTTCCCTGAACCGACCTGTGGGCGAGGAAGGCGACGCCGCTCTCCAGGATTTCGTCCAGGACGACGATGCAGAAGATCCCGAGGACCGGGCGGCGTCGGCGTGGCGACGTGACCGTCTCATCGAGGCCCTCCGCTATCTGGATCACGAGGAGCAGCAGGTGCTGTGGCTCCGGTTTGGCCTCGACGGGGACGAGCCGTGGACTCTCTCCGATGTGGGCAAGGTGGTCAACGCCACCCGGGAACGGGTCCGTCAGATCGAGGCACGTGGCCTGGCCAAACTCCGCCATCCCTCCTGCGAGATCGACCTGAAGGACCTGGTCTAGTCGCGTAAGAGACGGGCCCAGGCTGTGGCGGCGGTTGGCGCTGCCCCTTTCTCAGGGCCACAGACTTCGCTCAGCGGGGTGTGGAACCCAGGGTTCGCGACATCGCGGGGGCCGGCCCCGGGTACACCTAGACGCGCAGGTAGCGGAGGAACAGGACCCGGTCTCCGTAGGCCACGCTGTCGATGCGCATCTCCAGGGGAGGGTCTGCCTGGGGGCCGCGAGCCACCCTGGTGGCGTCCCCGGAAACCAGCATCGGCGAGATCGTCAGGGCCATCTCGTCTACCAATCCCGCACCCACGAACTGACCCCACAGGGCCGGACCTCCCTCGCACAACACCACCCGCGCCATGCGCATGTAGTGGATGATGTCGGCGGGGGCGGTGCCGTCCAGCCTGACGACGTCGGCCACCTCGGAGAGAGCGGCGAAGCGATCGTCCGGTGAGTCTTTGACGGTGAGGATCGTCACCCGCCGGTCGGGGTTCCCGAACACGCGGGCATCGGGGTCGAGGTCGAGCGAGCGGGTGACGATGACCAGGTGGGGAACCTCCTCGAGACCCAGCTCCTTTCTCGCCTCGCGCCGCTGCTCGTCGAGATCCACCGGGTGGTAGTTCTCGGCGCGAACCGTCCCCGCACCCACGACGATGAAGTCGGGGACTGCCCGCATCGCGGCGAACATCGCTTTGTCATCCTCGTCGTTCATGGCCGTCGAGCCGCCTTCGACCACGGCTGCACCATCGACGGTGGACACGAAGTTGGCCATTACCCATGGCCGGTCTGAGTTGCCCCGCCGATAACCCAGTTGCAGATCGACGGGATCGATCGGGTCGCCTCCCGGCTCGGTTCGAATCATTCGGCCCGACAGTATCGAAACGGGCAGCTCTCCGGCCACTTCTCCACCCGGGCGTCGATGTCCTCTACCCCGGGATCGAAAATAACTTGAATGCCATGAGGCGATTGATGATCGTCGTTCTCGTCCTCGCCGCCTGCTCCACCGATGCAGTGCCGGAGGAGCGACCAACTTCCTCCACCACCACAACGACCAGCGCAACCACTGCCACCACCGTCCAACCGTTGACGACTACGACCACGGCAACCACGACGCCATCGGCCTTCGACGTGTCATCGCCGGCGTTCGCCGATGGGGAGGAGATCCCCCGGGAGTTCACCTGCGACGGAGCCGACGTGTCGCCCAGGCTGCACGTCGTGGGCATCCCATCCACCACAGAGAGTCTCCTCGTCATCGTGGAGGACCCCGATGCCCCGCTGGGCACGTGGTATCACTGGGTCGAGTTCGACATCGTCCCGGAGTCGAGCACGCGCGACATCCCCAGAGACGCGTGGTCGATCGGCACCGAGGGCGCCAACAGCTGGAATCTGGCCGGATACCGGGGGCCGTGCCCTCCCGAAGGCGAGGAGCACCGTTATGTGTTCAAGATCTTCGCCCTGACCGAGCGGCTCGACCTGCCAGAGGGTGTTGAGGCACCAGTTGTCTACGCCGCCATGGAGGACAGAGTCATCGCGGCGACCGAGCTCACCGGAACGTACGCCCGGTGACACAGGGCGTTAGGCCCGGAACCGCTCCCGCACATCTGCCAGTGGACCCTGCCAGGTGTTGGACACGTGGACCGGTTTGAATCCCATGGCGACGTTGATGTTCAACATCGGCTCGTTGGAGCCCGCGTTCCAGGTGTCGATCCGCTCCAGATCCGGGTGCAACTCCATCACCCGTTTGATCATGGCGGCCTTCAGCCAGCGTCCGAGGCCCTTGTTGCGATGTGCCGGGTCGACGCCGGTGTCCCACTGCCAACCAAGCTCCGGCTGTAGGTCCTGTGTCTTGATCTGGGTGTAACCGGCGAAATCCCCGGTGGGCCGGTGGACGGCGATGAGGTTGTGCAGCTGGCATTTCGAGTCGATGACATTCGACTCCATCTCCCGCCAATCCTCGACCGACAAGGTGTCGTCGTCCACCTCATAGTCCTCGCGAGGTGCGGTGTTCATGATCGAGGTCAGGTCGCAGAACTTCTGGACGATGTCGTCGGGCAAGGGTGACCGGTAGTAGACCAGCTCGTAGTCGGACGCACGGAGACCGGCTCGCTCGATCCAACTGTCCATCAGATCCATGTCGAGGTCCTCTATCCGGAGCCTGCTGCGCTTCTCCCCATACACCGGCTTGAGACCAATATGCCGGGCGATCTGCTCGGCGGGTTCCCCCTCCTTGATCCAGGTGTCGAACCGGATGCGACCGGCCTCCTCGAGGTGGTCGAGCATAAGAGTGGCGATGGCTCGGGCGTAGCCACGTCCCCGTTTGGAGGGATGGACGTGGATGCGTCCGAACCCATTCTCGAGATTCTCTTCGAGGTCGTAGGTGGCCACAGCGACGGCGGCGATGCCGTCGTCGTCGCGGAGGATCCACCTGACCTGCGGAAACCGAGTCGGTACATGGCGCCAGTCGGCGATGCGCACCGCCGATGGCGTTGGCGGGTCACCGGGCATGTCCTCGGCCTCCACCACCACGTAGTAGTCGTGGAGCTCGGCCATCAGCGTCTCGGGAGCCGTCGCCGTGTCGATCTGTTCGATCGTGTGCGCCATCGCGGGTCAGCGTATGACTGCGATAGCCCGGATTGTCAGGTAATTATTCGGAGACGACTGACGTCTCGGTCTCTGCGACCTGGATTTCGTCGAGCCCGCCATTCGCCGCCCAAAACGCAACGATGACGATGGTCACGACCACCAGGGCGATCATGACGCGGTTGGTGGTCCGCGACGAATTCCCCGTGTAGGTCATTCTCTCCCTAGAAGCGACGGCGCCCAGACTACACGGGGCGTGACCGCCAACAACGCCATTCCGGGGATGATCGAACGGACCAGTTACTAGTCAGCGGCGGGCCCGTCATCACACGGTCTCCGGGGAGTCCTCCTTCAGCAGACCGCGCTCCTTGAGCTTCGGAATGACCTGGTCGGCGATCTCGGATGCGTTGTCATCACCGATCCTGGGGCCCATCTTCTCCATGAACTTGTGGCGTGCTTCCGATTCGGTCAGGCCGGCGTACTCGTCCTTCTTCTCCGCGATGAAACGACTGACGAGATAGATGAGTCCCGCGTAGAACGCGAGCTTGAAGAGAAAGCGAAACGGATGTCGTTCCTTGCCTTCGACTTCCTGGAGTTCATCTGTCATGTGTGTTGTCCTCCTTTCCTCGAACTGTACCGACCTCCACAAGACAGCTTTTCGCGCTCTGCGACGGAGGTCTTCACCACGTAGAGCGGTTGCCGTATGTTCGTGTCGATGAGGAGGGTGATCGCTGCCCTGATCGTTCTTGGCCTCGCCATCGGGGTGGTCCTCCTGTGGCCGGAAGCGACGACGGAAGAAACCCCCGACACCCTCGCCGGACCGACGACGTCTACATCAACCTCGACTTCCACCCCACCGACGTCAACCACGACCACCGTTCCCAACTCGACTACGACCACCGCCGACAGCCACGTCGTGGAGACAGTCGAGGAGGCGGAGGCGATCCTACGGGAACTGTGGTTCGGCTGGTTCGAAGGGATCTACAACGAGGACGAGGACCGGATCAGGGAAGTGGTGGGCAATCCGAAGCAGGTGGACTTGGCCGTAAGCCAATTCGGGGTAATGGGTTTTGAGTCTCGTCCAACACGCTCTGGGATCAACATGAAAGACACCGAGCTGCTCCACACTGACGATCAATGTCTTGCCGTTTGGTCTGAGATCGATGCCACCTCGATTGTCGGACAAACCAACGACGGCGTTCATGTCTTCAGGCGTAAAGGAGACTCGTGGCTATTCGTGTCGCAGTGGGCATTTCGGGAGGACCGTTGGGAAGACGACTGTCAATCGCAGCTTGGGTAATTGTTCTGCTGTTTCCGTCGTCCGCTAATGGCGCTGAGTTCGCGTCATGCTGGGTGACGGAAGTTGAAACGGGGTTCGGAAACACAGAAACAATCACCCGTTGCCGTATCAGCGGAGGCGCCACCGTGGACTATGCCTCCGACTCGTCGGTCCCATCCGTTCTCTACCCGAACCTGGGCACCGATCTGACCGGATCCTGCTGGTTCCTCACCTCGGCCGCCACCCCTTACATCATCATCACCAGGTATGCCGACGGGAGTGCCGACATCGGATACGACCCGGATCCCTCGGTCCCCGGCGACATCGTCGTGGTGGGACCCAACATGCGCCGCTGCACGTCCGAGCCCACACCGGACGTCGACCCCGCCACCGACGCCTGGAACTACGTGATGTCCTACATCCACGAGCCACCTGAGCCCGACTTGAACCCCGAGCCCGGGGAAGGTGTCACCGGCCTGGCCACGTATGTGGGCGTACCGGTGCCCGACGACCACGAAGCAACGCTCTCGGGCGGGTTGGCCAGCATCCAGGTGGACATCGAGGTCGATGCGGTGGTGGTCGATTGGGGGGACGGCACGACCGTCACCTACCCGCCGGATGCGGAGATCCTCGCCGGATACCCCGATGGCTCCGCCCGTCACACCTACGAAATCAAGGACTCTGACGGGGCGACCATCACAGTCGAGTACGACTGGACCGCCCGATGGCGGATCGGGGGAGGGCCATGGATGCCGCTACCGGTCCCCAACACCGAAACGGCAGTTCTGTACCCCGTTGTCGAAGTGGTATCCCGGCTGTCCGGCTAAGTACCCACCAGCCGGCGTAGGCTGGGAACCGGGATGTCACTGCTGGTAGGCACCACCTCGGGGCTGCTCTCGATAGGCGAGTCGACCGACGAGCTGATTGGGGGCACCCGGATCAACCACGTCGCCCGCGACCGCGACGGGTGGTGGGCGGTCGACGGCAAGAGCCGCATCCATCACGACGGAGACCACGTGGCCACGTTGCCCGACGGCGCAGCCGCGCTCTGTATCCAGCCGACTCTGGATACCACCTGGATCGGGTCAGACGAAGCCCGCCTCTATGTCCTCGACCACGGGGAGATCACCGAAGACGAGTTCTTCTCCAACGCTCCGGGCCGTGATTCGTGGTACACGCCGTGGGGAGCACCGGCCGACGTTCGATCGATGGCCCTCGACGCCGACCAGACGCTCTACATCAATGTCCATGTCGGAGGCATCCTCCGCTATGACAACACCGGGCCCGTGCCAACCGTCGACATATCCGCCGACGTCCATCAGGTCGCCGCCCATCCGACGCAGAAAGGCGCGGTCTTCGCCGCCAGCGCACGAGGGCTCGCCGTCTCTCACAACGGCCACGACTTCGACTTCCGCACCGCCGGTTTGCACGCCCCCTACTGCCGGGCAGTTGCCGTCATGGACGACCGAGTGCTTCTTTCGGCTTCGACGGGACCCAGGTCCGACCGGGGCAGGCTCTACGTCTGTCCACTCTGGGAAGATGAGATCGAACCACTCACTTCCGGGCTTCCGGAATGGTTCGACGGCAACGTCAACACCCACTGTCTCGTGGCCGACGGCACCGACGCGTACGTCGGCCACGGTGACACCGTTTGGAAATCGGCGGACCGAGGTAACCGGTGGTCCGTCCTCGCGGACGGGCTAACGAAGATCACCTGCCTCGCCTGACGGCCGAGTGGCGAAAACCGCCTCCGGTTTTGTAGCCTCAGCCGACCCCATTGTCATGAAACGAATAACCCTCCTCATCGTCGCCGCCCTGTCCACCCTCGTTGCCGTTGCGGGATGCAGCCCGGGTTATGGTCAACCGGTTGTTCTCGACAGACCGGTGGCCGAGCGGCCGGTATTTGAGGCCGAGGAGACTCCGCCTCTGGTCGACTCCGAGGTGCTGGAACAGCAGGCCAAGGAGCCCGAACTGATCGAGGGGGCCCTGGCCTCCACCACATCAACGACAGCCACCTCGACGACCACTACCACCACCGCTCCGACCACGACCTCACCAGAGTCCGGGTCGAACGGATCTTCGAGGTCTTCGGGGTCCACGACCTCCACGACGTCGACGACAACCACCGAACCCCCGGCCACGACGACCACCACCGAGGCCGGCGGGTTCGTGGGGAGTGCCGAGAACGAGTTCGCCTCCAGCATCAACTCCTACCGGAGTTCCAACGGGCTGCCCGCACTGTCCCGAAACGGATCGCTCGATTCATATGCCCGCTCGTGGGCGAAGCAAATGGCCGCCAACGGCGGCCTCTCCCACTCCGACTTCGGGTCGCTGTTGGGTCAGTGGAGCGCCGTGGGCGAGAACATCGGCATGGGCTACTCGGTGAGCTCTCTCTTCGGCGCTTTCGTGGACAGCCCCGATCATCAGTCGAACATCGTCGGGGACTTCACCCATGTGGGGATCGGGGTCTACCAGGACCCCGACGGCGCCCTCTGGACCACCCACGTCTTCGCCCGCTGACGGTTAACCCTCGGGATACCACCAATCTCGATAAGACAGCCGCTCGAGCATCGTTGCCCGGGAGGAGGGTCGAGCCGGGAACCAGGCCAACTCCCGACCGGAGCCGTCTTCTGTGGCCGCCGAGCGAGCATGCACTCCCCGGAGCCCCGTCTGTCTCACCTTCTCCCCGACGGGCTGACAGGCGTCGTGTCTCACCGGTAGACCGTTCCGATGCTTCGGGTAGGTGGTGGGGAGCCCGAGTGTGTCCAACCCCTCGTCGCTGACGGCATCGGCGACTTGCTGGGAGCGCGGGAGGGTGGCCACGATGAGATCGAAGCCGTCATCGATGTCGTCCGGGGTGACCGGGGCGCCCTCCAGGAGAGCGAACATCTGCGCCCGGGCGGTCGCCAGGTCCTCATTCAAATACAGGGTCGGATAGGACCGGGGAGGGTTCCAGCGACCGCCATGGCTTTCGGCATAGGAGGGATCGAGGGGGTCCTCCCAACTCGAGTCGGCAACCCGAAGCCAGTGATGACCATCGGCCAGGGTCTCGGTCTTCGGCTTCACGGCTGGACGCGACGGAGATCGAACATCGACCTCACGGCCTTGGCGGTCTCCTCATAGTCGCCGCTCTCCAGTCGCTCGACGATCGAAGCGTCACCGAGGCGGGGGGACTGGCGACGAACGACGGCGGGAATCCGTTCCCGTTTCACATACCGGTCGAGCAGCGTGGTGATGTCGTCGACGGCGGTGACGTCGTCCACTCGATCGGCGGGAGGGCCCTTGGCCAGCCATTTGGAGAACGCCTGTCGGGAGACACCGAACATCCGGGCCGCCGCGGCATTGGAGAGATCCCAAAGTGCGGTCAGTCGTCGAAGGGGCTCGGTCCTGACCCGTCTGTCCAGGGCGTCGACCAACTCGCGAAGCCAATCGGCGTCGGCAGAGTCGATCAACTCGTTCGCCAGTTGCTCGGGTCCGATGGAGACATCCATGTCCACATTCTCGCGCAACCTGACGTCAATCGCAACCATATGTCAACCTCGCCCAAGTTCGCACTTCATACCCGTCAGGATGCCAGGCGGCAATGACAGGTTCCTCAGCATGCGAACACGATCTGCATCGAATGGGCCTGTCGCGGAGCGTAGGACGTTCTCCTGCACGGCAGCGGCCGGCCGGGTAACATGTCTCTGTGGGCGTGCTGGGTGGATCAGCCAAGGAGCTGACATGCCCAAGAGATACACCGGCCTCGTAGTCGGGAAGGACTTCCGCCCTCCCCAGGGTGCTGAACCGCTCGACTGGTGCTTCCTCACGGTCGATCTGACCGACGAGGAACGCGTATCGGTCAGGATCCGACGTGACCAGGTTCCACGGGCAGACGTAGGAGACATCGTCGTCTTCAGACGGCCACGCGATGTCAACTACCCGGTCCCCAGGATCAACCGGGTGGCTTCGGACCCGGGTCTCCTTCCACCTGTGAAGCGCGCCGACGACATAGCCTGACGAACTGCCACCCGGAGGGGTGGCCGTGGCTGCGGACGCCAGCCGCAGGGCCGATTGGTCGCGCCCCGGTGACGGGATCGACCATTCACCGTTTATCTTCGCGGTCATGACACCCGAGCAGCTCGTCCAGATCTCTGTCCCATCCGACCCACGTCTCTCCCCCGACGGCTCGCACGTTGCCTTCGTCGTCTCCAAACCCAACCTCGACGACGACCGCTATGACCGCACGATATGGGTCGACCGCCAGCCGTTCACCCGGGGGCCGGGAGACACCGCACCGCGCTGGTCTCCTGACGGCCATCAGCTCGCATTCCTGAGGAGCGTCGACCAGAACCCGGCCCAGGTCGAAGTGATCTCTGTCGACGGTGGCGAAGGGCGGACCGTCACCTCGTTCGACCTCGGAGTCGAGGCAGTTGAGTGGTCGCCCGACGGAACCCGGCTGGCCGTTGTGGCGGTCACCTACACGGATCAATGGGCCGATTTGGACGACGAGGAGCGGGACCGCCGACCGCGCCGGCTCACCCGGGTCCCGTTCCGGTTCGACACCCGGGCGGGGAGCTGGATCCACGACCGAAGGAGACACGTGTGGGTGGTCGACCCATCCGGAAGCGAAGATCCACGATGTCTCACCCCCGGTGAGTTCGACGAGGATTTGCCTGCCTGGTCTCCGGACGGCGCCCGGATCGCGTTCGTATCCGACCGAGACCCGGGACAGGGACTGGTCTCGGGCAACGACGTGTGGGAAGTCGACGTCGAAACCGGAGACCTGACCAAGGTCACCGACAGGGGACTTTGGTCCTACGTCTCCTACCGGCCCGACGGAGCCCTCCACCTTCTCGGCAATCGCAACTCCAAGTACCCGGTCGACGCCTACCTGCATCGCAGGGAGAGCGACGGGAGCCTCACCGATCTCACCGGACACCTCGACCGGGGCTCGGTCTCGCTTGCCGCCGGCCCCGCCGCCATCCGCTGGGACGGGGAGCGGGCGATCGTCGGCTACGAGGACTCGGGGCGTTTCGGCGTGATCGGAGTCGATCCGGACGGGACGGTGAAGCATATGGTCACCGGAGACCGGGTGGTCACCGGATTCGACGCCACCGACGGTCATCTCGTATCTGTCGGCTCCACCTGGGACTCGCCCGGTGAGGTAGTTCTGGATGGCAGTGCAGTCACCCAACTGAACGACACGGATCTCGATCTGGTAGCTCCCGAACACTTCCGGGTGGACTCCGACGGCTACGAGATCGATGTCTGGGTGTATCTGCCCGATGGTGACGCCAGTGTCCCGCTGCTGCTGAACATCCACGGGGGGCCTGCCTCCCAGTACGGATTCGGCTTCTTCGACGAGTTCCAGATATACGCGGGCGCCGGATACGGGGTGGTCGCCTGCAATCCGAGGGGCTCGGCCGGCAGAGGAACCGAATTCGTGGAGGCGGTAACGGGAGACGGATGGGGCGTCGTCGACCATGCCGACGTCACCGCCGCCGTGGAAGGCGCCCTCGCCCGGTACGAACGACTCGACGACGACCGCATGGGCCTGATGGGTGGCTCTTACGGGGGTTTTCTGACCGCGTGGATAATCGGCAAGGAAGACCGCTGGAGGTCTGCCGTCGTCGAACGCGGCCTCCTGTCCTGGAACAGTTTCAGCGGGACATCCGACATCGGCGGTGTCTTCCCCGAGAATTACACCGGGGAGTCATATCCGGATGCCTGGGACAGGTGGTGGCAGTTGAGCCCGCTCGCCTACGCCCACAATGTGACCACCCCGACACTGATCCTCCACGCCGAAAACGATCTGCGTTGCCCCATCGAGCAGGCCGAACAGTACTTCACCGCCCTGCTCCGCAACGGGACGCCCGTCGAGTTCGTCCGTTTCCCCGACGAAGGCCACGAGATGAGCCGCTCGGGTAAGCCCCGGCATCGCCAGGAGCGTTTCGAGACCATCCTCGACTGGCACGAGCATCACCTCAACACCGTCTGATTGCCACGGATTTGACCACTCACTGCGCGAGACTGCCACCAATTGCGAGGAGGACGGTCTCTTTGGGACGTATCAAGGACACGCTGACCCGGGGCGGATGCGAGCATCAGCACACGCTGGTAGTCACCTCGGTTGGGATCAGACGCAAGGTCTGTGACGACTGCGGTCACATCTCGTTCTCGATTGTCCCCCGCAACACGACGACATCCCCCACCGGAGAGAAAACCCCTCTGCGGAGGGCCGTCGGGCTCTAGTCGACGACGACGGTCTTGGCGTTGAGGAACTCCTTCATCCCGATGTCGGACAGCTCACGCCCGTAGCCGCTCATCTTGATCCCCCCGAAGGGCAGTCTCGGGTCGGAAGCCACGAAGGCGTTGACGAAGCACGCCCCCGCCTGAAGCCGGTCGCGGGCTACCCGCTCCCCCAGCTCGACGTCCGAGGTGAATATCGCGGCACCGAGACCGAAGTCGCTGTCGTTGGCGATGCGCACGGCATCGTCGAGATCTTTGGCCGAGATGACCGCGGCGACCGGCCCGAAAGTCTCCTCGCGGTAGACGGCCATGCCATCGCGGACCCCTGAGAGAAGAGTCGGCGGGTAGTAGGCCCCGGCCCCATCGGGCACCTCGCCGCCCATGACCAGGTTCGCCCCTGCCTCGACCGACCGCTCCACCTGGCTGTGCAGCTCGTCCCGCAGGTCGACCCGAGCCATCGGGCCGAGGGTTGTCGACGCGTCATGGGGGTCGCCCATCACCGCATTGGAGAGCCCGTCGGCCAGCAGGCGGGTGAACTCGTCAACCACCGACTCCACGACGATGAAGCGTTTGGCGGCGATACAGGACTGGCCGCCGTTGATCAGCCTCGAATTGGCACAGGTGGCCGCCGCCTGTTCGAGGTCGGCGTCGGCGAGGACGATGTATGGGTCGGAGCCGCCGAGCTCGAGCACGGTCTTCTTCAAGAGCGAACCGGCCTTGCCGGCGACGGCCCGGCCCGCCGGGTCGGATCCGGTGAGTGTGGCTGCGACTATCGACGGGTGCTCCAGGACCTCGTCGACACGGCTCGAGGGGATGACGAGGCTGCGGAACAACCCGTCGGGGAAGCCCGCTTCCACTGCCAGACGATCGATCCAGAGAGCACAGCCGGTGACGTTCGAGGCGTGCTTCAGGATCCCCCCGTTGCCTGCCATTAGGGCGGGAGCCAAGAAGCGATATACCTGCCAGAGAGGGAAGTTCCACGGCATGACAGCCAGGACCACCCCGAGCGGCCGGTAAGCAACGTAAGACTTGGTGCGGTCGGCGGGGATCATCTCGTCGGCGAGAATTCGCTCGGCGTGCTCGGCGTAGTGACGGCAGACCCAGGCGCACTTGTCGACCTCTCCGACACCCTGGGCAATCGGCTTGCCCATCTCGTCGGCCATCAGCTTCGCCAGCTCGTCACGATTCGACTCGAGCAACTCCGCCATCCGCATCATGGGCTGGGCGCGCTCCTCGATAGCGACCTGCTCCCACTCGCGTTGCAGGGTCGCGGCCTCCTCGATGTGACGCTGGACGTCCTCCGGAGAAGTCTCCTCGTACTCGGCTACGACGCTTCCATCGGTCGGGCTTATGGATGAGATCATGCCCCGATTATGCCTCAACACACTGGAGTCTCACCCGCCGGCGATAGGTTTGGGGCCATGAGCGACCCTCGTGTAGTCCATCCCGGTCATGCCCCGACGCCTTTCACCGCCGAGGAGATCAGACAGGGCTGTCCCCCGGGCCGAATGGTGACCGCCAGGACCGAGGCCGCCGGCGAGCCCGACCGGGTGGACGTCACCCTGTTCGTGGAGACCGACGAGGAAGGGGCTCTGCTGGAGAGCAACGGCCAGAAGCATCGGGTCACATGGCGGGAGCTCCAGGGCCACGCCTCCTTCCCGGCCGAGGTGACCACCATCGGCGAGGACGTGATCGAGATCCCCCTGGGCCAGATGGAATGTCTCAGCTACCGGGTGGTGACCGGCGACACGGCCAGCACCTTCTGGTTCGCCAAGGATCGTCCCGGAATGCCGGTCCTGTTCACGACCGAGAGCAACGGGGCCATCGTCTCCACAACCTTCGTAGTGGCCGACGAAATCTCCCCGCTCCTCGATCGGTAGCCGCGTGAGCCGCGTACCTCAGGTTCTATGAACCGGATATGGAACCCACAGCCTCGAGAATGACGGAACCCACAGCCTCGAGCTTTTCTCGAGGCTCTAGGTTTCACATATGAGCCACAGAACCTGAGGTACGAGTTTCACTCGGCGAGAAGTTCGACCTTTTCCGTCCTCGACCTGGTCGCGGAAACCTTCCCGGCGACGATTACGGAACCCAGCATGACCCGGTGACGGTACCGCCCGGAGGTCAGTCCTCCAGCCGGCCGTCTGCCAGGTCGGCCCACAGTTCGTCGACCGATCCGGATAGAAAGACGACGGAAGCCCTGCCGGCTCTTCCCGGAGATCCCGGAGCGACGATGTTGGGCATGTCGTCGAGGTCGGAGTTGATGGCCATGGCAGAGAAGGTGAAGAGTTGCTCAGCGGAGAGATCGGTGATGATGTGCGGCTCCGACCGTTCCAGAAGCCCTGGGATCGACCCGACGCCCATGGATCGCACCGATTCGGCGGATGCGAGAAGGATCATGCCCTGATGCTCGCTCCGGGTGAAGTCACCACCGGGAACCGTCTTGCGAGCCCGGGCAAACCCGAGGGCCTGGGCCCCATCGAGCATCTGTGTACCCGCCTGGAGACTCACATGGGCCCAGCGGTCATTGATGGCGAACGGCACCTCCACGGCAACGCCTCCCAGCACCGACCCGAGCAGCGCCTCGAACCCACTGAAACCGGTCAGGACATACCCCTCGAAGGGGAGACCGGTAAGCTCGGTGAATGCCCCCATCAAGGCGTCGGGACCACCGAGCGCGAGTGAGTTGGTGATCTTGGTCCGTCCAATCCCGGGAGCCGTTACCCAGGAGTCTCTGGGCAGCCCGACGACGGCGCCGCCACCCTCGCCGTCGAGGGCAACGAAATGAATTGAGTCTGCCCGACTCCCGTCGACGTCCTGGCCCGGTCGGGCATCGGACCCGACGACCGCCACGTGACGGGGTGTCTCCCCGAAGTAGGGCGGAACCGAAAGCGATGGCCACTCTCCACCCACGATCCGCCACCCGGATTCGTCGTCCACTGCCAGGAAGACGTCGGACCCCACCTCGACAACGGCCAGGCGTTGCTCGTCGAAGACTCCAGTCTCGGCCGACCCCCGGTACGTGAGATCGATCTCGCCCGGGGAGATTGCCGCCAACACCTCCTCGGGGGCCGGGGGGCGGTCGGTCGACTCCCCGGACGCGTAGGCGTAGAAGTCCCGCACCAGCACTGTCACACCTCTCGATGCCCCTTCGATCTCGATCGATGGGGCCGTGGTTGTGGTCGTCGGCTCGGTCGTAGTCGTGGTCGGAGCCGCGGTCGAACCGACCGAGGGTCGGGGAGCTTCGGTGGGGCTTCCGCTGCATGCACCTATGAGCACGGCGAGAGCCAGAAACAGGGTGGGGAGACTTCGGGTCATTTAGAGGTTTAGTCGGTTTGTCGAGCCGGCCCGGTTGAACGCTATCCGGCTGCCGGGTTTACCCGGAACAGCTACGAACGAAAACGGTCGAACGGCTCCAGCTCGAGGCCCGCTTCCTCGAGCGCCTCTTCCACGCTGGAAGCGAGCTCGGAGAAGTTGTGGGTCTCGAGATCGGCCCACGGATCCTCTTCGAAGCGGCCCTCGATGTCGGCGAGCCCCACGCCGTTGGGGTCGATGGCGTCGAGTTCGTCCCAGAAGATGGGGACCGCCACCGGGGCGCCGGATCGGGCCCGGAGCGACCATGGCACCACCGAAGTCGAGTACGGGGAGTTGCGCAGCCAATCCACGAACACCCGATCTTCCCGCTCCGCCTTCCGGAAGGCGAGGGTCAGATTGTCGGGATGGGCGGCCTCGGCGAGGGCGGCGGTTCCACGGGCGACGTCGGAGACAGTCCCCGCGTCGGCTACCGGATCGAGCCTGGCCCGAAGGTGGTAGCCGTTCGATCCGGAGGTCATGAGCACGGTGGAGATGCCGAATCCCTCGAGAACATCTCGCATCTGACTAGCCGCCTCGCGGACACTGGCAAAGGCGCCTGAGGGAGGGTCGAGATCCCAGATGGCCCAGTCGGGATGCTCCTCGTCGGATACCGTGGATGGAGGCACGTGGAATGTGATGACGCCGAGGTTGGCGAACTCCGCGATCGCCTCAACATTCCTCACCACCGGGTAGACCGTCGTGCCCCCGTCCTCTTTGGGAACCTCGTGACGGTCGATGAGGTCCTCCCCGAAATGGTCGGGGGCGTTCTTCTGCATGAACCCCTTCTCTGCCGTCCCCTTTGGGTACCGCTCCACGGTAAGCGCCCGGTCTGTCAAGAAGGGCAGCATGCGGTCGGCAACCGACTCGTAGTAGGCGACGACATCTCCCTTGGTGAACCCCTCGTCGGGAAAAACGACCCGGTCGGCGTTGCTGACCTGCACAGTGATAAGACTACGGCTGGACATTTATGATTCAGGACTCTGTTGATTCGTTCAGGTGATAGATGTGACCACAGACGACAGAAAACAGACAGATATCGAACGGAGCCGAAGCGACCGGGCCAGGAGTCTCGAATCGCTTCACGCCGTAGAGAAGCACGCGGGCGCTGCCGGCCCGGCGCGACCCAACGAGTGGCGGGACGACCTGCTGGCCGTTCTCGACGATCTCGCTTCGAGCCTCCATGACCAGTTCGAAAGGTCTGCCTCCGAGGAGGGCCTGCTGTCACGGGTCGTCGAAGAGGCACCGCATCTCCAGTCGAGTGTGGACGAGCTGCGGAAGCGACAGAGCTCCCTGGTCGAGGAGATTGACGACCTCCGGAGGTCGCTGGCTGACCTCACGCGAACGCCCGACGTCGACGCCGTCCGATCCAGGGTCGCGGACATGACAGCCGAGATCCGGGAGCTACGCGCCTGGGAGACCGACATCATCTACGACGCCTACGCGGTCGACCTCGGCATCGGGGATTAGGAGCGCTCCAGGTCGACGACGACTGCGGCGTGGTCCGTCCCCTCGACGGTGTGCACCGTCGCGTCGGCGGCTCTGACCCCAGCTCCGAACACATGGTCGATGCGAAGCATTCGGGGCCAACCGGGCCTCCAACCCCAGGTCGGTTCGTTCTCCAGACCCTCCCGTCTCGCTCTTTCTGCCACGACGTCGGTGAGGCGGGCGGCGACCTGCTTGTAGGCGGGCCAGCGCGGCGAGGCGTTGAAGTCACCCGCCACGACCACCGGGCTGGTGTCGCCCTCCTCGAGCCAGCCGAAGAGGCCCTCCAGTTGCTGTCGTCGTCGCCTCACCGACACCCACCACGGGAATGTGATCGGGTTGAGGAGATGGACGCCTGCCAGGCGAACCCGCTGGCCGTCCACGTCAAGGAGCGCCGACGTCCCATCGCGCCCGGGCATGTCGATGTCGCCGAATTCCGTGTCGAATCTGGTGGCGATCCCCCTCCCGAGAAAGCCCAGGGCGGGACGCAACCGATAGTTCGGGTAGGCGCTCGCGATCACGTCGGCACAGAACGGACCGAGTTCCTGAATGACGATCACGTCCGGGTCCACCTGTTCGAGCACCCCGGCGAAATGGCCGATGTCGCAACGGTCATGGAAGAGATTGACGGTCATCAGCCGGAACATCAGACGAGACGGTAACCACGGTTCGCTCGCTCGCTTCGAGCACCGCAAACGCCGTGGAGCGGGGCACTAAGTTGCCGGCATGGATCTGGGGTCGTTCGAGAATGGAGGGAAGCTGGGCAGATGGCTGTTGGCCGCGGGAGTGCTGGGCGCCATCGCATCGCTAGTCGTGGGGGTGGTCGGCTGGATCCTGGCGGGCCGTCTTGTGGCCACGGTTGACGACGTCATTGGCCCCACCTCGGGGATCGTCGGCGACCTGGCCGAATCGATCGAAGCCAGCGAGGTCCTGTTCGAGAGGACGACCGAGGCCATCGAGAGCATCGAAACGGCATCGCGGTCGACGGTACGCACCCTGACATCGCTGGGGACGGTTCTCGAGGAGACGGCGGAGGTCGCCGGCGAAGGAGTGGCCGACAGTCTCGAAACCGCAGTCGAGACTTTGCCCGGTCTGATCTCCACGGGGAATGTCATCGACAACACCATGCGGGCGTTGAGCTTCGTCGGCGTCGACTACGACCCCGACGTGCCGCTCGACGAGTCACTCGCCGACCTTGAGGCCTCCCTGGCCCCACTGCCCGACCAGATCCGAGACCAGGTGGCATTGTTGGAGGACGTGCAGACGGACCTCGAAGACATCGCCGACGACGGACGGGAACTGAGCGCGGTGCTCCTGGAAGCCAGGCTGGACATGATGGCGGCCGAGCGGGTGCTCCGCTCCGCCAAAGCCAACGCCACCGCCGCCGCCGAGAGGATCGACGAGATCGAGGCCGGAGTCGACCCCTACGACACCCTGGCCAGAGTGGTTGTGGTGGCTGCCTCGCTCGTCCTGTTAGCCGCGTCGCTGGCCCCCACTCTCTTAGGTCTGCATCTTCTCGCCAGAGACCGGGAAACTGCGTCCTCAGCACCGGAATGACCCTTATGGTGCGGGTGGATGGGGAAGACGAACCAGCACGGCCAGCCGATCGGGGCCCCGGTCGAGAGTTGGACACCTCCGCCGGTGCCACCGGCGAAACGTCACGAAGGTCGAACTGTGACCGTGGAGCCGCTCGATCGCGAGACCCACGGCCCACCGCTCTTCGAGACGCTTGCCGCGGCACCGGATTCGCTGTGGACCTACATGTCGTTCGGCCCGTTCCACGACTACCACGAGTTCGAGTCGACTCTCAAAACGATCGAGCATTACCCGAATTTGATGCCCTTCGCCATGGTCGTCGACGACGAACCGCTCGGCTTCGCCTCCTATCTTCGGACCGCGCCCCGAGACGGGTCCATCGAAATCGGCTCCATCGTCTTCTCTCCGCAGCTCCAGCGAACCACCCCGGCGACGGAGGCGCTCTACTTGATGATGCGAAACGTCTTCGCCCTGGGATATCGGCGTTGCGAATGGAAGTGCGATGACCTGAACACCGTCTCGCGGAGGGCCGCCGAACGTCTCGGCTTCATCTATGAGGGCACTTTCCGGCAGGCAACCCTCTACAAGGGCCGCAACCGCGACACCGCCTGGTATGCCATCACCGACCGGGAATGGCCCGACCTGGACCTGGCGTTCCAGAAATGGCTGTCGCCATACAACTTCGACAGCAACGGCGCGCAACTTCGTAGCTTGCGCCAGATAAGAGAAGGGAACTGATACATGGGACTTGGATTCGGATTGTTGAGCGCCCAGCTTCGGCCCGGGGAGAGTGACTGGAGCCGCGCCTACGACGAAACGATTCGCCTGGCGGTCGAAGCGGAGAAGCTCGGTTTCGACTCGGTGTGGACCACCGAGCACCACTTCGTCGACGATGGCTACATGCCCTCGCTAGCGGTGACGTCGGCAGCCATCGCCGCGGCGACATCGGAGATCGAAATCGGAACCGGAGTCTTGCTGGCACCTCTCCACCATCCGCTGCGCATCGCCGAAGACACGGCCACGGTCAGCCTCCTGAGCGGCGGGCGTTTCGTCCTCGGCCTGGGTCTTGGATGGAGCGACATCGAGTACGAGGCGCTGGGTGTGGAGAAGTCAAAGCGGGGAGCAGCCATGGAGGAGATACTCGGGATCCTTCCCCAGGCGTTCAGCGGCGAACCGTTCCGGCACGAGGGACGGGTCTACGACTTCCCCGAGGTCGGGGTGCGGCCCACTCCGTCGTCGAAGATCCCAATCCTCGTCGGAGGCGGGGCGGAGGCCGCCATCAGACGTGCCGCGCGATTGGCTGATGGCATCTTCGCCAACGTCCCCAGGGAGGCCTTTCTCCAGCAGGTGAGCTGGATCGAAGATGAATGCGACAAGATCGGTCGCGACCCGGTAGAGCTGCGCATCGTCCACTACTCGGTGATCCTTCCGGGTGAGAGTGAGCAGACGACAATGGACCACTATCTCGACCACGTGTGGCACATGTACTGGAAGTACTCCGACATGGAGGCTTCGGCCACCAGATCGGGGCCGCCGACCGCCGCCCCTCCCTTTGACCCCTCGAAGCGGGAAAGCCTCTATGGGCGCTCCACCGTGGCCGGAACCTCTGAGCAGATCGTCGACTACCTGAACGGGATCAGGGAGGCCGCCGGACGGCCCGTCGAGTTCGCCGCCCGCAGCTACTTCCACACCCTCGACTACGGCGAGCAGGTGGATCTGATGCAGCAACTCGCCGAGGAGGTCGCCCCCAAGATCTGAGTGCTAGCTTCTCACCCTCCTCGCGAGCACCCGTCTGTTCTCGTCTGTTCTCGTCTCCGCTGCATTCCGTCGCGTTTTCCGCCACGCCGTGCAGCGCGGTGGAGAAGCCCTCACATGGTCCCCGTCTCCGCTGCATTCCGTCGCGTTTTCCGCCACGCCATGCAGCGCGATGGAGTGGGAGCGGGCGGGTACTGCGGTCAGCGGGTTCTGATCACTACCAGGTGGTTAGCGGCTTACTCGGCGTCCCGGATCTCGCCGGGTCTCCCGAGTATCTGACGGACCTCACCCGGCTGATGGGGTAGCGGATAGGAGTCGAACTGCTCGGTCTCCAGATCGAAAGGCAGTATGGCGTTGCCGCCGAAGTCGCTCACCCAGATAGCGCCGGAGGGCCGACCCCGCCGAGCAAGCCGCAATCGCGAACGTGACCAGGACCGGTCCGAGTTTGCGGAACACGTCCTCAATCGCGACAGATACCGGGATGCTTCAGCCCTCGACCGTGATGGTCCCCTCCATCTCGGGATGGATCGAGCAGAAGTATTCGAACTCACCGGCCCCCTCGAAGGTGAACTCAAATGTCTCCCCCTCGGCGAGGGTGCCGCTGTCGAACTCGCCGTCCACTGCAGTCCAGGTGTGGCCCACCGCGTCCTCGTTGGTGATGGTCACGGTGTCACCGACGGCGGCGGTCTCCGCTCCAGAAAAGTTGAAGTCCTCGATCGTAATTTCGAGCTCTTCGCCTGCGCCCTGTCCTGCATCGGCTGTCGTCGCGGCAGGCTCACCGGACGAACCGTTGCATGCGGTGATGGCCAGGGCAAGGGCGAACAGAATTGCCATTGATGTGAGTGTTCTCATACCGACTCCTACGAATGAAACCACCGATCGGTTCTCAGCCCTGTCTCGGCAGGTCAACGGCTGAGCCATTCCCAGTCGGGCCCCAGCAGCCTGTCCGCCTCGGCGGGGCCCATGGTTCCCCGCTCATAGGGACGGGGCTCCAGTTGAGCGTCGATGATCGGCTGGACGATCCGCCACGCCTCCATGACACCGTCCACGCGGGCGAACAGCGACTGGTCGCCACGCAGAGCGTCGCCGAGGAGACGGTGATAGGCGTCCTGGGGCTCGCCACGGTGCGCCCCGTACTCGAGCGGCATCCTCACCGGTTCGCTGACGATCCTGGGACCGGGCCGCTTCGCCTGCATCTCCATGACGATCCGGTCGTGGGGCTTGCTCTGAAACACCAGCCGGTTGGGTCCCGGCGCCTTCCGGTCGTCGGTGAAGTAGAGGCGGGGCGGACGCTGGAACTCCACGATCGCCTCGGTCAGGGTGGTCCCCATGCCCTTACCGGTGCGGATGACCCAGGGCACGTCTGCCCAGCGCCATGAATCGATCTCGAGACGGGTGGCGAAGAAAGTGTCGGTCCGGGATTCGGGGTCGACACCCTCCTCGCTGCGGTATCCGGAATACTGGCCCATCACGACATTCTCAGGCGAGAACGACCGGGTCGCCTCCAGCACCTTCACCCGTTCGTCACGAAGGGCGTCCGACTGGTCGGAGACGGGTGGCTCCATGGCCAGGAGCGAGGTCAGAACCAGGAGATGGTTCTGCACCACGTCGCGCATGGCACCGACCGAGTCGTAGAACCCTCCCCGACCCTCGACGTCGAAGTCCTCGGCGAGGGTGATCTGTACGCCCCGGACATAATGACGATTCCAGATCGGTTCCAGCATTGTATTGGAGAACCGGAAGACCATGAGGTTTTGCAGGGCCTCCTTGCCCAGGAAGTGATCGATGCGGTAGATCCTCTCCTCCGGATAATGGCGGTGGATTATCTCGCTCAGCTCTCTTGCGCTCTCCTCGTCGCGGCCAAACGGCTTCTCGACCACCACCCGGCCGTGCTCGTGGAGATCGGCCGCAGCCAGGCCCTGCACCACATCGTCGAATAGCTCGGGAGGTATCGCCAGATATGAAACCGTGCACTTCAGATCCCCCACCTCCTTGCCTATTCGCTCGAAAGTGGCCGGGTCCCGGTAGTCGCCGGGGACATGGGTGAGCTGGGCGGCGAGACGATCGAAGACCTCCTCGTCGATGTCCACACCGGCGAGTTCGAGGGAGTCGCGAACACGCTGGCGAAGAGCTTCGTCGTCCTCCGTCGACCGGCTGACCCCGATTACGGGGATGCCGAGGTCGCCGCCCTTCTCCAATTCGTATATCGCCGGGAACAGCCGGCGTTTGGCGAGATCACCGGTGACACCAAAGAGGATGAGGGCGTCTGCCGGGTATTCATCAGCGCTCTTCCGATCCATAGTCGGAACCTAACCACGCCACTTGGAAAGATTCCATCGCATGGCGGATCGTGCGATCTTCTAGGCCCCTGCGTCGCCAGCCTGTCGGGCACGACTGCTGAGGAGGTCGGCCTGCCGGGTGAACTGCGAACGCTCCACGTCATGACGGATCATCGACTCGTACCTGACGATGATGTGCCCGCAGTCTTCGCAGATCACTCGCTCGACGCCCGCGGCGATGACGCTCACAGTCGACTCATGTGAGCAGTAACGCTGACTCGGGTGAGTTACCGGCATTGTCTGGACGCCCCCTCGTATCCACACGATACCCCGCTCCAGATTGGTCGAAACCGAAGCCGGCTCAAGTACTAACCGCTCCAAACCAGAAGGACTAGTGCACGCCTCGTCTCCCTTGCACCTGCTCCTAATCTGAAGTGGGCGTGATCCATCGCGATAACCCCTTCGTGGACGACCCCGATTCCCGAGATCCGGTGCGCCGGTTCCGGGGACGACTGAGCGCGCCGGTGACGATCTTCACCTCGGGCGATCAGGACGATCCCACCGGGCTCACCGTTTCGTCCTTGATGGTCATCGAGGGGGAACCCGGCTATGTCGAAGCGGTCGTCGGACCGACCACCGACCTGTGGGATCTCGTCGAGGAGACAGGCCGATTCGTGGTCCACGTCTGCACCGACGAGAACCGGCACATGGCCGAGGTCTTCGCCGGCCTCCGTCCCAGCCCGGGCGGCATCTTCGCTGGATTAAAAGTAACCCAGTCAGGGTGGGGCCCGGTCATCGACAGTCTCGGCAACCGGGCGTTCTGCTCATTTGAGACCAAAAGCGAGATCGGCTACTCGGGTCTCGTGACCGGTCGAATCGATCGTGTCGAGGTGGCCGATCTCACCAACCCACTTGCCTACTTCCGGGGCGGCTTCCACAGTCTCGCCTAGCTGGCGTTAGTCGCAAGGCAGAGAAAATCTGCGTCTCATAGGCTCATATCCGGAATAGGCTCGGACTCGGAGAGGTTTCCCCATGTCAGTATCCGTTAGGAACCAATCGAAATGCCAGAAACGACACAGTTGACTCTTCCTGTCCTGCCGCTCCACAACGGGGTCGTGTTCCCCAACATGGCGGTGACACTCAAGGTCACCAGCGAGGAGGGCACCAGCGCTCTCGCCGCAGCCGAACAGACAGGCGGTCGCATCCTTTTGGTCCCCCGTCTCGAAGGGCAGTTCGCCTCAGTCGGGACCATCGCCCGGATCCAGGGCGACGACGACGGCAACATACTGGTCACCGGTGAGAGCCGGGCCCGGGTCGGCGCTGGAACATCCGACGAGAACGGCGCGCTCTGGGTCGAGGCCCACGAGTCTCCCGAGGTCGACATCAGCGACGAGGGGCTCGACGATCTGGTAGCCGAATACCGCGCCGTCGTCAGCGCCGTCCTCGAGAACCGCGGCCTCAGCCGGGTCGCCGAACGCCTCCTGGCGATGGACAACCCATCCCAGCTTGCCGATCTTGCCGTCTACTCCCCCGATCTGACCCTCGAGCAGAAGGTCGAGCTTCTCGAGGCACTGGACATCCACCATCGCCTCGGACTCCTCATCGAGTGGATGAGGGAGGTGCTGGCCGACCAGGAACTGCGCCGCAAGGTGCGCGACGACGCCAGCGAGAGCATCGAAAAGAGCCAGAAGGAATACATCCTCCGCCAGCAGCTAGAAGCCATCAAAAAGGAACTCGGAGAAGAAGAGGACGTCACCTCCGAGTACCGGACCAAGCTTCAGGAGCTTCAGGAAAGAGAGGTCCCCGAGGCGGTCGTAGAGGCCATCTCCAAAGAGATCGACCGCCTGGAGCGGATGAGCGAACAGTCCCCGGAACACTCCTGGATCAGGACCTACCTGGACACGATGTTCGACATCCCCTGGGCCGACAAGTCCGAAGACCGGCTCGATCTCGACGAGGCCTGGACCGTCCTTGACGCCGACCACACCGGGCTCCACGACGTCAAGGAGCGGATCGTCGAGCACCTCGCCGTGCGCAAGCTCCGCAGGGACCGCGGGCTCAGTGACGAGAAGAGCCGCGACGGTGGGGCCATCCTCCTGTTGGTCGGCCCACCCGGCGTCGGCAAGACCTCGCTCGGCGAGTCGGTGGCCCGGGCTCTCGGACGCGAATTCGTCCGTGTTGCCCTCGGCGGTGTGCGGGACGAAGCCGAGATCCGCGGCCATCGCCGCACCTATGTCGGGGCACGTCCCGGCCGCGTCGCCCGTGCGTTGACGGAAGCCGGGACCATGAATCCGGTGTTCCTCCTCGACGAGATGGACAAGGTCGGCGCCGACTGGCGCGGCGACCCGTCCTCCGCCCTCCTGGAGGTGCTCGACCCCGCCCAGAACCACACCTTCAGGGACCACTACCTCGAGGTCGACCTCGACCTCAGCGACGTGCTGTTCATCGCCACCGCCAACGTGGTGGAGACCATCCCCGGGCCGCTGCTCGACCGGACCGAGACCATCCGCATCGACGGATACACCGACCGGGAGAAGGTCGAGATCGCCCGTGACCATCTCCTTCCCCGCCAGATTCGCAGTGCGGGTCTCGAGCCGGAGGAACTGGACGTCACCGAGGACGCCCTTGCCGCGGTCGTCGACCGCTACACCCGCGAGGCCGGAGTGCGCAATCTCGAGCGCGAGCTGGGCAAGCTGGCCCGAAAGGTCGCTACCCGTATTGCCGGCGACGACAGCGAGGACCCCGGCGCACTGGTGATCGACGACGGCGACATCAGCGAGTACCTGGGCAACCCGAAGATCTGGAAGGACGAGGCCTCCGACCGCACCGACGTGCCCGGAGTGGCCACGGGGCTGGCAGTGACCGGGGCCGGTGGCGACGTCCTCTTCATCGAAGCCAGCGCAATGGAAGGCGAACGCGGACTCACCCTCACCGGCCAGCTTGGCGACGTGATGAAGGAGTCCGCCCAGATCGCACTGTCATATGTCGAGGCCCACGCAGACGAGTTGGGCATCGACCGCGATCGGTTGAAGGGTCGCTACCACGTGCACGTCCCCGCCGGGGCGATCCCGAAGGACGGTCCGTCGGCTGGCATCGCCATGCTGACCGCTCTCGTGTCGCTGCTGAGCGACCGGAAGGTCAAGGACACCGTGGGGATGACCGGGGAGATCACCCTCCAGGGCAAGGTGCTTCCTATCGGAGGCGTCAAGCAGAAGGTGCTTGCTGCCCACCGGGCCGGTCTCAGCGAGGTCATCCTTCCCGGCCGCAACGAACAGGACATCGACGATGTGCCCGAACAGGTCCGCAACGACCTCACCTTCCACATCGTCAACACCGCGTCAGAAGTCCTCGAGACCGCTCTCGCGTAGAGGTGGTACCTGTAACCTCAGGTACTACGGCTCACATGTGGAACCCAGAGCCTCGAGAAAGACTCGAGGCTCTGGGTTTCTTCGTTCTCGAGGCTCTCAGTTCCGGATATGAGCCACACAACCTGAGGTACGAAGTTCCACCTACAGCAGGGCCCCCGCCAGGGCGCGGTAGGAGGCGGGCGGGTCGGAACCGAGTTCTTGGATGCAGACGTGGTCCGCACCCGCGTCGATGTGGGCGCGGATGCCTTCGGCGACCTCGTCTGCCGATCCGGTGAGGACCAACTCTGAGACCAGGCGGTCGCTTCCGCCGTCGTTGAGGTCTTCCTCGACCCACCCCTCCCTAAGCAGGCTATTCCGGTAATTGACGAGACGCAGATAGCGAGCCACGAACTTGCGGGCGAGTTCGTTCGCCTCGGCCGGGTCCGCATCGACCACCACGGTCTGCTCCGGCGCCACCAGCGGACCGTCGCCGAGCATCTCCCGGGCCATACGGGTGTGACGGGGCGTCGTCAGATATGGGTGGGTCCCTGCCGTCTGCGCGGCGGAAAGACGCAACGCCTTCGGACCGAGAGCGGCCAGCACCATGTGCTCTTTCGGCACCCCGGCTCCGACCAGGTCGTCGAGATAGCGGACCATTACCTCATAGGGGCTGTGATACTCCGACGTCGCCTCGGGGTGTCCGATCCCGACCCCGAGAAGGAGGCGCCCCGGATGTCGTTGCTGAATCCGGTGGTAGGACGCTGCAACCGTGGCCGAATCGGCCTTCCACATGTTGACGATGCCGGTGGCGACGGAAATCGACTCCGAACCCTCGAGGATACGTTCGATGTCCTCGAGATGGCCCTCCGGCGAGCCTCCGACCCAGAGAGCCCCGAAGCCGAGCTCCTCCACCTCGCGAGCCAACTCGGGGGTGGCGTCAGTGGTGCGTTGCCAGATTCCGTAGCTGCCTAATTCGATGGACATGGCTCAAAACATAGACGGGCGTCTCCGGTGAAGCCTCGCGACCCGTCGCAGCAGGGAACCCCGGAACATCAACGCCACCACCGCGCCGAAGAGGAAACCTCCCACGTGCGCCTCCCAGGCCACGTTGGTGCCGCCCAGACCGAACTGAGCGAACAGCCAGACTCCAAGGAAGATGATCGCTGGCACGGGAATCAGAAACCAACCCACGAAAGTGATGATCGAATGTCCCGGGAACAGCACGCCGTAGGCGCCGAGAGCCGCGGCGATGGCACCGGATGCCCCGACCAGAGGAACTGTGGAATCGGGATTGGCGAACACGAAGGCCAGCGTGGCGGCGATGCCGCCGAGCAGATACAACATCGCGTATCGGATGTGCCCGAAGGCCTCTTCGACGTTGTTCCCGAAGATCCAGAGTGACCACATGTTGAACAGGAGATGGCCCAGATTTCCGTGGAGAAACATCGAAGTGAGCGCTGCGGTCCAGGGTTCTTTGTCGGGGAAGACCACGGCCCCGGGTTCAGGACTGCACACCTGGTTCTCGATCTCGAATGCGCTTAAAGGCTGGCCGGTCGTGATCTCACAGGCGACGGCGGCCCGCCGGTAGAGGAACTCGGCTTGCTCGGCGGAAGTCTCCTGGTTCTGGAGGGTGAAGAACACGACGACACACGCCGCTATCAAACCCAGAGTTACCCATGGCTTGATGCGGGTCGGATTGACGTCCCGTATCGGTAGCACCGCCTAGATCGTAAAACTTTGCCACCGACAGCACTCCGGTTCGTGGACCCGCCACGAACGGAATACGGTGACGGGCTTTGTCGGAGAAGAACACGATTACCAGCCAAACGCCGAGACGGGGGGGAAGCATCGCCGGCGTCGTCGTGGTGACGGCGGCGCTCGTCTTGGCTGCCCTCCCCCTGTTCATGGTCGGCGGGCTGGCCGTGCAGATAAAAGAAGAGTTCGGTTTCGGTGAGGCCGACCTGGGCCTCGGCGTCACCATCGGGTTCGTGGTTGGTGCCCTCACTGCCCCGTTCGGCGGCCGCCTCGCCGACCGGATCGGCCCCCGCCCCACCACCTATTTGGGTGCGTCGTTGAGTTCGTTCGCCTTGCTCGGTCTGGGGTTGGCCACAACCGGGTGGGTGACGATGGTTGTCTTCCTCTGTCTTGCCGGGCTGTCAGTGGCACTGACCGACCCCGGTCTGGCCATCATGGTGGACCGGACTGTCCCCGTCCCTCGCCAGGGTGTCGCCTTCGGCATCAAAGAGGCCTCGATCCCCGCTGCCACCCTCGCCGCAGGCATTGCCGTCCCCGCCATCGCCCTCACAGTCGGCTGGCGATGGGCCTTCGCCATCGGCCTTGTGCCACTGGCGGCCATCCTCATCCTTCTCCCCCGACTCGACGTGCGGATGCGTGTGCCGAAGCCCGAGGACACTCCGACCACCGAACCGCTGAAAGACCCCCCGAGACGCACCGCTATCCTGCTCGCAGCGGTGGCCGCCGCCCTGGCGACAGCAGCCGCGAGCGGCGTGGGGATCTACCTCACCACCAGCGCGGTGGCGATGGGGTTGAGTGAGGGAAACGCTGGAATCCTCCTGGCTGTGGGGAGTGTGGCCGGAATCACCGCCCGGATCGGTACCGGCGTGATGGCCGACCGGATCGGTGGACCTCAGTTCAAGCTGATCGCGGCGATGCTGGCGATCGGGGCGCTGACGATGGCGCTCGGAGGATCGGGCAACAACATTCTGTTGGTGATCGGGACACTTGGCGCTTTCACCGGCGGCTGGGCCTGGACCGGTCTCTTCTTTCTCTCCCTCGTCAAGACGAACCCGGACCGCCCCGGCACCGTGGCCGGGATCGGCATCGCCGGTCTCGGGATCGGCAACGCCTCCGGCCCCTACCTGTTCGGACTCGTCGCCGCCACCTTCTCATACGGAGCGGCCTGGATGGCAGCCGCCGTCGCTGCCGGAGTCTCCGCCATCCTCATGGCAATGGCCAGGTCCAGGTTCTAAGGGTCCTTTAACCAGCCCACCACATCGACGGTCACCCGGTGCACGACGTTGTTGGCGTATCCGCTGGTGTTCCAGCGGGCACCGGTCACGAATTCCGGAGCAGCCCCACGACAATGCCGTCAGCCAACGCCTCCCAGGAAGCTTCGATCACGTTCTCGTGGACCCCGATGGTCCCCCAGGACGAATCATGGTCCGAGGTCTCTATGAGCACTCGCACCCGAGCGGATGTCCCGTCTGTGGAATCGAGAACGCGCACCCGATAGTCGGTGAGTCTGAGATCGGCGACCCCGGGAAAGTCGTTGCGCAGTGCGCCACGGAGAGCCATGTCGAGGGCGTGCACCGGACCCACGCCCTCCCCGACGCTGACCCTGCGCTCGCCTCCCGCCATTATCTTGACGGTTGCCTCGGAGACGATGCTCTCGTCGCTGCGGCGCTCGGACTGCACCCGGAACGACTCCAGATCGAAATAGGGGTTGGTCCACCCGGTCATCTCCCGGACGAGCAGCTCGAAGGTTCCGTCGGCCGCCTCGAAGTGGTATCCCTGGTGCTCCAGCTTCTTCACCCGCTCCACGACCTCGCCGGCAAGCTGACTGTCCATATCCAGGCCGAGCTCGTCGGCCTTGGAGAGCACCGATGCCTTCCCGGCCAGCTCACTGACCACCATGCGGGTCCTGTTCCCGACGTTGGACGGGTCTTCGTGCTCGTAAGCGTCGGGTCGCCTCGCCAACGCCGAAGTATGGAGGCCGGCCTTGTGGGTGAATGCGGACGAGCCCACGTACGGCCGGTGGGGGTCCAGGGTGATGTTCACGATCTCGGCGATGTGGTGGGAGATCGAAGTGATCAACCCGAGATCACCGGCGATCACCTTCCTGCCCATCTTGACCTCGATATCGGGGATCAGTGTGGATAGATTGGCGTTGCCGGTCCGCTCTCCGTAGCCGTTGATGCAACCTTGCACCTGGGTGACTCCGGCTTCCACGGCGCTGAGCGAAGAAGCCACCGCGGTCCCGACATCGTCGTGATAGTGGACCCCAACGTGGGCATCGGGCAGAGTTCCATTCACCTTCTCGATTGCCTGGAGGGTCTCGCTGGGCAGCGAACCGCCATTCGTGTCACAAAGAACGAGACGCTCCGCACCTGCCTCATACGCCGCCTGGAGGACCCCCAACGCGTAGTCGGGGTTGGCCTTGAAGCCGTCGAAGAAATGCTCGGCGTCGAAGAACACCCGCCGCCCGTGGGACTTCAGAAACTCGATGGACTCGGCCACCATGCGCTTGCCCTCGTCGAGGTCCACCCGCAGCGCCTCGGTGACGTGATAGTCCCACGACTTGCCGACGAGGCAGATGAACTCGGTGTCCGCGTCGAGGAGGGCACGCAGTTGCGGATCCGTAGACACGTCCCCGCCCGGGCGACGGGTCGACCCAAATGCGGTCAGCACCGCATTCTTCAAGTTGAGCTCGCTGCGGGCCCGGGTGAAGAACTCGGTGTCCTTCTGGTTGGCGCCCGGCCAGCCACCCTCGATGTAGGAGACACCGAGGTCGTCGAGGAGGCCGGCGACCCTCAGCTTGTCGCTGACCGTGAGACTGATCCCCTCCTGTTGGGATCCATCCCTCAGTGTCGTGTCGTATATCTCGAGTTCCATGTCTCTCACCGGTTGCCCAATTAGAAAACCCCCTGCATTTGCGCAGAGGGTTTCGGGCACAGACCGTGTTGTCGGTCTGCGCCTAGTCGATAATGATGATGGTCAGGTTCTGAGCTGTCTCCATCGCCCGGTGAGTATGGCCGGAGTGGAATGGCGGGTCAAGATCGAAGTTCAAGTGAGGTCGGCAGATTGCGTCTCGGGACCGTCCCCGGCCCCCTCCTTCCGGAAGGTGACCGTCCGGGGCGATTCCGGCCGGCCCCTAAGAACCGACACGTCACTCGCCCCAACACTGATGAGGGCGTCGGATGTCTCTTCGAGGGCGTCTTCCTCGGCCTCGATGGTGACCACGAACCCGTCCCGTTCGATCGCATCCCGGTATTGAGTCTCGGTCGTCTTCACCTTGGTGGCGTCGTGGTCGGTGGCACCCAGCAGGGCTCCGATCAGACCACCGGCAAGCGACCCACCCATCACGCCGGCGGCTCCGGCCAATGCCGCGGCTGCAACGCTGCCGACGGCGAGAAGCGCCCCGACGGGGGTGGCGAGCACCACTCCCCCCGCTGATGCAAGCAGCACGCTCCCCACACCTGTGGCCCCACCTCCGACGGCGCCACCGATGGCGCCTTTGCGAGCCTCGGTGGCCGGATCCTCGAAATGGTCCACATAGACGAACACTTCGACTTCTTCTCGTTTCGGGACCGACTTCTCCCGCCAGACCACACCGATGGCGTCCTGGTCTATACCGAGATCGACCAGTTCGTCTATGGCCGATTCGGTCTCGTCCCGACCGGGGAAAACTCCTACGACAGCAGGCATGTTACGTTAAGAGTACCCCTCGGGACCGGATCCCAACCCAGATTCTCGCCGGCCCTAGCGGTCCCGGAAAACCCAGCCGAACAGGTTCACTATCAAGGTGAGAGCGATGCTGACGACGATCATCGAGGTGATCGGGATGAAAACGCGGGAGTTCTCGCCCTCGAACCGGATGTCGCCGGGAAGATGGCCGAACCATGTGAAGAGTCCGGGAGCGAAACGAACCAGCGCCCCGATCACCAGGACAGCGGCGCCAAAGACCATGAGGACATTCCCGACACGCACCCCCACGAGGCTATCGACCCCACCGCCCGTCGGAGAGAGTTAGCGTCTAGTGTTCTGTCCGGCAGATCATGCGTGTATTTCAGCGGCCCTTTTCACCCCTGGCTGCGTCCTCGTCCTCGCCGAACGGTCAAGTGCGACTTCGTCCTGTGTCCTTGCCAGGAATGAAAATTGCTCGCCGAAATAGCAAGCGGACCAACCGGACAGGACACTAGGCATGGATCCACTCCGTATTCATCTCTTCGGTGGATTCCTCCTCGAGCGGGGCCAGGCGACGCTGCCGCCGATCGCGTCCCGGACCGGCAGGTCATTGTTCGCCTACCTGGTTATGCATTCGGATCGCCCCCAGCAACGTGACTACCTCGCCGGGAGGTTCTGGCCCCACCTACCCGAGGGCCGCGCAAGGAGACGTCTCAGCCACACCCTCTGGCAGATCCAGGACGTGGTGAACACCGGTTCGACCTCCTATCTGGATGCCACCACCGACACCCTCGCCTTCGACCGCTCCGCTCCCTTCTGGCTCGACGTCGCCGAGTTCGACGCCAGCTTCGAAGCGAGCCCCGGGGACAGCCCACACGGCCGCGGTCATCAGGCCGCCGCGCTACGCAGGTGTGTGGAGCTCTACAGAGGAGACTTTCTCGCTGGCTACTTCGACGACTGGGTTCTCATCGAACAGGACCACTATCGCCAGCGGTACCTGACTGCCCTGCGCCGTCTGGTTGACACCACCAAATCGGACGGCTCCTACGAGGAGGCGCTCGCGTTCGCCCGCCGGCTCACCCACCACGACCCTCTCAGCGAGGAGGCCCATCAAGAAGTGATGCGTCTGAGCTTTCTCCTGGGGCGCATCTCCGAGGCCCTCGACCAGTACGAGAGGTGCAGATCGGTGCTCGAAGAGGAATTGGGAGCCGAGCCATCGGCGCCCACCGTCGGTCTCTACGAGAAGATCATGCGGCAGCGTCAGTCCGGGGTCCGTCCGCTCCGTGAGGACGAGCGAACGGTGCTCCTGGGCAGGAGGTCAGACGCCCCTTTCGTCGGGCGGGAACAGGAACGCCGGGCCATGGTCGACTCATTCGAGCGGGTCCTGGCGGGCGCTGGCGGTGTAGTCCTCGTGGAGGGCGAGCCTGGTGTGGGAAAAACACGCACCACTGTCGAGGCGGCCGAGGACGCCAGATGGAGAGGATTCGACGTGACCTGGGGAATGTGCCGCCCCGGAGCGCTCCGGCCCTACGCCCCCATCATCGAGGTCCTGGACTCCCTCAGCCCCCTGCGGGTGGAACAGTTGTCGGAACGAGTATCACCGGTCTGGCTCGGGGAGGTGGCGAAGCTGGTCCCGTCGTTGGCCCGTGCGGTCGACGCCGAGCCTTCCGCACAGCTGCGACCCGCCGAGGAGTCGGCCCGGACAATCGAGGCGCTGGTCCATACGCTGGCCGCTCTGGGCAAAATCGCACCCCACGTGATCGTCGTCGACGACGTGCATTGGGCCGACGAGGACACTCTGTCGGTGCTGTCACAGGTCGGGACCCGTCTGGCAGAGTCGCGGGTGCTTCTCATGCTTCTCTACCGCAGTGAGGAGGCTCGAGGGGACGCCGAGGTTTGGGACGTGCTCAGAGACCTCGATCGGACTGCTGGTCTCGGAAGGGTCGTCCTCTCCCCGCTGTCGGTCTTCGAACTCGATGACATGGTGCGGAAAGTCCTGGGGACGACACGCCTCGAATCGGCAGTGGCCACCCGGCTCCATCGCCAGACCGGCGGAAACGTCCTGTTCACCCTGGAGACGCTGCTGGCTTTGAGGGATCGCGGCCTGTTCGAGTCGGAGACCGACCCGGGGACGGTGTTATCGGAACAGTTGGCCGACAGTGACATACCCATTGCGCCCCGCGTGCGGTCGGTGATCGAGTCCCGACTCTCGATGCTCGGCGACGAAGCCGCCACCGTCTATCAGATCGCTGCCATCGCAGGCGATCTCATCGACCTGAACCTGATCGAGTCGGTCACCCGCTTTCCCCGCTCAATGGTGCTCATGGCGGTCGATGAGCTCATGGATAGGGGTTTGTTCGCCGACGATGGCGACGGCCTCTACCGCATCACCCACGACCAGGTCCGTCAGGTGATATACGAGCACCTGGAACCGGAGGGGCGACGGAATCTCCACATGCAGATCGCCCGACATCTGGCCGACTCCAATCCGGACGACGTCGAGGTGATCGGGCATCACTTCCGTCAGGGTGGTGACCCGGCCAAGGCCGCCTCCTATTTGAAGAGGGCAGGCCTGCGGGCCATCGAGCTGAATGCCTTCTCCACGGCCAGGACCCATCTCAGGTCGGCGTGGGAGATGGCCGAGCAAGCGGGGACCGGAGACGTCGAGTTGTACACGCTTCTCGGGAGTCTCGAAGACGTGCTGAGCGTCCTGGGCAGACGCGAGGAACAGAGTGACGTCATCGAGGAGATGCGTCGTTTGTCGGCCGACCTGCCGGCACTCCACGGCGACGTGGAACGCCGCCGGGCCTGGCTCCTGGCACAGATCGGCGAGCTCCACGAGGCGGAAGCGAGCGCCACGCGCTCGGTTGAGATCGAACGAGAGAGTTCCGACACCGAGGGCCTCTCCGCCTCTCTGGTGGCCCTGGGAACGATCCGCCTGTGGTCAGGGCGTCCGTTGGACGCTATTCCCCCGTTGACCGAGGCAGTCGAGTCAGCATCTGACGAATCCCCGCGAGCTGATGCTATGACCGAACTGGCCTCGGCTCTCGTGGAAGTGCGCGATCTCGAAGCAGCCCTGTCACACCTGGCCAATGCTGGACAGATCTATGGTGACGTGGGCGACCTTCGCGGACAAGCCGAGGTCTTCGGAATCGAGGCCAGAGTCTTGCGATCCACCGGTGATCGAGACAAGGCAGTGCACAAGTACGAGAGAGCCATTGATCTCTGTCGGCGGATCGGATACCGCCACGGAGAAGGCGTGAACTTGACCAACCTGTCCAACCTTCATCAACTCCTCGGTGAGGTGGCTCGCTCGCTCAACGGCTACGACGAAGCAGCACGGATCTTCGCTGAACTCGGCAACAAGAGAGGGGAGGCGATGGTATTGGCCAACTCCGCTTCCGCACGGCACAGCCTGCTAGGCGAGGATGATCGAGCCCGAGCCGACGCCAACTCCGCCATGAGGCTCTTCTCCGATATGGGAGATCGAGCGCGGAAAGCCCAGTGCGAAGCCACTATTGCGGGCATCGAAGCACGACGCGGCAACCGTATTGCAGCACGCCAACTTCTCCATTCGGGACTCAGAGACCTGGAGACAACAGGGAACACCGTCCTTGAGTTCCAGCACCTCCGCTCCCTCGCTCTTCTTGACATAATCGATTCAAATCCCGCGGCTATTGAGTACCTCGATCGGGCCGACGCCATCTGCGCGAGCTCGGGACTTGAGGACCTTCGTGTCGAGCTGACGTCGCTGCGGGCGATGGCGTATTTGTTCGAGGATGAGACACAGCATGCTTTGAACCTGATGCGAGAGGCGGTCTCGAACTTGACCCCAGGGGTGGAACGACCGCATCTTGTGCATCATCGTCATGCCCTTGTAGCCGAAGCTGCCGGCGAGTTGGAGGAGTCGAGATCGGCCTCTCTTGTTGCCGACCGGAAACTTCGAGATTCGCTGGCCGGGTTGAGCGACGCCGACTTCCGCCAGGCGATTGAACGCGTCCCGGAACATCAGGCGATCGTGGCCGCGGCCGAAAGACTGACACCAACGGTCATAGAGGTTCGGCTTCCGGCCGCGCATGCACCCACCGGAAGATCCCTCAATCGGGAGGACCTCCGCCTCGTTAGTTGGACAGTCGATCACCCGGGCGACGCCAATTTGCACGGGGAGATTGCCAGACGTCGAACGCGGATCGAACGTCTCTTGAATGAGGCCAAGTTGGCTGGAGCCGTACCCTCGATTGAACAACTCGCCGAGGCTTTGTCAGTCAGTTCTTCAACAGTGCGCCGCGATATCAAAGCACTGCGGGCGAAGGGCGTATCGATCCGGACCCGTGGGCAGCTGTCTTCCGGATGACGGAAGGTTCGCTTTAGCCACCTTATCCGCTGAGACAGCGAGAAGACAGTCATCACCCATAGTGGCGGTGTAAGAAAACCAGGGCTATTAGGAGGTCCCCAATGCGTCGCCGTCTCACCGTCTTTGTTGTTGCTCTCATGAGTGCTCTTGCTGTCGCCGCTCCTGCACTGGCATCAGTTAGCGACATGACCTGAACCTGGCCCGGAAGCCAGTTGGAGGAGTCAGCCCCGGGCTGGCTCCTCCGTCCTATTGCCATCCAGCCTTTGTCGCACCTGTCTGAACTGTCGCACGACGAACTCGAGGCCAGCTTCGAGGAAACCCTGGCTGCGCTTCCCGAGACCATTCTCCATATCGATGGTGAGCTGGCCGTCGTGCGGGTCAACCGCCCCGAATCGCCCGTTTTCAAAACGAAACCCCAACCGGGCGATCGGCTAGGCGACCTCCTCGATCCCACCGCCGGCCAGCTCATCTTCGACGTCATCAAGAACGCGGAAGTCACGGGAGGCGCCATCGCTGAAGTCAGGTCCGGTGCCGACCTCTATCGCGTGAGCGCCAGACCCTTGACAACGGCCCCCCTCACTCTCCTCCTCTTCAAGAACATCACCGGGATCCGCAATGCGGGCCAGGCAATCGTCGATCTGGTACGCGACCGCAGCAGCTTCCTGACTGCGATCAGCCAGGAACTTCGCACCCCGCTGTCCGCAGTCGTCGGCTACGCAAACTTGCTGGCGGATTCCAGCTCCGCTCTCGACGAGGACGACCGACAGGACCTGGTCCGGGACATGACAGACCAGGCATGGGAGCTGGCAGGAATAGTTGAAGACCTCCTGACGGTCGCCCATGCCGAACTGGGTGAGCTGAATCTTGCCAAGGTGCCGGTAAACGTCGGCGCCAACGTCGCCCAGGTGATCGAGTCGATGGGGAGCCGGGCATCCAGCATCCGGGTCGTCGAGGACCAGACGATCACAGGGATCGGGGATCCGGCCAAGTTTCGTCAGGTCGTCCGCAATCTGCTCAGTAACGCCCTGAGACACGGCAGCGGACCGATCTCTGCCGAAATCTGGGCAGAGGACGACATGGCCGTGTTGACCGTCAAGGACCACGGCGATGGTATCGCCGCAGACCTCGCCGAGCTGATCGAGAAGAAAGCCGACGATGCCGCCTCGTCGTCCACGCCTGGCTCTCTCGGACTCGGATTATGGACCTCACAGGAGTTGACCCGGGTGATGAGCGGCACGTTGTCGTATGAGCGCACCGAAGGAGTGACGGTATTCGAAGCGAGAATCCCCCTCCTGTGACCGGCAAAACGCCGGATGTTTGGCTGGGCGTCCGCGTCCTGGGGCCTCCCCCGATTGGGACCTCTAGCCTCCCCGAGGATCCACGGGCGCCCAGCCAAACATCCGGACGGTCCCGACAAATCTAACGAATTGTCACCTGCCTCGGGCCGGGGCAGTCACGATGAGTGAACCGAATCGCCTCCTGTCACGTAGGGATCCCCGAGACACGCTACGGAGGAGAAGACTTGTGAAACGTCTCACCATTGTCATGTCCGTGATGGCGCTGTTGGTGATTGGTGCGGCTCCCGCACTGAGCCAGGGTCCACACGAGAACTTCCGCACCCATCTCAGCGGGGAGAACGAGGTCCCTGCCGTCGACACTCAGGCTCAGGGGCAGGCGATCTTCCAGCTGTCCGCAGATGGCGAGAGCCTGGATTACAAGCTGATCGTGGCGAACATCGAGAACGTGATCATGGCCCACATCCACATCGGAGATCCCAATGAGAATGGGCCCGTAGCCGTCTGGCTGTATCCCGAAGATGGTCCGCCACCGGTACTCATCGAAGGTCGCACCCAAGGCGTACTCGCCGAGGGAACGATTACAGAAGATGACCTGACGGGCCCACTCGAAGGAGCGTCGATGGACGACCTGATGGACGCGATCAGGGCTGGCAACACTTACGTCAACGTCCACACGACTCAAAATATGGGCGGTGAGGTTCGCGGCCAGATCCGCTGACCAAGACCTAGCCAAGCAACACGATGGGCCGGCCCGTGATGGCCGGCCCATCGTTTATCGTTAGCAGGGATGACGAATCCCGACTCGACGACGCTGCGACGTCCGGAGACCCGGACCGACCAGGGCGACTCCGACGAATACGCCCACATCGTGATGAAGGACGACCAAATGAAGGGCTATCTCACCGGAGAGCCCATCCGGGCGCTCTGCGGGAAGATCTGGGTTCCCTCCCGCGATTACGAGGGCCTTCCGGTTTGTCAGGCCTGCACAGATGAGCGCGACCGCATCATTGCCGGGATGAAGAACCTCAACTGACCCTGATATCGCTGAAGATCTGCCCACTGTGTGCCGATAGCAACCTGGTGAGGAACTCTCCCACCAACCCACCTCGGGGAACTCTCGACCAACTAGCCGGGACTTATATGACTGCCCGTTGGTATCTCGGGGCGGGACTGATCGCGTTGACTCTCATCATGGCCGCCATCGATAGGGCCGGGGCCGAGATCTGGGTCATCGCGGCTGCCGGCGCGGTCATTCTCGCCCACGCCTTCGGAATGCAGATGTGGGATATGGGCGATTCCACAGTCGCCCTCCTCGTAGACATAACGGCAATCGGGATCGCAGCCATGTTCATCGGTTCTGCTACCGATAGCTACCTCCCGGCTTCGCTGACATTCGTCGGGACCGCCACATTGATAAGTCTTTTCACCGAACATCGGATCAGGGCGCTGATCCTGACGTACATGGCCATTCTGACTCTGGCCAGCATGCTCGCTATGCGCGATTGGGACCTGCTCGAGATCGCCGACGAGTTCCTCGCCTCGACATTCGTCGTCATCCTGGTGTCGACCGTGATCTCGGCGATCCGGAACCGACTCGTGGAGGTCGAAGCAGCTCGCGCCCAGACCATCGGTGTTGTGAGTCACGAACTCCGCAACCACCTGACCGGAGTGATCGGGGCGGTTGAGTTGATCAATGACGACGAGTCCAGACTCGGCCCCAACGAGACCAATGAGCTTCTGCAACTGGCACTCCAGCAATCGGTCGAGGCTGAGGAGGTCATAGAGGATCTCCTCATCGCCAGTCGCGCCGAACGAGGTGTTCTCGACGCCATGCCCGAGCCGGTGGACCTCTGCCCGCTGACCGAGACTGTGATTCGGAGGACCTCGGTCGAGAGCAGCGACATCGTCTACGACTTCTCCCACGGACCGGTTCGGGCAATGGCCGATCCGCTGCGCTACAAGCAGATCGTCCGCAATCTCCTCACCAACGCGCAGCGATATGGCGGAGACACAATCCGGGTTTCCATTGAGAGGGTCGATGGCGTCGTGTCCGTGGCCGTGGCGGACGACGGCGAAGGCGTCGACCCATCCGACGTATCAAGCCTGTTCCAGGCGTACCGGGGCGGCAAGGCGAGCCACGGTGTCTCTGGCTCAACAGGACTCGGTCTGTGGATCGCCCGCAGTCTCGCCCAAAAGATGGACGGTGCGCTCATATATGAGCGCCGGAGCGGTCTAACCGTCTTTGAGTTGACCCTCCCGGCCGCCCCACCAGAAGCCACCAGCGATACGGCGGAGGAACCCGCGCTTAGCTCGTCGAGATCCTGAGTCGACTCCAGACAGCAATAAGCTCACCGGTGACCAGCGTCCAGATTCCTCCGATCCAATTCGCATACGCAGGCCAGACGCGTCTGGCATACCAGATCTTCGGTGAGCGCCCGAACATCGTGGCCATCCCCCCGACCGCCCAGAACATCGAGAGGGCCTGGGAGTGGCCCGACGTCAGGGCGATGTTCGAACAGTTCGCACCGTTCAGCCGGTTTCTGCACTTCGACAAGCGTGGGACCGGGGCACCCGATGACTGGCGTCGGGGTTATGAGAGGTCGGCAGCGGCGGGCCGGGTGACGGTTCGGTCAACGGACCGCGTGATCAGTGGGTCGAGAAGCTGACCGACCTCACCCGCAATCAAGGCTTCGACACCTACATCTTCTGGCCCGAGGACGATCCGCTGGACCAGATCCCCCGCTTCGTCGAGGTGACAGAGCAAGTGCGGGAGACGGTGTCAGCAGAGCGGAACGGGTGATTTCGCCGACTTTTCTGCGGGGGTTAGTTTTCCCGTAGTGAGTGAAGACGTCACCGCATCGGACACATGGAAGCAACTGGAGCGGCTGGCACGCGACCCAGTCGACCTGCGCACTGTCTTCGCATCCGACCCCGATCGCACCGACCGGCTGACCCTTCGGGCCGGCGACCTCACAGTCGACCTGTCGAAACACCTCGTGACCGACGACGTCGTGAACGGTCTCTTGGAATTGGCCGACTCCGTCGACCTCCGCGGCAGGATCGAGGCAATGTTCGCCGGCGAACACATCAACACCACCGAGGACCGCGCCGTGCTCCACACCGCCCTCCGCGCCTCCCGGGGGGAGACCTTCCACGTCGACGGTGTCAACGTGGTTCCCCAGGTACATGAGGTCCTCGACCGCATGGCCGACTTCTCCGACCGGGTCCGCTCAGGTGCGTGGACCGGGCACACCGGCATGCCCATCCGCTCCGTCGTCAACATCGGGATCGGCGGCTCGGACCTGGGGCCGGCCATGGCCTACCGGGCCTTGCGGCCCTATGTCGACGCCGGGATCGAGGCTCACTTCGTCTCCAACGTGGACCCCGCTCATCTCACGGCCGTCCTCGACGAGGTTGAGCCAGAGTCCACACTCTTCATCGTCTCCTCGAAGTCGTTCACGACGACCGAGACCCTGAGCAACGCTCGCAGTGCGAGGATGTGGCTGGTCGACGCCCTCGGCAGCGACGACGCGGTCGCCAGACACTTCGTTGCGGTGTCGACCAATGACGAGGAGGTCGCCGGGTTCGGAATTGACACCGACAACATGTTCGGGTTCTGGGACTGGGTGGGCGGCCGCTATTCGATGGACTCCGCGATTGGACTCAGCCTCATGGTCACCGTCGGCCCGGACCGGTTCACAGAGATGCTCGAAGGCTTCAGGACCATCGACCGACACTTCCGGGAGACGCCGCTCGAAGCCAACCTCCCCGTCCTCCTCGGCCTGATCGGGATCTGGTATCGCAACTTTCTCGGCCTCCCCACCTACGCGGTGCTTCCCTACGCCCAGGACCTCGACCGGTTCCCGGCCTACCTCCAGCAGCTCGACATGGAGTCGAACGGAAAGCGGGTGCGTCACGACGGGTCGCCGGTGGGCCACGACACCGGGCCGATTGTCTGGGGTGAGCCTGGGACCAATGGCCAGCACGCCTTCTACCAGCTGCTCCATCAGGGAACAACGGTGGTGCCTGCCGACCTGATCGGCTTCGTCGAGCCCCAAGACGACCACGAAGGCCAGCACGATATCCTCATTGCAAACCTGATCGCCCAGGCCGGGGCCCTCGCCTTCGGACGCAGCACCGACGAGGTGACAGCAGCCGGAGTGTCGGACGATCTGGCGCCCCACCGAACTTTTCCCGGAAACCGGCCCACCTCTGTGATTCTCGCCCCGAAGCTGACACCTGCGGTCCTCGGCCAGCTCATCGCCCTCTACGAGCACAAGGTGTTCACACAGGGTGCGGTCTGGAACATCAACTCGTTCGACCAGTGGGGAGTGGAACTGGGCAAGGAGCTGGCCGACACCATCGTCGACAAGCTAGCCGCCAGCGACGAGCCGGGTCTCGACCACGACCCCTCGACCAATGCGCTCATCGAGCACTACCGCCGGGGACGGGGACGACCCATCCAACCTTGACTCAGTCGCGTCGCCCGCTTCGAAGCCGTAAGCTCGTGGTCAGGAATCGGCTCAATACGGTGACCAGGAGGACCATCGATGTCAGTAGTCGTCGGCTTCATAGACAACCCCGAGGGCAGACAAGCCCTCAATCTGGCGATCGAGGAGGCGGAACGCCGCCAGACACGGCTCATCGTCGTGCACTCGATGCGAGGAGGGTTCCGAACCAAGGAGGACGAGTACATCAATTATCGCCAGGCGCTCGAAGACCTGGATAAAGAACTGACCGAACGCGGGCTCGAGCACGAGATTCACGAGTACGTACGCGACCAGACACCGGCCCAGGACCTCATGGAGGCGGTCGACGAGTTCGACGCCGAAGTGCTGGTCATTGGATACAAACGGCGTACCGCCACCGGGAAGGCACTCCTCGGCAGCCACGCCCAGGAGGTTCTCATGAACGCCAAGATCCCTGTGCTGGCGGTGATGGCTCCCAACTGAGCCCCCCGCCCTCGAGGAGGCTTGGTCAACGTTTCAATGGGGGCGGGAACTGCGGACCGGTAGTGTCATGGCGTGGATGTGCCGCAGGTTCGCTATGCCGACGTCGGCGGCGGCTCGATCGCCTATCAAACGTTCGGTGAGGGGCCGCCTGACCTCGTAATCACCCCTGGGTTCGTGTCTCACCTCGACCTGCAATGGACCATGCCGTCATACTTCAGGTTCTTTGAGATGCTGGCGTCGTTTGCGCGTGTGATCATCTTCGACAAGCGGGGAACGGGGCTATCCGATCCCACACCGACTGCTATCCGGTTCGATCAGCGGGCAGACGACATCCTCGCCGTCATGGACGCAGCCGGCTCTCAGAAAGCGGTGCTCATGGGCATCTCCGAGGGAGGTCCGCTCAGCATCCTCGTAGCAGCCAACCACCCCGAGCGGGTCCAATGTCTCGTCCTCTATGGCACCTTCGCGGCAGGCAGTCATATCGCAAGTGATCAGCTGACAGCCTTCGAAGCGGCCATCGACGACTGGGGCTCGGGGCTGACTGCCCAGATCTTTGGGACTAGTGACGCCGAGTCGGGTCTGCGCCGTCGTCTCGCCGCCGTGTTCGAGCGAGCCTCGGCAAGCCCAGGAATGGCGCGAGCTCTGGTCGACTCGGTGAGAACCGCCGATGTCTCCGCCGTGCTCCCCCTTCTCGACATGCCGTGTCTGGTTATCCATAGGAGGGACGACCCGTTCGCTCCGTTGGAATGGGGCCAGGAACTGGCCGAGAAGATCCCCAACTCCCGCATGGTCGTCACCGAAGGCGCCGATCATCTCCCCTGGTTTGGTGACTACGCGTCGATTGCGAGCGCTGTCGCTGACTTCCTCGGCAACAACGAGATCACGACCGAGGGCCGGAGGAGAGTTGCAACGATCATGTTTACCGACATCGTCAACTCGACAGCGAAAGCCGTTGAGCTGGGTGACCAGGTGTGGACCGAACTACTCGAGCAGCACAACCTGTTGATGCGAGACCAACTGGACATGTGGCGCGGAGAGGAGGTCAAGACTCTCGGAGACGGCTTCCTGTCCCTGTTCGACTCGCCGGCCCGTGGAGTGGAGTGTGCCCATTCGGTGATGCGGGGGATGGAAGCCCTCGATCTGGTGCTCAGAGCCGGGCTGCACACCGGAGAGGTCGAGGTGATGAGCGACGACGTGGCGGGTCTGTCCGTACATGTGGCGTCACGCATCGCAGCTCTTGCCGCACCAAACGAGGTTCTCGTCTCCAACTCTGTCCGGGAGCTCTGCATCGGGGCTCCACTCGACTTCCACGATCGTGGGACCAAGCCACTCAAGGGACTACCCGGGCAGTGGCAGCTGTATTCCACCACCGAGAAGGGCGACGAGCTGATCATCGACTTGAGAGAACCAAAGGAGCTCACGGCCGCGGACCACATGTCGCTGTTTCTCGCCCGAAGAGCTCCATTGACCCTCCGAACGCTGGCCGGCCTGGCATCGAGACCGACATGAAGCCCTGCCTCAGGTCAGAAGCGTGATTCGGGCAGCCACCTTCGATCCCGAGCGGATATATCGCTACCGGCTGAGCCGGGTCTGGAACGATTCTCTGCCGGCGGCGACCTGGATCATGCTCAATCCCTCGACTGCGGGCGAGCAGAAGGACGACAGGACGATTTCGAGGGTGATCGACTTCTCGAGGAGGTGGGGCTACGGGTCGGCACTAGTGACCAACCTCTTTGCCTATAGAACACCCTCACCCGCGTTTCTGCGACGTGCCCAGGATCCGGTTGGACCATTGAACGACGAGAGCGTGGCGGTGGCGGTGAGGCAAGCGTCCACAGTGATGGCTGCCTGGGGCAATCACGGTTCTCTCGCGAACCCGGCCACGGGCGTCTCGAGATCTGACGAGATGTTGCAGCTCCTCGACGAATTCGGCATCGAGATCGAGATGCTCCGACTGACGGCTCAGGGCCAGCCGGCGCATCCCCTGTACCTGCCAAGCCACATCCGGCCGAAGAGTATCTGCCACCAATACACTGCGAAGCAGCGGCCAGGGAGGATTTGAAATGGAAGAACGCATCTGGCACAAGAGCTACCCGGACGAGGTCCCCAACAGCCTCGAGCCCTACCCGGAGCGGTCTCTCTACACGATCCTCGAGGACGCCGCCACAGGGTTCCCCGACCGCCCGGCAATAGCCTTCCTCGGCAACCACCTCAGCTACGCCGAACTCCACGACGAAGTGAAGCGGATGGCGGCCAGCCTCGCCGCCCTCGGGGTGGGCAGAGGTGACCGGGTCGGCCTGATCCTCCCCAACTGTCCCCAGTTCGTCATCGGCTATTACGCCGCGTTACGTCTCGGGGCCATCGCCGTGGGCAACAACCCGCTCTACACCCAGCGCGAGCTGAGCCACCAGCTCGCCGACGCCGGCTGCAAGGTGGTCATCGTCCTCGACCAGCTCTACCCAACGCTGGGCGCCTCCCGGGCCGACCTACCCGAACTGGAGCACGTCATCGCCACCAAGGTCACCGACTACATGCGGCCACCGCTCTCCTGGCTGGCTCCGCTCAAGTTCCGCAAGGAAGCCAGAGCCGAGGGGCGACCCTGGCCGCCGGTGCCCGACGACGCCGACGTGGTCTGGTGGAGCGACGTCATGGGCCGGGACGAGCCCATTCCTCCGGTCGCAGAAGTCGACGCCCGCAACGACATCGCCGCCCTGGTCTACACGGGCGGCACCACGGGTCTCTCCAAGGGAGCCAAGCTCACCCACTTCAACCTGATGGCCAACGCCACCCAGAACAAGGCTTGGTTCCCGGGCCTCGAGGACGGCGAAGAGGCCGGGCTCTGCGTCCTGCCCTTCTTCCACTCCTACGGGATGACAGTGTGCATGAACATCGGAATCCTGCGGGCGGGGAAGCTGATCTTGATCCCCAGGCCTTCGGAGACCGACCAGGTCTTGAAGGCCATCGAGAAGGAGCGCCCCACCCTGTTCCCCGGAGTGCCCCGGCTCTACATCGCAATCAACGAGGCAGCGGCAGACAAGAACGTCGACATGACCTCCATCAAGGCCTGCTTCTCGGGAGCGGCCAAAATGCCCGTTGCAGTCATGGGGCGTTTCGAGGCGGCAACGGGAGCAACGATCGTGGAGGGCTACGGGCTCACCGAGACCTCCCCCACCACCCACGCCAACCCGGTCGTGGGCACCCGTAAGTCCGGATCGGTCGGCCTGCCTTTCCCGGATACCGACTGCCGACTGGTCGAGCTCGACGACCCGACCAAAGAGGTCGACCAGGGTCAGCCCGGTGAGCTGCTCATCAAAGGACCCCAGGTGATGGCCGGTTACTGGAACAAGCCCGAGGAGACCGAGCAGTCGTTCATCGACGGCTGGTATCGCACCGGCGACGTAGTGCAGATGGATGAGGACGGTTACTTCTACATCGTCGACCGGATCAAGGAGATGATCAACGTCTCAGGCTTCAACGTCTACCCGAGCGACGTGGAGGAGGTCCTCTACCAGCACCCTAAAGTGGAGAAGGCTGCGGTCATCGGAGTGCCCGACGACACCACCGGCGAGGCGGTGAAGGCATTCCTGGTCCTCCGGAATGGCGAGACTGCGACCCCCGAGGAGATCATCGAGTGGTGCCGCGACCCCGAGACCGGGCTCACCGGCTACCGGGTGCCCAAACACATCGAGTTCCGCGATTCGATTCCCGAGACCATGGTCGGAAAGGTGCTGCGACGCGAGCTCGTGGAGGAAGAGCGGGCGAAGAGCTCGGCGTAGCGAACCGGGTCGTTCCGGCAGCTCTCCTTGTTCCGTGGGCCACAGACGTCGGGAAGCGACGTCTTGAACCCTGGGTTCGATTTCGCACCGGACTAAGCGAGAGAGGCTGACAGCCGACTGATCGATCGCGTGTCGTTCGATATCCTCGGCTGTGTTGGGACTTCACGCAGGAGGTTCGTGATGCGTAAAGGCCAGAGGATCGAGACGCTCACCAAGACGGTGGGACAACCGTCCCGCACCGGCGTCGTCGTCAACATCCGCGACGAGAACTTCATCGAAGTCGATTGGGACGACGGTCACACGAGCGTGATCAGCCGGGACGCAGTATTGGAGACGTCGACCGAGCAGACCGGCCACAAGACAGGCTGAGAGTTTCCCGCCCGCTGGTCACCAGGGGTGCTCGCGGCCATCCCAGGTGAGGAACTTGCCGTGCTCGCCCGGTGTGAGACCGTCGAGGACTTCCTTGACGCCGAGGGCGCTCTCCTCGACGGTGATCGCCGCCCCGGCGCCGCCCATGTCCGTCTCGACCCATCCCGGGTGCATGACGACGGCGATGGCTCCGGCATCGCGCCATCGTCCGGCGCGGTTGCGGAACTCGTCGTTCAGCGCGGCCTTGGAGTCCCCATAGTCCCCGAGGCTCCCCGTCCGCCCTCTTCGGGCACCCAGCTGTGAGGTCATTATGGCGACGGTCCCGCCGTCGGTGAGACACCCGGTATCGAGCAGCGTCTGCACCACGCGTATCGGAGCCTCGGCGTTGACTTCCATAATCTCGGGGCGGGGTCTCCGCATGATCCCTGCATTGTGGATGATGCGGTCGACCGGGCCCTCCAGATCAGCAATCAAGGCTTCGAGCTGGCCATGGTCCCGTACGTCGAGCGGATAGGTGGCCACTCCGGGACGCGGCGCCGCCCCGTCCCGTGTGGTTGCGTGAACATCCCACGAATCCTCGAGGTGGACGTCGACCAGCCCGAGGCCGATGCCCCGGCTGGCTCCGATGATCAACACGGCCGGCATGACCGCCACCGTATCCGTCGTTTGCGCGCTACGACCCGGGCACGGTATTTCGGCCCTAACCGATGCGCTCCTGGCTTGATAGCCTCGGGTGCACGGTCTAGGAAAGGTTATCTGTGGCAGTAGCCGACGATCTCGCCACGATGAAGGTGTCCGAACTCGATTTGGGACGCTTCGTGAAGGTCACCCCTTCCGAAACGATCTCCGGGACGGTGCAGGCGATGCGTGACACGGGTTACTCCTGTGCCTGCGTCGTCGACGAGGGTGCGCTGGTTGGTGTCTTCACCCAGCGGGACGTTCTCATGCGGGTGCTGGGGCGTTCCCGGGTTTGTGACCACCCGGTCGGTGATGAGATGACCCGCTCTCCGCGCACGATGGCACCCGACCAAAGCGTCGCCCACGGCCTGGCCATCATGAGGGAATGGTGGGTGAGAAGCGTTCCCGTCGTGGACAGCGACGGTGGGCTGGTCGGGAACTTCTCTTGGTACACGGTGATGCGCACCATGGCCGGAATCCTGAACCGCCCTCCCGAAACAGACCAGACCGGGCCGAAGTTAAAGCACGGCCTCGAGTTCGTTGACTTCACCGGACTCAACATCCACGCACCGGTAACGGTCGCCGAACAGGACACGGCCGATGTGGCCGCCCATCACATGAGGGCACGGGCCATCGGCTCCATCCTCGTCGTCGACCAACGAGAACAACTGACCGGGATCATCTCCGAGTTCGACCTCCTGGAAAGGCTGGCGTGCACGGGAGTCGATCTCGAGGAAGTCACCGTTGGGGAGATGATGTCACCCGAAGTGGTGGCGCTCTCCGTACGTTCCAAGATCGCCGAGGCCATCCAGAAGATGGCCGACAACGGCTTCTCCCATGCTCCATTGCTCGGCGAGTCGTCCCGTCCCGTTGGCGTTGCCTCGTTCCGCGACATCGCCGCCTACTTCGAGACGAGCCTGGAGACGTTCGCCTAAAGGATCCTCGGCTCTTGGCGTCTCGACCCGCCGGGAGGTCAGCCAACTCCAGCAGCATCGAGGCGTGCGCAACGCTCTGGACGTGCGTATCGGGCACACTCGTCGGGCAGGAAGTCCCGGGTGAGCAGGTCCCCGGCAAGCGCGCGCAGCTCGTAGGGATCGACGGGGGAGCGTCGGATGCTCGGGCCATGGGGATAGAGGAGCTGAGTTCCATCAGACGTGAAACGGAGGACGGGCATGGTCATCTCCGTCTCGAACTCCATGAGTAGGTCTCCCGACTCAAGATCCCAAAGTCGGACCATCGTATCGAATCCGGCCGTGGCCACCAGCCCGTCGGCGTTCAAGTCGGGTACGGGGGCCGCGCCAGTATGGGCTTGCTCCCTGAACACCAGTGCGTCACGCATGTCGACTCCCGCAATCAGCTGTTCCATGTCCAGAGCCCACACCGTGCCTCCCGTGGTCCCCCCGACGACATAACGACCGCTCGGGTCGAAATTCACAGTCATCAAGAATCCCACCGCATTCAAATTCGACTGATCGGGAATCAGCTCTGATCGCTCCAGACGCCCGACTAATTCACCGGTACGGAGATCCCACACTTCTATCGAGAGTCGATCACTGGCAACCAGATAACGACCCCCTGCAAACACTCCACCGGGATTGAACTCACCGGAGAAGTATGACCGCTTCGGGAGGGTGAGGATCGACTCGCCGGAGTCGAGGTCTATCACCTCGCTCTCGGTAGCAGCCCCATCTGGTGGTTCGGCGTCGGCGTCGCACACCCATCCGCTAAGCAAGGTTCCGCTGTTATCGGGTGTGAAGGCGAGAGGATTCCTGCACTCTTCGAACTCGCGGACGACATCCCAGGAAGGAAGCCGTCGGACCGTGGAGCGGCCGTCGCTGCTCAGCGAGCCGACCATTGTGAAGTCGGGGCTTACCATACCAACGCCAGCGAAAGTGTTTACCAACTCCCCTTTCTGGACGAGGATCTCCTCGGCAGTCTCGAGATCAAGGAGATGAAATCCGTCGGCTGGATGAGCGGCTGTAGACATAGAGTTGGTCGACAAGGTATAACTCATCCAGTTCTGATCGGGCGAGACCGCATAATTGAACAGAGGCCCTGAGACAGCAATGCCGTCCAGGGTCTTCGTCGCTGCCTGTGAGACGTCCCACATCAGCGCATCGTCTCCGTGTGACAGAAGGCGGTCCTCGCCTATGAAAGACAAGGCCGCCACATTGTCGAAGCTCCCCGTCAGTTCCAACCCCACCCCCTCTCCGTCCACGGGAACCACGTAGATATTCGGGTCGAACCCCGAGTATGCAAGACGGGTGCCATCTGGATTGAGAGCGAGGTCGACAACGCCCGGTGCCTCCTGGTCAAATACCACTTCGCCGGCAGCAATGTCCACGACGCGAATCCGGTCTCCCGCAAGATATGCGAAACGGGTACCGGTCGAATCCGCGGCGGTGGACAGACTGGTCAGCTCAGGGTCATCGATTTGCTCAATCGGTGAACCGTCGACGATCGAATACCGGACGAGCCCAGACCCGTCAACCGGGACCAGCAGAGTCTCCTCGTCGAGAAAGATCGCCCTACCAACATTCGAAGACTGAGCAAAGCTGACAATCTCCGTCCCCTGCCGCCAGTCGACGACGCGGACATCCTGGCGGGATGAAACGGCAATCGTCTCTCCTGATGGGCCGAAGCTGAGCCAGAGCGCCGAATCGTCACCGACGACATCGACTCTGGACAGCACCGACCCGGAGACGGCGTCGAAGACTATGACATCCGAAGCGCCTTCGGGAGCCGGTTGATAGACAGCGTCCTCGCCGATCGTTGTGTACGAAACCGCAATCTTGTCTCCATCTGGATGAAAGACCGCCTGTCGGGCGAGAATGCCGGAATCACCAGGACCCTCCAAAATGCTCACACGCTCGCCCTTGGCATCGAACACATTGACCACCGGCGAAGGAAGCTCGCCTACTGATGTGACCACGAGCGACCCATCGGGCGAGCCCTCGGCAATACGCTCCTCGCCAGCGGGAAATCGACCGATGAGTCTCCAATCCTGGATCGCCTGGGCCAAGGCACTCGTGGCTTTCGGCAAAGGTTCCCCTAGCCCCTCGACCGACTGATCGAAGGCTTCCGCGGCGATCAGTAGCGCTAGCTCCTGGTTCT